>CBFIIO010000024.1:0-56524 GCA_965662465.1 Planctomycetota bacterium | reverse complement strand
ATACACACGCAGCCTGCTTAATTCTCGCTCGAGAGGCACACTCTTATGTTGTCTGCTAGTAGGGGGCAGTTGCAATCTTCACGTGCCTTAGTGAATATACGTGGCATGTGGCGTTTTGCTGGTTTCCTGGTTTCCTTAGGCCTCTGGGGGTGCTTAGCAGCCGATGCACAAAGAGGAACTAGAAAGGAATATGCCTGGGCAAAGCAGGTGCTTCTTGGGTCGGAAATAGGTGACCAGCGAGGCGTGGTCGTCAGATGGCAACTACCAGTTCACTACCTCATTGTATCCCCACCGCCGAGATTTCAGGCGGCCGTTGAGGACGCCTTCCGGCTGCTGAGCGAGTCGCTAGCTGGCTCGCATGCCTTTACACTCGAGCATGTCACCGAACGAGACCATCGAATTGGCAAAGATGGCTACGTAACGGTGTTTCCTAAAGCACCGAGACATGCAACCGCGCTTGCTTCGCTCCACGGCGCCCAAAAGCCTCATCCAAATGCCGACGGCTGGTTCACCATTGTTTGGAATGGCCGATTCGAACTAACGCGTGGACTGGTATTCGTTGACCCATATCTGCCCGAAAAATGGCTGCGACACACCGCCTTGGAAGAAATGTTCCAAGCCTTAGGCCCAAGCAACGACTCACCCCGGATTCGCGACTCATTGGTATTCGAGAGCTCCAGCATGGCTGGCTCAAATGACTACTTGGCACGGGTCGACATCGAAATATTGCGCCTCCTCTACGAAGGTCTAAAACCCGGCGATTCGGCCCGTGACATCGAAAGAGTGATGAATCAGTCCTGGGACTTTGGCGCGATGTCTCCAAGTGTAACCAGTAAGGCTGCCCCTAAACCTCAAGTCTGATTCCCTGCAGGCAGCATTCGGCGATGGATTCCATCAGCTGCTTATCACTGTGTTCACTTGCATTTAGCGGTGGCTTGGGCATTCTCATCGGCAATGGCTCCAATGGCTGATTTCCGAAGCGACACCATGACCACGCCAAATGCTGCGATGCGGCAGGCGATGTTTGAGGCACCTGTTGGTGACGATGTCTGGGGTGAGGACCCAACCGTGCGCTCTCTCGAGGAGCAAGGTGCGGACCTGCTTGGAAAGCCGGCAGCAGTATTCGTTCCATCTGGGACGATGGCAAATCAGATTGCCATCCACGTCCACTGCAGGCCGGGGGACGAACTGATATGCGAGGAGCGTTCGCATGTCTTCTATTACGAGGGCGGCGCCATCGCACGCTTTTCGGGCACGCAAGTTCGAACAATCGCTGCAGCAAATGGCTTTCCAAGCCCCGAGCAGGTGCAGGCTGCCGTGCGCGTAGATGACCCGCACTATCCGCGCTCACGATTACTAGTACTCGAAAACACCCACAACATGGCCGGCGGCCGGGTTGCCGACAAAAATCAAATCCAGCAATTAGCAGCCACTGCCCGTGCAGCTGGCATGCTCGTACACGTCGACGGCGCACGTTTGCTCAATGCTGCGGTGGCACTGAACTGTGAAGCAAAAGAGTTAGTCGCGCCGGCTGACTCCACAACGCTGTGCCTCAGTAAAGGCCTGGGGGCGCCCGTCGGCTCGCTACTGGCCGGACAACCAGATTTTATCCACGAAGCGCGCCGCGTCCGTAAGGCGTTTGGAGGCGGCATGCGTCAGTCCGGTGTATTGGCCGCTGCAGGTCTGATTGCGCTCCGCGATGGGCCAGCTCTGCTTGCGATGGATCACCAAAGAGCGCAAAGATTGGCCACTGGTCTCGCCGAACTATCGTGGGCAACGGTTGATGTTGACGCTACCGAATCCAATATCGTGATGCTCGAACCGGGATTAGATGCCGTATCCCCGCTACTATCCCTATTGCAGCAGAATGATGTATACGCGTCACAAGCAAGCGCTTCGCGTATTCGCCTTGTGCTTCACCGTGATCTCGACGATGAGTGCGTTGAACGTTGTCTGTCTGTCTGCCGAACGTTTTCGCCGACTTAAGTTTCCCTAACGAATATCTGCAAGTGAGTATCTTTAAAGCCTACGACATCCGCGGAACCTACCCTGACCAGATCGATGCGCAGACAGCGTTTCGGATTGGCGCAGCGATGGTCCGCTTCCTTTCCGCAAGCCGCTTAGTTGTCGGACGAGACATGCGTACGATGGCTCCCGAGATCCAAGACGCCGTCATCGAAGGGATGCTTTCACAAGGCTGTGATGTAGTCGATATCGGCCTAACTTCGACACCGATGGTCTACTTTGGGATCGGCAAAATCAAATGCGATGGTGGCTTAGTCGTCACTGCGTCCCACAACCCAAAGCAATACATTGGCTTCAAGCTTTGTCGCGCGGAAGCCCGGCCGCTATCTGGCGACACCGGCATTAAGGATATCGAAGAACTCGTGCTCAATGGCGACCTGAGCCCTGTCGGCGAGAAGGGCAAGCGCGAGCAGGTAGACCTCATGGACGATTGGTGTGCGCACATCGCCAATTTTGCAAAGGGCATCAAGCCAATGAAAGTCTGCGTCGACTATGCAAATGGCATGGGGGCGAACGAGTCACCGAATATTTTCGCACGTATCCCCGGCCTTGAAGTCATCTCACTCTATGACGAGCTCGACGGCACGTTCCCGAACCATGAAGCGAATCCATTAAAAGAGTCCAATCTCGACGATGTGCGAGCGCTAGTAAAGAAGCACGGTGCAACGTTAGGACTAGCCTTTGACGGAGATGCCGATCGCTGTGCGTTCGTCGACGAAGAAGGCCGCACCGTGCACGCGGACTTGATCACGGTATTGCTGGCACGCGGCATGCTGAAGCGCCACCCAGGCAAGGGCATCATTTATGATCTTCGCTCCAGCAAAGTCGTAGCAGAAGAGATTGAACGCCTTGGAGGTCGCCCGGTTCGCGAACGAGTTGGACATTCCTTCATGAAAGAAACAATGCGACGCACCGACTGCATTGGAGGTGGGGAACTTTCGGGACACTTCTACTTCGCAGAGAACTTCTTCACTGACTGCGGCGTTCTAGCTGCGATTGAAGTACTCAACCAACTCAGCATCGAGGGCAAAACCCTGAAGGAATCGGTTGATCCACTACGCAAGTACTTCAGCACTGGCGAGATCAACTTCCAGGTTGAGGACAAGGAGAGCCTGATGAAGCAAGTGGAGGAAAAATACAAGGACGGCGTTGTCGACCACCTTGATGGCGTAACCGCGACCTTCCCAGACTGGTGGGTCAATGTGCGACCTAGCAACACTGAGCCATTCCTGCGAATGTGCCTAGAGGCAGATACGCAGGCACAAATGGAACAAAAGCGTGATGAGATGATCGCGTTGCTTGGCACGCCGGCGGACCACTAGCGGAGCTTCTGTCACAGGAACGGGCTGCTACTCAGCTGCCACTCTATCTTTGGCAGCCGCTGATTAGCGGCCTTCGGAATCCCACGATTCCGACCGAAGCTAGAACACGCGTTGACGACGCTGTGTAGATCGTGTCCTTTTCGGGTCATGACTTCGCGTCCATCCGGCATCGTCACGCTGACCACCGACTTTGGCATACAAGATCCATCCGTAGGGATCCTGAAAGCAGCCTTACTAAAGGCCTCAGAGAAGCCGAAAGTAGTCGACCTAACCCATGGGGTAGAGCCTCAAGATGTAGCCATGGGTGCATTCATGCTTTGGACGGCTATCAATCGGTTTCCGGCCGGCACCGTCCATGTCGGAATCGTTGATGCAAGAATTGGCCCCGACCGGCAATTACTGGCGGTCTCCGCTCACAATCAGTTCTGGCTGACTCCGGATAACCACATTATCGGAGCGGTACTTGCCGCAGACCCAACAAGCGAAGTTCGCTCCCTCGACCTGAAACATTTGCGACTACAACGTTCGGCGCAAACAATGGATGGTCGAGACCTGCTGGCGCCAACTGCCGCCTGGCTTGCGAGTGGGCGCTATGGCTTTTCGGCTATGGGGCCACGCGTCGATAACACCGGCCAACGAGACCTAGTCTTCGCAGGGGAAAAGCGCATCATTTACGTCGACCGCTACGGCAATCTAATCACGAATATAGCTGGCCCTGATTGGGACGGGCGAGCACTGACTTGCGAGGGTAGACTGTTGCCACCACTTTGCGCTGACAGCGAAGCTGCTGCGGACCAACCAATCGCCTATGTGGGCCCATTTGGACTAGTAGAAGTGACTCTGGCAAACGGCAATGCATCCAGGCAACTCGGATTGGAACGCGGCGCACCGATTGGGCTGCCTAGCGAATAAGATCAAATAAGAACATGACAGCCAGCGAACCGAACACAAAACCCACCCTACGGATTGTCGGCGTACCAATGGATCTCGGGGCAGGTCGCCGCGGTGTCGACATGGGCCCATCTGCGATCCGAATAGCGGGCGTCGGAGAAAGCCTGAGAAAACTAGGTTATGCTGTAGATGACGAAGGCGACATTGCCGTCCCGACGCCTGAAACTCGCGATCCCGGCGACTCCTCAGCGCGCTACCTAGAACCAATCAGCAACGTCTGCGATCAGTTACGCCAACGAGTTCGAGGCGCCCTTGATGATGGTGCTCTCCCCGTTGTGCTAGGTGGTGACCACAGCATCGCCATCGGCACCGTCGCAGGCGTAGCGGAGCACTTCCGAGCCAAAGATGAACAGATCGGATTGATCTGGGTCGATGCTCATGGCGACATGAACACATCAGCAACCTCGCCGAGTGGCAACATCCATGGCATGCCGCTTGCTGCACTACTCGGCATGGGGGAGCCGCGCCTGGTCGAACTTGGGGGCTTCGCTCCCAAAGTCAAAAAGGAACATGTGTGCTTGATCGGCATTCGCGACGTCGACGACAACGAGCGCAAGATCATTAGCGAATCAGGCATCCACGCCTACACAATGCGCGACGTGGATGAACGCGGCATGCGTGCGATCATGGAAGAAGCCATTGGGTTTGCGACTGCAGGGACGGCCGGATTCCACATGTCGTTTGATCTAGACGGCATGGACCCGCGCTTTGTTCCAGGCACTGGCACGCCAGTTAAAGGCGGCATCAATTGGCGTGAAGCCAACCTGCTGATGGAGATGGTTAGCGACACTGGCAAGATGTGCAGCTTGGAAGTCACGGAGCTGAATCCAATCCTAGACATCCAAAACCAATCCGGTGAAGTGGCCGTCGATGTGATCTGCTCAGCCTTCGGCAAGCGCATCCTGTAACTAGATGGCTACCGGTAAAACTGCCAAAGCTTGAGGCGCAACGCAGTCGCTCCAGCACTCTTATCGCTTGGCCGAACCACCTACGCCGGTTACCAGGGGCCTCCACTGAGGCTGCCAGCAACCTTATGCGAGTGCCGATGACCTCTTGGCCAGCTTCCCAGGAGGAACGATGGGGGCACAGGGAGCGCTGTGTGGGGCTCCCTGTGTTGCCAAGCTTAGATCTAGCGGGACGGAACCGCGATCTCAGCGTTCACACAAGACTGACTACCAGTCAAAGCCTAGTGTGATGTCTGCGTAGAAGGACTGGCTGAGCGCGCCCTCCGCGTTGTCGAAGTTCTCTGCACCCGTAGTGAGATCGTAATCGCCGGCGAGCACTACGCCGCCACGAGCACGAATCGACAGTTGATCGCTCATCCTGTGAGTCATGCCCAAGTAGGCGATGACTTCCTGCACCTGCAGATTCGCACGCTGCTTGCCAGTTTGCGAAGTTGAGCGCACCCGGTATTGAGCACCCTGCACTTCGGCACCAAACGAGAACGCCGTCGCGGCCGATGGCCACCAGGAGAGCTCGATGTATTCAGGCGCCAGTAAATCAAGACGCAACCCTTCGAACATCTCCCAACTGAATCCCAAGTAGGGGAGCCACGGAGCATCTTCAAAGATCTGGTTGTAGCGCACACCAAACTTGAAGAAGAAGTTGTCGATAGGTCGGTAGGTGAACAAGGCGCTTGACGGGAAGTCGTAGTCCTTGTGGTTCGGCGTGCCTTCAAGATCAGAGTAAAGACCGGGATTGGTCTCAATCTCCATGAAGAAGTTCGAGGTAAGGAACCACCCCAATCCGAGACGGGCACCAGCTGCAGTCAGAGTTTCATCACCCCAACTTCCCTCACTGTTGAAGCCCGGGTTATTGGCGCTGCCGAAATTGCTAGTCGCGTTGTAGTGGCGTCCATACTGATAGAGACCGAACTTGAGGTAAGCCTCGGTCGTGATCAGCAGCGGTGTTTCGACATCGAAGTCGTAGCCGAACATGTCGAAGCTACCCGGCTCATTGCCGACGCTCTGGTTCGGCATGAAGCGACCACGGATCTCCATCGCAGGATCGTAACGCTCGTAGCGATCCATGAACTCGCCATGGTATTGGCGGAAGAGCTGATTGATCGTATATGCGTCGTCGCCCTGAATTGGCGAGCCGTCAGCATGGACCAATGAGTTGCGAACCGCGAACGCATCGTCGCTGTATCGCAGCATGCTGGCATCTTCAAAATGGAAGCTACCACCACTGCTCGATTGTAGACCGCTTGCCTTAGAAGCGGTGGCTGCCTGGGTTGCCCCTAGTTGCAGCATTGTTTCGGAAGAGGTGTGCTCTTGTGCAGTCGCCGAAGCGACACAGAAAAAGACACCGAGAGTGACCCGTGCAAGTTGGTTGCGCATACGCCCTATCTGACCTGTTGTTGACCGAATGACGATCGTCACCACGGCACCAACGGATTCAAGACCAAAGCTGACGTCCTTGTGTGGAGAACTCTGCACAATGCGGTGCGGAACGCACCCAGAGCCGATCCAAAGCGCTTTTAGCGCTGAAAGATGGGCAGGTATTGCCGCGGCATTTGCAGAAGAATGCAGGCAATCGCGGTGCTGAACTCATCGCCGGGGCCGGTCAAAAGGCGCCACCGCCCGTCGCTCAGCTGGCTCGCCAACAGATCTTCAGCCAGTCGTGCGTAGAACGAACGCAGCCGCGGGCCACCAAACTGGTAGAAAGCCTGAGCCGCGTAGTAGTTGCCATACCAGTAAAAGTAGTGCTGCTGGTAGTAGTCGCGAACAGATTCATATTCTTGCTCGAGAAACGTCAAGACTGGATCGCAGAGATTGTCGTCGTGCACCCCGGCACTCGCTAAGGCCGTCAGTGCCGCTGCGTTGATCGAGTATTCACGAGACTTGTTGTA
The DNA here is from genome assembly GCA_965662465.1 of Planctomycetota bacterium. GTDB lineage: Bacteria > Planctomycetota > UBA1135 > UBA1135 > UBA2386. The sequence continues at coordinate 49,375 of CBFIIO010000024.1, read as the reverse complement.
AGCCCCAGGACCGCGAATCTTGTAGTAGTAGAGTCCCTCCGCAAAGCCGCGAGTGACTCTGCTTTGGCCAACATATTTCATCGAGCGATCGATGCTGGCAAACGGCACTCGGATGCCAATGTTACGCGACGCCCGTAGGGCCTGCAGCTGGCAAACGGTTACCGACAGATCGGTTGCCCGATCAAACGCGTTGTAGCGCCAACCGCCATCCTGATTCTGACTGTCAACAATCAGGTTGACCGCCTTCTCAAGGCTCACTTTGGTCCGCTCGTTGGCAGCCATGCCGTAAACCTCGGCTAAAAACAATGTCCCAAAGGCATGGCTGTACATTCGCGTTCCCGCCGACGAAAGTAAGCCCGACTTCTGAGAATGCGTGATCACGAAATCTTCCGCCAAACGCACCGTATTTTGATATCGGCCTCGATCCGGCAGGTTGCCTCCGGCCAAAAAAGCCATGCCGCAGATAGCCGTGACTCCGAGGTGCCCTTCACCTCCCTGACGCTGCCCCTCAGGCAAAATACTCTGGTTAAGCACGACGTAGCTGTCACCCTGCTTATGCCCAACAAATCCGACCCAAGCACCAGAACTCAGCTGCCGCTTCTTCAACCAGGCGAGGCCACGCTCAGCCGCCGCAATGCCACGATCCGCCAACCCCCGATCGAACCATGCATCACTGGCGCCCCGACTTTCAACCGGGATGACGGGATCGCTCACCTTCAATTCCTTGGCACCAACGTCAGAAGAATTTTCCTGAGGAAGTTCTGGAGCCTGCATCAGACAGGCAATCAGCATGAGCGGCGTCAGCATGGTGGCGAAGCGCAATTCGCGCTGGGGTTATTGTCTATCAATGTCAAGCGAGCGCCAGTGCGCTAGCGTAGTGAAGCGAATTCCGTGTAGCCAACGAAGATCATGATCAAGTCAGCAGGTCACGGATGACGTTGCCGTAAACGTCCGTTAGACGTAGATCGCGGCCACCAAAGCGATACTGAAAGCGCTCATGATCTATACCGAGTTGCCACATCAAAGTGGCGTGAAGGTCATGAATAGAAACTGGATTTTCGACGGCCTTGTAGCCGTATTCATCAGTCGATCCGTAACTAGTCCCAGGCCGGAACCCGCCACCAGCCATCCACATGGTGAAACCAAACGGATTATGGTCGCGGCCATCGCTTCCCTGAGCAAACGGAGTGCGACCAAACTCACCCCCAAACAGCACGATCGTTTCGTCCAACAGACCACGAGCCTCAAGATCGGCTAGCAAAGCGGCAATAGGTTGATCAACCGTCTTACAATTGCGCTCTAGACCACGACGCAAATTTCCATGTTGGTCCCATCGATCACTGCCAGTGTCTGGCATCGTCAGCTCTATAAAGCGCACACCGCGCTCGACTAAGCGTCGGGCTAACAAGCATTGGCGGCCGTAGGTGCGCGTTTGTTCGTAGTCATCGTTGCAGCCATACATTTCGCGAGTGGCCTCAGACTCCCCGTTGATCTCCAATAATTCGGGGACCGCAGTCTGCATACGAAACGCCAATTCATGATTCTCAATCGCCGCATCCAATGCTGCATCGCGACCATCCGCAGCTATTGCAAGCTGATTGAGCGAACGGGTCAGTGACATTTTACGGCGCTGACGATCGCCACGCTCGCGAGGTTTGATGTTGGCGACAGCATCACCACGCATGGCAAACAAAGAACCCTGGCTATGCGCAGGAAGGAATCCAGAGTGGAAGTTGTCGACGCCACCTGGCGGCACAAGTCCGCCATTGAGGACAACAAAGGCCGGCAAGTTCTCAGCCTCACTGCCTAACCCATAACCCATCCAAGCTCCAAGGCTCGGCCTGCCCTGCAAACCGTGCCCGGTGTGCAGAAAGTAGTTTGCATTGGTGTGCTCACTAAACTTCGCAACCATTGAGCGAACAAAACAAAGCTTATCCGCCGACTTGGCGAGGTTTGGTAGCAGGTCGCTGATCCACTGACCGCTTTCACCATGCTGGGAAAACTTCGCGACTGGCCCGAGTGTGTTACCCGCCTTGTTAAATTGCGTTGGCTCCTTAGGCAACCCAAACGGCTTACCGTTTTCTGCAACCAGACGCTCCTTGTAATCAAACAGATCTTGGCAGCTAGGAGCGCCGTCCATGTACAGAAAGATGACGGATCTAGCACGTGGGGGATGATGACGAACTAACGAGCCACCGACATCGCTCGAACCCAGATCGGCCATAGGCCTCGATAAGGCGCTGCGATCATGCCCAAGCAAATGCGCCAGCGGCAACATTGCAAACCCACTCGCTGCCCCTCGCAACAAATCGCGACGCGACGGATACAACGGACGACCACTTTCGAGATCCATCATCGTAAAAACCGAAACTCCGTGGTGTTGATCAGCGCATGCAACGCATCCGTCCAAATCGTCAACTCTGCTCCATCCTGGCGCACGAAGGCAAGCAACCTAGCAAGCTCTTGAGCCCGTGGATTGCGACCAAATGCCAACTGGTATGCCAACTGCAATCGATCTTTCGGACGATCGCTGAAGGCAATGCAGCGCTTCGCAAACAAGACACTTAGATCGTGAACAATCGGCGCATTAGCAAGGGCGAGTGCCTGAGCGGGAACATTGGATGTATTGCGCCTCCCAACCGTGGCAAATGGAGTCGGAGCATCGAAAGCCAGCATCATTTCTGGCATAAAATTGCGACGCACTGCCAAGTAGATACTGCGACGTCCATGACCATCTCTCGGATCATGATGACGCGGCTTACCCCGCGCGTTCGTTACTGCTTCCTTCGGCTGCTCTATTGACGGACCATACATCTTGACGTCAAGTCGCCCGCTGATTGACAGAAGCGCGTCACGCAAGACTTCGGCTTGCAGAGGACGCACGCTTTGACGATGGAGAAGCCGGTTCTCCGGATCCCGATCTAGCCCCGGTTTACGGACTTGACTCGACTGGCGATACGTCTTGGACATCACGATCTTTCGGATCGACTGTTTGATCGACCAACCGTTGACGATGAAATCATTCGCCAACCAGTCCAGCATTTCTGGATGCGTTGGAGACTCACCCAAAGCGCCAAAATTGTCGACGCTCTTCACAAGCCCGCGCCCAAACAGGTGGTGCCATAACCGATTCACCATCACGCGTGCTGGCAACGGGTTGCTCGCCGCAAGAACCGACTCAGCAAGCTGAAGACGACCGCTAGCAGCGCGAGGGGCAGCTTCTGCCTGAGCGTCGAGCGCTGATAGAAATTGGCGCGGCGCCCGTTCTCCTGGGATTTTGTGGTCACCGCGTAAGTACACATAGCTATCGATGCCACTGCCATCGGCCATAGCCGGAATGGTGGGCGATACTGGCAACGCATCGATTGCCTTCACCAACTGTAGCCGCGCATCGTCCCACGCCTGCTTGTCTTTCACGGCACTGGCATCGGTAACAACGTCCAAGCTTTGCGTCTCGGGTGGGCTGCTATGTAACGAACTAACGACCGCTTGGATGGCGATCCAGCAATGATCAGGATAGTGACCACGGTCGTGTCGAGGGTCACCTAGATCAGGCGCTCGCTGGTCAATCACCTGCAAGTGGCCAGTGTGACCCGGCCACATGCCTACATCGAAAGTGACCCAATGCGCCGACTGATTATCAACGTTGGCGTGCAAGCCGCCGTAGATCGGATTACGAACGATATGGAATCCATCCACGATCAGCTTGATACGGCAATGATCCCCCGCAACACGCACGTGGACGTAGCGCTGATCCAACGAGAATGTCGCAGTAGCAACGGTTCCCTCTCGCTGTGAACCGGCGGCAGCACTAAGCCAAAATGCACCTGGCAGCTGCCGCAGCTGTGGTTTGTCACTACTGGCGTTTGCGCAGAACGGACCACGCCACGGCTCCGCCCCAAATGCGTCATTGGTTACATACCACTGACAGCTTGCATCATTGGCGTCGGCGATCACGAAGTCATCAGGTCGGTAGCTAATCCCGCTCGCCACAGACGGCGCATCCGATACCCACTGCTTAGCCAGCTCTCTCTGCCTCTGCAGCACCGATTGATAAGGCGCAGAGGTTGGCGGCACCTCTTTTAACGGCGCCTGCACATAGCGAGAGCTCTGCACGAAGCCGAACAAGGAGTAGTAGTCACGAGTAGGGATCGCATCAAACTTATGGTCATGACAACGAGCACATGCCACGGTCATTCCCAAGAAGGCCTTACCGAATACATCGATCTGGTTATCGATTCGGTCAGCCTGATGCTGCAACGAATCAACTGGTGAGTGGGTCTGCTCTACAAACCACCATGAGGCAGTAGCCTGAACGCTTTCGTTATTGCCTGCGGCATCGCACCTCGGATGGTCAAGAAGATCACCAGCGATATGCTCACGCACGAACTGATGATATGGGACATCTTCATTCAGTGCGCGGATGACGTAATCGCGATAGCGCCAAGCATTGGGAATCTCGAAATCAAATTCATGCCCAAGCGTCTCGCTATATCGAACAAGGTCTAACCAGTGACGTGCCCATCGCTCACCAAACCTCGGCGACGCCAGCAATAGATCGACCTCGTGCCTATAATTAGCATCACTTGGATTGCCCGAAAATCGATCGATCGCTTCAGGGGTTGGCGGCAAGCCAACAAGGTCAAACCACAACCTACGTAACTGCTCACTAGCTTTTGCCTGCGATGAGAATGACAGACCGGCCTCAGCCAGCTTGTGAGCGACGAAGGCGTCGATCGGATTACTGGAAATCCCAGCCTGCTGACCAGCAGCCGAATCGCCTACCAGCGGCGGGACCGTCTGGCCTAACGGTTGCCACGCCCAGTGATTTAAGCGCTCCGCCATCGGCACGGCGTCTGGTATTGGCGAAGGCACCTGCGCGCTCACAGCAGGCGCCAGCCACATTGCCAGCACAAAAGCAGGCGAGAAACTATTTACTCGTAGCAATCGCATCCCCAGACTTTTGGCGGTTCGTGTTAGGAAAGATAACAGCAGCATCTGCAACCTCCGTTGTAGAAGGTCGATTGCAAGGCGGCAACCCGGTAGCGTTGGCATCTTAATCTTATGAAGAAGTCTGCAGCCTCTCGGAAATCAGGTTCTCGTAAACCAGCCATTGATAGCGAACCGCGCTCCCCGTCACTGGTTGGCCACACAGCAATTGTTACCGGTAGCAGTAAGGGACTCGGCAAAGCTATCGCTCTGGCGCTAGGCCACGCCGGCGCCAAGGTAGTCATTAATTACTACAACGGAAAAGAACGGGCCGAGCAAACTCTAGAAGAACTGCACTCACGCGGTATCGAATCCGTCATGATCCGGGCTGACGTCACCAAGGAACGGCAGGTTGACAGGCTGGTCGCTCAAACCACAAAACTGTTAGGGCCTCCCGACATTGCGGTCATGAATGCAACCCCAGATCAGCCGCAGAAACCAATCGAGAAATATAACTGGGACTTCCACCAGCAGATGCTCGACTTCTTCGTCAAGTCACCGTTTCTCCTGACACGTGCGATGCTGCCCCGCATGAAAAAGAAGAAGTGGGGTCGCATCATCAACATCGGCAGCGAAGTCTTTCGCCGCGGTGTCCCTAATTTTTCGCCATACGTTGCAGCCAAAGGCGCTCAAGCTGGATGGACGCGCAGCATGGCTACGGAATTGGCTCCATGGCACATCACTGTGAACATGGTGTCGCCAGGATGGATCCCAGTGGAGCGCCATGACAAGGATCCCAAATCGCTAAAGGATGGCTATGAAGCCATCATCCCCATGAAGCGGTGGGGCGTTCCTGGCGACCTTGGCGGCATCGTTGCCTTTCTTGCAAGCCAGCAAGCAGGGTTCATCACTGGTCAAGACGTCGCCGTCAACGGCGGCATGACAGTCGGTTAATATAGGAGAGATCATGTTTCTACGACCCTGCATAATCATTCAAGCAGCGCTTGCCTTAGCCCTCTCTGGTTGCGGCGGAAACGCCCCAAGCAACAGCAAGCCGCGCGTCGCATTCGTCACCAACTGCGCCGTAGAATTCTGGGCAGTCGCAGAGGCTGGCGCACAGGCTGCCGCCAAAGCAAACGACGTTGACGTAGTTGTTCGCATGCCACCGAATGGCACAGCCGAGGAACAAAAGCGGGCACTCGAAGACCTAGTAGCCTCCGGTGTGCAGGGCATCGCAGTAAGCCCGAAAGATCCAGACAACATGAAAGGGCTGTTGGATGACATCGGTAGTCGCTGCCACTTGATCACTCACGATTCCGACGCACCCGACACCAAGCGACTATGCTACATCGGCGTCGAGAACTATGACGCTGGTCGGATGTGCGGAGAACTAGTTGCCGAAGCACTACCGGATGGTGGTGCCATCACCATCATTGTCGGAACGCTTGACCAAGACAATGCGCGTCACCGTCGCCAAGGATTGATTGATTACCTACTTGGCAGAGAACATGACCCCAGCCGATTCGATCAAATTGATGCTGTCCTCAAAAATGACAAGTGGGAGATTCGTGCGACATCGACCGACAGCTTCGACGCGCAGAAATCGAAGACGATCATCCAAGACTGGCTAACGCGCTGGTCAGATTTAAAAGGCATGGTGGGCCTATTCGCATACGAGCCACCAGTCATCCTTGACGCCGTTCGATCAGCTGGTCGCCTAGATGAGATTAAGATTGTCGGATTTGATGAGGATGAGGGCACACTCAAAGGCATCCAAGAGGGTTCAGTGCATGGCACTGTCGTCCAAAACCCATATGAATACGGGCGCCAATCAATCGAGCTTCTAGCGAAACTAGTTGCTGAAAAAGACGATGCAAAACGAAAGCAACTGCTACCTGAAAATGGCGTATTGATCGTTCCAGCTCGACAGATACGCAAAGACAATGTGGGAACGTTCTGGACCGACCTGAAGCAAAAGCTTGCGAAGTAAAACAAGTAAGTCCGAGGCAGAAGACCTAAGGCTCCTCAGCGCCCATGGCGTCAGCAAAGCCTTCCCAGGCGTGCAAGCACTCGACTGCGTCGACTTCGATGTGCGCGCTGGTGAGGTGGTTGCTTTGATAGGCGAAAATGGTGCTGGCAAAAGCACCTTAATGAAGATGCTGGCTGGCTTGCACCAACCAGATCACGGCGAATTACGATGGCAGGGAGCGCCGATAGAACTGGGGTCGCCGCGCGCCGCGCTTCAGCGAGGCATCGCCCTGATTCACCAAGAACTTAATCTCTGCGACAACCTAACGGTCTCAGGCGCCATGTTCCTGGGTGCCGAGTTGCGGTCGGGCCCGTACCTTCGCGAACGCGAAATGGCCCAAGTGACTAGCCACTGGTTATCACGCCTTGGCCTAGACATTGCGCCACAGGCACTTGTCTCGAGCCTAAAGCCGGGACAGAAACAGATGCTCGAGATCGCGCGGGCACTGCGATCTGAGGCCCGCGTCATCATCATGGATGAACCGACCTCAAGCCTTACTCAGGTGGAGGTCGAGCTGCTATTCCAGGTGATCCGCGAACTGCGGGACAAGGATTATGCGATCGTCTACATCACGCACAGATTGTCTGAGCTGACAGAAGTTGCCAATCGCTGCATTGGCCTGCGTGACGGCAAAAACAGCGGCCAACTCGACCACAGCCAAATCAATCACAACGCACTAGTGCAACTGATGGTCGGACGTGATCTATCTGGCGGATCTCGACAAACACATCCGCCTGGCAAGGTTGCCCTGGCAGTACGCGGCCTACGCACCCAGGCTTACCCTCAAGCATCTGTTGAGCTTGAAGTGCGTCGTGGTGAAGTCGTCGCTATCGCCGGATTGCTAGGCTCTGGTCGCAGCGAGCTCTTGCGCGCCGTGTTTGGAGTTGATTTCCGTCAATCGGGAGAGGTCCTAGTAGATGGAGCACAACTGAAGACTGGCGATCCTCGAGCGGCCGTCACCGCCGGCGTTGCACTGCTACCAGAAGACCGCAAAAACGAAGGGCTCGTACTCACGATGACGGTGTCGGAGAACTTATCGCTGCCGACCATAAGTCGCCGTGGATGGTGGTTAGACGGCCGCTATGAGCGCGAACTGAGCTCGTCAAGCATCGACAGCCTTGGCATCGCATGCAGTAGCGGCAAACAACTTGCCGGGTCACTATCGGGTGGCAACCAACAGAAAATCGTACTCGGCAAATGGTTGGCAGCAAACCCACGAGTCCTGCTGCTCGACGAGCCAACGCGCGGAGTCGACGTTGGCGCGCGGGCAGAAATCTACCGACGCCTCGACGAGCTTGCAAAAACAGGTCTTGCGATCCTTTTCGTCAGCTCCGAGCTAGAAGAAGTTTTGGCATTGGCGGACCGTGTATTAGTCATGCGCGATGGGGCAATCACGGGTGAAGTCACCGGTGACGAATGCACCGAGAAGAACATCATGATGTTGGCAACAGGAGCCTTGGTCTCATGAAGAAGCTGCTTGGCATTGCTGGACTGCTGTTGCTGATCGCGATGGTAACCACTTGGCTGTCGTACGACCCAAACACCGGCAACTACACATTCTTAACGTCGTACAACCTCGAAAACTTGCTACGGCGACTCGGCATGTTCGGCATTCTGAGCATTGCCGCTGCATTTGTCATTGTCACTGGTGGCATCGATCTGTCTATCGGCTCTGTCGTATGTGTGTCGGGCTGTATCTTGCCCTGGCTGCTAGGCACATGCGAAGTTCCAGCATGGCTAGCTCTGCCAATGGTCCTACTACTATCGGCCTGCATCGGCTTGTGGCATGGATTTCTGGTCGTCGGACTTCGCCTGCAGCCATTTGTGGTGACCCTTTGTGGGCTACTGCTCTACCGAGGCTTAATGCGCAACTTCACTGGCGACCAGACGATGGGGCTAGGGGATGCAGGCGACAGCCTGCGCTGGCTTGCCACTGGCAAGATCCCGATCACGGATGACTTCGGGTTGCCGGCGCCAGTGTGCGTCCTAGCAATCATCGCATTGGCCACTGGCCTAATTTGGCAGCGCACAGTTTGGGGGCGCCACTTATTCGCCCTGGGTCGCAACGAAGAAGCGGCCAGATTCGCCGGCGTGTCTACCGGCAAACTGACAATACTGGCATATGTCGCATGCTCCTTACTGGCTGGCCTTGGTGGCTGCCTGTTCGTGCTCGATGTGAACTCTGCACAAGCTTCAAACTTCGGCAACTTCTACGAACTATACGCAATTGCCGGAGCCGTATTGGGCGGTGTTGCTCTCCGTGGCGGGGAAGGCTTTGTGATTGGCGTCGTGCTAGGCGCCGCACTCATGCAGCTGTTGTCGAACACCATCAATCTAGTCGCGAACAGCAACCAGCTAGAGTTTGCAGTTGTCGGTGCCGTCATCCTAATTGGAGCTGCATTTGACGAACTTGTGCGTCGGTGGCTGCGGTTCCGAGCAACGCGTAAGTCATAAGCGCCAAGCCGAAGCCAAACTCTGGCCTGCTTAACAGCTAGTGTCGAGAACGGGCTGCTTCCACAATCTCGCGCCAGCGCATATTGATAGCTGCTGGATACGCTTCGCACTCAGCTTCAAAGACTCGGTTGCCTAAAGCCTGCGCCGTATCGCTGGCATAGACAGGAACTCGCGCCTGCACCATCACCCGACCATCATCATAACGGTTGTTGCACAGGTGAACCGTGCACCCAGATTCCGAGCGCCCATCTTTCAGCACGGCCGAATGTACGTTTTGGCCAAACATTCCCTTACCGCCATAATCTGGCAACAACGAAGGATGAATATTGAGAACTCGGCCGTCAAACTCAGGGATAATTGGCAAGAGGCGCAGGTAACCGCACAGCAATACCAGGTCGCAATCTAGCTCACTGACCCAAGACCAGATAGCCGATGACTCGAGAATGGTCCGCGTCTCGATGCCATGATCCATTGCCCGCTGCAAGCCAAAGGCATCATCACGATCACTGGCAACTCCAGCGACACAAGCATGCAGACTACCAGCATCAATACGATCCAATAGATTCTGCAGCGTTCGCCCACTGCCACTTAGCAACACACCTAGGCGCGGTCGCTGCGAGTCACGCTCACTCCTGACCGCGCTCACAGGTGCTGCCTAGCCGCAGAGGCCAAGCCAACAAGCAAGCTCGCCATTCGCGGCGCAGCGACATCTGCAGCATCAATCATTTGCTCGATAGACACTCGCGAGGTCTGGCCCGCCAACACCTGCTGCGTAACTCCGACGAGGGCCAAGACCTCAAAGCCCGCATGAACGCCAGCAATTGCCTCAGGGACTAACGACATGCCAACCAAGTCAGCGCCTGCATTGCGTAAAAAGCGATACTCGGCTCGTGTTGGCATACTTGGTCCAGGCATTGCTGCGAAAACCCCGCGAGTGCATGGCACACCTGCATCGATTGCAACCTTGCGAATGATCTCGAGCCACTTGCGACTGTATGGCTCGCTCATATCCGGGAACCGTGGACCTAACTGGTCATCGTTAGGACCGACCAAAGGATGGATCCCACTCAAATTGATATGGTCTTCAACAACTGAGATCGAACCACGCTCAATCTGCTGGCTAAGGCTCGCAGCCCCGGCAGTTAGAACCAAAAGGTCACACCCAAGAGCCTTGAGGACGCGCACGGGATGTGCAAGTTCCGTCGCACTCAATCCTTCGAAAGAGGCTAACGGCGCATCTGCGACCGCAACCGGCGTCCCTTCAAGGATGCCGACCAGGATTGGCGTAGGCAGAGCTTGACCGGGAATGTCCTCACCAGGAATGACAACCTTGTCTTTCAGTTGGTTGGCAATAGAGGCGTGGCCGGAACCAAGCAGCATCGCAATGCGTGGACGAAGAGCGGTTCGCTCCTCTAGCATATCGATGAGTTGGAGGGCGAGTTGTCGGTGCGAGATGGAAGGAATCATCTTCAGCTAGCTTACGAAACGGTGGAGGTCCGACAAGATTATCGAGAGCCGTTCGTCGGCCTTGTTCTTGGCGGACCATCGCTAATTGCCGCCCTAGTGGCAGCTAGGATGCCAGGAGCGGAACGGCTCTCCGTTGGATGTTCCTCTAAATTATCCGCCCCAGGAGCACCCTCATCAGCCTCGCGACCACCTCCGGTGCCGGGCATACCGGAAAGCTGCAACACCCGTTCGACCAATCGAACACGTTCCTGCATCGATAGCGAAGCAACAGGAATGTAGGGCACATCAAATTGCTCAAGCAGCAACTTGACCATCCCATCGATGCGGATCACTTCCTCCCACTCGACTCCGGCACGAACGCCATCGTCAACCAATAGCTCTTGATGGGGACGTAAGAAGAAGACAATCCCCTGCTTGACCCACTGCATATACTGCTCAAGTCGTGGATCGCGAAAGATGCGACCGAGTATGCCCGAGTGGTGGGCTGCATAGGCCAAGTTGCAAAACGCCCTGTCACTGACAAACGAGCCAGGAATTGAACTCTCGGCATCGATTTGACGCGTAAAAACCGCCGACTGGTAACGGTCTACCAAATCCATGTCCGTACGGAGGGTCTCCAATCGAGCCTCCATCTCAGCGAGTACACCGCGGGCAACCTCAGCGATCATCGGCACCTGGTAGGTATCCCGAATCCACCGCGCAAGTGTGGTTTTGCCAGTAGCGTGAGCCCCGACGAGATAGATGCGAAGCGAACCCTGACTGCCATCTGAGTGTTGCGGCAACATGCTCACGAGGCTACCACGCAACGCTTCCGGGACACTTAGGGTTTCTGAAGGTCTGCGAGATCTCTCGAAATCAGCGAACTACTCGTCGTCCGGACGATCTTCGGGTTCCTCTTCGCCATCGTCTTCGCCATCCTCTGCCATCGGTCCGAAGTCCATGCCATCGAACATGTTCTCCATAAACTCGATCGATCCCTGAGCGCGATCATCACCATCACTTTCGCTGGGCCGATCTTGGTCGCTGCCCAAACGCCGCTCGGCTTCCTCAAGAGCCAACTGTGCCCGCGTCAGCACATCCGGCTCAATGAAGGCCCGCTCGACCAAGCTACGCTCGGCTTGCAAAGTCTGCATCAGCAGGTCGGCCAACAATCCGGGTGGTGTCGAATCAGGCAATGGTAAGGGCTCCTTCAGACGAGAAGATGCTGCGTCCCGTAATTCCCTAACCAGATCGCTCGCCTCATCCTCAGGGACAACCGTCTCCATGAACGGCAGGCACTCAACCTGCCGATATGGAGTCTCACAGTCAACTTCTTCGATGTGCACACGCGACAGGCCGAGGACCCAAATCATGTAGCGTCCATCGTCGAGCTTTTCATGGCGGAGAATCTCGCCAAAGCCACCGACTGGGATGACGGAAGGTGGCTTGCCTGGTTCCGCGGCCTCGCCAAGCAGCGGTGACGCGATGACAAATCGTCCTGGTCCGTCTAGCAGTTCCGCGACCATAGTCCGGTAGCGCTCTTCAAAAATATGAAGCGGCAGCACCTGATGCGGAAACAGAAAGACCCCGGGCAACGGGAACAGCGGCACCGGGCTATTGGGCAGCGTGATGGGTGTAGGTTCGAACTCCACTATTGATCTATTGGACCAGAGACTAGCACGAGGCAATACCGGGATGCCGCACAACTTTGTCGGCGGCAGCGTAAGGGCGACCGCCCAGCAAAAGAAAATGAACCTACCTAGTAATTCCAGCGACGAGTTTTACCCCCTGAACTTCGCCAGTTTCCTCCAAAAACAGGGCCAAAGGACCTCGGGTGGCGACCGTGGCAAGGGACCTGCGAGGCCCCTTAGAGTGCCCCAACGGCCGCCTAAGCGCGCCTGCGTCATTTACACCTGAGAAAATGACCACGCCGCCATCCACAGCCGCCATCAGGGCACAAGGACACTTTGTCGGACAGGACGTCGCAGGAGTCTGCATCAACTGCTGCGCTCGCAGCAACTTCAACGTAGAATGGGCGTCACATCATGACTGAGCCGAAATACCACCTAACTAGCTACGGCTGCCAGATGAACAAGCTCGACAGTGAGCTTGTTGAGACCAAACTACAGCAGCGCGGCTACACAGCTGCCAGTGAGGAATCAGATGCCGATGTCGTCTTGATCAACACCTGCTCCGTGCGACAGCACGCAGAAGACCGCGTCTGGTCCAAACTAGGAAAGCTGCGGATTCGCAAACGTAGCGAACCGCAGCTAGTTGTTGGAGTCCTGGGCTGCATGGCGCAAGAGCACAAGCGCTACATGCTGTCTCGCATGCCCCATGTTGATCTAGTAGTCGGCCCCTCTTCCTTCGGAGATATCGATTCGACGGTCGAAAAAGCGCGGGCTCGCAACTCAGAAATCGTCGAGTCGCGTGATCCGGCGAAGACTAGGCACGAAGTCGTCGGTGCTGGCATGGTCAGCGTTGATCACGGCATCAGTGGCGACAGCATCAAGCGAAACGTGAAGGTTCGCCCGCACCAGAGCCAGGCCTACATGTCGATCATGCGGGGCTGCAATATGCCGTGTAGTTATTGCATTGTGCCAACAACTCGTGGCGATGAAGTTTCTCGACCGATCCCAGATCTCATCGAAGAAGCAAGCCGGCTGGTTGACGATGGGGTTTCCGAGATCACGCTGCTCGGCCAGACAGTGAATGCCTACGGTCGCGATCTGAAGGGGCAAAATGCCCGCTTGTCGGGCTTGCTTCGCGAGCTTCACAAAATCCCAGCTCTGCGTCGCATCGCCTTCATCACCTCACACCCGAACTTTCTAAGTCCAGATTTGATTGACGCATTGGCTGAGCTGCCAAAAACGGCGCGCTACCTGCACCTACCGGTACAGTCAGGCAGCAACAAGATGCTCAAGGCAATGCGACGCGGCTACACCGTCGAGCGTTACAAGAAGCGCATCGAACAACTATGGGAGAAAGCGCCCGATATCGAACTGCACAGTGACTTCATCGTTGGCTATCCGGGCGAGACCGAAGAAGACTTCGAAGCAACCGTCAGCTTGATGAAAGAGTTGCGCTTCGCGCAGAGTTACATATTCAAATACTCGCCCCGCCCCGGAACCCTGTCAGCCGAACTGAACGACGATGTCTCCGACGCCGACAAAAACCGACGCAACCACATCCTGCTTGCCGTCCAAGAAGAGCTATCTGCCGAGAAGAATGCGGCCATGGTAGGCCAGACGGTTGAGGTTCTTGTCGAAGGACAAAGCAAGGTTGCCGGACGCCTTACTGGCCGGACTGCCCAACATCGCCTAGTGCACTTCCCATCTTCTGACATGAGCCTGGTCGGGCAGTATGTGCCGGTCAAGGTGAACGAAGCACTCGCGCATTCTTGCGTTGGTGATTTGCTAGCTCATGACCAGGCTGAGATGAGCCAAGCTGAGATGAGCACTGCCAACAACATCTCGAGCAATCCAGCCGATCAACATCACGAGGGATCAAACCAGTGAGCCGCGAAGATGATCTGATGCGCGAAGCGATCATGCTGGCCGATCGCGGCCGGTTTGAAGTCGAGCCAAACCCGCGCGTTGGTTGCATACTTCTGCAAGAAGGTGAAATTGTAGGACGTGGCTTTCACGAATACTTTGGCGGCCGCCACGCCGAGGCAGTCGCACTTCAGGAGACGCGTCAAAACGGCAGCAAGCCAGACACAGCCGTGGTCACCCTCGAACCGTGCTGCACCGAGATGGGGGTTAACGGCAAGAAAACCCCGCCTTGCGCACACGCGCTAATCGACTCCGGAATAAAACGAGTTGTGATTGGCTCGGTTGACCCTGATCCACGCCATCGACGCAAAGGAATTGCAGTGCTCGAAGAGGCTGGCATCGAGGTTCTTGACGGCGTCCTCGCATCGCAATGCGACCAAATATACGTCCCATTCAAAAAAGCGCTGTCACTAGACCGTCCCTGGATGCTGTGCAAATGGGCTATGACCCTCGATGGCAAGACCGCAGCGTCAACTGGTGAAGCTCGCTGGATAAGTGGCCCTGAAGCCCGCAAGAAAACCCATGAGATTCGTGCGCATTGCGACGGCGTCATGGTGGGCTTCCGCACCGCCCAGATAGATGACCCTGAGTTGACGGTGCGACATGTCGAAGGCAAACAACCGGTTCGCATCGTAATCGACCCCTTGGGAGAGATCGATGATGACAGCAACCTGGTGCGTACCGCACGCACACAACCGACATGGCTGCTCGCGAGTGAGGATGTAGACCCACTGCGCTCAGGCCACCTGCAAGATCTAGGTGTGCATGTTTTGCATATCCCTACGGCAGAGGGTCCCCGACGCCTCCATCTAGGCCGAGCGTTCAAAGAGCTGCGCCGCCGCGGTCTGCGCCGCATCCTGGTTGAGGGTGGTGGAGGCCTTGTTGCTCAGATGTTTGCGTGGAATGCAGTCGATCAGGTCTTAGCTTTCGTCGCTCCGAAGATCATTGGAGGCGCAGGCGCGCCGACACCGGTTGGCGGTGACGGCCGACCATTTATGGCCGAAGCATGGCAACTATCAGACGTGCGGATGCAGCAATATGGCGAGGACATGGCGATCGCCGGATTCGTCTAGCAGACGATTACCTGCACGATTACCTGCACGATTACCTGCACGATCACCTGCACGATCACCTGCACGCCCAGCCAGCTGCACGCCCAGCTGCACGCCATCGACAAAAGCGAACTGCTGCCTGCTACAGGTCGATTCGACGCCCCTCAACGGCGCTTCGATATGCCGAATAGATGACTCGTACGACATCTCGGCCCAACTCACCATCAACATCGCTGCGCTTGCCTTCACGCAAGTGATCGGCGACAGATTGCAGCAGGCCCTGCTGCCCCGAGCACCACAACTCGTCGGGGATAGGCGTAGACCAGCCAGCCTGACCAGACAGCTTTTCCATCATGTATTCGTCGCCGAAAGCCCCTTCGTTGACGGCATAAGAGCGCAGCGAATCGACAGGCGAAAGAGAGCACTCGAACCGATGGTCACTCGCCAGAATGGTCAAGTGACTTTGCATCCCGCCAAGCATGTTATCGCTACCAAACGCCGTGCCCCGTGTGCCGTCATCAAAGGTCAGGACACATGTGCCCCAGTTCTCGACATCGTTCCAACCAGTAGCAACTTCGCAAGCGTGACCTTTTCCTACCCGAGAAAGGTCCGCAACCTCGGCCGTCACCGATACTACGCGAGCGGGCTTCTGCCTAAGGCGCAACCCTTCACGGTGCTTAAGCCACAGCATCGTGCCTATTGGATGTGCGCCAAGACGCAGCAATGCACCGCCTCCTGCATGCCGCCAATCACGGGCATAGCTGGCATGGGACCCGGAATGACTTTCCCAGCCGCGCATTTCAAGCATGACACCCTTGCTCGCTGCACCAAGCGCAGCCGCCCGTTCGATAGATGGAGCAAAGATCCAGTTCTCGCCATAGAACAACTGCACTCCAGCCCGCTTACAAGATGCGACCATCGCGTTTGCGTCAGCCAACGCCGCAGCAAGCATTGCGGAACGATCGACAGCAGCAACCTGCTCTGCGGTGGCATCCGCTGGCAGCCCCTGTCCCCAAAATGCAGTCAAGGGCTTGGTGCACAGCACATGCTTACCAGCCTTAGCGGCGAGGTCACACAAATCAGCATGCACATTGTTTGGCACGCAAAGATCCACGAGATTGACATCTTGGTCAGCCAAGATTTCTTGGAATGAAGCGAAGTGCGACACACCATTTTCCTTGGCAAACTTTTCGGCACGGGCCTTGTCACGCGAGACCATTATGACCTTCACATTGGCGTGATGTACCCGTCTCCAGCAGTGGACGCGGGTGCGGGCGAGAAATCCGGTGCCAACAATGGCGACAGTAAGATGGCAGTTCATCACTCAAACAGTGTAGTCAGAGCGCGCAGATGTATCCTGCGCCTTCGATGACATCTCTCACAGCAACAGCTCAGGCTCGAATCGGCCTACTCGGTAATCCGTCTGACATCTACGGTGGGCAAGGACTTGGTTTCAGCCTGCAAGAACTAGGCGTGACGGTCAAGCTGGAGGCTGCAGCCACTAAATTGATCCCAAATGACCTATTTAAGGCCGCCTGGAAGCTGTTCGAAGCTGATTTGACGTCGGCCAAGCTGAACCCTGAGTCCAAACCTTTTGCGCTAACTTTCACCAGCAACATACCCTTCCAGGGTGGCCTGTCTGGGTCCAGCGCCTTGGTCATTGCTGCAATTAGGGCCTGGAGTCGCTGGTTTGGGCTGCCAATGGAGCCCAGCAAGGTCGCCGAGATGGCATTTCGGGTCGAAAATGAAGTGCTCGGTATCCGCGCCGGGGCATTGGACCGCCTTGTTCAGGCTCACGACGGCTTGCTAGCCATGAACTTTTCGGACCCATTTGCACCTGACGCCGTGCGGCGGCTAGATGCGGCAATCCTACCGCCGCTTCTTCTAGCTTGGCATGGGACCCCAGGCCAAAGCTCAGGAGACGTGCATGCACCGGTATTCGCACGCTGGCAAGCAGGTGACCCGGCAGTGTGCGAGGCCGTGACAGAGCTAGCCAACAATGCGATTGCTGGGCGCGACGCATTGCTAAGCGGTGAGCATGAAAAATTCTTAGCTTGCATCAATCGCAACTTCGACCTGCGTGCAAAAGTCTTCCCAATCGCGACTGCCGACCAAAAACTCGTCGATCTCGGCCGACAGCTAGAAGCTGGTAGCAAATTACCGGGATCGGGTGGGGCCGTGCTATTTGCCTGCCGTGACGATGCCCATCGCAGCACCGTTGAAGATGCATGCAAACAAGCAGGCTACGAAACGCTACGACCAAGCGTGCAACCACCCTGGCCACGACTGCGCGCGGTATTTCTGGCCGCTGGCTTTGCAACCCGCCTGTATCCGTTGACTCAAAAAACGGCGAAGCCGCTCCTCGAAGTGGGCGGCAAGCCAATGATGTCCCACATTGTTGGCCAAGTTGCAAAGTCTGGTGCCGTCGTCGATGGAGTCGTCGTCGCAAACGGGCTTTTCTATGACGACTTCATTCGATGGGAAAAATCTGATCGGTCGCCACTGGCGCTGCAATTGATCAATGACGGCGCAATGAACAACGACAGCCGGCTTGGCGCGGTGCGCGATCTTGCCCTGGCTCTCGACGCGTCCACTGCAGACCCCGAACTAGACGGCTACCTAGTTCTTGCATGCGACAACCTCTTCGACTTCGACTTAAACCAACTCGTGGATGCCTTCCGAACATCGGGTTGCGGTCAACTCATCGTGCGCGGCGTTCCGAAACCGGTGCCGCCAAGTCGCTATTCAGAGGTAATCCTTAACGGGAGAAACGTCACTCGATTCCGCGAAAAGCCTGACAATCCAGAATCAGACCTTTCTGCCATTGCGGTCTATTTGCTTCCTCGAGAATTACCGACTTTGATCCATGAGTATCTTGGCTCAGGCGCAAACCCTGACGCCCCTGGACACCTGCTCGCATGGCTTAGCAATCGCATGCAACTGCAAGCGACACGATTATCAGGCAGTTGGCTAGACATTGGCAGCCTCGAAGATCTAGAGAAAGCCCAAGCCGCTTTTGGATAAGCGCATCCCCAAAACGGGCCAAACACAAGACAAGTCGACCCTTCCAACAAAAGACTCAAGGTATCGCCTAGGATCAGCCAACTAGCGATTGCCTAAACACAATCGATAGGGCTCTGTCCAAGACAGAGCGGCTTAGGACAAAGCTATCGCCGTCGTGCTAGCCAAGGAAGGTGCGGCACAGTTGCTCGGGTGGTGTAGACATCGCGCATCAGCTGCCTGCCGACCAAGGCATGATCACCCCGCAGTGCCTTGAAGCTGAAGTGGATGTGCCCAGGCATGACCTTATCTTTCTTGCGCACTAACCTAATCTCATCGCGCAACTCATACGCCCTGATACGACCGCCACCGTCGCGTATCTTAGAAGTGTAAAGACCAGGCCAGATGGCACGATTTTTCGTGTTGATCTCATGCCAGTAGTCCAACAGTACCGAGAACGCCTGCGGCTTTTGATCAATTGGCCAGTAGAGCTGTGGCGAAAGGTAATCTAGCCACCCGTTACGCAGCCACTTTGCGACGTCCGCATATAAGTCAGCGTATTGATCCAATCCGGCCTCAATCCCGCGTGGCACACCTGGCCGGGCAATGCCAAAAGGACTGATTCCCACCATGACCCAAGGTTTGTCCGCATGCACAATCGCATACATGTCACGAACAAACCGGTCGATGTTGCTGCGCCTCCAATCATCACGCGCCAACCAACCGCCACCGTCGCGATACGCCTTATAGGACGCGTCATCAGGGAACCGTGTCTTGCCGACCGGATACGGATAGAAGTAGTCATCAAGATGAACGCCATCGATATCGTAGCGCCTGACGACATCTTGAATGACTGCTAGCGACCACTTGCGCGCTGTCGGATGACCTGGATCCATCCAGCGATACTTGCCGTATCTAACGACTAAATCCTTGGCACGCAGGGAGACATGCTTGCTGTTAGGCAGCGACTTACCGGCTGGATGTGAACAGCGAAACGGATTGAACCAAGCATGCAGTTGCAACCCATATCGGTGACAACGTGTGATGATGTAACGGAGAGGATCGAAGTTGTTGCCAGGGGCCTGCCCCTGCTTACCCGTCAACCACTCTGACCATGGCTCCAATGGCGAATTATAGAAAGCATCGGCAGCCGGTCGCACCTGAAAGACCAACGCGTTCAACCGCAAGGCAACTGCCCTGCTGACGATCGCATCTAGCTCAGATCGCAACCGGGCGACCGACAGCCCTGGCCGCGATGGAAAATCAATGTTGTCGACCGTCGCAACCCATGCAGCGCGGAATTCTTCAACTGGCTGCTGCGGGGCCACAAGGACTGGGCGCGAAACATTGGTTCTCGTAGCTGGGTTCTGTCGCTGTAGAGCATCCGACCGCGTCGAGCACGCGCCAGCTAGCATGAGGCAAGCTAGGGACAACTCTGGAAGACGTCGAATCATTGATAAAATCTGCTACACCCGAGCCGTCATCATGGACTCCGTAGACTTTGCTGACCGGAGCAGAATCCACGTATGTTAACGCCTTAAGCTGTCGACTCGAACCCGAATTGCAGCTTCATATTGTGTCGGGATTACCTGCTGCACTGTGGCCCAAAAGCAACGGCAACCACATCCACAAGTTGCACTGATGCCGCAGAATATGAAATCCAGCAGGAAATATCGGCCAAACCAGCTTCGCGAGGCAAAGTAGACGGCAAAAGCAACAATCAGAAATGGGTCATCAGCAACGAGCAATAAATCTAGTCTCAACAGTTCACACGACTGCTGTTGGGTCCCTGAGCCTAGTGGGCTAGAATCCTGCCAGCCATATGTCGAACACCAAGTTTGTGCTGCGCACAGTCGTGCTAGCCCTAGGTGGCAGTGTGCTAGTCTTTTTTCTAGTTGGGCTAGCGCTCGCGGATCAATGGCTAGTTACCACCACTCGCACCATTCCAGCGCCTGCCACACAGCTCGTTGACAAGATCATCGACTTGCGCCAATGGCCAACTTGGTCGGCGGTAGATTTCCAGCTCGGCAATCCAACCAAGCGCGAGTTCCAAGGCGAAGCTGGCAAAGCTGACCAATCGGCAACTTGGCGTGGCCCTAAGGGCATCGCCACAGTGCTGCTTACTCGCATCGATGAAAACGATGTCGACTATGCCATTGGCTTCAAGTTTGGCCCCGAAGGCGAGACCTTTGGTGGCAAGTTCACTGGCACGATATCTTGGCGCCAAGAGGGAGACGAAACCGTGGTGACCTGGAGTGAGCACGGCCAACTCATCAACTTGCTACAACGATGGAGTAATTGGTTTGGAGCACTCCAAGTGAAGGTCGCGCAGGTACAGCGGGCGAGCCTTGCAGGTCTTGAGGAGCATGTGCGTCGAAGTGCCGGCAAGGCCCAACTGCCCAAAGATGACGCCGCTGCTGTGAAGCAGAAATAGAGTAGGACAGCGCAGCAACTAGCGCCCTCAAACTTGGTATCTCGCAACTACGAACCCAACGGCTTTGCGGACATGTTTTTGGTAACGATCCGGAGGACGGCGAAGATCATGTGGATATTTTCCAATCAGCACAGCCAGCCAGCAACTACGAAGCGATAAGAACTCGCGCTTCGGCAGCCCAAAGGTGACGATAGGTTGATGCGAAAGCCGTTCGGCAAAGCGTGCTCATTTGGAGGCACTTTGATGACCCTATTCATCGCTTCATGCACGCCTGCGCAAGAAGGTGAAGGACAATCAACTAAAGCCCAGCCAAAGCGCACGGCGCAATCGCCAAGCAATAATGATCACGGAACTTCTCCAGGCAAGCCACTGAATCGCCTCAGTAAAGAGTCGTCTCCCTACCTGCGGCAGCACCAGCACAACCCAGTAGACTGGTATCCATGGGGGCCCGAAGCGCTTGCCTTAGCGAAGAAACTCGATCGCCCCATCTTCCTAAGCATCGGATACTCAGCATGTCATTGGTGCCATGTTATGGCTGCGGAAAGCTTCTCCGATGCAGACATGGCAAGCCTGATGAATGAGCGCTTCGTCTGCATCAAGGTTGACCGAGAGGAGCGCCCTGACATCGATGAGATCTACATGGGGGCCCTGCAGGCAATGGGGGAGCAAGGTGGCTGGCCACTCTCGGCGTGGCTTACACCCAGCGGTAAACCATTCTTTGGCGGCACCTACTTTCCGCTAGAGGACCAGAGCAATCGCACCGGATTTCGACGCGTCTGCACATCCTTGGCGAATGCTTGGCGAGATCGACGAGAAGAGGTCCTGCAAGGAGCGAAAGAACTTAGCGATCATCTGCAGAAGTCGCTGGCACCGAAACTGGCACCCGGTGAGCCAACGGCCAAATTATTAGAAAAGATCATCCCACAAGCTCTAGAGCGCTACGACCCGGACTATGGGGGCTTTGCTTACCCGCCGCGGCGTGCTCCGAAGTTCCCTCATTCGACTGAGCTTCAAGTCTTGATGCGACTCGGGACTGAGTCAGCAAAAGAAATCACTGCAACCACTTTGCACGGAATGAGACGTGGAGGAATCCACGACCAGATTGGTGGTGGATTCCATCGCTACAGCACAGATCGGCAATGGTTGGTGCCGCACTTTGAGAAGATGCTCTATGACAACGCGCTGCTTGTGCCTTGTTACCTAGAGGGATTCTTGCTGCACCAAGAACCACTCTTTGCAGAGGTTGCTCGCACGACATTAGACTACATACTCCGCGAACTGCAGGCGCCACTAGGAGGCTTCTGGTCAAGCCTAGACGCGCAGAGTGAAGGAGTCGAAGGCAAGTATTTCGTTTGGCAACTCAACGAGATAGAGCAGCACCTCGGCGACGATTCCGCCATGGTTGCGAAGGCCTTAGGGATATCCGAAGAAGGCAATTGGGAGCGCAAAAACGTATTATGGGCTGCCGATGAAACCGTGACAGCCAGCGATTCAGCAAAGAAGCAGCTTCGCAAGGCGAAGGCCAAACTCTTTGCCATCCGCGAGCAGCGCATCAAACCCGGCACGGACGATAAGATCATCACCAGCTGGAACGGCCTGACGCTTACCGCGTTCGCTGACGGCTACCGAATACTTGGTGATGCGCGTTATTTAGAAGCAGCTCAAAAGTGCGCCGCATTCATTCTTCGCCACCTCGTAGTAGACGGACGAGCGATGCGAAGCTGGCAAGGAGGCAAAGCCAAGCACCAGGCCTACCTAGAAGACTATGTAGCGCTTGCGGGGGGACTGCTGTCACTATTTGAAGCAGACAGCAATCCACGCTGGTTACTTGCGGCACGAGACCTGTTGAAACAAACGGAAGAACACTTCCGCGCGGACGACGGCGCGTTCTGGTTTACAGCAGACGACCATGAAGAGTTAATCGCTCGCACAAAAACAGCCATGGAGGGTGCAACTCCGTCAGGCAATGCATTAGCCGCTTCTGCATTCTTGCGCGCCGGACTGCTGCTCGGTGACGAACAGATCTATCAAACAGGCTCAGCAGTCATTCGCGCCTACCAACAAATTCTCGACGCCAGCCCAGCTGCCACGCCATCCTTGATCCTCGCTGCGCAATTTCATATGCGGGCGCCAAAAGAAATCATCGTCGCCGGGGAACCGAACGATCCGCGCACTCAATCTCTCTTGAAGACAGCCTGGATGCAATTCCCGCAGATCGGAGTAGTGACTTTGCTGCACGACGGCAACCGCTCGGAACTGGCTAAGATCTCACCGGTGTTCCGCAACAAAGCACCCATCAATGGAGTGCCTACTGCCTATGTGTGCGAACGTGGAACGTGCCTCTCTCCAATATCTGATCCAGCAAAGTTGCGAACTCTACTCAGATCCTCGGCCACAAAATCCGCGGTTCCTAAACAGCAAGAAAACACCGAAGGCAAGTAATGGCACACCAAACGATGGAAGAGATCGTTTCTGGCAAGCATCCGGTGCATGTCATCGAACGTGACCAGTCCCACATGGCATTCCTGGCCGAGCGACCAGTGCGTCCAGGACACGTGATTGTCGTAACGAATGCTGTTGTCGATGCAATTGCAGATCTAGACGATCAAGCTCATGCCGAACTGTGGCAATTTGTTCATGCCATGCAAAAGCGTATGCGCGAACGCTTGCCATGCGCACGAGTTTGCGTGCAGGTGATCGGCTGGGCCGTGCGGCATGCTCACGTGCACCTAATACCAACAGATGCAGCCGGCCAGCTCCCAGGGCTGGATGGAGAGCCCTTAGCGGCCAGCGAAATGTCTCATCTGCAGCAATTGCTAGACAACGGGGAGCACTAAGTTGGCAGCAGCCTGCATCAATCGACTAGCTGGCGATTTGCGAAACAGTGAAGACGTCTCCTTCCTCTGCTCGCAGGTAGTCAGCAAATGCGCGCACAAACCAATCAAGCTCATCCTGCACGTCGGTAGGCAGTTGCTTACGCTGCTCGGCCTTCTTCAACTTCCGAGCCAAATCAGCAAATGGCTGCGTCGCCAACAAGAACGCCGGAAAGTCATTTGCCGGTTTCGGTTGATCAACGAGCACGTGCAACTTGCTCATCCAAACAGCTTGATCAAGGTCGTACTCTTCCCGTGCGGCATGGCGTTCAGCCAGCGTCAAGGTGCGAGGATCAGCAAGAAAGTCGTAGGTATCCATCAGTTTCCCTTTCAGTTACGAAGTCTTGTTAGTGATCGGACGCTGGCATTGGATTCTTAAGCCTTCATGAGCTTTTCACGTTTTCAGACCCGACAACTCAAGAAATTTGACGCAGCAGGCCGCGCGTTAGCGGCTGGTGCTGGGCTACATGGGATCTATGTCGTCAATGCGCTGGACGAGGGTCTGCACGACGGATTTATCTTCTCGCTAGAAGACCAGCAGTGCGGCCTAGCTTGGTTTGGCCCGCGCGGCAACCTTGTGCTCATCGCTAATGACCAATGCCTTGGTATGGAGCAACAGATTGCTCAACAAATCCAGATGAGCCGCTGGGCTTGGCGAATCGCCCTAGGCCCAGCCTCGATTGTCGACTTACTAGCTAAAGGTCTACCCTCCACACCGCTCGCACATCGCAACCAGATCTACTACGCAGGGTCGCCTGATGACGCCAACCAAAGCTTGTTGCGCAAAGATATTCGTCGGCCCAGCTCCAAAGACCGTGAACGACTTGCGCGAGCAACGCTGGCGCTAAATGCTAGTGATCTCAACATTGCCCCTAATCGCGTTGATCGAAAGTGGCTCTACCGAATGGTCGACGAGCGCATCAAAGATGGCTCGACCAGAGTACTTGGCCCACCAGGTAATCTCTGGTGCAAATTAGACTACGGCACGCATGGCCCCGGCGGCACCGTCATAGAGGGTGTGTTTACGTTCCCTGATTATCGAGGCAACGGCCTGGGGGGAGCGCTAGTTGCCACCTGTATGGCTCAAGAATCCTCACAGCTCTCTCTGCACGTTGCCGAACACAACCGGTCAGCACGCAGTGCATACGAACGCGCCGGAATGAAGGAGGCGGGCCACTGTCGACTGCTGCTACTCGACTGATCTAACGTCGATCACCGATAGCAGAGCTGCAAGGAAGCCAGTCTTAGCTCATTGCAAGACGAACGCGTAGGCAAGCTCGGGGCCAAACAATGGATGCTGACAGGAGCGTCGAAGATGAATTTGCACCAATTCCCGGCGCAGCGTTTCTCGAAGCCGTCGCGCGTCTAAGTCTTTGCCTACTGCCCGCAGACTTTTTGCCAGAAGGGCTTTGGTCATCGCTGATCCCGACAATCGCGCGGCCGCGGCTAACTGACTCTGCATGTCGCCAACTTCACCTAGGCGTTCATGAGCAAACGCAGCCAACAACGAAGACCATGGGCTGTCGCCGTCCCGACCAAGTTCTTGCTCTAGTTTCCTAGCACGAATGCCAGTGGTCTGGACCTGATGCATGCCAGAAATGAAGGCGCTGGCATCCGCTGCGATCGACGCAACATGCTGCTTTTGCACTGCCGCCAATATAACTGGCAATTCTTTCGAACTACCTAAGCGGACCAGCAGCGCACCTTCCTCAGCAAACTCGCCGACATGATTAGTTAGGACAAGCGGATTGCGCTGTAGCCAGCTCAGATCTTCAAGAAGAAGCGTGCGGGCCCGATCCGGCTGATTTTGCAGAATCGCATGCGCCGCCTGCATACGACGAACTTGATGAATCAAAGGATCACGCTCACTGCGCGTCGACTCCGCAAGCACTCGACTCAGTAATGCCTCGAGCTCCTCATGCAGCCCTGCTTCGAAAAGCGCAATAGCGCGCGGCAGCAAGACCCAAGGTTGAGGCAATTGCACAGCAGCCGTCGCCAAATGGCCTGATGCAGCAGTTGCGTCATTCATGCCGAGACAAGCCCAACCAAGATGATAGGGAACGAATGGATTACCGGGCTTGCGAGACAGCAACTGTTCAAGCAACCCTCTAGCCTCCTTGAATTCGCCCTGGAAGTTATGCGCCAAAGCGGCGGTCCAAATGGGCTCATCATCATAGGGACGCTCAAGCCGAGCCACGCTGGCTAGCATTGCGAGCTGCTTATCAAAGCTTTCCGTCTCACTTACATACTTTGCTGAACGCGCCATCAATAGCGTTCGCAAGAGACGATGCTGGACTGTCTGTGAGGCCCGCTCGGCATAACTAAGAGCTTCGCGACTGATACGCTCAGCTGCATCCGCATCGCCGCGCAACAATTCGAGATAACTCAGACGGTCCAATATGAATGGGGCACCCCCGTCGCGCTGCCGGGCCACACGCAAAGTGCGATGCGAAGAGGAGAAGCCGCCGTCATTCATCAGTGCAACAGCATCAGCGACCGCAACGACGACCTTTGGGTTGGCCGAAGTAATCGCGGCAACCGCTTTCGGCTCAGTTGCCTTTTCTCCGAGAGCGAGGCGAGCCTGCCACGCGACCAAATCAATCGCCTGCAAAAGGCTCGGAGTCGAACTTCTTGGCGCGAACGAGGCTTGCGCCAATTCGACCTGCTGCGCGGGTGCACGCAGAGTAACCAACAAAGACATCGACTCAGGATCAACCGTGAGTTCACACCGCTGCAAATCTGGCGGATTGAGCACAGACTGCGAGGCTAATGAGAATCGTTCCGTCTGGCCGAGAGCCTCTTGCCACCAAACCGGAACTGCCCGCCACTCCGGGTCATCTGGCAGGTTTCCAGTCACGGTGGCGGCAAACCGAGTGCCAGCCGACCACGACACCAACACAGTCACGTCTGGAGCGGGCTTAGGCTCGCGCTTATCAGCGGATTGGCAGGCCGTCAGCACCGCGAGCAAAGCAATAATAGAAACACGCACGATAGACAGTCTCTCTCAGGAGCCCCTTCGCCTCAACCAAGCGTCTCACAATTACGGCTTCAACTCGACAACAGCCCAAGATGTGGATCTCGGAAACACGTGGCGTTGACAGTTAGTCGAATTTACAGCCGTCTAAGATCCACTTACGAATGGCACCTATCTGCTCTTTCGTAAGCTCGCTGATCACGCTTGGGTCTTCGTCGTCAACCGGTGGCATGTGATCTTCGTCGTCACGAGGCAATTCGCACAATTCGATCAAGAGACTCTTATCAGGATTACCGATCACGATTACGCGATCTGGCTCATCACGATCAAGCGTCAAGATCCCTTCCCTGTTCGTCAGATCCAGATCGCCATCGTAGTCCAAGCCGTTGTGACAATCGTTGCAAGCCTTGTCAAAAATAGGCGCAATCACCCGCTCAAAGTAACCTCCTCCGGCAACAGCAGGGATCTCTGGATCAGCCTTCTCATTACTAGTGTCGACAGCAGTAACGACTTCAGGAGCGCGACCACCGACATCACCCAAAGCCGCATCGTCACCTGCTGCATTATCTACTGCAGACTTTGAAGCTGCAGCGTCAAGACCAGCAGCACGCTGCAGCGGCTTGAACAAGAAGTCTTTCTTATGCGACAAGCTGCCGCCCAAGTGCCCGGCATAAACGGAACTTCCGACTGCCAGCAGCAGAAAGATTCGGAATGCTTTACGACCTGTCAACGCTGCGAAGATCGGCAGGAAAGCGCAGAACACCGTCATGATGATCGCTGCAATTTTATGCTCGCCCAACAAGTCGCTGTCTACCTTTTCACCAGCAAGAACAAGCCCTGAAGCCAAAGCTGCTATCGAGGTCAGCGCGGTCAATAGTGACAGCGTCAAAACCGAGCCTTTGGGGTTCGGCTTTCTCAACATCGCGGCACCAAACTCAAGCAACGCGATCCCAGGCAGCAAACCAATTGGTAGGTGGAGCAAGACTATGTGGAACCGCCCAAAGACAGCCAGCCAAGCATCAGGCTCAGACATCAACAGCATCGTAACTTCTAGGTTAGGAAATCAATTCAGTTAGGAAATCAATTCAGGAACAACTCGTCCGAACACATCGGTAAGACGGAAATCGCGGCCCTGGTGCCGGTGCACGAATCGCTCATGATCGAACCCAAGCAAGTGGAGTAAAGTTGCATGCAGATCGTGAACAGAGACCGGATCTTTGACGATGTTGTAGCCAAAGTCGCAAGTCTCACCGTGAACATGCCCACGATTCACACCGGCACCAGCCATCCACATTGAGAAGCAACGCGGATGATGATCGCGACCGTAATTGGTCTTAGAGAGCCCTCCTTGGCTGTAGACCGTTCGTCCAAATTCTCCACCCCACACGACCAGAGTATCGTCTAGTAGTCCGCGGCGGCGAAGATCAGTCAGAAGCGCCGCCATGGGCTGGTCGACGGCCTTGCACTGCTTGCGAATCTCACCAGGCAAGTTGCCATGTGCATCCCATCCCCGCATGTAAAGCTGCACAAAGCGAACGCCGCGCTCGTTGAGTCTGCGGGCCATCAGGCAACTTTGCGCAAAGGTCCCTGGACGCTTGGCCTCTTCACCATATAGATCCCAGGTAGATTGCTGTTCATCACTAAGGTCAATCAACTCTGGCACAGATGCCTGCATTCGAAACGCCATCTCCTGCTGGGCAATCCGCGCATCAATCTCGGGATCAAGAGTACGCTTCTGCTCTTCCGCGGCAAAAGCATTCACTAGATCAAGCATCCGACGGCGGTCAGCCCGCGACACTCCCTTAGGGTCACTGAGATAAAGGACGGCATCGCCGCTACTGCGAATTTTACAGCCCTGATGCTCACTAGGCAGGAACCCGCTTCCCCAGAATCGTGCTGAGAGGGCCTGCATGTTGCCAAACCCCTGGGTGATCATCACGACGAACGTAGGAAGATCACTGTTACCGCTTCCCAGCCCATAACTTGCCCAAGAACCGAAACTCGGCCGTCCCGCTTGCTGATTACCTGTCTGCACAAACGTAATCGCAGGCTCATGATTGATTGCCTCGGTGTGCATTGATCGGATCACACAGAGCTCGCTGGCTACGGAGCCGAGATGGGGGAGCAACTCGCTGATGTGAACTCCGTCGCCACCATTGTCATGCTTGGGGAACTTGAACATGGAAGGCGCGACCGGAAAGCGTGTCTGCCCCGATGTCATACCGGTCAACCGTTGGCCATTACGAACCGAGTCAGGAAGCTCAGTATCGTAGAAGCGATGCAAATCGGGCTTATGATCGAACAAGTCGAGATGACTCGGGCCACCTTCCATGTGCAAGTATATGACGCGCTTTGCTTTTGGCGCGAAGTGCGGACCGACGGCCTCGTTGGTTTCGATACGATTACCAGGCGTCCAAATATTGGATCGCTCGCTGACAGACCTAGCGGTCGCATTGCCAGCGAGCGCCGTTGCGCCCAGCATGCCGGTTAAGCCAGTGGCGGCTTGCCCAAAGAAGCGTCTACGAGTTTCCGACGCCAGAGTCTCTTGCAGCGAGTCGGTCATAGTTCAGTCCACGTAGATGGTTGCATCAAGATCGAGGAAGGCACTCGCAAGCACTGTGAACGCTGCGAGGGCACTCGTTGGAAGAGACGATTCGGCAGACATCTGGCCTACTTGCAGCAACTGCGCAGCAGCCTCAGGGTCTTGCTGATAGCGTCGCTGCAATTCCCGAAGAGTAGACATTGCCATCTCTGCCTGGCTCTGCGTCAGTTGCCGGGAAGTCGCGCGGCGATACATCGCGGCGATGCGTTCCTGATCATTACCGTGATCACGCACTGATCGCGTTGCCAGCAATCGCGCAGCTTCGACAAATTGCTCATCGTTCCAGAGAACCAACGCCTGCAATGGCGTGTTAGTTGTAGAGCGACGGATAGTGCAAAACTCACGTGTTGGCGCGTCAAATGTCAGCAGGTTTGGTGGTGGACAGGCTCGTTTCCAGTAGGTGTAAAGGCTCCTTCGCCACAGCTTGTCGCCATCATCACGCTTAAAGGTGCGGGTGTTAGATTGCGACATCGCCACCTCACGCCACAGTCCCTCAGGCTGATATGGCTTTACGCTAGGGCCGCCGCGTGACTCAACTAGTAAGCCTGCGACAAACAGCGCTTGGTCGCGGATGGCTTCTGCCGTTAAACGACGACGCGGAAACCAAGACAGCAAGCGATTACTTGGATCCTTGTCAGAGTCCGGATTCACGCGGCTTTGTTGGCGGAAGGCTTCACTAGTCACCATCAAACGCAACATGGAACGAACGCTGTGATCACGAGACTCGAACTCACACGCTAACCAATCTAATAACTCAGGGTGGCTTGGCCATTCTCCTTGGCGACCAAAGTCTTCGCTGGTGCGAACAATGCCGGTTCCAAAGACAAACTCCCAAAGTCGATTTACTGAGACGCGACGTATCAATGGGTTCTTCTCGGACACCAACCATTGCGCAAGACCCAAGCGATTCCTCGGCATGTCAGCAGACAATGAGCCAAACATCTCAGGCAACTCACGAGTCACCGGCCGGTCAGTGTCGGGCTTGTCATACTCACCACGAGACAACACAAACGTCTCGCGCATTTTGGTTCGTTCGCGCATGACCATGGCACGTGGCATACCTGCCTCGACAGCCACCAAGTCTTGCTTGAGCGCTGCCAGTTTCGCCGAACGCTCACGATACACAGGTGATCGCTTACTACGATAAGAGTGCAGTAGGCGCTCAGCGCGCACATCGCCGCCCTCCATCTCAGGAACCATCGCCAAGTAAAGGTCATCTTGCAGCTCGCCTTCACCAGCCACATGCTGGATTGCGAATCCGCCTGCTCCGCCCGTATTGCAGATCTTGAGAACGAGTAAGTGCGAACCCGTCTCGAGCTTTAGCTTGACGGTATTCTGCGCGAGGGCCACACCGCGATTGACCCGCTGCTCAGCGACCTTTTCACCATCGAGAAAGAGCTGGAAGCCGTCGTCACTACCTAGCGCAACCTCAACCTCGCGCGCATTTGGTGCCCACAATCTTTGCGCCACGTAGGTCGCATTCTTGCCGTTGTTCAGCAAATTGGTTTGGCCACGCTGAAGGTTCTGCCGGTACTCCCAACTCTTCGATCCAAATTTCTGCGCACGATCAATTGCGACCGAGAGCTCTGGACCAAAGGCCGTACCGTAGAGTTTCTCTCTATCGCTCTCCGCGAATGGACCACACACATAGTAGCCAGTGGTTGCTACCGGCAATGACGCGAGCCCATCATCTGCGCTGCCGCTCGTTGCAAAGCGAACTCGACCAATCACGTGTTGCGCATAGCCTGAATCGTATGCGAGCGTTACACGCAATTCGGTGCCGCCTACAAAGCCAAATGGATTCTCACTGAGGAACCATGCAGCTCGATTGCCTGCCACATTATGGCCGGCCAGGGCCCATCCGATGCCGTTATCGATCAGCGAGTTGCCGACGCCAAAGTCACCATTTTGCTGCTCTACATCGGCGAGCGCATATCGAACATCGAGAGCCTGCCAGCCAGCATTGTCTTTCTGTTCACGAATCTTTGGACGCACTTCAAAGCGCACAAACTGCAGCACTGCATTGCCATGAGAGGCACGGCTCAGTTTACCTGCGGGCAAACTCTCATCAGCCAGCGCCTCGATACATAGCCAACGCTGCTGGGTTGCAGAGGTCTCAAGCACAAACGTCTGCCGATCCTTACCAGGATTTTTACCACTCCCCAATACTGACTGATCATCAAGAACAGTCAGCGTTGCATCCCCGCTAGATGTTGCAGACGTTACTTTCGGACGCTGCCATTCGAGGCCTAGATCACCAGTAGCTTTGGCTAAGAACTCAGCATAGCCACGCTGTTCATCTGGGTCGACATCATCGAGTTCGGCAGTTGCAGCTCCAATAAGGCCATTTAACTTGGTCTGCTTTGCCAACTGGGCATCCGTAGGAGCGATGACGAAAGGCTCCAAAGCACGGTTAGAATCCTTAGATTGCGAGTAGAGACCAGGCTCTTCGTTGTTGTTGAAGAACGAAAACAACCGGTAATAATCTTGCTGTCGAATTGGATCGTATTTGTGGTCGTGACAACGAGCGCAACCAACTGTTAGGCCAAGAAACACGCTGCCGACAGTCGCCGTTCGCTCCGCTGCATACTCAACCAAATATTCTTCGTTGATAGCGCCACCCTCATCCGTTGTGGCGTGATTACGCAAGAATCCGGTTGCGACGACTTGCTCGGATGTTGCGTCTGGCAAAAGGTCACCCGCAAGTTGTTCGACAACAAACTGGTCAAATGGCTTGTCCTTACGAATGGAATCAATCAACCAGTCGCGCCACAACCAACCTTGCCGACCAGCATCCATGTGGATGCCACTTGTGTCAGCATACCGACCTGCATCCAACCAAATGCTGGCTAGATGCTCTGCATGACGGGTTGCATACGGTTCTTCTGACAGCAGCCGGTCGACGAGACGCTCATAGGCGCCTGGCTTCTGGTCCGCCAGCCACGCATCCAATTCTTCTGGAGTCGGCGGCAAACCAGTCAACACCAAGAACAGTCGCCGAGCCAAGATGGAAAGGTCCGCGCTTGGATTAGCTGTAATGCCTCTTAGTTCGTGGGCTTGTTGAATGAACGCATCAATCGGATGTGCGGAGTCTGACTGGGGGACAGTGGGGCGCTGAGGAACAGAGAAAGCCCAATGGTCTTCGTAGATAGCACCTTCTCGAATCCACTCTTCGAACAGTGCAATTTCGTCAACTTGCAGTGCCGGCTTGTTGCTATCAGGAGGCGGCATTCGCTCATCAAGGTCATGGCTCTTGATTCGCTCTATCAGCAAACTACTGCTGGGATCACCGGGCACAATTGCGGCAGCACCATCACGTTTTGCAATGGCAAACTCCCGCGAATCAAGCCGTAGTCCCGCCGCCCTCTGGTTGGCATCCGGGCCGTGACAGCGAAAGCAACGGTCCGACAAGATCGGTCGAATGTCACGCCCGTAGCGGACACCACCCACAGCATTCGAAGCACTGGACGGGCGCCGCGGGTTCACCGTGTTATTCACAGCATCGTTATTCACAGCATCGCGAGCCAACGCCTGGCTGGCGTCCTTCGTGATGACCTGGGCAAACAAACTGCTCACAGGCAAAGTGGCAAGCAGGATAGCTAGGAGGCGAAATTTATGGACCATTCCGGATCAGTTGAATAGGGGTCCTACATTGTGTCCCAATGCAGAGATTCTGTCACGGAGCGCACGTGAACGTTGGGGGAGGTTGACCCGAATTTCCGCATCAACCGCTAAATAATCAGCATAACACCGGCAGTTTCACTGCCAGCTACTGCATTCCAGGCGCCACAACGATCTTCCAGGAAGATCCAGCGAGACTAGAATGCGTTTCCAAATGCGATGGTGAAGTTGCTGCCCTCATCACCGTAGCCGACATCTACGCGAAACATTGCTTCGCGAGAAAAAGCTAATCGCAGGCCAACGCCATAGCTGTCGAGGATCCTGCCTGAGTCTAATTCCTCAACACCAGCGGCAACTGTGCCTGCGTCGTAGAACAACGCGAGGCCGATCCGCTCGAAACGAATCGTGTCCGTGAACGCGACACCACGTTCAATCAAGTTGATCCGATACTCTGCTGAGAAGTGGGCAGCAGCGCGGTCCGTAAAGCGGTTTTGGATATAGCCACGAAGTGAGTTCGATCCGCCAAGACTAGGG
Source organism: Planctomycetota bacterium (assembly GCA_965662465.1). GTDB lineage: Bacteria > Planctomycetota > UBA1135 > UBA1135 > UBA2386. Next base: position 15,873 of record CBFIIO010000024.1, on the reverse strand, counting down.
AGGCTGTAGAACGGCAACTCACCAACCGTGTCCTGCATTACAAAACCAAAGGCGAGCACGTCAGTGGGTGGGTTCTCTTCTTTACCGACGCTGCCGCGATGGAACAGCGGCGGCACCGGCAGAATGTGCTGACCATCTAGGGAAACAATCGAACCCCACTCGCCGGCAGTCTGGAAGGCATTCGCTGCAGAAATACCTACACGGCTACCTTTGTAGGCTTGCGATAAACTATCGCGCGTATCCCAGGCAAGTCGTGTAGTGACCCAAATCTGGCTCACTCCATCGCCATCCGCGAACTCGTTTGGGTATCGCTGATCGGTAGTTTCAATCGTTGACACTCGACCCGCTGACAATGCGTGGTGCTGCAACGAAACATCTCCTCGGGCAAACCAATCACTGCCTGGATCGGGTAACGGTAGACGTATGCCAAAACCAACATCGCTCAACTCTTCTAGGTAACTGGTCTCATCAGCAGTGGGACTGCGGCTACCAAAGCCAAAGAAGCGACGTGTCAGAGTCTTCGAGTAGCCTCCTCTTCCGTAGATACGGCCACGCTCTTCACGAACGATACCGCCATTGGGCATCGTGCGATGGTTAAGCCATTTCGACCAGTTGATGCGAAAGTTCTGCTGACCTTCAGCCGAGTAGGTCGCCACGATATTGGCAAACTCTTGGTAGTTCTTGTTGCGAAAGTCGATATCCGTCAACGCGAACCCGCCGCCAAATCCGACATCTTCTTCGCGGAAGATCACAGGAGAGATGAAGGAACTCACCCAAAATCGATCGATCAAACTGCCTGGTTTGATGCGCGCAGGAGGCGTGTATCGCCAGCGCTCAGGATTTTGGATGTCAGAGGGAAACTGCGGCTTCGGAATCCGGCCACTCTTATCCATGCCGTTGTATGGATTATATCGCAGCAGTGGATCTTGCTGAAACTCAACCTGCTCAGGAGGAGACTGAGTCGCCTCTGGCACTTCCTTGACCTCCTGCGCTACTGCCGCGCTTAAGAGGATGACAACTGCAAATAGTAGACGCACGCTCATCATCGTTGCGATTACAACGGCTGACGCAAACATTGATTCACCAGGTAAGCTACAACCGCTAAATCTCGCGTCGCAGACATAGCTAGGATCGGCCTAGCCAACGGAAGCTGCGCGACATCAAGCGCACATGCTGGATGACAACACCACAGAGCAGCAATGAGCAATAAAACGTTCCCATGCCCCAACTGCGGCGCCGACGTTCGCGTAGGAAAAAAGTCTTGTCGCGAATGCGGCAGCGACGACTCGACGGGCTGGATGAGTTCGGAGGAAATCGACTACCAGAGCATCGATATACCTGACGGCTATGGCCCTGCTGACGAGCTTGTTAGCAACAACACTCCAAAATGGGTGACGATCGTCGCGATCGTGCTGCTACTCGTCATGCTTCAAGTGCTGTGGCGCATCTGCTAAAGAGCTACTTCTTCGGCATCGTCGCTATTCGGCATCGTCGCTATTCGGCACCGTCGCTATTCGGCACCGTCGCTATTCGGCACCGTCACTTCTTAGCTATCCTGATGTAGTCGATCGAGGTCATCGGAAAGGCCGCCTGACCCGACTGCGTTGCAAGAACCAACCAGCCCTTGTCGACAGGAAACTGCACCAGGACGCCACGAAACAAGATGCCATTCGCAGACACAGCGATCGCTTCCCCGATGGCGGGACGCCAGCTTGCCGCCTCCTGCTTGCCGCTCTCAGTTGCAGTCGATGCAGAGGAGATCTTTGCCGGTCGACCGGAGACTGGCAAAACTTGGCTCGCCGCCCCCTTGCGAAAACGACTTTCAGGATCGTCGTCGGCCAGCGGCGTCATCCGCATCGTGACAGGAAAGTGATCACTGTAGGTTTTGCGAAACGCCAAGCGCGCAGCGTCATCTCGAAAGTTGCAATGGGACATCAATGAATTGCGCTGCACCTCACGAAAGTCCGTAGTCACGCAGAACTGATCGATTGGCGTATCAAAGTGCATGATTGTTGGCTGCGGCGTTTGCTGGTCGAGGTAATGCATGACACCACCTGCTTCGAAAACCTTCTCTGGCTCATCGCCGTAACTGCAGTTGAAGTCACCGAAGATGACGATGTCGCGATCTTCCATTGGATCACTAAGCAATCCGTCCACCCAGGCCTTCAAGTGCGTCGCTTCCGCCTTGCGCTTCGCCTTGTCTTTAGATTTCTGGCCGGCCTTCAAATGCACTACGACAATTCGAAAATCGCAACCAGTGGCCAGATGTCGAAACACACCAGTCACCGGCTTGCGATGGAATACAGCGACACCTTCCAACTCACGCGGGAACTCAAGTAATTCTTCGCTGTAAAGACACTCGAGCACACTGCTGTCATAGAGAAACCCTACTCCTTGCTGCGTCTTCCCGTCGCTCCACTGCCCCGTCGTGCCAAGCACACTGCGCCACGATGGACCAGCGGCCGCAGCGACAACTTCTAGCGGACCTTCGCCACAGATCTCTTGAACACCAATAACGGAAACACCAAGGCTGCGCACCGCCATACCAATTGCTTGCAAATCCTCGTCGCTACGCGGCGGGGTATCACGCCGATACTTCGGGTCCGCACCAAGGAACTCTATATTCCAAGTGCCAATCAAAATGTCTTCCGCCTGCTGTGCTGGCAGCAAGAAACAGAGAGAAAGAGACAACAACAAGAAACGAAGTAGCATTAGAAATCCTAATCAATGGGAACTTGATCTCGGATGGAGCGCATCAAGTCCTGCAAGAAGTGAATGTTGTGGATCGACAACAAAATGCCGCAAAGCATTTCGTCCGCGACAGCCAAGTGTCGAAGATAAGCGCGAGAGTAATGCAGGCAGCAATAGCAGCTACAGCCTACCACTAACGGTCCAGGATCATCAGCATACTGACGATTACGCATCTTTATGTGCTTACCATCAGGAGCAAATGCAGTGTGGCTTCGACCGTGCCTCGTCGGGATGACGCAGTCGAACATGTCGACGCCCTGAGCAGTTGCCGCAATCAGATCCTCCGGCATCCCCACGCCCATCATGTAGCGAATTTTACCTGATGGCAGATGCCCTACGCACGCTTTCAGCGCCGTCGCCATCTGCACCTTGGTCTCACCAACGCTTAGACCGCCAATCGCGTAGCCATCAAAATCCATCTCAGTGAGCTTGACCGCACTCTCAGCTCGCAAGTCAAGGTTCGTGCCACCCTGGCAAATGCCGAAGACGGCCTGACCGCGTGAGCTGCCACCCCATTGATCATGAAGATCACGCGCAGTGCGAGCCCAACGCAAAGTGCGTTCGTGAGCCTCGCGCTGGAGCCCTTCGTCAGCATCTCCCGGAGGACAATGATCGAGCACCATGGCAATGTCTGGTCCCAATTGCTTCTGGAACGTCAGCACAGACTCAGGCGTGCACCGATGCTTGCTGCCATCAATGACCGAATTGAACGTCACAGCTGCATCGTCGATTTTCATCTTATCGCTAAGCGAAAAGACCTGAAAACCACCCGAATCGGTCAGGATCGGCCCATCCCAGTTCATGAACTTGTGAAGCCCCCCGAGCCGCTCAATCCGCTCAGCACCAGGCCGGACATGCAGATGATAGCTGTTGGCAAGGATCAGTTCGCTGCCAGTTTGCTTGACCTGTTCGACGGTCAAGCCACGCAGCGTTGCGTAGGTTCCAACAGGAGCAAAACACGGTGTCTCAAATGAACCATGCGGTGTGTGATATCGGCCGCGGCGAAGATTGCCTTTCTGGCCAAGGAGTTCGTATCGAAATGCGGTCAAGGTTGCGTGCAGTGCGACGGTTCAAACAAACAATCAGTAGGACGGTGTCGGGATCAACTACTAATCCAGCGCCAAGCCATCATGGCTATCGGAGTTTCGATTGAGTGGGGCGGGTAGCCCAAGGTGCTCGAAAGCTGCAGCAGTCGCGACTCGACCACGCGGTGTACGCACCAACAAGCCACGTCGAATAAGGTGCGGCTCTAACACGTCTTCGAGGGTATCTTCGGCTTCATCGATCATCGCTGCCAGGGTCTTCAACCCGATGGCATCACCTCGCTGCGTCAGTGCACGCAAAAGCTTGCGATCCACTTCTTCAAGACCTAGGTGGTCGATACGTAAGCGCTGCAGCCCTTCTTCTGCGGTAGCTGCATCGATCACGGGCTTTTCTAGGACCTGTGCTAGGTCTCGTACACGGCGCAAAATCCTAAGAGCCATGCGTGGTGTGCCGCGACTTCGCTCAGCGCACATCTTCGCTGCCGTTGCATTAACTTCGACGCCTAGGCGCGCCGAAGCACGGACGATGATCTTCTCAATGTCGTCATTAGGGTATGGCTCCAGACGCTCCACGATGCCGAAGCGAGACCGGAACGCAGCAGTCAACAATCCCTCACGGGTTGTCGCGCCAACGAGAGTGAATGGCTGCACACCAAGGCGCACGCTACGTCCGCTTGGACCAGGATCCAACACGACATCGATCGCATGGTCCTCCATCGCAGAATAGAGATATTCTTCCAGAGCCTTCGGCAGACGATGAATCTCATCGATGAACAGGACCTGATTGCGCTGCAATCGAGTGAGCGTACCAGCAAGGTCCTTGGGCGCACCAAGAGCAGGGCCTGAGGTGATCACGATGTCGCCGCCCATGCCCTGCGCGATGAGATATGCCAATGTCGTCTTGCCTAGACCTGGCGGCCCACACAACAAAACATGGTCCAAAGGCTCTTCACGGCCGGTAGCAGCTTCGATGGCAATGCTGAGATTGTCGCGCACCTGTTCTTGGCCAACAAACTCCGTAAAGGTGCCGGGCCGCAGGCTGCGGTCAAACTCTCGTTCTTGGGGATCAGGGGCTGCGTGGAAGACCATCGTCTCGAACATCGTACTTGCACTGGCGTCGCGATCCACCACGCTACCTATGTGAGTGAGGAACTGCCGATCTTTGACCTGCTTGGACCCGACAAGCTGGACGCCATTGTAGCCGGGTTTTATCGACGAATACCCAACGATGACATTTTGGGGCCAATGTACCCAAAGGACGACATTGTGGGCGCAGAAGCGCGCCTACGCGACTTCCTGACTTACCGCTTTGGAGGCCCAGCAAACTACATCAAAGAGCGCGGTCATCCGCGCCTCCGCATGCGCCATATTACTTTTGCTGTCGACCAAGCTGCTCGAGATCGCTGGATGGAATTGATGATGGCTGCGATCGACGAGCAAGAAGTCTCGACCGAACACCGGGCTTACCTAGAGGAGTTCCTAGGTGGAGTCGCGACGTTTTTGATGAACCGGTAAAAAATGGTGGCAAGGGCCGTCTCCTGGTAAATCACGCACTGATCTAAGCCGAATCCGTGACATCTACCCGTGCATGTAGATGCCTTTGTAGAAGTTTTACGGCCGTTACGATTAGCTTGACGACCATGCGCAGCTTTGCTTTCTGCTCCTCGTTAGCTCTTCTCATCGCGTCTGCAACCTGTCAATCAGCAACAGACGCGAACCGAATCCCTCTCTGGAACGGTAAAGACCTCAGCGGCTGGCATGGCCAGCGCCACTTCGATCCAATCAAACTGGCGAACATGCAAGAGGACAAGCGTGCTGCCTTGCTCGCAGAAGATGAGCAGTCAGCCACCGCTCATTGGCGTTGTGAAAATGGTGAGCTCATCAACGACGGCCACGGCGCATTCTTAACAACCGACAAAAGCTACGGTGACGCTGTCTTCTGGCTCGAATACAAAACGGTCGCCAAAGCAGACTCAGGAATTTACCTACGCGCAACTCCCCAAGTACAGATTTGGGATTACACAGAGGCTGGCGGCAAATGGAATCTGGGTGCCGACAAAGGCAGCGGTGGCCTCTGGAACAACAAGGTCAACGAACGCTTTCCGCCAGCAACCTACGACAAACCATTCGGCCAATGGAATGGAATGAAGATCACGATCGTCGGCGAGCGAGTTTGGGTTGAGCTCAACGGACAGACCGCCGTAGACGGCGTTCGAATGGAAAACTTTTGGGATCGCACGAAGCCACTCCCAAAGACGGGTCCGCTCCAACTGCAAACACACGGCGGAGAGATCCGATTCCGCAACCTCTGGGTACATGAACTCTCGGCTCAAGAAGGCAACATGCACCTGGCAAGCCGAAATGCCTCATCCCACCAACAGGTCTTTGATGGCAAGACGTTTGCAGGCTGGCTGGGAAATCTCGACAGCTACAAAATCGAAGATGGCGCAGTCCGGTGCAAAGCCGGAAAGGGCGGCCACATCTTCACGGAGACGGTCTACAGAGATTTCTCCGCCCAACTTGAGTTCCAACTCCCACCAGGCGGCAACAACGGCTTGGCGATGCGCTACTCCGGCAAGGGAGACCCTGCATACAAAGGCTTTGAACTACAAGTGATCGACAATACTGCCGACAAGTACAAGAACCTGAAGCCGTATCAATATCACGGCAGCGCTTACGGAATGGCTCCTGCATTACGTGGCTACCAGCGATCACTAGGCGAATGGAACTTCCAACAGGTAACGATGGTTGGCAGTCGCGTGACCGTAGAGCTAAACGGCTACCTAATCCTTGATGCGAATCTGAAAGACCTCAAATCCAGCCTGCCTAACCACACCGGCAAGGACAACCCGACGGGGCACTTCGGGTTCTGCGGACACAACGATGCCGTTGCCTACAGAAACATCCGCATTCGCAAACTGTAGAGCCTTGTTTAGGTCCTTGAGTCAGGATTGATCTGGCTGGCTTGCGGCGAACTGCTGGCACAACCCAACTAGCGGCCCGTCAAAACTAGCGGCCCGACAAACGGCCGGAGGATGAAGCGGGCAAGCCTGATCAAAGGCGGGCACGCCGTCTGCTTCGTGCCCTAAAGCAAACAGGGGCGCCTAAATGGCGCCCCGAAGCAATGCTGCAAGCCCTCAGCGCGATGCGCTAGCTACAACCACTAGTGCTACCACAAGAGACGCACTTTAGGCACGTCCCATTGCGGACCAGTGTGAAGGCCCCACAGCTGCCACATGGGTCGCCTTCGTAACCTTTCAGGCGAGCCTCGGCGACCTGCATAAGGGACTGACGATTGTCGCTCAAAGCCGTGCGCGTTTCGCTGCGCATTAGCGCAACCTTCTCACCAGCTGCTGCGGTTGCAACGTGGCCATCTGTGCCACGCTGAATGCCATGGCTTGGCGGGTGCAAATGGGGGTTGTCATGCACAGTTGTCGCAGAGCTGCCGCCGGCATCGTAGACCGTTTCCGAAACGACCTCTTCTCCAACATACTCCGGGTCGGCAGTCTTGCCGCCCATCGTTGTGTTGCTGAGGTCTTCATTCGAAACCTGGGCAAGTTCATCGCGGCCAAGGTAGCTGATCGCCAATTCGCGGAACACATAGTCAATGACCGACGTGACCATCTTGATCTGGTCATGCCCTTGCACAACGCCATTTGGCTCGAAGCGCGTAAAGACGAACGCATCTACGAACTCGTCAAGCGGCACGCCATGCTGAAGCCCCAAGGAAACTGAGATCGCGAAGCAATTCATCAAGCTTCGGAAAGCAGCCCCTTCCTTATGCATGTCGAGGAAAATCTCACCGACGGAGCCGTCTTCATACTCACCGGTCCGGAGGTAGATCTTGTGACCGCCAACGTTGGCTTTCTGGGTGTAGCCCGCACGCCGGCCTGGGAGGCGTCGACGCTTCGCAATGTAGCGATGCACGACCCGCTCCGTAATGCGCTCAGCAAGCGCTTGCACGTCCTTCGAAGCAACCATCGAGGGCGCTCCACTCGTCTCGTCTTCCTCTTCGTCCTCATGAACCGAGGACAATGGCTGGCTGAGCTTAGAGCCATCGCGATAAATGGCGACCGCCTTCAGCATCAACTCGCTACCGAGTCGGTATGCATTCTTGACGTCATTGATTTCAGCGTCAGAAGGCATGTTGATCGTTTTACTGATCGCACCGCTAATGAACGGCTGAGCTGCGGCCATCATGTAGAGGTGCGCTTCATACGGGATGTAACGCTTACCCTTACGACCACACCTGTTTGCACAGTCAAAGACCGGCAGATGCTTATCCTTGAGGTGCGGCGCACCTTCAACAGTCATCGTGCCACACACGTAGTCTGTCGCGCCTTGGATCTGCGACTTGCTGAAGCCAAGATGCTCGAGCAAGTTAAAGCTCCAATCATCGAGTTGCGCAGCGCTCAAACCCAACTTGGTCTTTAGGAAGTCCTCACCGAGGATGCCCTTGTTGAAGGCAAAGCTGATGTCGAACGCACTTTCCAGCGCGCCCTCAATTTTTTGGATAGCAGAGTCATCAAAGCCCTTGGCGGCCAAGGACTCGTGATTGATCTCAGGTGCTCCAGCCAGCGTCTTCCGACCGATCACGTAGGTGACGATGTCATCAATCTGTGCTGGGTCATACCCAAGATTCGTAAGCGCTGGGGCGATACTTTGGTTGGCGATCTTGAAGTAACCACCGCCAGCAAGCTTCTTGAACTTGACCAGAGCAAAGTCAGGCTCCACACCTGTGGTGTCGCAATCCATCAACAGACCAATCGTGCCTGTTGGCGCAATGCAGGTCGTTTGCGCATTGCGATAGCCATGCTTCTCGCCGAGCATCAGCGCTCGATCCCAACACTCACGAGCCGACTCAAGCAGTTGGCTAGGGCAAAGCTGCGGGTCAATGCCTCGTGGCGTGATAGATAGCTCCTCGTATTCGCTTTCCGTCGCGTGGTATGCAGCGCGGCGGTGATTGCGAATCACGCGCAGCATCGCATCCTCATTTTGCGGATACTTCGGGAAGGAGCCAAGTTCCTTGGCCATCTCCGCGGACGTCGCATACGACTCGCCGGACAGGATCGCCGAGAGCGAGCCTGCGATCGAGTAGGCCTTTTCACTGGCATACGGAATGCCAAGACGCATCAAGATCGTGCCCAAGTTTGCATAGCCAAGACCCAGGGTGCGGAAGTCATAAGACAACTGCGCAATCCGCTGACTTGGGAAACTTGCCATCAAGACACTGATCTCGAGCACGATGGTCCACAGGCGAATCGCGTGCTTGTAACCCTCTAGGTCGAACGTGCCGTCCTTGTTCAGGAAGTTCGTCAAGTTGATCGACGCCAGGTTGCAAGCCGTGTCATCGAGGAACATGTACTCGGAACACGGATTGCTAGCGTTGATCCGACCATCGGTGGGGCAGGTGTGCCACTCGTTGATCGTAGTGTCATACTGGACACCTGGATCAGCGCAGGCCCATGCTGCGTACGACACCTTATCCCAGAGATCGTTTGCATCGACCTCCTTCGCGACACCCCGATCGGTGCGGCGGATCAGTCGCCACTTGCCGTTCTCGTCAAGAGCGCGGAAAAACTCATTCGGAATACGAATCGAGTTGTTCGAGTTTTGACCAGAAACAGTCGCGTAGGCCTCACCGTCCCAATCCGTCGTGTATTCCGTAATGTCAACAGCGTGCAAACCTTGGCTGCCAAGCTGTAGGCAGCGCTGCAGGTAGTTTTCGGGAACCTGAGCTGCGCGCGCTTGCTTGAGAGCCGAGCGGAGATCGCCATTCTCACTAGTATCAATGACTGCCTGCTTAGTGCCATCAGACTGCTCCATGTGGCAAGCGTTGATGACGGCATTGATGTGCTTCTTGATCAGCTTACTGCCAGTGACCAAAGCAGCTACTTTTTGCTCTTCATTAACCTTCCAGCTGACAAACGATTCGATGTCAGGGTGGTCGAGGTCAAGGCAAACCATCTTGGCGGCGCGCCGCGTCGTGCCACCGGACTTGATGGCGCCAGCTGCACGGTCACCAATGCGCAAGAAACTCATCAGACCAGAGCTTTTGCCACCACCCGAAAGCGGTTCTTCCTCACCACGCAGTTGTGAAAAGTTGCTGCCGGTTCCGGACCCATACTTGAACAGGCGGGCTTCGCGAGTCCACAGGTCCATGATCCCGCCGTCGCCAACAAGGTCATCGCTGACCGACTGGATAAAACATGCGTGCGGTTGAGGCCGCTCATAAGCGCTACTGCTCTTCTTGAGCTGCGGGCCTCGCGGCTTGCCGTCGATGGAGCTGGCTGCGGCATTCGCTGCAGCCGCAGCAACCGCATCTTCGCTGCTGCTCTCGGCCGCATGCGCCCCGCTTCCTCCGCCACCGACCGTCTGGCTTTGATCATCGACAAACCAGTGGCCTTGGGCTGGGCCTGTGATGCCATACTTGAAGTGCAAGCCAGTGTTGAACCACTGTGGCGAGTTGGGCGCAGCATGCTGAGCCGCAAGCATGTGACTCAGTTCGTCCTCAAATGCCTGGGCATCTTCACCGCCATCAAAGTAGCCGTGATCTTCACCCCACTGCCGCCAGCAGCCGGCGAGACGATGGAAGACCTGCCGCGCATCGCTTTCACCACCAAGAACGGCGTCACCATTCTCGTCGGCTACCGGCATGCCCTCAGCATCAACTTGAGGGACTCCAGCTTTGCGGAAGTACTTCTGGGCGAGGATATCGACCGCGACTTGACTCCAGTGACCTGGAACCTGGATGTCACGCGCCTCAAAGACGAGTGATCCATCGGTGTTGCGAATCTCAGAGTTTCGCGTGGAGAATGGGATGCCTTCGTAGGGCGACTTGCCCTTGACCGTGAACCGCCTGCTAATCTTCACGTATAAGTTCCTCCTGAACTCAAAAGTCGGCGACCAAACCGACCAATTCGTGACTGGCCCCGTGCGATGCCGCGGGAACCTGCTTTGACTGACCTAAAAAACAAGCCGTGCCTAAATGGACAGGCATGACCTGGACCGCATCAAAAAGCCCGCCTGACGGCGGCGAGTAACCGGATGCATGGGGCCGGCGACAAGTCCTTAAGAAACAACCCAAGGCATTTGCGAACCACGGGTGCTCTGAAGTGACTGAACAGAGCAAACAAGCGTTGCGCAAACACCCTGACTTAGGGAGCGATGTAATACGAGCAAACAAACCGCTTCGTGACCAAACGAACCGGGCCCCACAGGAAAACCGAATCACACGACTTCAAGAGTGCTCAGGATCACTTTCCTAGCATGTAGGAGAGTAGAAATCACAAGACTGTGTCAGTCGGATGGAATCGATTTACGCAGCAGAGAGCCACTATCTATAGCGTCACCATCTGACTAACAACCCACTAGCTAGTGAAATCTGTCGGAAGCATGCACAGTCTCGGCCTTCACAAACCATGCTAGCGTTTGGCAAAGAAACACAAACAACGACAACTTAGCGAGTTGCAGGAGGTGGGGTGATCGGAGTAGTGACAACAGCCAATTTGGCACCCTCCTCAGATCCACTAATTGTTGATTAGCAGAGTTCCGCAAACCTGCTCGATGGTCCAAGTGGCGACCGCACTCGCGCGGCTTTGCAGACCGCACCGGCACCAAGAATCGGCACCCGATTTGCGCCAGCGTCAAGCCGATTTAGGAATCTTTCTAATCCAAGCCAATGATCTGCTGGGCGGCCGGTTGCAGGTTGATGAGATCGCTCTGCAAGTTGTGGATGACCCCTCACAACCGGCGGGGGCCTCCTGCCACGCTACTGCGACAACCCACAACGCGGCGCGGTAACAACTAGTCCAAATCGACAGCCTTACTTGGCCGCCTTAGGCGTTTCGCCGAAGCTTATCTTCAGGACGTTCTTCAGGGACTCGAGTTTGCGAATGTCCCCGCCGCGCTCTGCCATCAATACGCGGATGGCCTCCTGCAACTGGGCATCTTCCTGAGCGTCCCCAAGCGCCCGCTGCCCGGGGTAAACAGCACCACGCAAATCGCTGATCTGATCGCGCACTTCATAACGAATCCAACGACGGACGTCATCCTTGCTGAGTTTGGTATCCAGACTCACGTAGAAATCATCAAAGCCGGGATAAAGGTCAGGGTTGCCGTCATCGCCCTCCGCAAGTTGGCGGAACAGTTGTTCATCTTTGTCAATCTGCGTCTGGACGTAAGTCCTTAGGGTGCCCTTTTTAAGGATCGCAAACACGGCGGAGTTCTTCCACGCGTCTTCCGGCTTGTTCTCGAGGAGTTCGATTTCGATATCAGGCTGGACGCCCCAAGCAGGATCAACAATGCGCCCCTCCTTGTCGTATTCACGGTGCGGACAGCGACCAAGCGGGAGATAGTATTTAGCAACCGTCAGCTTGATGTGAGCCCCAGGGTCATAGATCCCGTTGCCATTACGATCGACATACGGTTCGCCTTCCTGCCACGCGCGATCGCGATTCAGATCATCGAAATCCTCAGGCGGGCTGCTGCCTAGCGGGAACAAGTTTTGAACACTGCCCTTACCAAAGGATCGCTTGCCAATGATGGTGGCGCGCTCGAGGTCCTGAAATGCACCGGCAGTGATCTCACTGGCGGAAGCAGAGAGCCGATTCGTCAAAACGGCCAGCGGTAGCTTGCAGACATTCCGCCGCCCGTTGCTTGTTGAATAACTGCGTCGCGGCTCATTCGGCCCTTCTGTGTATACGACAAGTTCTTTGCCCTCGATAAACTGCTCCACGACGTCACGCGCCTGCCGAAGGAAGCCGCCGGTATTGTTTCGCACGTCCAAAACGATGCCCTTGGCTCCCTTCCCAGTTAGATCACGGAGTGCGACCTGGAGTTCGTCTGAGATGTTGGCGCTGAAATTGATCAGTTCGATGTAGCCAATTTGGCCAGGCACCATGGTCCAGTTGACCGCCGGCACAGAAATCTGTCGTCGGTTGATGGAGACGTCTTGTGCAGCCTGGAATCCAGGCCGGAAAAACTTCAGAAGCACCTCGGTATCAGGTCGGCCCTTCAATCGTTTGATGATTTCTTCGGTCGTATGGCCGTTGGTTTCCCAGCCATCAATTTCGAGGATCTTGTCACCGCTTCGCAGCCCGGATTCATATGCGGGGCCCGAGTAAATTGGCCGCACGATGGAGAAGTCTCCATCTTGGTCGAAGTTCACAAAGGCGCCGATACCGCCATACTCTCGGTTCAGGTCAAAGTAGAACCGTTGGAACTCCTGACTGGTAAAGTAGGTGCTGTGCGGGTCAAGCCCCTGCATCATGCCCTTGGCTGCATACTCCACCATTTCCTCATTGGTGATCTCACTGCCCCGAATGTGCTGGATGCGGACACGATGACGCAACTCATCAAGCACGGCATACTCACCCTCACCGTCACTTGTTTCGGGGCCACGCGCCTTGATGACTTCCCGTAACTGTGCTTCCCACTCACGGCGTTGCTCCTCCTGCTTGAGGAATAAAGCTGCACGCCGACCCGCATCTGTTGGTTGATCCCTAATCTCTCGAAGGATCTGCCAGGCACGACCTCCCTCGGTGTTAATGGCTGCCAGCGCCAAGGCACCGCGCTGCTGAAGATCCCGGTCGCTCGACTGCAGGAACTGCTCGAGCACGGATTTCGCGACGCCAAGCTGTGCGTTGCTGCCGATCTTCCACAGCGACAGCGCCGCTTCTATACGGACCCTAGGCTGGACCAATTCATTCTCACAAGTTGCCTGCACAATCTTGCGAACGTCCGGCAGGATGCGAATGTTAAACAATCGCTCTTCGCCGAGCAGCGACATAGCAATCGAGCGCTCCAACTCCTTGCCATCTTCCGCAACAGGTTCGAGCAGAGCGAAAAGGTTCTTTCCGAAAGTGGCATCCTCTTTCAACTGTGCAAGCGCTAGCGCAGCACACAACCGTTGACGATGGCTGTCACTAGCGCCGGCGGTAGCCATGATCGCAGTTAAAAAGCCGTCTAGGTTACGCTCGGGCGCAACATCAGCTAAGGCATCTCCTAGCGTATAAATTTCGGAAACTTGCGCTGCATCAGCCTGAGATAGGACATCTGCCACTTTCGACGACAGGTCTTGGGCTTGGATGGAGCCAGCAAAAAGCCCCAACAATGTGGCGGCAAGGATCTGTGACGAGCGCGTGATTGGATTTCGCATGTTGTGCGTGTGGTTGTTTTTGGACCAATTTTCTCAAGCCCCAACCCATTCTTTGAATCGGCGTTATCCACTGCTTGAAGCAATGAAAAACGGACAGCCGCAATATTAGACAGTGATCGTTGCCGGACAAATAAATTGGTCGCGGCAGAGGCGATCTGACTGCGAAGCGGATTTGTTAGCTTGTTGTCTCTATACGAGGCTCGCAAATACTTGCCGCACGGATTCCGGTGCAGAAAGCATTATCTTGCCTTGATAACGGGAAGTTGAGACCAGTTTGCTGTCAGGCCCACTGCACGTTGCCATCGACTACTCGCATCTTCAGCGTAGACATATTGCCGAGCAGGCATCAATTCCTGAACTTTCGAAAAGGCCTCGATGGTCAATACTCTCAGGCGCAATATTCACCCCTTCTAGTAGACCGTAAGTTGCTAGCAAGCATGGCACTGCGAAAACGATCCCCTTTGCAATTCTCGATCTTGGGGTAGGCTTTGGTCCTTCACTGGAGCCAGAGCGTGTGTGCCTTGGTTCAAATCTCGTTTCTATTATTGAGGTCTTGCTGATGCGTCTTCTTTCCATGCTGCTAGTTAGCGCTGCTGCCGTCACGGCACAAAGCCCGCTAACCACCACCTTCGCAAACAACAACGGCGGCGCGACCGGCGGTGCTGTTTACTTTGCTCTCGAGTGCACCGATCCATTAGGTGTCTCCATCACCGACTTGGACTTGAACTTCGGGGGCGCTGGCGGAATTGCTGGTTCCGTTGATGTCTACATCAAGGACGGCTCATGGTTGCCCCACACCAGCCCTGATTACACGCTGGTTTCCTCCGGCACAGTTGCTTCATCAAGCGTTGCTGGAACCCCGACAAACATCGTGCTGACCACGCCACTGTCGCTCGGCGCTGGCTGCCAGATCGGCGTTGCAATCGTCAACACTGGTTTAGCTACCGCTTACACGACTGCGACGACGCTGCCACCAACGTATTCCACTACGGAGCTTGAGCTCACCGTGGGCGGTGGTTCGAACACCCCATTCGCAGGCACTGCATTCCAGCCACGCCTCGTCAATACCAACATCTACTACACCAGTGGTGGTAGCTGCCCAACCAACCCAGTCACCGCTGTGGCAACTGAGGTAGGCTCGGGCTGTGGCCAAGGTCCAGTCACCGCACTTGGCTCCTTCTACGAGCTCGCTGCAGCTGGCGCCCTTGACCTTGCGGGCAAGAAGTTGGTCGCAACCAACACCGGTAGCGGCTTCGAAATGACCCTAGAGGCTGGAACGGGCTTCGCTGTCGGCTTTGGCTCGACGAACCTAAACATCGGCGACGATGCCTCCGTGGCAGTCGGCACGCTAGGCATGACGGTCGGCTCGAACGGCTGGATGGCTCAAGGCGCTGGCAACAGCACCACGTGGGCTCCTTCAGTCGCGACCTACCTCAGCAACCCTTCGACGGCTGTCTACTCCTGGACCGACCTGCAGCCAGACGCTGGGCCAGCTGGCACCGGCGTTTACTACGGTGAGTCTGGTGGTGTTGCTACGGCGACCTTCTACAAGGTCTTCGGCTGGGGCACGACCGACGAGAACAGCATCAAGATTGACATCGACACCAACACCGGTGACTGGTCGATCGAATGGGGTGCAGTTCCTGGTGGCCCAGAAGATTGGCTCGTTGGCTACAGCGATGGCGGTTCTTCGACCGACCCAGGTTCGGTTGACATCTCGACCTACGAAGGCAACGTCTCGATCTACGAGTTGGCTGCATCTGGTGCACTTGACCTCACTGGTCAAAAGCTCACCGCTACCCGCACCGCAACTGGTTTCGACCTGTCGCTGGCTCCAGGTAGTGGCTTCGCTGTCGGCTTTGGCTCGACGAACCTAAACATCGGCGACGATGCCTCCGTGGCAGTCGGCACGCTAGGCAT
>CBFIIO010000023.1:0-58776 GCA_965662465.1 Planctomycetota bacterium | reverse complement strand
CGCTCATCGGCACCGCGATCTGCGTGGTCACCGAAGGTAGCCGCGGCGCTGCGGGGAACGGCGCCACCGACACCAGGCCGAAGTCCGCAGGACCCAGCCACCAGTCTCCGATCCCCGGGATCGGCACCAGCTGCGTCGCCGTGGCCACGCCAAGCCACCGCGCGTCGCTGGCGACGCCGGCGACGGCGTCTGCGCGGTACTCCACCGGCAGCCGCTGTGTATCCGGGAGCGGGTCGAAGCGCGGGACAGGCGTGGCGCACGCGGCCAGCGCCAGGACAAGCGGTGCGGTTCTGATGCGCGGCGTGAGCATAGGCGCTGACCGTAGCTCCTTGCCTAGGACAGCGCTAGCTAGCGGCGGGCTGCTAGGACCCGCTTGCAGCGCCGACCCCGCAAGCGATCGCGTTCGAGGAGCGAATCTCACCGTCAAGCGTGAACGCCTGGACGAAGAACTCTGTGCTGCCCAGCGTGGCGGGGATCGGGACGGCAACGGAGGCGAGGCCGGCGGTGTTGAGCATGACGCCGACCTGAGCGTCCAAGCTCGGGTAGAGGGTCCCAGCCGACGGGCCCAGCAGCGGCACCAGATCCTGATGCACGCGTGCCCAACCAAACACGAGCACTCCCGGAGTCTGCGCGAGACCAGTGATCTCGAGCCCGAAGCTCTGGTTGCCTCGGAAGGGCGCGCCGCCGACGGTTTGCAAGCCTGTTCCGTTCGCATCGCCGAACGATGCAGCAGCAGCGGAAGAATCAACGGACCACGATTGGATCTCCTGAGCTGTCGCGGCGCGAGTCAGCACCCGCACCTCGTCGATGTCGAACAAGGACGGCGTCGTCACGGTGCCATCATCCCCGATGACGAGCGGGAACTGCGTGCTTACGACGGGAGTGGTCGGCAGCGGAGTCGTCGCGAGGGCAGCGCCACCGCGATACAGGGTCGCCGTCGACGTCGCCGTGTCCAAAACGATCGCCATGTGGGTCCAACCGTTGACGAAGCACCACGGCAGCCCACCGTCGAACTCAAGGTCAGGGCCGCCCCAGCCGCTGAGCACGAACCCGCCCTGCGAGGTCGCGCCGACGTCACCGCGGAAGCCGCCCGCTTCGCCGAACAACGTGGCGCGCGCAAGCGGATCGTTGGCGTACTTGTTCTGCACGAACATCGAGACCGTGAAGCTGCCGCTGATGGAGGGGATCCAACCGGTGTCCACGGAGTTGGTCGCGCCCCACCAGGGGGACGTCGCTGACAGGCCGCTGCCGCTCATCCCTCCGACAACGCTCGCGCCGCCGTTGCTGAGCGTCGCCTCGCTCGGCGCCGCGCCGACACCTGTGACGAAGTTGACGGTCGTCGCCGCCGCGTTGCCCGAAGCAGCGTCGAATCGGTAGTAGAGAACGTCGCCTTGGGCGGACAGCGAACTGGCTGCCGTTGCAGCGGTGAGAGCGAGAATCAGGGAGCGCATAGCTTTTTTCTTTTTGGATGAATGAGAAGGATAGGTGGCGCCCTCACTTGCCCGGACCGAACCAATCGTTACGCCAACTTACACGATTTTTTGACCTCCTCACCCCGTGACTGCAGCCTGATCGACGACTAGGGTGGGCCACCATGCGCGAAGACGAAGACGTCGATGATCTCTTTGCGGAGTTTCACAAGAGCCGCGATGCCGACTTGCTCGGACATGTGTTCGAGCGAACCGCTCCGGCGTTGCTGCGCCACGCCCGTCGCTTGACCGGCAGCGATAGTGACGCCGAAGACCTCGTGCAAGGCGTCTTCCTGTCGGCGCTGCAGGACATGCAGAACTTCGACACCGCGCGACCGTGCATGCCGTATCTGTACGGCGTGCTCCGCTTGCAGGCAAAGTCCATGGCGCGCCGACGACGACCGCACGCGACAGCCGATGAGGATCCAGCCGTAGCCAAGCCGACCATTGAGGTCGTAGCAGCCCAAGAGTTCGCGTCGCAGGTGGCGTCTGCCATGGCGAAGCTGGAACCCCCGTCAAGAGAGGTTGTTCGCCTCTACCTTGATGCGCAACAGCGCCCACGCGAGATCGCCGCGCAGCTCGGTCGGACAACGGGAACGGTGCGCGTGCAGCTGCATCGCGGGCTCGCGAAGCTGCGGCAGTTGTTGCCGGTCAGCATCCTCGCGTTGCTGTTGGAGCGACTGCACGCATGCCCTCAGTCACTGGGCGGGCCTAGCGCATCGGCCATGTCGCACGCAGCAAGCGCGCGTTGGTCTGCCCGAGGCGCCACGATCGCGGTGATGGCTGCCGTGCTGGTAGTCGCGCTGGCCATCTGGGTCGGCCCGGGGCTGCGATCGACCGCGATCGCGCAAGTAGGCGCCCGCGTGCAAGAAGACCGCCTCGCGGCGGCAGAACCTGCGCGCACATCCGCACTCCCTGTCGCGCGGCGACGGTTGCAAGCAGCCTCCGACGATGCCGTGTCGGCCACACTGACCGCACAGCTCTACTGGACGGATGACGGGGCGATGAGCCACGACCCGGCAACGAACGTCGGCGCGACGCTTCACCACAGCGGCCGCGACCCGCTCCTCTCAGGGCGCCGCGCGACCGCGGACGCAACGGGGCGCGTCCACTTCACAGATCTGTCGGTCGGCTCCTACGTGCTGCAGCTGGATCGTGGTCCGCGCCGTATCGTCACCGTCGCCGCAGGCGCTAACGAACTCAGCGTCGCGCTGCACGATTCTCGCCAAGTATCAGGTCGGGTCATCGACGTTCGCGGCCAGCCAATCGCTGACGCGTCGATCTGGGTCTCCGAACGCCCGGGGCACATCTGGAACGGTCAGGTCGTCGGTCGCACGGGATCGGACGGGGCGTTCGAGCTGCGCGGTGTCGACCCGCGCACATACGTCACGGCGATGGTCGACGGCTTCGCAGCGCCGCCGCTGCAAGTCGTCGGAGGCGAGCCGGGCCGTCCGCTCGAGCTGCGGGTTGCAGCGCCTGGCGCATCGCTATCGGGCACCGTCGTCGATGCGCACGGCGCGCCCGTCGGCGATGCTCTCGTGCTCGTCGGTTCGCATCCGCGCAGCGAGCAGTTCGTGCGCGGCGTCGCGCGGCTCGATGCGACTCGCATAGCGCACACCGACTCGGACGGATCGTTCCAGCTCCAGTCGCTGACTCCCGGCCGGCAGACCGTTGTCGTCCGCCACACGGGCCATGCAACGCTCGCGCAGCCGGTCACCGTTTCGACCTCACCGACGCCGCAGGTCACGCTGCAACTTCAAGCCGGGCGCGTCGTGCGAGGATACGTGCGCAATGCGCAGGGCGAGCCCGTCGCGGACGCATTCGTGCACTGCACCGGCGATCACCGCCTCGCATGGTCTGCGGTCCGCACCGACCGGCAGGGGGGCTACCAAGTCTGCGGTGTGCCTTACGCGGCGGTCACTCTGGCCGTCACGGCTGAAGGCTACGATTTCGAGCAGCGGTGCAACTCGGCCCGCGTCGCGGACCAGGACTTAACGCTCACGCGAACGCCAGTCGTTCGGGGGAAGGTGATCGGGCACGAGCGATTCTCGCGCCTGCAGGTGTGCCTCGATCGCAACGTGCGCCGCCGAGGCGACGGCCCTCCGCCGCAGTTTGACGTGGCATCAGACGGTGCCTTCGAAGGCCACCTGCAGGGAGGCTTCGAGATGAACTGCGTGTACGTGTGCGACGCCAGCCAGAAGGTGTGGGTGCCCGCAGCTACTCGAACGACCTGCGATGGAGCCCTCGAACTGAGCTTGCCACGCGACTACCAGCGACGCGGAGCCATCGAAGTCCCGCTGGACGACGTCACGGAAATCGCGAGTAATAACCTCCGGCTGCTCGCCGTACGCGGCAAGTGGACCTACATCCTCGAAGCCGAACGCGCTGGCGACTGCCTGCGTTGTGCGGCCATCGTGCCGGGCAGCTACGACCTGTTAGTAGACAGCAGCGACGGTTCGTTTCCGCCAACGCCGCTAGGGACGTGCGAAGTCCAGCCGGACCGCGTCTCCCGCACAGCGCCCCTCAACGACGTGCATGGAACGCTCAGCTTCCGGTTCCACGTCCGCGGGCAGACGCCACGGCAGCTGTGCGCCTGGGTCGAAGGGCCTAACGGGATCGTCACCCGGCTGCACGGCTTCGAGGGTGAACAAGCGCTGCGACCTGGACAGTATAGCCTGTCGTGCACCGGCTCAGATGTCGTACCAGTACGTGGACGCTTGCTGACGGTCGTTGGTGGCCAAGTGACGAACGAGTCGATCGCGCTCATGGAAGGGCAACCTTGCGAACTGCACTGGCAGTCGACCAGCCGCGCAGCGAGCGTGTGCCGCATCCGAGATGCTGCAGGTGCTGTCTTTATGGAGGTCGACCGGCTCCCTGACGCCAGCGGCCGCATATCTCTGGCGACCGTGCTCGCGCCGGGTAGCTATGTCCTGGACGCCGACACCGCTGACGGGGCCATGGCAGCCGATTTCACGATCAGCCGCCAGCAGGGAGAGTGCTCCGTGCCGATTCATCCGATCGCCAAGGAGTAGCAGGCGATCCGGGGAGGAAGCGGTGGGTCATGGCGTCGGCGCCCCGGCGGGGCGCTGGCTTGCTGGTTGACGGCTGGCCGAAGGGGTGAGAGGGTCGGCTGGCTGGGTTCGGGTGGTCCGGACCGCACGTTGAATGACCTACACCCCGATCTCGTCCTTTGCCGTCTAACTCGACGCGGTCACAGGTTGAGGTGGACGTAGTTGCTCAGGCGCAGGTCTGCCGCCAGCACGCCCAGGCGCACTTCCTGGAAGTAGACGTCCGACCCGGCCGCGCTCATCGGCACCGCGATCTGCGTGGTCACCGAAGGTAGCCGCGGCGCTGCGGGGAACGGCGCCACCGACACCAGGACGAAGTCCGCAGGACCCAGCCACCAGTCTCCGATCCCCGGGATCGGCACCAGCTGCGTCGCCGTGGCCACGCCAAGCCACCGCGCGTCGCTGGCGACGCCGGTCGACTGCAGCAACGCCGTCCCCGGCGCGCTCACCGGCCCCAACAGCTCCACACCACCCATCGCGCCGAGCCCGAGGTGCTCCCAGCTGAAGGCCACCGCGTCGTCCAAGTGCGTCGACATGAACGTGACGAAGGCGTCGCCGTGGTTGACGCCCGGCAGGAGGTGAAGCTCGGTCGGGATCCCCTCCTGGAGCGCGCGCTGGTGCACGCTGATGCTACCGATCGGCGGGACGGCGGTGTCCGCGGTGCCGTGCAAGAGGAAGACCGGCGCCTCGCCGGCCTCGATGTTCGTCGGATCCAGGAGGCCGCCCGAGATCGACATCACGCACGCGACCTCGCTTGAGAAACCTGGGTTGCCGCTCGCGCCTTCTCCTTCGCTGTAGGCGCCCGTCAGCACCGTGTTCGCGCCCGCGGACTGGCCCGCGCTGGCGATCCGGTCCGGATCGACGCGCAGCGCGCCGGCCTGAGAACGCAGCCAGCGCACGGCGGCCTTGAGGTCGTGGCTTGCGTCCTCCGTCACCACTTGGATGTTCTGCTGGACGGTCAACGGGCCCGGCGCCACGCGGTAGTCGATCGAGATCGTTACGTAGCCGCGCCGCGCGAACGCCTCCGTCACCGAGGGCCGCTTAGAGCAGCTTTCGGCCAATTGCCGGGTTATCGGCGGACCGTAAGCACCGGGAGGCAGGCCGCCCCCACTGAGAAACACGCTGAAGGGCCGTAACTACCGTCTCCCGTGTGCTGTAGAGCACAGGGAGAAAATGGAGCGGGTGATGAGATTCGAACTCACGACCATCACGTTGGCAACGTGATGCTCTACCACTGAGCTACACCCGCATCCAAGCTCGTCTGAAGCAACCTTATCACCAAACCGCAGCTGGTGCGAATCTGGCTTTGAGGGTTGACCCCGAGACTGAGGGGGGACATCTGTATGGATCTTAACGGTAGTTGTCAAGCGTCGGAATTCGCTTCCTGGCTGCGTATCGTTACTGTGCCCGATTCCTAGCGCATGCCTTCCATCCCATCGACCTTCCCGCAGCTGTTCGATCAGCTAGTTGGCCCTCGTGGCGGACGTATTTTTCTTCCGCGCAGATCGGCGCGAGATCACAGCGAAATCTCGTTCCAAAGAATCTCCGAAGACGTCAATTCCCTGTCCACAGGATTATTGGACATCGGGATCGGGCGCGGCGACCACGTCGGTCTTGTTGCCGAAAACCGCTACGAGTGGCTACTTATTGACCAAGCCCTCTCCGGGCTAGGGATCGTAGATGTACCACGCGGATCCGATACGACACCAACGGAGCTGCGGTTCATCCTGGAGCACAGCGGCTGTTGTGCAGCTTTTGCAGATAATGACAAAGTTGCCAGCGACCTAATGGCAATGAAACCTCAGCTGCCCAAGCTGCAACACGTCATCGTCATGGCCGACGACACCAAAGTCGATGGCGCGACGACACTTGGCGAGCTCATGGCCACCGGACGGGCCAAGCAGGCAGAAATGGCCAGCCAAGTTCAGGCAGCACGGACTGCCGTCTTGCCAGACGACCTGCTAACGATCGTCTATACGAGCGGCACCACTGCCGAACCCAAAGGCGTCATGCTCACTCACAACAACGTGCTCTCCAATATGCGCGTTGTCCAGGAAGTGCTGCACGTCACCGAAAACGACAGTTTCCTGTCCGTTCTGCCGGCTTGGCACATGTACGAGCGCATGATGGACTACCTAGCGCTTTTCAGCGGCGGAGTGCTTGTCTACACCGATCGCCGCCACCTGAAAGAAGACCTACCGAAGATCAAGCCAACGATCTTCGCAGCTGTGCCACGCGTCTGGGAGATCCTGCATGACGGCATCATCAACCACTCGCTCAAGCTGAAGGGCTTGCCGGGCAAGCTACTACGCAAAGGGCTTAAGCTCTCGCGCAGCAAAGGCCGCGGCGAGATCGGACCAGTGCAAAAGCTGCAGCATAAGTTGATCGATAAGATCGTCCTGCAAAAGGTTCGCGCCGGGGTCTTTGGCGGCCGGCTACGCCTATGCGTCAGTGGCGGTGGTGCGTTACCACAACACGTGGACGAAACGTTCCTCGGCATGGGCGTGCCAATGCGCAATGGCTACGGCTTAACCGAGACAAGCCCCGTCGCATCGATCCGCCTGCCTCACCAGCTAGAACCTGGCCATATCGGTCCGCCACTGCCGCACACGCGCATTGAAGCTCGCGGGGAGGACGGAGCGCCTGTCGCAAGTGGCTCTACTGGAATACTTTGGATCCACGGCCCCCAGGTCATGTCCGGCTACTACGAAAATCCAACGCGCACCCAGGAAGTGCTCACGAAAGACGGTTGGTTCAACAGTGGCGACCTCGGCCACTGCGATGCAAACGGCAACTTTTGGATTACCGGCCGCGCCAAAGACACCATCGTGCTAGCAGGTGGAGAAAACGTCGAACCGGAACCAATCGAAACTCTGATCAAAACATCGCCTTTGATCGAGCAGGTGGTCGTCGTCGGGCAAGACCAAAAGGCCCTCGGTGTATTGATCGTCCCCAACAGAGACGCCCTCGAGCACGAGGTGGCAACGAATGAATGGCAGCAACAAGGCGACGTCTTTACCAGCGACAAGATCCGCGCCATGTACCGTAAAGAGCTTGATCGATTGATCACGCGCGAAAACGGCTGCCGCCCCACCGACCGCATTGCAACGCTACAGGTCCTCAGCGAACCCCTAACACCAGACAACGGCATGCTAACGCAGACGTTGAAAGTCCGTCGACACGTCATTGCGCAACGCTACGCAGAAGTAATCCAATCGCTGTTTGCCCGGGCCTAACTGCAACTCGGCCTAGGCGCTGTCCGACTGGGCATATCCCGCAATTGAACGGAGTCCATGGAGACATCATGGATCGGCGGCCTCAGCGCGGCTTTAAGCCTCTCCGAGACCCACCAGTCCCTTACGCCGAATGAAACGGCAAGTGACTGGGAAGCCCGCTTGGGCGCGGTCTCAGCCGCGACAGCATCGCATTGAGCCAATCACCTGCCATGCGACATGATTCGATCAAACTGTGCTGGTCTGCTATATTTGCCGCGATAGCAGCTGCAAGTGCGCAGCCAGTGCCTCGCACAGGACCACAATCGAATCGCTCTCGTTCGAATTGATGAGGAGGCTCAGCAACTGCCTGCTCGCCAATAAACAACTGATCGCAGGCGCGTGACCCTGCCCCGTGCCCCCCCTTATGCAGGACAGCACTGGCGCCGAGATCTAAGAGAGCACGCGCATCGCCGTCAGCCAAGCGCGCCAATTCGGAAGTATTGGGGGTCACAAGCCCCGCTATAGGAATCAGATGATCGCGATAGCAAGCGACTAGCTCATCGCCCATGCCCATGCCACCAGCTGTCGCGGACAATACTGGATCGACTACGATCTCTGCCTCGCCGACCAAAGGTTGCAGTGCATCAGCAACTGCTAAAATCATCCTAGCGCTGCCGATGAAGCCGACCTTAACGGCAGACACTGGCCCATCTGCCAAGACCACAGCAAGCTGCTCGCGGATCACGGACTCATCAATCGGCGCAAAATGAGAGAAGCCGCGCAATCCCTGAACGGTTGCCGCAAGTGCGATCGGCAGAGGCTCTCCCCCGAGCAGAGACACCACTGTTGCGTCGACAGTGATCCCGGCACCGCCGCTGGGATCCAAACCGCCTAACAAAACGACCCTTCCCATCAGGAGACTCTGGGCAAGCCGCCCTCGCCCTTACAAACCAAACAATTCACGATGAGATCTTGCATACCTACCGCTGCAATAGCCGCGAAATTTTTGTGGCCAGGAGATTCGTGCGGACAATGAATTCAGCAGCATAACAGACGAGTCCGAACTTGCGCGACGCCATCAAACCAGAGCCAGTAGCCTAGTCGTCGTCTTCGCCCAGCTTCGCTGCATTGACACCGGAGACGCCCATAGCTTTTAGCACGTTACGCTCGAGGCGACGCTCGAGACGACGAAGCGTCCGTGAATCCGCGCAATCGATCGTAATCGAACCACCAGCTACGGAGCCGTGGCCGCCACAAGAGCCGTTTTCCGTCTCCATGCCAGCTTTGGTCAGAGCCCAAGCGTCACCGCCGGTTTGCGTCCGCACTGAGACATAATAGTTCTGCCCCACCAGACCGCCGCAGAAGACAGCCTTCGTGCCTTCCATACGCAATAGTAGATCG
This sequence comes from Planctomycetota bacterium, assembly GCA_965662465.1. Classification (GTDB taxonomy): domain Bacteria; phylum Planctomycetota; class UBA1135; order UBA1135; family UBA2386. Next base: position 49,623 of record CBFIIO010000023.1, on the reverse strand, counting down.
GCAACTTCGGCGACCATCTCAGCGCTAGTTGTACGACCAAGCGAACAAAGTGTCAGTCCGTCATAGAGGCGCACCTTGCTGAGCGCATCGTTAAGAGTGCGAAAGTAAGCAACCGGCAAGCTAGGATTCGTGATCGCCGCTAAACGCTGGCGATCGAGATTCTTTGACAAGAACTCCACCACCTCTACGTCAAGCTTGTTGACGTTACGCGAAAGGTCGGCGGTGTCCGTGCGAATGCCGTAATGCAACGCCGTAGCTGCCTGCGGGCTTGGCTCAACACCAGCGTGCATTAAGTAGCTGCCAACGATTGTGCTCGTTGATCCAATATCCGGACGCACATCCACGAAGGACGTCACACTGGGATCGATCTTTGTGTCATCACACTGGTGATGATCGATCACGATGTCGACGGTCGTGCCTGCTGGCACAAACGTGTGGCCAAATCCTGGCTGGGTATCAACAAGAGCAACACAGTCGTAGTCACTCAATTTGACCGTGTCGAGACGGTCCATCTCGATGCCGAGCTCGCGAACCATTGCCTGGTTTTCAGCACGGAGAATCTTTCCGGTGATGGCGAGCTTGGTATCGATACCGCAGGCAAGCCGCGCAAACTCCATCAATCCAATCGCGCCACCGAGTGAATCGGGATCGGGATTGTTGTGTGTAAGCACGAGTAGGCGCTGGCGTGACCTGAGTAGGTCACGCAGCACTTCGGTTCGGGCTTCACCGCTTTGGGCTAGCTTTGCTACGGTAGGTATCTTCATTCAGTCAACGCTGCCGGAACTCAGCAACGCTCTACAAACAGCATCGGATCCAGCGGTAGGCAACCTTGTGTCACAAGCCATACTTATCGAGACACGAACGTATGCCAGGCAGCTCTCCCGGGGCAACGGACAGATCTAGCTCCAATGCAACCGGAAACGGACCTCCGGCACGTGGTACATAGGCGGCGCAGAGCCCATAGTCCACCCCACCCGACCCAGGGTGTAGGTATAAACCCTCGTCCGAAGCGTCCCCTAACGTCATTCCTGACAGCAGGTTACCAAACGCTTCAAGCCATTCTCCCTGTTCTTCACCAAGAATCTGCTCTCGCCGGGCACAAATACCGGCGTCATGCCAATAACCGAGGCGCCGCCCTCCAAGATCTTCGATGATGTCTTGCATGGCCTCTAGGTCCAAAACGGACCGCAGGCTGCGGCCCTGAGACACACATAAGTGCATGCTAGGAAACGCTTTAATGATCGCAAAAAGCTCGCGACAGGCCCGGTCAACAAACGCATTGCGGGCCACCTTGCGGCGAGCGACAAGCGCCTGAGCACGCTCATGACTCCACTCATAATTGGGCTCGTTGACATCCTCAGCCTCAATCTCACCTTGCACTCCAACAACTCCAAGATCTAGCACAACGTAGTCCGTGCCAAGAGTCGCGGCCGTGCTAACCGCCTCAGCAACGGCGCGATGCGCAACTTCGCGCTCACCGCTGGACTGCGAGCACAGCGAACTTAGCGCCGATCGGTCGGCCAAGGGGTTGGCGGCGCGAACGCAAGAAAATGTTACCGGTAGATCCGCCGCAGCGGCGCGCACGTCATGCCAGGCAATAGGACGTGGGCAAGGCGACGCCGAAAGGCCAGAAAAGCCCGCTTCCAGTAGGGATACGAGCAACGTCTGCGGGTCTTTCGAGCCATGGACCGAAGCCCAGGCAGACCCAAGGAATCTTGACACTAGCATGTGGGACCTTTTCAGAGTGCTGAGCTACCTTCAGGCTGTCCGAATCATCTGTCGAAAGCACTAATGGAGAAATCTCCTGATGAACAGAAGTCGCGCAATTACACCACTGATCATGATCCTAGTCGGCCTGGTTGGCTGCCGCGCCCAATCAGAGAGGGGTAATCTGGAGAAATCTGTTACGCGACTCGAACAACGCCTCAAGAACATAGACACCTACCTGCAGACGCTGCAGGCAAACAATAAAGAGCAGCAGGCTCAGCAAATTACGACAATCCAAGCCAAGGATACACAACTTGCGGAACTGCGCCTGAACATCGAACAGCAACAGACTCTGATCAGCAAGCAACGCACAGAACTCGATCAAGAGCGACAGCAGAGGCAGACCGAAGTGGACCAGATGCGCAAAGACTTCGCGAATCAGCAGATCGTTGAACGCACGAAGGTGACGCAACAGATGGATGCAAAACGCGTGCTCCTGGCTGCGAAGGAAGCCAGCGAGAAGCTGCAGCAAAAAGAGTTGGCCGATGTCCGTACGGCCATGGCCGTCATGGAGCGCAAGCTTGCAGAACAAAAAGCGGACAGCAAGTCCCGTCAGGAGCTTGAGGACCGACTGACAACGCTCGAGCAACGCCTTGATGAAGCTTCTCAACGCAGCACTTCAGAAACTCGTAAGGTCGAGCAATTGACGAAGGAGCTTGATCAAGCACAAGCAACCATCGAAGCGCTGCGAGTCAGCAAAGCTAGCGAGCAACAGGCCCTCAGAGAGGACGCCGTTTCACAGCTAGCCAAAGAGCGTGAGGAAATCGCCAATCTGCGCAAGGCGATCCAAAAAGATCTGAAACAAGCACGCAGCGATCAAGATCGTAAAGCGGCCACCGCCAGTCGCCAATTAGCGATTGACAACCAAAACGGCGCAGCTGCCGCATCAAGCTCCACCACTTCGCCGCCGCAAAAAACACCCGTCGTCGAAGTGCAATCGACGCCTGATCACGACGAAAGCCACAAGCAGGCAAACGTCAGCAGCGACTCCTTGCCAGGTGTCGAGACGCTGATCATTAACGCCCAAGGCGGCACCGTGAATGTCCATATTCACGGCGCAATACCTAGCACCAAGGCACCGGCAACAAAGACAGCGAAACGAGATGGAGTCTTGTCGCCAAAGTCTAAGCGCGCCGATGCAAAGACTGAGAAGCTGCGCAAGCGGCAGGCTTCGCAGAATGACCCAAAGCAATCGTCCAAGCAGGTCGAAGAGCACACCTTATCGACTTAGCAGACGAAGCAGCGGATACAGTGCAGCTTGCGGAAACCGCCGCAACAATGCTGCTGAAACAAACCTGCTGCTTGGCAGAGAGCCCGACCGTGACTACTTGCCGGCAAATGCTCGACGCAGCCAAAAGTATTCGTTGTAGGGCCGATCGTCTGTGATCAGGATCGACGAATCCTCGGGCAACATGGTTTCGACCGGCACAAACTGATCGAGCACCAGCTTCCAACCGGCTTTCAAATTGATCCCAGGCAGAAACTCAAGGATGTCCACCTTGGCAGCCTCGGGCATCCGCTCAATAGCCTGATCAACCGTTGGAATCTCAAGAGGATGATTGGAGGCAAGCAGATGCACCCCGGCAAGCATGTCGCTAGGCATTTCCTGCCCGGCAAACTCGAACGAGCGGCAGACCAGCAAGTGAGGGAAGGACTCTTTCAGCGTGTTCACAACCGCCTGCGCAATCTTCTTCTCGCCCCCAGGGAACCACTGCTGCAGCACGCCGGTGTCACTAAGCCGCTCACGTAAGACCGCATAGAATTCGCTCGAATACAGCAAGCTAGAGCCACCAGCTTCGACCGGCGGTGGCGGGTCGATTGTGATGAGGTCAAACTTCTCCTCAGTGCGCGACAGGAAGCGACGACCATCGTCAACGACGATCCGGGCACCAGGTCGGCCCGCAACCTCCTCAGCGTCATCCCAAAAGAACCCAAACGAATCGCAGACACTCGGCACCAACTCAACAGCTGTGAAGTTGCCACCCCATGAGCCCAGCGAACGGAACGTGGTTCCCATGCCAAAGCAAATCACGCAAGTCGACTTCGGCGGGTTCTGCCGCATGACCAGAGGCAGATGCGCCATCACCTTAGTAACACTCGTTAACTCGGTAATGCCGACGCCATTAACCAGCAGGCGCTTCTTCATACCTTCGCCATGCGCGACAACGCTAGCAGTCGCATCACGACGCACTTCGGCGTTGGTATAGACGCTAGGGTCCTCATGCGTACGCGTGCTAAACAACGCAACCAACAATGCAGCAACCCCGGCCAACTTTGAGACAGTCGTGACCTTGTCGGCTTTCGCTGCGGCGCGACCAACCAAAAACAGAGGATAAACGAGCGCCATCAGCAGCAGCGCCCATTTGACACCAAAGAGCGGCAGCAAGACGTAGCCACTTAGCAATGGGCCAAGGATGCAGCCTACTACGTTTACAGCGTAAGCAGAGCCAGCTGCGCCGGGTTCTCCACGCGCGTGATCATCCACCAGCTGAGGTGTCATGTATCCAAGCAACAACGAAATCGGCACAAGGCTCAGCAGCACCACCGCCGGATACTCGTGCCAACGAGGATCATTCACCACCAACGGCAGCAAGGAAGCGATGAACAGCATCGCCAACAACTTATCGAGACCAGCAGCCATGCCACGACGCAGATGCACTCGATAAAGCGCCGACCCCACCCACGTGGCACACAAGTAGGTTGCGAGCACTGCAGCAAACGCATAGATCGTCGTCTGCAGAACTGGCGTGAATGCACGGGTCCAGACAACCTCCATCGCCATCGAGGTAAAGCCAGTGGCAAACAACAGTGCCAAGCGAAGACGATGACCAGACCGCCGTTCGCCAGCCTCGATTGGCGGCGGTGCAATCGTCCTGGCTGGAGCAGCTTCTTGGGCGTCGCTTACCGATGATTTACTGCCGGCGACGAAGCGCGGCATCATGATCGCAACAACGCCAATGATGACATTGATGACTGCCGCCACCATCAGGGTGTTGCGGAAGCCCAGCGTCTCGATGAGCACCAGTGCCGTAGCCAGGGCACCAATCATCGCCCCGATGACGTTGCCAAGATAGAGATAGCTGAAGGTCTCTTCGTCACCGCTAGATGTGGCCCGCAAGAAACCCATCATCAACGGGAACGTAGCGCCCATTAGCGTAGTGAACACCAAGATCGAAGCAGTGATGACCACGGCAGACATGCCCAGGTAACCCGCTGACGAGGCTTCCCCCAGCCCCAACAACCACTGCTCACCGAAATCAAATGCCCATGGCACGATGAAAGCGCCCAGACCGATCCCAAACTCGGCAAGGCCGTAGCCAACCGCTGAGGCGCCCGCAGATCGCTTCGTCAGCGACGACGCCATCCGGCCACCAAGCCATGAGCCAAGCGCTAGCCCCAGCATGAACACCGACAACACAACCGACAGGACCGGGGTAATGATGCCAAATGAGGCCAGGGCTAGGCGCAACCAGACAATCTGGTAGAGCAGCCCACAGAAGCCGGATCCGACGAAGAGGAAAAAGGCGGTTAGTCGAAGCAATGGATTGCGGCTCGGCGTGACGAAAAAGGTAAGGCCGTAGGTAGTCTAGTCTGTGCTGCCGCGGGATTCCGGGCAACAGTGTGTTTGACGTGAATGCGGCGATGTCACCGCTCCAATGAATGCCTCAGGAAGAGATGAAATCGTCGCGGGCAAAACTGATCAGTCGCTGAACTCACCCATCAGCTCCTGAAGCCTCTGCAGTGCACGCATATGCAGAGAGCGCACCGTCACTTCCTTCGTATAACCAAGAACAGGCATAATCTCCGCGAAGCTCTTGCCTTGGAACATGCGCATCTCGAGGACTTGCTTATGTTTTTCGCTCAGCTGGCCGAGAGCATTCGCAAGGGCGCCGCGAAGCTCGGTGTAGCGAACCAGCATACTTTGACGCTCGATCTTCTCGTCAGCGAAGTGATCACGCCCACCAGACTCATCAAAATCGCCCAGGTGCTGAATGTTACCGCTTCCACGCTTCTTCGCCCGCGATCGGCGCCAGTAGTCTTTCAGCTTGCGATCTGCAACCATGCGGACCCAGCCAGAAAATGATGCGCTTGGCTCGACTTCGAACTTCCCGATATCGCGAAAGATCTGCATTAGAACCTCCTGCGTCAAGTCGTCGCGACTTTTGTCAGCTGGCAAGTTCTGGCCATAGGCAGCCTCTCCAACCCACTTCACGATCTTGTCGTGCAGGTTCGTCCAAGAGACGTCCCCGTCATCACCTTGCACATTTTGAACATGCTGTAAGGTGCTGGAAAGCTCCTCCGGCAGCTTGTCGTCGTCATCCTCAGGCGGCTTCGAACTCATGAGAAGAAGCGTAACAATAAGTCGTACGGATGCCCACGTATGTGCAGGCCAGGGCTAAAGGAAGACATCTAAGCTCGCAGCATAGACAAGAGTGCTGGCATCAACCCCAGTGCCTGCCCTAGCGTCCCTACCATATGGCCGAACACGCTCGCATCGGAGTCGAGCGCAAAACGCCCCTGAAGTGAGCCGCACCACCAAAGCTAGCCATGTTGCCAGATCGGCAACCCGCTGACGATGCCAGCCCATAAGACGCCGGCAGTGAATGCTCGCCAGCGACATGACTTACAACTGTGACAGACGACATGACCAACCATACGGAACGCGAGTTTAAGCTGCGCGCTAGACAAACCATCGAGATTGCCGCGATCGATGCCATACTCCGCGAGCTGGAGACAAACTGCCGACTGAGCACGACCCATCGGCACACCGACACCTACCTCGACGACAACCGCTCATCACTACTTCATCAGGGTATTGGTCTGCGCGTACGGTCGAACCTCGGGACGAAGAAACTGTGCTGCAAGATGCGCGCGCAAACCGATTCTGGCTTGTTCGTGCGCCAAGAGTTCGAAGCCGACTGGGATTCAGAGAGCCTGCCTCAATCAGCAAGCGATTTACCAGATGAAATCCAAACGCTTGTCCAGCCTTGGATCGGCAACCGTGAGCTAGTCGAGCAACAAATCTTGTCGGTCCATCGCGAGATTCGCATGCTAACCGATGGCGACAACGACCTCTGCGAACTCGCAATCGACTACGTCGTAGCTCAAGCCAACGAGCGCAGCGCAACTTGGCAAGAAATCGAGCTAGAGGTCTGCAGCAACCTCGAAGCCAACCAAGAGCTTGCCCAAAAACTTCAGGAACGGTTGCCAGTCGACTTTGCCAATCAAGATAAGCCAAGCTACGCAGCATCCCTACTAGGCATGGAGTTACCAGCCACTCCCAGCTTGGAGGCACAAGCCCTTGCAGAGGTCTCCAATGCAGTTCCTGAGCGACTTCAAGCAATGCTGGTGGATGCCCAAAAGATTCAGCAAACACTCGCTTGCAATGACGACCCCGCACGACTGCAAGAGGTCATGTGCATCTATCAAACGATGCATAGCGTCGCAATCAGCTTTGCCGAGATCTGGCCAACGGACGTAGCCGGTCGTATCGACAAAGAACTACTGAAGTCGCAGCATCGCTTGAACTCTCTATCTGATCTAGTAGAGCTGCAATCAGCATTAGACGAACAATTAAGGAAGCTGCCGCAACCGCTACTAGAGTGTGGACGCGATGTTTCGAAATGGGTGCAGAGCAAACGCCAGACAGCCTATGCACGCCTGCAAAAGTGGCTTTCCGATACCGACCATCAATCAGCGGAAGTTCAACTTGAGAAAGACCTCAAAGCGATCGACCCTAAATCTGAATTTGCGCAGACAGAACTGATGCAGGCAGGCCCAGTGCAACTTGCTGCAGCTATCAAAAAACTACGCGCCCAAATCGATGCAACCCTGGTTGACTTACCCACCGCTCAAATCGCGCCCCTGCTGCAATCAGTACAGATCGCTCACGATCTTGCCGAGCATTTCCTAGACCTTCCGGGGAAGAGCTATAAGAAGTCACTCAAAGCGGTCAAGCGCGCTCAAAGACACATCAAATCTCTTCACCAACATCAAGCAAACGAAAGCATGTTGCTCAGCTGGATCGTCAGCCCTGCCGTCGACGGCGACCAGCGAGTCCTACGCGCCGCGGTCTTCGGGAGCTTGGCGACCATGAACAATTGGGCTGAACGTGAAACAAGGGAAGTCGCCCAGCATGCTATGGAGCGCCTCGATAGAGACCAAGTTTGGGCACGCTTTGAAAGCGACTCGCCCGACACTGAAACCGACGATTAAGAAGTCGCTAGAAGCTCGCCCGCCGGCCCCAAAGCAAGCCACAGATCACACATAAGATTCTTAAGTAGTGAGCTTATGACCGCTCAGAAAAATGAGCTCGCGCCGTCGAGCTGCCTACCCCAAAGCAACCCGTCGATGCCTGCCATAGCTACAAAAGAACACTCTTCTCACCCAACGCTTGATCAAGGACCTGCCGACGCAGCGACACCTTACCGGCGTAAACAGGCCAGCGACGCAAGCCTGACAGGTAGACGCTCAATGCTTAGGCTGCCCAAGTGATCACTGTCGTACAACGAGTTCACTCCGCCCGCGTGGTTGTCGATGATGAATGCGTCGGCAGCATCGAGAAAGGTTTACTGCTATTCGTCGGCGTCGAAGAGGGCGACAGCGACGCCGATGCCGATGAGACAGCACGCAAGGTGCGTAACATGCGCATCTTCGCAGACAAAAAACCAACAGACCTCTCGGTCACAGACATCCGAGGCGGCTGCCTGGTGGTAAGCCAATTCACGCTAGCTGCAGAATTGCGGCATGGTAATCGCCCTGACTTCACAGCCGCTGCTGCGCCAGCTCAAGCCGAACCGATCTATGAGCGCGTCGCAGAACAGCTCCGCATCGCAGGCATCAATGTTGCGACTGGTCGCTTCGCAGCCGACATGAACGTCGAACTTAGCAACGATGGGCCAATCACGATCTTGCTTCGGGTTCGTAATGGTAAAGTCGTGCCCCGGCCAACTGAGGACTAGTCGAAGATCTCAGCGAAGTCCAACCTGCTGCATATACTCCTCGTCAAAGCCCAGATAGCGACCGAGCTCGCGCCACAGTGTGATACGGATTTGCTCAGAAAGGTCGTCGCGCCCATTCGCCACACGCTCGAGATTGCGCTGAAATAGATAAATCGTAGCGCGAACAGACAGATCATCGGGTGCCTTCCCTTTGATCAGCGGCTTGCCGTCAAACAACCCGAGCATATCAGGGCTATTTCCTTCGCCATCGCTAGCTTCTGGACTGGCAGCAAACGCACCATCTGGAACCGCCTGAACAACAACCGACAAGCTTTCTAGGTGGCCATGAAACTTATCCGGCAGCAAACCACTAGCTTTCAGGACTTCGGCATCGAACTCAGACTGCGAGAGGCGCACTGGCAAGGAGTATTTATCTGGCGAAGCCGTTGCGGCCCGCTCGAATAAACCATCTGCCTCGGCGTAGTCGCCTAATCGCTCCAACAAGCAACCAGCAACTACATCCGCGTCAACCAATGCATCTGACAAAGCACGAGCACCCTTAACTGCTTCCTCAGCTTCTTCGAATCGCCACTGAAGGTAGAGGCTCATCGCCAACCAACAGCGCGACGCTGGACAGTCGGGATCACCCCGTAAGACTTCACGAAATTGACTCTCAGCCTCACGCGCACGACCCAGCCCAAGGCATGCGTCACCGCGCAAGAACATCAGATCGGACTCGATGCCTTGACCGCTCTCAATGGCTAGATCGATAGCAACCAAACCTTCCTGAATCTTGCCCTGCTCTAGCAAGCGCTCAATCTCCCGAACTGCTGGGTCGTTACCAATGACAACATCAGTATCTGGCGACACAATTCCTTCGGGCTCAAGATCCATGAGGGCAGTCAACCGTCAATGTAGCGCCCTGTCGATACCATTAACCTGTAGAACAGGACACTTGCGGAAGTGCGTCATCCACTATTCGCTGTAAGCCCTCCGTCCATCTACGACCTAATGATCAAACTCTCTCGCATTGTGTGCCCGTCTGATTTCTCACAGACTTCTTCTCGGGCTGTCGATTACGCCGCCACCATGGCCGTATCTCTCGACGCCGAATTAATCTTACTGCACGTAATTCCGCAGATGGATTATCCGCTGCGCAGCTTTGGCATCTCAGGGTCTTTCGAGCACATCCAAGAAGAGATGACGACTCGTGCCGAAGAAAATCTCGCGGAGCGGATCAAATTGCTGAAGCAAGACGTTCCGAATGTCCAGGTGAGAGCCACCGTAAGACATGGCGAGGTTCATGAGGTGACAATGGAATGCGCCGAGCAAGAGAATGCAGGAATGATTATAATGGGGACCCATGGTCACACTGGCATCACACATGCATTGCTCGGCAGCACTGCCGACAAAGTCGTAAGGCTGTCAAAGTGCCCCGTCTTGACCGTGCGCAATCCTGACCACGAAGGATCGTGAGACTACGCAACTCGTAGAGACATCTGAGGACTGGCTTGCTCGAGCCTGCCCGGCCTAGATCTCGAGTAGACCTTCGCGAATTGCAAGCCGAGCCAGCCCAGCTGCTGAGTGACAATCCAGCTTGCGCTGCAGATTCTCACGATGCTTCTTCACGGTCCCAAGTGAGAGCTCCAGCTCAATGGCGACTTCCTTATTAGCCTTACCTATCGCGAGCAACTGAAACACTTCGCGTTCACGCGGCGTCAAGACGGTGAGAATTGAAGATTCATCGAGAGAAGCGGCATCACCGCCTGCGGCACCCGCCTTCAAACCACAGACCTTCGGCGACAGATACGAGTCACCACCAAGGATTGAGTCAATGGCAAGACCAAGTTCTTGCGGTTCACTATCCTTAGATAGATAGCCATCTGCTCCAGCTTTAAGAGCCTGCTGGACAAACTTCACGCCCTCATGCTGGGATGCCATCAATACGTGGGTTCGCGGCGAAACCCGCTTAATAGGCGCGACAGCATCTAGTCCTGAGAGCCCCTTCATGGCGATATCAAGAATCACCATATCGGGCTTTAAATCGGCGACTAGTGCAATGCCATCTCGTGCATTGTTGGAGTCTCCAACGACTTGGAAACGTCCTATAGACTCCAACAGCATCTTGAATGCGGCGCGAACGATCGCCTGATCGTCTATAAGCACAATGCTAATTTTCTGCGTCTCTTCCATTGATCATTCTAAAGGTCGCATCACACGCTCCGCCTTGATAGGCAAAGTAATTCTAAAACAAGCTCCCGACTCAACACCTAGTAGCTCAATGCTACCAGCGTGCGCCTCCGCCACTTTACGTGAAAAAGCTAGGCCAATTCCGGTTCCATAAGCTTTCGAACTATAAAACGGTTTAAAGAGCTCTGCCCGCATCGCAACTGGAACGCCAGGCCCGGAATCAGAAACATCGACTCTGACAGCGCCGTCCTCAACCGCAGCCGTAATCTCTATGGTGCCATCGCCCGAGCAAGACTCCGCGGCATTGCGCATCAAATTGACGAACATATCGCCGACGACTGCAGCATCGACTTCTAATTGCAAGCCATCGTCGAAGCCTATTTCTACGACCATCTTGGCAAACACCGGCAACACCTCGCACTGATGAATTGCGCCATCGATGATCTCACGAAGCGAAACATCTGCTACTCGCGGCAGCAGCGGCTTCGCGAACGATAACGTTTCTCCAAGCAACCGCTCAATGCGACCTAAGCTGCCCACAAACTCATCGATGAGTAAGCCGTCTTCAACACCAAGCTTATCGCCGACTGCCCGTAAGGCATGACGAAGGCCATTGATCGGCGTCTTGATCTCATGACTCAGCACGGATGCCGACTCACCGATCGCTGCCAAATTTTTGAGTAACCGCAGCTCGCTTTGGCGCGCCTGGTCTCGCTCACGCAACAAGCGGACCTGCCGCAAACCACGATTGACCACTTCCAGTAACCGATCTTTGGTGACCGGTTTTTGAACGTAATCAAAAGCGCCACTGCGGACTGCCTGCGAGGCCGTGTCCACATTAGGTTGACCCGTAATCATGATGACGGGTTCTTGGCACCTGCGGACTCCAACAACTTCGTGCAAGACTTTCATGCCATCAAAAGTCGGCATGAAGATATCGCTGATTAACACCTCAAAGCGCCCTGGGTAGAGATGCTCTTCAACCTCGTGAAAGCTGGTCGCTTGAACGACCTGCAAACCCTGCCGCTCTAAAAAGCGCGCCAGAGTCGCAAGTAATAGCGATTCATCATCTATGATAACTACTTTTGCCATCCCTTGGGCCTTGCTGACATTTCGCTCGCCACCAGCAATTGGCATCTTCAGTTTGCCGCAGCAACCTGCTCCATAAGGCACAAAATCCATAACTTCTGCTACTGCAAAGGCGCCCCAACCTTCATGGGTAGCCAAAGTTCGTAGCCGGAATGATCAGCCGCCATCACGGCAAATCGTCTTAGGCCCTACACCTCAATCAATTGACCACCACGACATTGGGTGCCACCACGAAAAAACGAATTGCCGACGCAGTAACGGCCTTACTCGCCCTCACAGGTTATGCGGTCTGGTTGTCGTCTCATGGCACGACAAAGACTGCCGGCCTGCTCATCGCCGGTTTCGCAGCTGGCTCGTTAGTAACCCGCTGGTGGTCACGTTCACTTGCAAATCGGGCAATCACACCACCGCAAAAGGTTGTCGAAAATGACCCCTTAGACGCCATCGCGACGCCGACATCACATCTGGAGACTTGGCGATCTATCGCCGATCACATTGTCGAAGGCATCATCACCATCAACTCAAACGGCACAATCGAAGCCGTCAACAACGTAGCTGCAATGATGTTCGGCTACGGGAAGAAAGAGCTACTTGGCAGCAACGTGAATCAATTAGTGCCTGAACCATTCTTTGGCACAGACGACCAACCCTTCGATGACGACATCCGAACTGGCAAGCAACGCACCGCCGGAACTCGCCGTGAAGTGACCGGCCATCGCAAAGACGGCACCAGGTTTCCCGTAGACCTATCAGTGGGCGCAGGAACCATCGACGGCAGGAGAATCTCTACTGCCGTTGTCCGAGACAACACAAAGCGCAATGAGATGCAAAGCAAGCTAGCTCAAACCGAGCGCCTTGCATCAGTCGGAGAGTTAGCAGCAGGTGTTGCTCATGAGATCAACAACCCAATCAACACCATGATTAACTGCGCTCAGCTGATAGAGGATGGCGACGAGCGCACAGAAAATTGCCAGATCATTATCGCCGAAGGCGCCCGCATTGCTGACATCATCCGCGCACTGCTCATATTTGCACGCGAAGATCTTAGCCTTGCACAGCCGATATCTCTCAGTCAAGTGGTCAACCATACGATGAGCTTGATTGGCGAAAGCTGGAAGCGCCACAGCATCTTGCTAGATATCGATATCGACAAAAGTTTGCCATTGGTCCAGGCGCACCCTCAAAAAGTGCAACAGGTCTTGCTGGACCTCATGATCAACGCCAAAAATGCGCTACTCCAACGTGACATCGAAGATCGTAAATTAAAGCTCACAGCCAAAGTCATTGACGACGGCATCAGCCTTGAGATCTCCGACAATGGACAAGCAGCCTTAGGCTCGTCACATCAACAAATATTCGACTCAGTGGACACCAGCGACAACTCAAGTAGCGATACTGAGTTCGGCATATCCGCTAGCCGGAGCATCATCGAAGGATACGGCGGTAAGATAAATCTGCGTGGTCAGAATGGCATCACGACCTTCACCGTTTGGTTGCCACGAGCAGTAGATGAATAGCTGCCCGTTCTGCAGCAATATTGACTAGGCCTCCTCCTAGGCCAAAAGCAAAGGTCGCTTCATGAACGTCGTCAGTACCCGAGGAACCGAACCCATCGCGCTATCGGCTGCAATCGCCAAAGGCCAAGCCCCTGATGGCGGCCTATACATGCCGCAGACGATTACGAAGCAAGCTAGACCGCTAGCTACGTCGCTAACTGACCGAACGACACATGCACTGCAACCGTTCTTCGCGGGTGACTCGATGGCTCCCCACCTAGCCAAGATCGTTCAAGAAAGCCTAAACTTCGACGCACCGACTAAGTGGCTCAACCGAGACACTGCTCTTCTCGAATTATTCCGAGGCCCTACAGCAGCCTTCAAAGACTTCGGGGCACGGTTCTTGGCAAGCTGCCTATCGCGATTGTTCTCCAACGATCAGCATCACACTGTCCTAGTTGCAACGTCTGGAGACACAGGCGCAGCGGTAGCTGCAGCCTTTCATCGCCTGCCTAAATTCCGAGTCGTTGTCCTCTATCCCGACAACCTAGTTTCACCGCGACAAGCTCATCAACTAGGTGCTTTTGGCGACAACGTCATGACCTACCGTGTTGCTGGCAACTTTGATGATTGCCAGCGCCTAGTGAAGGCTGCCTTCGCCGATCCAAGACTGACCGCGCGACACGGGCTAGTTTCCGCAAACAGCATTAGCCTCGGCCGCCTGCTGCCGCAGATGTCCTACTACGCGCACTCGTCCCTGACGGCGCAAGAACAAGGGCGAGCCGCTTCGAACTTCGTCATCCCGACTGGCAACCTTGGCAACGCCGTCGCGTGCCTCCTTGCCCGTGAGTGCGGCTTGCCAATCGGAAAAATCATGCTGGCCAGTAACCAAAACCAGGTGGTGCCAGACTTTCTAGCTACCGGCGAATACACCCCACGTCCGAGTGTCGCCACGATTGCCAACGCAATGGACGTCGGTGCACCAAGCAACCTCGAACGGTTGCGACATCTGTTTGCAAACCCCGCCAGCAAAGTACGCGCAGACTGGGTCGATGACGACACCATCAAGGCAACGATTCGTTCCGTCTTTGATCGTAACGGCGAGATCGTTTGCCCCCACACTGCTTGTGGCCTTGCCGTTCGCGAGCGACTGCGAAATCTTGATAATGGCGACGAATGGATCGTTGCAGCTACTGCACACGCTGCGAAGTTTGCCGAAGTTGTAGAACCGCTGATTGGCCAAAAGATTGCCATCCCCGAAGCGCTGCAAGAACTGCTTGACCGCCCTGCTCAGGCAAGTCCACTGACACCAACACTTGACGCCCTAACGGCAGCTCTCGATTAGCAGTTACCATTGGCAGCCAGATTACCAGTGGTCATCAAAATCCTAGGAATGACTCTAAATGCCGGTAAAGCGCGATTCTGGCCACACTGCTCGACTACCATTGCGACTCCACTCGCCCATGATGAAATCCATCACTCGCCCAGCGATACTCGCGCTCAGCATCTTGGCCGCATGCTTGGCAGGATGGCTTTGGCTGCAGGCGAATCACACTGCGATCGCCACTCCAGACGCGAGCGATCCGCTAAATCACCAGATCGACGACTCCGCACCGCCCAGACCGGAGCAGAGCACGGGCACAACTCTAGTCGAACGCGACACGGCTAAGATCCAAGCACCATCTGCCGGCAAACTAACGCTCAAGGTGCTCGTCGTTGACGCGGCCGATCAACCTGTACCAGCCGCCGACATCGCCTTCAGCGTCCCCGCAGAAGTATCGGAACGCTGGTCACAGCACGCCATGGAGCTCGCTGCTTGGTCCACCGCCACCGTCCAAAGTAACTCGCAAGGAGAGGCTCGATTATTGGTCCCGGAACCTTCGCCATATTACATGGTCTACGCGCGGCAAGGAGATCGATGGGGTGCCAGCTACGTCAGAGAAGAAAAGCAGAACGAGATCGTGACCGTGACCATCAATCCAGATGTCACGATACGTGCGCGCGTAATAGATCCACGCGGACGACCAGTAGCAGGGGTGCCAATCGGGCTATGTGATGAGGAAGACGTCTCCATACGCCACACTAGCCACAACGAAGAGACCAAGACCCCATATGGCGTCGCGACCTTCTATCACGCGCAGCGATACATCTTGCCACGATGGGGACAACAGGGAGCGCTCTTACTCAACTGCGTGACCGCCGAACCCGTTTACTCACCGATCGATTTCACAGCGATTCCCACTCAGCCCATCGATCTTCATCTGCCTGCGACAGGTTCGGTTGTTGTCACAGTCGTCGACAAGCTCGGCGCACCACACATAGGCCTCGCCGAACGCGTTGACGCGACCCTATCAGTCCAAACTGACAAGGGTGAGTACAGCAACTATGTCAGACTTGAGGGCAACCAGTTGGAGGTCCCGCATGTCGAGATTGGCTTGCAGCTTCGCCTAGAGTTGGAATCCGAGGAGTTGAGCGGCGCCGTCGATTTCGCTGGCCCTACACAACAAGGCGAACGCGTAGAGCAGCAACTCATAGCGACTCGGCAACCAACGCTCAGTGGCAGACTCGTCAACGATCGTGGCGAACCGCAAAAGGGCTACTGGCACGCAGTCCACGTCCAAACCAAGCCGGGCTACGAAAAGCAGTATTTTGAAACCACCGATGACGGTCACTTCCACATTCCGATCCCACCACTGACCGACAATCCCGATGCCGCACGCGGCATTCGCTTCGAACGGACCATACCAACCTTTGAAGAACAGGCCTGGATCAACCTAGGAGACCTGTCACTCATCAGTGGCCGCAACGAGATCGGAAACATCGTGCTCAGCAAGCCACCCATAGTGGTCGCTGGATGGGTAGTTGACGACGCAGGACAACCGGTCAGTGGCGCGCAGATGCAGATCCTCTATGGCACAGCAGACGCTGCCTACAATGTGTCGTTAGCGAAGGGTAGCGGCTTTACAAGCACCGCCGACGGTGCCTTCGAACTACGCGCATACTGGCTAGCCGATGATTTCCTACTCGGCGCCAACAAGGGGTGGAACTTCGGCGAACTTGTCCGTCTAGACCGCGGCACGACGGGTGTGCGTTACGTCCTGCCACGCGTCGGCCAAGTCGTCATCCCTGTAACGTTCGTCGGTGCGATGACGGTCGATCACGCATTGTTCACTCGAACCAACCGCGCGTCGGGGTCCGTCAAGGGCACCATCGCAGAGTCCGTATTCGAAGACGGAAAGGTCCATTGGCGGGCGGTCCCACCGGGTCGTTATGACTTCGCCATTCGCATAATCGGCACGTCTGCGCCGCTGGCGCTCATCTCCGATGTCGAGGTCCTCGGCGAGGAAAGTAAGACTCTGCCAGCTCAAGAGGTCGGCGAGGGCGTCCAGGAGATCCAGGTGCAAGTCGTCGGCCCCAACGGTGCCCCCGTCAAAGATGCATTCGTCGCCATCAACCCTTCGGCTGACGGCAACACGACCCACCACGCTCTTCCAGCACCCACCGGCAGCGTCCGCCTGCTTGTGCCAGAGACGCCCTGCGAGGTCATGGTGGCAGCGCCTGGCCACGCTACCCGCACCGTCTACGGCGTCACTGGAGACACCATCATCAGCTTAGAGGCCGGGGTCAAAGTGGAGCTTCACGTCAGCATTCCAGTCGATGCACTGAGGCCCAATGAGCGCCTCTGTCCCGAGATCAGAACGTCTATACCGAAGTCTGCCACCAACACTGGGATGACAGAATCATCCATCTACCTAGGAGAACGCGCTCAGCCGTTCAGCCTTGGACAGCTCTCAATACTCTGGGCAAAGGCCGCACCAATCAACGCAGAAGGCAACGTGACGTTCTACGTTCCAGGTCCAGGCAACTACTGCATTGACTGGGAAGTAGCAGGCGAATCCTGGCGCGAACTCCACGAGTCATCACGGCGCACCTTCACCGTAGAATCAGGTGCGCAACGAACGAAGCTGTCCATGAAACTGTCGCGAGAAGACCTGAAGTAATCGAGTGCCTGGATCCGCGAAGAACACACTGGCACACGATCACTAGATCAGGCTCGCTCCAGCTGGATTGAGCCGGCCGTGACCTGCAACTCACCATCGGCGACATCGACCAAAACCGTGCTGTTATCGACAATCTCGCCGGCAATCAGTTTTCGTCCGAGGCGAGTCTCTAACTCGCGCTGCAAGTAGCGCTTCAACGGCCTGGCTCCATAAACAGGGTCGTATCCCTGCTTGCCCAAGAACGTCTTCGCCGCGTCCGTCACCTCGATACGAATACGCCTATCCGCCAGGCGAGAACGCAGAGTGACCAACAGCAAATCGACAATCCGGTGGATCTCATCCTCCCGCAACGGCTTGAACAACACGGTGTCATCAATGCGATTGAGCAACTCCGGACGGAAATGGTGGCGCAACTCTGCCATGACCTGATCACGCGCCGAATCCATCAGTGATCCGTCTTTCGTGATCCCATCAAGCAAGGTCGGCGCACCAATGTTTGAAGTCATGATGATGACGGTGTTTTTGAAATCGACCGTGCGACCCTGACTGTCTGTTACTCGACCATCATCGAGAAGCTGCAACAGCACATGGAAGACATCGGGATGAGCCTTCTCGATCTCGTCAAACAACACAACCGAGTAAGGCTTACGCCTGACAGCCTCCGTGAGTTGTCCCCCTTCGTCATAGCCGACATAACCCGGAGGCGCGCCGACCAATCGACTGACAGCATGCTTCTCCATGTACTCCGACATGTCGATGCGCACGAGATTGTCTTCACTGTCGAACAAGGCTGCGGCAAGCGTCTTGGCTAACTCCGTCTTGCCAACACCGGTCGGCCCCAAGAACAAGAAGCTGCCAATCGGACGATTCGGATCCTTGATGCCCGAACGGGCACGAATAACCGCATCGGCAACAGCCACGACGGCCTCATCCTGACCGATTACACGTTCGTGCAGGATCTGGTCTAACTTCAGCAACTTCTCACGTTCGCCCTCGACCAGTCGAGTGACAGGGATGCCAGTCCAACGCGCAACAATCTGCGCGATCTCATCACTGGTCACCTCTTCGCGTAGCAATCGGTCACCGCTATCAGTGTCCTTGGCAAGTCGCTCTTCCTCCTTGCTAAGCGCCTGCTCCGCGGCCGGGATCGATCCGTATTTGAGCTCCGCAGCCTTGTTCATGTCATAACGCTGCTCGGCATCCTCTTGCTCGCGACGCAGAGACTCCAATTCTTCGCGCAATTCGCGGACCTGACCAATGGCCTGCTTTTCTGCCTCATATTGAACCCGCATGGCGTCGGACTTCGATCGCACCTCCTGCAGGTCCTTCTTCAACTCGGCTAGCCGAGCCTTACTTGCCTCGCCCTTCTCAGCAGACAATGCCGCTTCCTCGATCTCGAGTTGCATCTGACGTCTGCTAACAGCATCGAGTTCAGCTGGTAACGAGTCGATCTCCGTTCGGATCATTGCACAGGCTTCATCCACAAGATCGATCGCCTTGTCGGGCAAGAATCGATCGCTGATGTATCGACTGGACAGTGTCGCCGCATTGACAAGGGCTGCATCCTGGATCTTGACGCCATGGTGGACTTCGAAGCGTTCTCGGAGGCCCCGCAAAATCGAAACCGTATCTTCGACGCTCGGCTGATCGACTAGCACCGTCTGGAAGCGACGCTCCAATGCCGCGTCCTTCTCAATGTATTGCCGGTATTCGTCTAGAGTCGTAGCTCCGATACAGTGCAACTCGCCACGAGCCAACATCGGCTTAAGCATGTTGCCGGCGTCCATCGCTCCATCTGCCTTACCGGCACCAACGATGGTGTGCAGTTCATCAATGAAGAGCAGGACACGCCCCTCGCTGTTTTTGATCTCATTGAGGACCGCTTTCAAACGCTCCTCAAACTCACCTCGATATTTTGCACCAGCGACCAAGCTGCCCATGTCGAGCGCGAAGACTGTTTTGTTCTTCAACCCTTCGGGAACATCACCACGCACGATGCGCTGAGCCAAGCCCTCTGCGATGGCAGTCTTGCCTACACCTGGCTCACCAATCAGCACGGGGTTGTTTTTGGTCTTACGTGACAAGATCCGAATCACGCGGCGGATCTCATCGTCACGCCCAATGACAGGATCAACCTTTCCCTGCCGGCACATCTGCACAAGATCTCTGCCGTAGCGCTCCAACGCTTCGTATGTCTCTTCTGGATTCGCACTCTGCACGCGTTGATTGCCACGCACCTCCTTCAGCACAGCAAGGAACCCCGCTTCATCAATCGCAAACGTCTTGAAGACATCGGCCAATTCGCCAGTGCTGTGACTCAAGAGAGCCAAGAACAAGTGCTCCACCGACACATACGCATCCCGCATCTGCTGCGCCTTCTGTTCGGCGGTAGCAAGAACCTGACCCAGCTCCTGAGTCATGAAGATCTTGTCGGATGAGTAGCCAGGCCCAGACACCTTGGGCTCTTTGCGTAGCTCCGCCTGCACAGCCCCCACAACCGCATCAAGCGGCACCTTCATGCGGAGCAGCAAACCGTGCACAAGGCCGTCAGCGGGCTTCGCCAAAGCCAACAACAAGTGACGTGGATCCACTTGCTGATGGCCATGCTCGACGGCCTGTTGCTGCGCTACTTGCAGCGCCTCTTGGGACTTCTGGGTGAACTTCTGCATATCCATGGCTTCATCTCCTTTGGGTGAAGCCGAACATATGCAGAAGCTGTGCCAACCGCCCAGATCACGACAAGCCTATAATTCGCAGCGTCTTATATCGCCCCAAAGACACCGAGGAGATGCTGCTTGGCTGCCATATTGGCGCAAATCGACAAACCTGTCAGGTTGTCACACGCGAATCTCACCAGCCATGCCGCCCAAATCCACGCCCTGCAAGCGCGGCTCAATCTCCTGACTCACAAAGGCGTCAACCTGCTCGGCACTGCGGCCAACAAAGCGGCTCGGATTCATCAAGTCGGGCAGGGTGTCTTTGATTGCTGCAAAGGCAGGATCAGCCCCGATCAAGTCCATCAACGGATTGGCCTTACCCTCTGCCTTGACCGCGTAGGCAGCGGCACGGCTATGGACGCGCACTTGCTCATGCAGATCCTGACGGTCGCCGCCGGCAGCAACACCAGCCATCAAGACCTCCTCGGTCGCCAAGAATGGCAACTGCTCGTGCAACTTCTTCTCGATCACCTTCGGATAGACGACAAGGTTCTTGGTGACATTCTCAATCAGCATCAGGATGCCGTCGATCGCGAGGAAAGACTCTGGGATCGCGATGCGCCGAATCGCCGAATCATCAAGAGTGCGCTCAAGCCACTGCGATGCCGCAGTGTGCGCGCTCGTATTACTGGCTTCAATTACGTAGCGAGCAAGAGCGTTGACGCGCTCACAGCGCATCGGATTCTTCTTGTACGCCATGGCCGAACTGCCAATTTGCTTCGACTCGCTAGGCTCTTCGATCTCGCCCTCGTGTGACAGGAGTCGCAAGTCGTTGGCAAACTTACTGGCTGACTGCGCAATCGCCGAAAGCACCTGATGGATGCTCCAATCAAGCTTTCTCGTATAGGTCTGGCCGCTGACCGGAATGCTATTCTTAAAGCCCATTCCCTCCGTAACGAGACGATCGAGTTCTTCGACCTTACTGTGATCGCCACCTGCCAAGAGCAAGAAGGTCGCCTGCGTGCCAGTCGTGCCCTTCACTCCGCGGAAGGGCAACCAATCGATCACCCGCTCAATCTCATCATAGTCGAGGGCAAAGTCTTGGGCCCACAGGCAAGCGCGCTTGCCAACCGTGACGGGCTGCGCGACCTGGAAGTGGGTATAGCCAAGGCAGGGCTGAGATCGCCACTGCTTGGCGAACTCGGCTAGATTCGCCATCACGGCAGCCAACCGACGCTTGATCAAAGCCATCGCCTGGCGATAGATCACCAAGTCTCCGTTGTCGGTGACGTAGCAGCTAGTAGCCCCAAGATGAATGATTGGCTTAGCGCTGCTCGCAAGCTCACCGAAGTGGTGCACGTGGGCCATCACATCGTGACGCAACTCGCGCTCTAACTCGGCAACGCGATCCCAGTCGAAGCGATCGCGATGCTCGCGCAACTCGCTGACCTGCTCTTCGGTAACCGGAAAGCCGAGCTGTCGCTCGGCATCCGCGAGGCAAATCCACAAATCTCGCCAGGTGGTGTGGCGGTTGCGTGGTGAGAACAGGCGAGCCATATCCTTGCTCGCATAACGTTCAATGAGTGGGTGATCGAAGCGGTCGCCGCGTTCCATGCAGCTATCTAACAGGACGCAAGCGATAGTGCCACGATCAGTAACGCACCCAGACCCGACGACTTTGGTTTTCGTAGCGAGTGGGCACCCAAATACGCTGCTGGTAGGCCGGCTCCACCACCCCCCAAGAACGTTGACCGCACAGGTCATAAACCCACCCATACCTCGCCAAATGGCACTGGACATCCCAATAGCCAGGGACCAGAACTCGCTCACAGCGGAGCTCCCAGCGACCTCGATCGATATATTGACAGTTTTGGCTTGGCACTCCGACTACCACTCGACCAAAGCTCCTGGCAACGCTCCGGATGGCCGAATGGCCACGACGGCGTGGCTGGGTCACCTCGCCGTATCGACTGACCCGACCGAGCTGAGAGTTTCCCGAAACACGGACCCGAGAAGCAGAAGTTGGCGCCCGCCGAACGGGCACAGCCCCAACAACTCGAGCTCGCGATGACGACCGAGCAGGCTGACTAACACGAGCACCACGACCGGAATGGCGAGTTGCCTGACCACGCTCCGACTGGCTTCGAGCAGAAACTGTGCTGCGGTTGCTATGACCCGAAAAAGAATCGGAAAACTGTGCGGGCACCGAGACAGCAACCGACAAGAAGGCTGCTACGACCAGTAAGGGGAATCGCTTCATGACAAGTGACTCAGCGCATTCGACGGGCAAACGATGCGTAGCAATTCTCACCCCGGCGAAACTAAGCGGCAATCCAGAGGGACTTTTGCGCGTTCAGGGCAGCCTAAGCCCGGTCCCAAGGTCACCAATTAGCGAAGGTTGCGGCTGCAGCACTGCCAAAACTTGCGATCAGCAACCCAACCGTAATTCGGCCTGACTGAGGCGCAACTCCCGACGCCCCCCGCAATATGGCAACCGCGAGCGCAGCCCCCAATGCATCCGACATTAGATCTGCCAAGGAACACACTCGCCCTGGCACGAACGACTGGTGCAATTCATCAACGACGCCATACAGGACAGCAATTCCCCATGCGCCACGCGAACGAAACAAGCGCAACGAAGCGACTGGACGCCGCGACCACGCCAGCCAAATTGAGCCAGCAATGCAGCCATAGGCGACTACGTGCATCAAGTTGTGAAAAAACGATTGTGCTGTGCTGTGCGGCTCAGAATTAGGGGTCTGAGATGACGACCACCAGAGGAAGCCCATGCCGATAACCGGAACCAGCGCACGGAGCCATACCGGTATGCCAACCAAGAAATCAAGCAGGGCAGCAACACTAGATTGTGGACGGCTGACGCCATCAACACGCGGTGATTGATTGGGCAACGTCACTTTGAAAGGATCTTGCCGACCAGACGAAGACCGCCTTGCGATGCCGTTTCCGCCTTCAGCTCTCCCAAATACACAGTCAGCAAAAACAGCCCGCGACCGCGCTCACTTTCCAGCGCAGGCATGCCGTTGGCGGTAGCCGTGAGCACCTCGGAAAGCTCTTCGATCAGCTCAACCGGCATATCTGGATCAAAGAACTCAATTAGGAGATCTTCGCCATCTAACGCAATTCGGACAGTGAGATCCTGACTAGTCTTGCGATAAACAGCACCATGCTCAATCGCGTTATTTACCAGCTCATCAACGACTAACGCTAAGTTGTCGCAGACTGTTGGATCGGCACCAACACGACCAGCCAAGTCCCGAACCTTGGCGCGCACCTTAGGCAACACCGCCCCTTCGACCGGGATCTTCAAGAGATCGCGATCGCTCATTGCACGCCCTCAACAACCATCGAGAGGTCGACAGCTGGCGCAGAATGCGTCAGAGCTCCGACAGAGATTCGATCGACACCGCTTTCTGCAAATGCTCGAACGGTTTCGATGTTGATACCGCCAGAGGCTTCGGTCGCAACTTCACGACCCACTTCGCGGGATGCTTCACGAACCGCGGCGACGGCTGCCTGAAGCGGCGCACCGGGCACAAAGTTGTCTAGCAATACAACGGCAGCCCCACCACGCACCGCTGCAACAGCCTCGTCGACCGTTCGCGCCTCTGCGACTACCGGCTTATCCTGACCATCGCAGCAGCGCTGCACGACTTCTTCGTAGCTAAGCGGCTTCGCGAACCCGAAGTGATTCTCCTTCAGCAAGACTTGATCAAACAAGCCAATACGGTGATTGACGCCGCCACCAGACAGCACGGCTGCCTTCTCCAAATGCCGGAGGCCTGGTGTGGTCTTGCGTGTATCAAGAATTTTAGCACCGGTTCCATCGACCAGATCAACGAACCTGCGCGTCATAGTCGCAACAGCTGACAATCGTTGCAGGAAGTTCAGTGCCGTGCGCTCCGCAACCAACAGCGCAGCCATCGCTCCTTCGACCCGCAGCACGTCGTCGCCAGGAGCAAATGAGTCACCGTCACGAAGAAGCACCTCGATCTCGCAGTCAGAATCTAGCAGTTCAAAACTGGCCACCGCGCAATCCAAACCAGCCAAGATGCCACTCGACTTGCCATACAACCGTGCCCTACCACGCTGCGTGGCTGCCACGGACAATCTCGAGGTAATATCACCCGTTACGACCAACTCTTCGGACCCGAGGTCTTCGGCGAGGGCGCGGCGAACGCATTCTCGAGGGTCTACTCCGACACTCGTCATTCCGGAACAGACTACCCGAAAGCTCACGCGGGCGCATTCTTGCGATCGAGACCAGGGCCACATCAGGCACAAGTATGTGCTCGAAACACCTGTGGCAGGCTCAAGCGAACGACAGAATGGCTTGCCCAGCCTCTCATCGCCGGCGCTGGACATCAAAGCAAACAAAGTCCGCCAACGCCTTGAGCAACTCCGGCCCCATTCCGTGCACTCTGGCAAGGTCATCTAAGCAATCGAAAGGCCCATTCCGAATCCGCTCAAGAACCAGGGCCTCAGCACGAACTGGCCCCACAGCCGGCAAGGCCTGAAGTTCAGCGACTCCAGCATGATTGATGTCGATTCGGCATGGCGTGATCACTACCTCCGCAGGAGGAGGCAAAATCCCCCCCGCGAATGCTCTCACTGCCAGCAGCTGGACCAAAAACGCCCAGCTTACGATCAGCCACCATGCGCTAGCTACCAGCGGCGGATCTGAGACAACATGCGACTCTCTACATCGAGAGAAGCTAGCTGTGTGGGCACCTCCAACGCGAACCTCTCGAGCCCACCCACCAATCCACTTAGCGCCGTTGAAGTTTCGCATTCAGGCATCTCAACCAGCATTGGGGCTTGGCTAAGTCGACGATGACTCACGGCCGCATCCTCTGGCACTGCTCCGAGGTAGTGGAGCGGCAAGCTAGCAAAACGACGAGAAACTGCAGAAAGACGCTCAAAGGTTGCGCTGCCCAGCGACGGACTTGCGGCACGATTGACAACGACCTCAATCTTGGGCCGCGCAACTTGACGCGATAAGCACTTGATGACGGCATACGCGTCGGTCAGAGCAGCGATCTCCGGATTCGTCACCATCACAACATGATGAGCCGCGAGCAGCGTAATCATGGATTGCGGCGCAAGGCCTGCTGCACAATCAATCAGAAGGACATCGAAACGCGCTGCCAGCTGATGAAAGGCATGCGCCAACATTTGCATATGTTTCGCGTCGAGGTCGGCCAAACTCGAAATGCCTGAGCCTCCAGCGACCAAAGAAGGTCCAAAGTCCGTCGTCGCAAGAACCTCATCAACGGTCCGCTGACCGCAGAGAAGGTGCTGCATCGAATAGCGAGGAGTCGATCCCAACAGCAAATGTGCGTTGGCCAAGCCAAAGTCGCAATCGACAACTACAACGCGCAAACCACGCTGGTGCAGCCCGATAGCCATATTGGTGGTTAAGAACGACTTGCCGGTCCCACCTTTGCCACTACCAAATGCAATGACGACAGCTTCTTGACCACGCGCGTAATCCGACGGCACTCGCCGCAGCAAGCGTCGCCAAAGGGCACTCCCAGACCAGTTTTTGTCGAGGTCCGATTTCACGAGACTCTCTCCAATCACACCCCGGTCACGAGCCCACCCGCACCATTCAAAACCGCTCTTACAAGCGGTCTAAACAGCACTGACTGGAAACTCGATTACGAACGGTCGTTAGCTCTAGGACCCTCGCTAGCAGAACCGGCCACCGAGGCCGAATCTCCGAGGGCTGTATATTCTTCAGGGGAAAGCGTGGACGCAGCCATGCTGTCTCGCAGAGTCTCGCCGTTGAACGGGTGACTACGATCCCCAACTGCTGCGTGGCGAGCGGCAGGAAAACGGTCATTCTCGCCGCCCGATGAGGCGCCAGAACGGCCGTTGGATGGATTTGCTTTGGCGAACATACCCCTGCCAAGGTCAAGCTGGGCATGCTGAACAAACGCACGCAGCAACCGATCACCAAAGCGGCATACATCACGCATATCGCGTAGATCGCGAACATCTCCTGCAGCGGAGGTCGCAATGAGCGAACCGTTAATAGCTCTGACTTCGCCAAGCAAGCAACCGTTCCAGGTAAAGCTACGTGAGAATCGATCCCCATAGACAACCACGGAACGGTCAATCTTCTCGGCAGTGCTCCGGAGCTTGTCCCAGAGTTCAACACAAGCAGGCGGCACAACAAAGTCGGCAGCCTGCACAGCCGCCCGGTCGACAGCCGCCCGGTCGACAGATGCCCGGTCGACAGACACCTGAGGAATCTGCCCCACTACGCCCTCATCGACGGACGCAGGCAAGGCCGCAACTATTTTCGAAGGAGTCGCTTGTGTTGCCAACCAACGCACGGCAAAGCGCTCAGATTCTGCGACGCGAAACGGCTCCAACATGCAGGCATGCAGACCATAAATCGGCAATGCGCAGACTTGACGCATTGCGTCGGCAGCCGATTCCGAACCAACCACCAACAGTCGGCCCGCGACACCAGGGCAGAAATTTGCCTCCGGCACCGAACGAATCAGACCATCGCCGACACGCTCCAAAAAGCGGCCTGCCGACAGAGCACGGGCCTGCAGCAAGGCATCGCCACCAACCGCTAGAATGACCAGCACAACACCGCCGGACGCGTCGCGCGCAAGGCCCTCGATCGCGCCAAACTCACCATCGCTACAATCGAATGACTCGAGCACCAGCGTCAGCCCAGTCTCGATGCTCCCTAAACGGGTCGAAACCAAAGCCCACAAAGTGTTGGGATGCTGCGGTAAAACGGGTCCACGAATCATCAAACTCCTCCTGCTCTGATGCACCGGACTATGTGGCTACGATTGATCACAGTCGATCGAGTTCGCCCGAACTCGCGACCAAAGTGCTGTTGGCGATCTAGGATCGCATTTGCCAACGGCGGAGTGATATACAAAGGCTGATGCCTCGCTGACCGGTCGATACGATT
Source organism: Planctomycetota bacterium (assembly GCA_965662465.1). Taxonomy (GTDB): domain Bacteria; phylum Planctomycetota; class UBA1135; order UBA1135; family UBA2386. The sequence continues at coordinate 22,521 of CBFIIO010000023.1, read as the reverse complement.
ACAAGTATACGGCACGCAAAAAGCAATCCCTAGTCGCTAGCTAGGCCATGACCACGACCGCTTGAACTGCCTCGCCGAGGGCGAGAAAGTGGTGAGCGCATCTCTTCCAAGCGGGTCCAAGCAACCGCAATGGCGTCGGTTGCGTCTGCCGGCAGCGCCCCGGGCAAAGGCATCTGACTCGCCGGAATCATCTGACGCAACATATTCTCAACACTGTCTTTACGAGCAGAACCGTGACCGGTAACGCTGCGCTTTACACGAGCGGGCGTGTACTGAAACACATCGAGGCCGAATCTCGCCGACTCCGCCAGCAACACGCCCCGCGCCTCCCCGATCCTCAATGCGGATTGCACACTTTTTCCGAAGAACGCCTCTTCAATTGCCATCTCGCTCGGCTTCCATTTGCTGACAAGCGCCGCAAACTGCTCGGAAAGCGACAGCAAACGCTGCGTCAGATCGGTGCCACGCCCACCTAACCGAAACACACCAGCGGTCACGAGGCGCACGTCGCCAGCATTGGCCGAGCCTGCACGGACAACATTGCTGCCCCGCATTGCCAGTGGAACACCACGAATCGACGAATCGGAGCCAGGGGATGGACCGGTAGCCACCTCAAGACAACTGTAACCCACGACCTGTGTGCCCGGGTCGATACCGAGAATCCGCACCATCACCACGCCGACGAGTGTAAGGTCCGAACCTGTGAAGGTCGCCATCTTGTTGCTTGCGGCCGGACGTGGCACGCGCCTCGGGGCTGACATTCCCAAGGCATATCTTCGCCTCGGATCCGCGCCACTACTCGTTCATAGCGCTGCACGCCTGCTCGCTGCCGTTCCGGCAAGCGACAAGTGCGAGCTTTTGGTGCTTGTACATCCGGCAGATCGCGAAGATTACCTGGCGGGCTGCATCGAAACCTTGCGAGCGCTAACCCCTGCAACGGTCGAGTTGAAAATCGTCGACGGCGGGGCCACCCGGCAAGAATCAATGGCGCTCGGCCTAGCTGCAACCGCGACCGACAGCGACCTCATCATGGTCCATGACGCGGCGCGAGCTTTGGTGCCAATCAAACGGAGCCAGGAGTGCTTGAACATGGCTGCAAACGTTGGCGCCGCAATGCTGGCGGTCCCGGCGGCAGACACTCTGAAGAAAGTGGCGGAAGGGTATGTTGTCGAAACCCTCGACCGCAGCCCGATTTGGTATGCACAAACACCCCAAATCGCCCGCCGAGAACTATTCCTACATGCCTGCGCCCATGCGCAAAAAACCGGCTTCCACGTCACTGACGATGCATCCCTGCTCGAGCACGCCGGAGTCAAAGTGGCGATTGTAGAAGGCAGCGCTGGCAACCTTAAGATTACTCGCCCTGACGATTTGCCACTTGCCGAAGCACTGCTGGAGCGAGATCCGACGCCACTCTCCAACGAAACCTGAATCCTAGCTACGCAATGACGGAACTTCCGCGCATCGGCCTCGGCATCGACACACACCGCCTCGAGCATGGACGCACCTGCGTCCTCGGCGGAATCAAGTTTGATAGTGAGGTTGGTCCATTCGGACACAGCGACGGCGATGCTGTCCTACATGCTGCATGTGATGCCGTCCTCGGTGCGGCTGGCCTCGACGACATTGGCACATTGTTCGCTGATACGGATCCAGCACACGCCAACCGCGACTCCGCCGACTTTTGCAGGGAAACGGTCGCGCTCATCAAACAGCGCAACCTACGGGTCTGGTCACTCGATGTAGTTCTCGAAACAGAGCTCCCAAAACTAAAGCCAAGGCGCCAAGCCATGCGAATGCGCATCGCAGAGTTGTTTGAAGCGGATGCCGATCGCGTCAACGTGAAGGGCAAAACTGGCGAGAAGATCGGCGCAATTGGGCGCGGTGAGGCGTGCCGCGCGACCGTCGTCGCACTGCTTGGTCCGGCATAGGCTTCGCCACCCTGCCCGCGACCAGCGCTCACAGCGTCAAAGAGCTCGCTCCGACTAAGTCGCGTCAGTGCGCATCTGCTTCTCAATCATGCGCTTGTAAACTCCAGCCTGAGCAATCAGATCATCGTGCGTGCCGCTTTCCACGACTCGCCCTTCGACCAAAACGAGAATCTGATCAGCATCAACAATCGTCGATAGCCTGTGCGCGATAACGAATGAAGTACGGCCTTTGCGCAGCGTATCTAAGGCCCGCTGCACTGCCTCTTCACTCTCTGAGTCGAGTGCCGACGTCGCCTCGTCAAGGAACAGGATTGCTGGATCGCGCAAGATCGCCCTCGCAATCGTGATCCGCTGCATCTGACCACCTGACAAATTCGTGCCCCGTTCACCGGCAAACGTATCGTAACCATCCGGCTGCTCCATGATGAAGTCATGGATGTTGGCTGCACGCGCAGCTTCCTCAACCTGCTCTTGAGTCGCCCCTGGTCGACCACACGCGATGTTGTCGCGCAGGGTATTACTAAACAAGAATGGCGACTGACTCACGACCGCTGTTTGGCGGCGATAGTCAGCGAGCTTCAGCTCACGCAAGTCCACGCCATCTACCAGAAGAGTGCCCTTCTCAGGGTCATGGAATCGCAGCAACAGGTCGAGAGTCGTCGACTTACCACCGCCAGAAGGCCCGACTAAAGCCACTGTCTGGCCAGCCTGTGCACACAACGACAGTCCCTGTAGGACAGGCTTGCCGCCGTAGCTGAAAAACACGTCACGCAACTCAACATCGCCACGAACTTCCGCAATCTCGCGCCCACCAATCATGGCAGCATCAACATCAGTCTGCAGAATGGACTCGATACCAGAGAGAGCCCCGGCAGACTCACGCATGACGTTGTAGGCACGCGTCACGCGCTTGACGTGCTGATAGTTAGTAGCCAGCGGAGCGATAATGACGCCAACAACGGCGAAGGTCAGATCTGTAGACAAGATGGTGTGACCCAGCAAGATGAGGATCACCGCAGTTGCTATTTGATAGCCAATAAATGATTGCGCTATGGATCGCCCCTTGGCGCTCAACACTCGCCTGGTGCGCTCCAAGAATTTGACCGTCGTATTGTCGAACTCGCGCATCCGCTCGCTTTCTAGCTGGAATGCTTTCACCGTACGGATGCCGGTCAAAATCTGATTGAGCGACTCAGTTGTCTCGCCCAACGCCTGCAAGCTCTTGCTACTGCGCTTCTGGACCTTCTTGCCCTGGCGATACATGGGGATCACCATGAGCGGAATCATGATCGCCACCACCAACAACGCCGGCGGAAAATAAAACGCAATGATCACGAGGTTCCCCAGAATCATCAAAGGATCGACCACAACGTTGTCAGCAGCCGTCTCAAATGCGCGCTGCATGACCTGCGTATCGTTGGTCACCTTACTGATCATTTCCCCCATCCTCTGACGCCCAAAGAACCGGAGCGGCAGACTCAAGAAATGACGCGCCAACTCGCAGCGCAAATCAGCGATTACTCGGAATGCGAAGAACCGCGATACGGTCTGCACCTTGTAGATCATTGCTGATCCGACGATGCCACAGCACAGCGTTACAAATCCGCACGCGAAGACGATCGGCATTCCTGGGTTATCAAATGCCAAACCGAGGAACTCACACAGGCCGTGCGCAAACCGCCCAAACCAATCAGAGAACATCTGACGAAGTCCCTCTGAGTAGCCGAGATCGCCATTCGGGACCTGAGCAATAGGCGCCGTAGCAGCGGCCGCCGATTGCTGCGGCTGGTCATCCGACCGCTCGAGAACCGTTAATAACGGCTCAATCACCAAGAACGGCAGCTTCGTGCAGATCACCTGCACGAGTGAAAATCCGATCATGGCCACAACCATGCGTCGATAACGCACAACTGCGGCCCAGATTCGACGCAAGAGCGCCCGGACATCTCGACGTTGTTCAACTGGCTCCGCCACGGGAGCCATCGTAAACAGTCGAGTCAACTAGTCGATAACTACTCGAACTTCGCTTTCGAGATGATGGTGGCCGCCCACTCTAAAAAGCGCGAAGTAATGAAGTCTTCTCGCACCAACTCACGCTCACGCTCAACCTTAACGTTGATTTGGCGACGTGGTGGGGTCCGCGAATTGACGCGGCAAATCAACCAAGCTTCCGGGCTGGCGACCGGACCGACCGTCTTACCCACTTCGGAATCGAAGAACAGGTGGTCAGAGATCGCAAAGCCATCCAACAGCTGCGTAAACTCGTTTTCGCGGCATTGCTGACGAAGTTGGTTGAGCGGCAGCATGCCCAGTAGGCCACGCTTCTCATCGTTCGCAAAGAACTCGGTGTGGGATTCGATAGCCTGATCGAAGGTCAATTCGCCGGCCTCCATCTTGGCAAAAGCAGCTTCGCAGCGCGCCTTGGCAGCTTCCATGCCACCTGGAGTCCAGGCACCAGTGACCTTATCTCTGGCCTGGAATGGGATGATACTTACGTCACACTGGCCGTCTGCGAAGAACGCGGCGCGCTTATTTGCGTGGGCCTGCAAGTTCTCGTCGTTGATTTCACCCTCGATCAGGTCCGCAAAGGACGAGATTAGGCGCCAGCGAGCGCGGAAAGCCTCCAAGCAAGGATAGCCCTTAAAACGCGTTGCAATGACTTCGACCGTGAAAGGAGTCGAGTCATAGGGCTCGCGGTAGGCGTCGTAACGCGTCGCAAACTCTTCATCGCTGATGTAGACGCCCTTGGCGACCAACTCTTGGCGCAATGCTTCGCGAACCGCAACCTCTTGCATCGCACGCTCGAGGTCATGAACGAACAAGCCCTTCTTGACGAAGTCAAAGGCATCTTCAGTGGACCATTCGAGATCATTGACGCGCAAGACAGTCTCGGCAGGCAAGCCGTGCGAGGCGTAACGAACGTCACTCCAGCTGCGCAATCCCTTCTGCACAAACTGACGCATCATGTTCACCCAGAACTCCGGCAGCTCTTTAGGGTTGCCGTTTTCATCAACTCCCTCGGTTGCCTTCTCAAGCTGCTCCAAGAACATCGGTCCTTGATCACTCTGGGTCTGGGCCTTGATCGCTTCCTTGGTGATCTCAGGCCAATCCTTTGGCGCTCCCGGGAAGAACACGCGGTCGAAAAGAATCGACTCCTTGCGTTGCTCCATGAAGGTCTCCTTGCTCAACCCATACTGGGTGCGCACAACCTCCCAAAAGTCGATTCCAGGGTTCTTAACCTCGAAATCCGCCTTCATCGGGGCGAGCTCAGCGAGGACCTGTTCTTCAGTCACCAAGAACTCTTCCGCCTTGCGCTTACCTGACTCGACCTGATTCTTCAGCTCTTCCAGGATGAAGAAGTTTGCGACTTTGCCTTCAACCAGCTTGCCACCTGCGAGGTAAACGGTTTCGCGCATTACCTCTAGGGGGTCGAGCTGCTGACCGTTGACCTTCATCGAACGGAGCATCTTGGCGCGCTCATCAACCAACTTCTCTTGAAGAAGATTGACCTCTTTTTGAGCCTGCTGGACTTGCTCACTAGTTTGAGCAATAGCTACAGGAGCGGCAAAGGCTGTCGCGGTGACCAGGGTGGCGGCAATAATTAATTCGCGGTGCATCGTTGGGAATAAGTCAAAGTGAATGGGCGAGGCAGTTTAGCTGCTAGCACCAACAAGGCCAGCAGAGGCGTCGTAATTGTGCCTCGCAAGTGCCCTCTATCGGCAGATGGGAGACGAAGCATCCAGCAGAACCCTCCCGAAATGCCCATCGAGAGCCCCAGAATGGTCTACGAATCGATTAGCGCACTAGTGTAGCCAAGTTACGGCCGTATCATGGGCCGCGGGACAATGACCTACGACCCCAGAACGATTGCTTTCGCCGCAGAGATTATCTACCCGCCGCAACAACTGCGGGCAGATCTCGTGCAAAACGTCCACAACACCCTCTTTCAGAAGCCCCAACTTGGCTATCAAAACTTCCAAGTAGCGCCAGACGGGATCCATCTCAGCAACATTGCCCAGGCTCCAGGCCAGGTGTCGATGGCGAGCTTCACGTTCGATAGGCTCGTAATTCGAGAAGAAATGCGGGGCGCAACCCTCGAAGACTTCGCCACACGGGCTGTCAATGTCGCAACGCTGGCGTTCCAGACGCTCGGCATGACAACCTCGGTTGCCCAGCAATTTGTGGTGCGCTCCCTGGTTACACCACGCCACTTTCAGGATGGCCGCGAGTTTCTGGCCCAGCGCCTGATTCCTTCGGTAAGCCAGGGTGGCAATAGCTTTGGCCGCCCAATGCAGTCGCTGGGGGTCCGATTCGTGTTTCCGCCCCACGAACAGCACACGGAAACATTCCAGGTACGCGTGGAGACGTGGCCACAAGACCAGCGCTCAATCTGGATTGAGAACTCAAGTATCTACTCAAGTCCACTGGCTGTTGCTGACATGCCGCGTGTTGCCGACCAGCTAACCGCGACATATAGCCATCTGACGGGTCCGGTTTGCAGCTTTCTGGCCAAGCTAGACACGCCGTAACGCCACCAATTCTAGAGGTAACGAATTGTCCCCCCAATGATGTCTATGCCATCTCGAAATTCGTGCGCCTCCCGCATCGCCAATGCATCCTTTGCGTTCGTCACCATCGCCATGCTTTTTGTCGGATGCTCGGACACCAACACATCCACCAAGACTGATCAGCGACTGCTTGTCATAGATGGCATCGAGATCACGTTCGCTGATCTTCAACTCTACGTAGACTTTCTGACCGAAAGCCGGCCAGAGGCTGGCACCAAAACGAAGTATCTGTGGGCAATGCGTGATCACGTGCTGCCGCTGAAGGTTGCACAACGAGAGTTCCCCAAAGAGCGAGCGGAGCAACGCAAACTTGCCGATGCCTTGCGCTCCGTGTCGACCAACATCTATGAGCTAGAACAGCAAGCGAAGCTCATTACCAACAAGACACGCAGCAACCTCAGCCGCCAAAGCGCGATGCTACCCGTATCTATGTGGTTGTTCGACGAGCTCAACACCAATGCGGTCAGCCCGCCTATCGAGCTCGCCCAGGGCTACTTCGTTGTAAGCAGCTTTACTCTTAATAAATCGCCATTAGTGATGGCCGATTTTGTTGACGCGCTGCAAGTCGGATTCATCACCCACAACAGCAAAGAATGGCGTGAATGGTGGGAGAACCAAAAACTCACCCTTGGCAAAAAGGTCACATTCGTACACCCAGATTATCGCGACGACATTCCGCCGTGGATGGAATTGCCTAAGGACAATAAGTCGTGAGTACCCAACAAAGATACAAGCCGATGCGACAAAGCAACTGCATCACGGTCATTAGCACCGTGACTCTCACGTTGTTGATGATTGCGCCACTGACTTCACAAGACCAGAAGTCGCAGCCACAGCAAAAAGTCGAGAAGCTCTCGAAATGGCCGGCGCTGAAGACAACCGAAAGCGAGAAGATTCGCGCAACTGCTCGTCAGTTCAAAAAGCCGCAGGAGAAACTGCATGCAGCCGCAACCAAGCGGCTCATTGCTGCTGGACCGGCCGTCGCCCCAATCATCATCTCGATGGTTAACGACCGCCCAGAGAGCATCAACGACAACCTGTTCGAGGTTCTGGACGCCGTGCTTAACAAAAAGCACGCAGCTCTGCTGGCGCGTGAAACGAAACGCCCAAGCGTCGAATGGCGGCGTTACCTCACCCGCAAACTAGCTACGTTCCACGACGAAGAATTGGCACCGGTATTCAAGAACGCAATCAAGGACAAGGACGCTGATATCGCTGCCTTTGGGGCCATCGCCCTGCTGAGCCTCGGCAATCACGATGGCCTTGAGGTTGCCATGCTTGCTGCAAAACAGCGCTGGGATGAATTCGGGGACTTCGCATCTAAAGTTCTCGCAGCCGGACCCTCTAAAAAGGCTGCTATGCCGATCTTTAAAAAGATCGCATCCGCTCGGTCAACCGATCAAATGGCAGGCCTTCGGCTCCTGCGCTACCTGATCGTGAAAGATCAAAGCGCGCTACTGAAACGCTATCTTGAGTCCTCCGACTTCACGGTCAAAAAGGAAGCCATCAACACTGCCCGTGTGCTGTTTGGCGAGAAACCACTCGACAAGCTCTCAAGTTTCCAAGCAATTGACCAAGCCAAAACCTGGCTAAACAAGCTGCAAGGATAGACAAAGTGATCAAGCCACTCACCTCACTGCTGCTGATATTGACCAGCACAGTCCTCAGTGCAAACTCGACAGCCCAAAAGACGAAAGTCGAAAAGTGGAAGATCGATCCCTACACGAAGAATGACCCAAAGGCGATGGCTGCTGCTGGCATCGTCAACTTTGGTCCATTCAACTTCGGCAACCTAGCTGCAGATCCGGTGACGTCGACCGACATCCAGAAGACGCTGCCATTCATCAACATTATCTGGCTAGAGACAGCTCACTTCCGCATCGGCCTGGAACTGCCTAACTATTCGATTCCGCAAGATGCAGAAACTCGCAAAAAGATCCGCGGCGAACTTACAGAGCTCCAAAAGAAGCTGCCCAAAATCAAGCCGAGAACACGCACGCTAGACCCTTGGGCGCGCGCTCACTTGACCGCACACCGTCTCGAAAAACTTTACGCGGAGACGCAGGAGTTGTTCGGAGTAGTCGATTCAGACTTCCCAAACGATCCAAGCGAAGTCATTCCGGGGCCAAATAAGACCTACATGGGATACGGCCCATACATGGGCATGAGGGACAAGTTCTTGGTCCTGGTGATCGAAAAGGGCGGGCCATATCGCCAATACATGGAGAAGTATTTAGGCCGGCCGACCTATATGCCGCAGCGGTGGCACTTCACCGATAGCAGCTCCATCTTGTTCACTTGCGCACTCGAATCCAACGAGTTCCCGCTCAAACACGACACGGCTCTACACTGCGCCCTTGCATTCAACGTCAGCCAAAACCTTCTCGATGGCTTTCGCTACTACGCCTACAACCTGCCGGTCTGGATCCGCGAGGGATGGGGCCACTGGAACTCACGAAAGATCAGCGGCAAATGGCCAAGCTTTGACCAGAATGAAGGTTCGGTCTCAGACATGAAGACCATCGACAACTGGAAGCCTTACGCGAAAGGTCTACTGAGCAACAAGAAGTTCGCGCCGTTCTCTGAAGTCGCGAGATGGCGCGACTTTGGCAACATCAAGTTTAATGATCACGTCGCAATCTACTCGCGTATCGACTACCTGATCTCGATGGGTCAGCCCAAATGGAAAGAGTTCCTTTTCGCGGTCAAAGGCCGCGTCGATCAGAATTGGAGCGTCGATCAGAAAGATCTCGTCGGCGCCACGCGTCAGGCCCTCAAAAAATCCTACAAGCTTTCGTTCCTGTCATTCGACGAACGCTGGTCTCAATGGGTGAAGAAGAACTACCCATCGAGATAGTGAGACCGCTCCTGCCTGCTGACGCCAACACCTGTTGACGCCAATAAACGCCGACCGTCAAAGCTACTCCAGATGCGATCGAATCAATTGATCGCCAATGAGACCTAGCTTGGGTCCCACAAAATGGAGCGGTAAATCGGCAGCAAGGAAAGCAGCGAGCTGTTCACCCATGACTCGGCTTCTGGCCCCATCTCGACGGCATCTTCCTTAGGCAATTGACGCTGCACGTGCAGCCACTGATCACCCGGCGTGTAGTGGTTCATCAACTCCTTCACTTCTGCTGGCTTGATCGACGCACACCAGTGATCTGCACGCCAATCATGCAGCTTGAGATTGAAACCTCCCGGAAGCGCTTTTAGCAGCTGACAAAACTGCTCCAACTCCGACTCGTCATTGAGCAGCTTCTTCTTTAGGTTTTCGCCATCCCACCAAGCTTGCGGATGGATCCGCAGTGCCGCTTCCACAATTTCGCCATCAAGGCAGACTTCCAGCACAGTCTGGATGTAGTGGGTCTCAGCGTCCTTACCGAGCGCCTCACCAAAGAACGAAGCAAGCTTCTTCCGCTCCTTGGCTCCCCGACAGAGATACGCCCGTTGCTCCTTAACCCGGTAATTATTGAAGGTATACGGATGATGTAAGCCGGCTTGGGCGCTCAGATCCGTACCGAGCGGCTTGGCCGCTTTTTGGACCCGATCGGCAATCCCTTTGAGCTTACGTCGCACACTAAGACGCAAAGAGTTGTATTCGGGGTCATCCTGGAGATGGCGCTCGTAGGCCTTGAAATCTCGCTCTAGAAAGGCTTCAGACATTACGAATAGCGTAGGAAACAACGGCACAAACGCCAGAAGCTGGCGCATCGGTGGCGAGCAACCTACGCTGCTCCTATGCAGAAACTCGTTGCGATTCTGGCACTAACACTACTCTCGGGATGTACGTCTACGGTGCTCGCCAAGCCAACGATCCACGTATCGCCATACTTGGCCGTCTACCAGCTGCGAGGTAAGTCAAAAATGCAGTCCGAGGTAGATCCTACGAACCCAGGCGCTCTGCGAAACAACCCCAGCCAAGACATGCGGTCGTTTGGGCAAGATAGACACCGTGATGACGTTGGCTTGCGCGCTGACATCGGTGATGGCTTTGCAGGCATTCGCGCCGACTACTACCGACTCGACATGAACACCTCCCGAAGCGGTCAGCTCGAAGACGACTGGGGAAGGCTACTCGAAGGAGACTTTGTCAGCATGTATGCCGAGATGGACGAGTTCCGGATCGGCTACGTCGAGCCTTTGGCCGACTTCCACACCACCTACCGTGACGAAGATCTCCACTTCCAATTTGCTGCCGGCGGAGTATTTGCAAGCCGATCCATGACGCTCAGAGGCAAGGATAACACCAAGACACGCTCCCAAAACCTGACGATAGACGGCGACGTCATCTACCTAGCTGCGAGAGCACGTGCAAACTGGATGCAGTTTTCGCTAGATATCGACTACGCAGCGGCACCAGAGGTATTTGTACTATCCGGGGATGTGGAAGACTTCTCTCAGGATCTCGAGGCCCGACTCAGCTACCAGCTGCCACAGCGCGACATGAGCTTGTTCGCTGGCGTGCGCTACAGCGTGTTCAATGCAAGCGGTGACGCCAACGGCTTTCGATACGAAAACGATATGATCATCGACGGCTTCCAGCTCGGCGTAGCTGTGACCTTTTAACGGCAGTCTTCCTTAGCGGAATCGCCAGCACAAGAGGTCTCGCGCCCATACAGGCAAGCCTCCAGTCGTTGCCGTCACCCTAGCAACACCATCCAGCTGAAGGCAATCAGCCGGTTGACACAGAGACCGCGATCTCAAAGGCCAAGTTCTTTGATACGTCGATAGAAGGTGCTGCGTGCCATGCCAAGCTGCTGTGCAGCGACGGCCTTGTCACCACCGGTATCTCTCAAGGCTTTCACGATAGCATCGCGTTCGGCAGCCTCACGACGACCGCGCAAATCGCCACTTGTCGATTCAGAATCTGCAATCGGCGTCGCAGAGGTCGAGGCTTCAGAAGACCGCTGAACAGGCCTTGGCAGCAATCTAGGCCGGCGCTTCTGGATTCGCTCAGGGAGGTCGCTCTCATGCAAAATCTCACCTACATCAAGCGCAAAAGCACCTTCGATAACGTTCTCCAATTCACGCACGTTACCCGGCCAGGAGTAGGCCATCATGCGATCCATAGCACCCTTAGAAACACCACGCAACGGCGCCTCTGAGCGCTCATGACGGCGATTACCCTCATTCAGGAAATGCTCAACTAGAACTTCCAGGTCGCTAAGGCGATGCCTCAAAGGTGGCAACTGCAGCGTGACGACTTCTAGACGGTAATAGAGGTCTTCGCGGAACTTGCCCTCGCGAACAAGCTCCAGCAAGTCACGGTTGGTCGCAGCTACAATTCGAACATCCACGATTCGCGGCTGGCTAGCACCAACCGGACGAATCTCTCCTCGCTGCAAAACGCGCAGCAACTTGACTTGCACGCTTGGCGACGTCTCGGCTATCTCATCGAGAAAAATCGTGCCGCCATCTGCTGCCCTGAACAAACCCGGATGAGCTGATTGCGCGCCGGTGAAGGCGCCCTTCTCGTGACCAAACAACTCGCTCTCAATCAGCTCTGGGGAAATTGCACCACAATGCAGGGGAATGAACGGTGCATTACGGTGGCGACCATCAAAATGAAGCGCGCGAGCAACCAACTCCTTACCCGTGCCACTCTCACCGTAGATCAGCACAGTCGAGCGCTTCTCTCGCAATCTTGCGACGCTTCCAGCTATCTCAGCAATCGCGCTCGAAGCACCGATAAAATCGGTCATGCGATAAGCAGACTCAGGCGATTCGGCGACGCCATCTGGCGGAATCTCGAGCAAGGCACGATCAGCGATCCGACGCTCAACACTGCGGATTCCCGACATGTCCCGCAAAATGAGCAGAATGTCTGCACCGGCTAATCGCCGAACCACAAGCGATAACTCGCGCTCATCGCCGCCTGCATCAATTAGCAGTAACGGCGCAGCTGCGTCACCGGAAGCAATGATCTCAGCCACGCTCCCGCCTGCTGGCCCGCTATCCGCCAACAGCTTGCCGACGACCAACTCACCAAACAGGGAGCACAGCTCTGGGTCAAAAGACTGCAATTCTAACGAGGCAGAAAGAACCATCGTGTGAAGCCCCCCTTCTGCCCGGCTCTCCTTACTCAGACTCTGCAATCCTTCGTAGGCAGCTCCGACTTCCGCCAACCGCTGCTCTGATTGCCGCAACTGCGCGCGCAATGAAGAGCTTTCTCGATCGAGACGCGAACGGGCGCCTTCCAACCGCAGCATCACGCGAATCCGCGCTATCAGCTCTTGGCGATTGACGGGCTTTTGAATGTAATCAACGGCCCCTAACTGATACGCGGCCAACTTGCTCGACTCGTCACCCATGCTGCCGGTGACAAAGATGACCGGGATGAAAGCCGTCCGTGGATCATTTTTTAGGCGACGACAAACCTCGAATCCATCGATGCCAGGCATGACAACATCAAGCAAGATGAGGTCAAACGAAGACCGCATCGACTGCTCGATCGCGTCAATACCGCTATTAGCCGTAAATACCTCAAACTCGGTTTCCCGCAGATAAAGCTCAATAAGCCTGAGGTTCTGTGGTGTGTCATCAACGACGAGAATGCGCGCCATTGCGTTTCACCATACGCTGTTTGCATGCAACAGCAACCGCGACTGCCCTTGTGGTTCATGGTAGTCAACTGGGCTTTGATCCTCTCAGCCTTCGTATTTGGCTCCTACTTGGGAGGCAGACGCACCGGTACGCTTCCAGATCCACAGGCTACGGCCCTTAAGATTGTCTACCAGGAAGTCCTAAAATCCCATATCGAGCCGCCAGACCAACACGAGCTACTCGAAAGAGCCATATCTGGCATGGTCGATGGGCTAGATGAATACAGTCGCTATATCCCTCCTGTTGAGGTCCCAGACTACGATGAACGTAGCAGCGGCAACTATGAGGGGATTGGCGCCAAGATGGTCACTCACGAGGACACGATCGTCGTACACTACCCGTTCCCTGGTGGCCCAGCAGAAAGAGCAGGGATAAAGCCAGGCGACCGTATTCTGGCCGTGGACGGGACAGAAATGGTAGACGACGAGACACGCAGCAAGGCTGTTGAACTGATTCGTGGACCAGCCAACTCACTGGTGACGCTCTTGATCGATCGCAACGGCGAAGAATTAGAGGTCAAAGTTCCGCGCAGCAGCGTGCAGCGACCCTGCATCAAATGGCCGCACTACTTCGATAAGGACAATGGCCTTGCCTATCTCTACCTGACCGACTTTCACCCTACATCAGCGGAGCAGACCTTCAAAGCAATGGAAGCATTTGAAGCGCAAGGAGACCTGCGCGGGCTAATCCTCGACCTCCGCTACAACGGTGGCGGCAGTCTAGATCAGTGCCTAAGCATCGCGCGAGCATTCCTATCTGAAGGAATCATCGCCACCCAAAAGCACCGCAATGGTCCGGATGAAGTTTACGACACGGTACCAGCTGAATGTCGCTGGCCAGATCTGCCGCTCGTCTTGATCGTCAACGAAAACTCAGCAAGCGCCAGCGAAGTCTTATCGGGAGCACTGCAAGACCACCGGCGGGCGTTGGTTGTTGGTATGCGGACGCATGGCAAGGGATACGTCAACACCGTCTACTCATGGAAAAACCATGACTTCAAGCTGAAGCTAACGACTGGCAGTTACCGAACTCCCAACGGCCGCAATATCGAACGAAACCAAACGACCAAGATTACTAGCGCCGACAAAGATGAAGGCGGCATTCGACCTGATGTCAAAGTCGACGCGACTCTTGAAGAACAGCAAATGATGATCAAAGTGCTGAGAAGCTCGATTGAACCTCCAAAACAGTTTGGCGAGGAATATGCGGCAGTCGCCAAACGCTACAACTTTGAAGTCGAACGGCCCCCCACACCTGCCCAAGATCCACAATTCGCTGCCGCGATAGAAGCTCTTCGCAAGTGTATAGAAGGCAAGTGATCCTTCATTCAACGCAGATTGCGTCTAAACCGCATTTGCGTAGCCAGCAATGATGACAAGCCACCCTGCCACCTGCTTGGCTAAGTCCGCACTGCTGACTTAATCAATTCACGTAAACGGTCCGGATCCGTTGCCGTCGTCTTGCACATGAAGCCGCTTTTATGGGCAAAGTGCACATCTGGCTGACCATCAAGCTGTGAAAAGTCCAAGCGCGGATCATCTTCGTAGCGACCGATCCCGTAGCCACAGCCACGGCGATCGGGATAGACGATTGCTCCAATGACATCCTCGATTCCAGTCGCACGAATGAAACGCGACAAGCTGCCCGACGGTTCGTCGGGAGAGTTGTCGTTACGAGGCAAATAGACCGTTTCGATGACGTCTTCTCCTGCCGCAACAGACCAGCGCTCGCTCAATTTGCCAACTAGATCAATACCTTCGCGAACGTCGCGCAAATAGCGAATCAGGTCGGCCCCAACGAAGCGCATGAACTCATAGAGATACTCGCCGGCGGCGTGTTCTGGTTTTGCTGCAAAGCGGCGCAATAGCGCAATGTCGATTGGCGACATCATCTGCGACACAGCGCGCCGCGATATCCCTAGCCACTCCGCAGTCTTATTGGGACCCCGCGAGTCAAACCACTCTGCCGGCTCGAGCCAATCGCAAAACTTCAGAGCATCTTGATAGAGACCCATCCCATCAAGCACCAGGCTCAAAGAACATGTGGGCGGATGCTCACGCGGAAAGTGATGATGGTCGTAGTTATGCAAAGCTGCGTCGTGAGAGCCGCCGACATCGACAATGGCAACTGTAGAATCAGCCAACTCTTCATCAGTTGGATCACGACGAACAACTGGACAGCCATACTTGGCAATCAGAACGCAGCAGGCAAGTAAGTCATCTTTGTGCGCTCCCCCAGGATGCGTAACGATTCTCTGAAGCTCAGGCATGGTCCTGTTGTCGTCTACCAAGCCCCTTAGGTCCACGCAGGAATAGGCTTGCCACACAAACAACTACTCAACTGCAACGATCCTAGCGCTGCGCAACAAGCACTTCGTATTCACGGCCACGACCGTTAACCACGGTATCTGCGAGCAAATCAAAGCCGTGATCGGCAATAAACTCGCGAGGCTCCTTGCTGTTGCCCAGGGGATTCAGAATCAGGCGAACGGCTCGATTGCGCATCAATTCTAGCCCCTGACTCAAAATTCGAACCATCGATCCTGGCCCGATCCCAGCTACGCAGATGACGTCAATCTCGTCTTGCGTAAGCACGGACATACCGTCCCCCAAACGCATCTCAATGCGCCGCAAGCAATGACTCCGTCGCAACCTCCGCTCGGCGTCCTTCAAAGCCAGTGCCGAGCGATCAATTCCAATACAACGCTGCGCTCGACCTGCCCTGGCAACGACGATAGGGAGGATCGCATGGTTAGTGCCGATATCGACAAAAACTCGCGTCGACTCAGGAACCCATGACGCCAACGCGTGGATTCGAAGCGTCGCCCCTAACTTGCGGGTTATCGGAGAAACTTCGGACTCCGTCACTGGCCCAAGCCTTGCACTTCGACTTTGTGCGAGGCACCGCACACTTCCTTTACGTATCTCGGGACACCAAATCCTGGCAGCATCGTGCGCAACTTCGCGATGATCTCAAGGCCATGCTCCACCGATACGTCAAAGTGATCCGCCCCTGCTACAGGATCAAGCTGGTTTAAATAGTACGGCATTACACGCGCGTCTAGCAACTTGCGCGACAACTCCGCAAGGATGAGAGCGTCGTCATTAACACCTTTCAGCAACACTGCTTGATTCAGTACCGGGACTCCTGCTTTCACCAACCGAACCAAGGCTGCAGAACACGCAGCATCGATCTCAGCCGGATGATTGGCATGCACAACAACCGTCGGCGCAAAACGTGTCGAGGCCAGCAACGCAACCAATTGATCTGTCACTCGGTCAGGAATGACAATTGGTAGGCGGGTATGGATTCGCAAGCGACGCAGATGCGATATTTTTTCGAGTCGCGTGACGAGCTCAACCAACCACTCGTCTGCGCGCATCAATGGGTCGCCCCCCGAAAGAATGATCTCCTCGAGATCTTCACTCTCCTGAATGACATCGATGGCTGGCTGCCATTGCGACAGGCTCGAAGGACTTTCGTCATACGGAAAATGCCGTCTAAAGCAGTAACGACAACCGATAGCGCATACCCCGGCGACGATCAGCAGGGCTCGTCCATGGTATTTCTGCAGCATTCCAGCTGCTTGCACTGCGCCAGATTCTCCCACCGGATCAACACTGAAGCCTGGCGGGGCTTCGGCTGCCTCAGCGCCAATTGGCAGCACCTGCCTCAGTAAAGGGTCTTTGGCGTCTCCATGCCTCATTCGAGCCAAGAATGCCTGTGGGACCACCAACGGGAACAGTTCTGCAGCCCGGCGCGCCCCCTCGCGAAGCTCTTCAGGGAGCCCTAATTGGTCAATCAGGGCATCTGGGTCCCGAACGGCGTGCCGCATCTGATCTCGCCAACCGCCCGACAGAACGGGCTGCTTGGCGGCCTCGATTGCGCCCAATATCTCAGTGTTTCTGCGTTCCACTGGCGTAGATCGTGCCGTACAGCTAGATGATTCGCATGAGTATTCCGTTCACAAGGAGCGGGAGCCAATTTGCGCGCCCCTGAGCGCGACTAGAAATACTAAGCACCATCGATGGCGTCATACGGCACAAGCGATTTCAAAAAGGGTCTGAAGGTCCAATTAGACGGCGACCCCTACATCATCATTGACCTGGATTTCATGAAGCCCGGTAAGGGCCAGGCGGTCTACCGCATCAAGGTGAGAAACTTGATTAGCGGTCGTGTTCTCGACAAGAGTTACCGAAGCGGCGACTCAATCGATGGCGCGGACGTAGACGAGCGCAGCATGCAATTCTTGTATAAAGATGGGTCGAACTACCACTTTATGGACGGCGAAAGCTTCGAACAATTCGAACTCACCCCCGAGCAAGTTGGTGATTCGGGTAGTTGGCTCGTCGAAGAGATGCAGTGCGAGGTAGTTTTCTACAATGGCAGCCCAATCACCTGCGCGGCGCCGAATCACGTCGAGCTCAAGGTGACCTACACCGAGCCGGGCGCAAAAGGTAACTCGACGGGCAACGTCCAGAAACCTGCGACCGTGTCCACTGGCGCCGAGCTAATGGTGCCGGTGTTCATCAATCTCGACGACACGATTCGCATCGACACGCGAACCGGTGAATACGTCGAGCGCGTCTCTAAATCCTAACCCGGATCGATAGCGTGCCCTCTACTGCGATGCTGCAAGAGCGGGCGCGTATGATGGCCCGTGCCCGAGAATTTTTCGCGGCGCGTGAGGTTCTTGAGGTCGACACGCCCATCTTGGGCGAAGGCCTCGTTGTCGAATCGCACATAGACCCGATACCGTGCCTCGTGCGCACCGGCTTAGACGGGACCGGCAAACGTCATCTACTGACGTCTCCGGAAGGCCCCATGAAGCGCTTGCTTGCCATGGGATCAGGACCGATTTACCAACTCGCGCACGCCTTCCGCGATGGCGAAGCTGGACGCAAACATGCAACCGAGTTCTCGATGCTCGAGTGGTACCGGCCAGGATTTGATCACCATGAATTGATGAGCGAAGTCGAAGCGCTGGTACGGGCACTCGTGCCTAGTGCTAAGGAGACCAAGTTCCTACGACGCACCTACCAACAGGTGTTCGTAGAAGGCGCTGGAATAGACCCATTCGCCACCTCTCTTGACGAAATCCGTGCAGCTTGCTCACGCCTAAATGTACCGCTGCCACCAAGCTTCGACGACGGCAGCGTCGATGACGCACTCGACCTACTGCTAGTCACGCACTTAGAGCCAAGCCTAGGCAATCCAGCGCCAACATTTGTATACGACTACCCTGAATCTCAAGCTGCTCTAGCCATCGTTGAGCCTTCCGCAAATGGTCACAATGTTGCCCAGCGCTTCGAGCTTTATATAGATGGCATCGAACTTGCCAATGGCTACCACGAGCTTGCCGACGGCGCAGAACAACGACGCCGATTCGAACTTGCAAATCGCCATCGCCAAACTAGCGGACGCCCAACGCTGCCCATCGACGAGCAGCTAATTGCAGCCCTTAACCAGAACTTCCCAGCATGTGCTGGTGTAGCCCTCGGCTTCGACCGTCTAGTAATGGTCGCGACAGGAGCGACCGATATCAGCAGCGTACGAGTCTGCTAGCGACAACAAGAACGCGCTCACACTGTTTGGCAATAAGTCTCTCCTAAGAGCTATAATCAGCCAATGCTTGCATACGGGCGATGCATCCACTTGATGCTATCTATGGGTCTGCTACTCAGCGCATGTGCAACCGAGGTCGCCGGAACCCACTTGCCCACAATGGCGCAGGCTCCCTATGCATTCGACCAACACCGCAGCATCCAAATCCTACCCTCGTCAACAGCTGCGATCCTGGATGTCACGTATTACCAACGCAACGTCGAGTATCTGCTGGAAGGAAGCAAGCGAGCAATTCTGATCGATTCAGGCCCAGGCAAACACAAAATTGCCCCTGTCATCTCATCGCTCACAAGCTTGCCCGTGACCGTCGTGCCTTCACATCTTCATTATGATCATGTCGGTGGGCTCAACGAATTTACGAAGATCGCACTGCCCGATGCTGAAGACCTTCGTAAGCGAACGGTCAACGGCGTGTTCACGCCACTCCCAACCGAAAACTTAGGCCATCTCGATGGCGAACCACTGTCGCCTATTCACGTCACGCAATGGCTTCAACACAACGAGCGAATTGACCTTGGCCAACGCGTTATCGAAATCCTCGTGACGCCAGGGCACACAAAAACATCCGTGATGATCTTCGACCCGGACATGCCGGCACTTTTCACGGGTGACTTCATCTATCCCGGTGGACTGTTCGTCGAATCGCTTGAGGATTACCAACGGTCGTTAGCAATGCTGTTAGCGCATATGCCAAAAGAAGTGACCATTTACCCTGCGCACAACACCAATGCCCGAACTGCCCCGACGCTAAGTTACCACGACCTCGTCGACCTACACCAAGCGGTCTCGCAGGCCCTGCAGGGAACACTTATCGGCCAACCGTCGAAAGCCTTCGGCATCCCTGCAATCTACTACCCTGTCAACCAACGCATGCACATCTTTCACATGGGTCCCCACCTCTCCGGCATCGACTACAAGTTCGGTCGCTAATCACCTCAGTCGCTGTCCATCAACAAATTGGATACCCTTACGCGCTTCGCAATCGGTAACAGAACCCTGTCACCGAGGCCTGAGCGGCAAAGATCACGATAAACGGCACCGCGTACGACCTCAGATTTTCAGGAGAGCCTACGCAGCGACTGGCGAGTCAGAGTAGATTGAGCAGATATGCTTTGGGCCTCGCTACGAATGATTGCACGCAGCGTCACGATCACCGTGGTTGCTGTGTCTGGATTGACCGCGCAAGCAGTCGACAAGCCGCAGCACTGGGCGTTTACCGCGCCAAAATCCGGCAACGTTCCGTACGGCAACGGCCGCGACCTCCAATCAGCGATCGATGCGTTCGTAGTGGATCGTCTAAAACGCGAAGGCCTAAAGTCATCTCCGCAGGCAGACCGCCGAACACTGATCCGTAGATTGACGCTGGACTTGACCGGCTTGCCGCCAACGCTCGCAGAAGTAAATGCGTTCTTGGCTGACAATCGACCAGACTCCTACGACCAGTTGGTCAACGATTTGCTGACGCGACCTCAATATGGCGAACGCATGGCACTGCGCTGGCTAGATCTTGCGCGCTACGCCGACACGAATGGCTACTCCATCGACGGCGGCCGCCACATGTGGGCTTGGCGAGACTGGGTGATCAACGCCTACAACAGCAACATGCCGTTCGATCAGTTCACCATCGAACAAATAGCTGGGGACTTGCTGCCAGATTCCTCACCGAGCCAACTCATCGCGTCGGGCTTTAATCGCAACCACATGAACACTCATGAGGGCGGAACGATTCTGGAAGAGTGCCGCGTTGCCTACGTAGCCGACCGAGTCAAAACGACTGCGACTACCTGGATGGGGCTCACGATGGGCTGCGCACAGTGCCACGACCACAAATACGACCCGATCTCGCAGCGTGACTACTATCGCTTCTTTGCCTACTTCAACACCATCACAGACAAGGCCAACGATGGTGATGGTGGCGTCAACTCAGTTCCGTTCGTGCCGGTCTTTGATGATGAGCAAAAGGCGGCGCTAACCCGCCTCCGCAGCATACTGCAACAACAAGAAACAAAGCTCCTAGCGCCCAACAAGGAGCTGGCAGAGGCCCAGATCGCTTGGCAACAACAACAAGCCAGTGTGGAGCACTCCGAACCGCAGCTTGGCCCGTGGCGGGTAATGGGTCCAAATTCAGCCGCCACTGCTGACAAAGCATTCGCTACCGACTTTGGGCCTGAGGCAGCTCTTGACCTCAAAGCGCTTGCAGCCGATGGCAAACCACTCTGGAAGCTTCGCCCAGATCTCGTCGACGGCAAGCCTCATCCGCTGCCAAAGCAACGGTCTGCCTACTACCTCCACCGTACGATCACGACGCAACAAGCGACTTCTGTTGAATTGTCTTTAGGAAGCGACGACGCGATACGCGTCTGGCTTAACGCATCGCTGATCATCGACAAGAATGTCCGTCGGGGCGTTGCTGCGGACCAAGAGCTGATCACGCTGCATTTACCGAGCGGTGAGAACCAACTCCTGATCAAGATCATCAACGATGGTGGGCCTGGCGGCGTCTATTTCAAAATGCGGAGCAGTGGCTTACCTGCAAACGTAGTCGCCGCCCTGAACCGCAAAGCATCGGATCGCACAACAGACGAGTGCGAGCTGCTCTTACGCTATTTTAGAAACACGGTGCCACGCCTTGAGCCTCAGCGAACTGCAATCGCCAAGAGCAACAGAGAAATCGCGGCGATCGAGCAAAGCCCCCGCACGACCGCCATGGTCATGCAAGAGCAAGCAATGCCACGCGACACGTTCATGCTAAGGCGAGGCAGTTACGACATGCGCGGCGACAAGGTGACCGCCAATACGCCTGCATTCCTGCCACCCCAAGCCGCCGGCACTCCACAAAATCGTCTCAGCCTCGCCAACTGGCTAGTTGACCCAAAGCATCCACTAACGGCCCGCGTCGCGGTCAATGGACTATGGCAGATGCTGTTTGGCGTTGGCCTAGTAAAAACGAGCGAAGACTTTGGAACCCAAGGTGAGGCACCGAGTCACCCCGAACTACTAGATTGGCTAGCCATGGAGTTTATCGCCTCTGGCTGGGACCAGAAGGCCATGCTACGTCGGATCGTCACATCCAAGACGTACCAACAGAGTTCACACGTAACGGCGCAAGCCGCTCACAACGATCCTGAGAACCGCCTACTTGCACGCGGCCCATCGTTTCGATTAGCGGCAGAGTTGATTCGCGACCAAGCGCTCGCCGTCAGCGGTCTACTTCGACAGAAGGTCGGCGGACCAAGTGTTCGCCCATATCAACCAAACGGACTGTGGCGTGAGATGAGCCACTTCGGCAGCACCCCTGCGACCGAACAAGTTTACGTGCAAGACAAAGGCGACAAGCTCTACCGCCGAAGCATCTACACAATTTGGAAACGGACCGTGCCGCCACCGACAATGCTGGCATTCGATGCGCCAAGCCGTGAGCTGTGCACAACACGCCGCGGCCGCACCAACACACCGCTGCAAGCACTCGTGCTCCTCAACGAAACAGGGTTTGTCGAAGCAGCCCGGGCACTCGCGCAACGCATGATGCTGGAAAGCAGCGACACGCTTGCCGCGCGCATTAACTTCGGATTTCAACTCGTAACCAGCAGGATGCCAACGCAGGCGGAACGGGAAGTGCTGACCAAGACATTCATGCGAGAGCACATACGGTTTCTTAGCGACCGTCAAGCAGCCTCAAGCCTGCTGGGGACTGGTGAAGCCAAGCGTAACAACAGTCTCGACACGGCCAAACATGCTGCATGGACAATGGTCGCAAGTGTGTTACTGAATCTGAGTGAAGTCGTGACCAA
>CBFIIO010000022.1:0-59307 GCA_965662465.1 Planctomycetota bacterium | reverse complement strand
CGCAGCGCTGTTGCGAATAGGCCTCATCAAAAAGCTCACACGCTTCTTCTTTCGAGGCCACCCAGAATGCCAAAGATCGAGTCCCAAAAGTGAGTTTGACTCGCTGTTGGGGGCGGGGAACCTTAGCGAGCAAGATGATCGCATGCAAGCAAGTGCCCTAGTATTTTCGCAAATACAGCCAAAGTATTGATAATAGATGGCTTAGACCCCGCAAAATCGACGTCGTTCACGCAACCGCCAAGCCCCTTAGAGAGCGTCGATTCGTGCCGCCCGACGCGGGTTCGTAAGCCGCAATCTCTCCAGCTCATCGCCTGCCGGCAGTGCCAACTGGAAATCGTCCAAAACGGCACCCTCGGCGCTTCGGGCGATAACCCGAAACGACCCCCCGGCCACCTCTGCGCTGCACCAGTGGTAGGACTTATGCAGGGATTCGGCCCCAATCTTCATTCGGGGATCCTCAGTGATGTCGTAAAGGCGCTTGCCGCCACCCCCACTGACCAGCATCGGAACCGGCCAACGCTGGTTGGGCCCAAAGCGCTGATAGCAGTGGTCGTGCCCGCTCAAGTAGAGGCTGACCTGTTGGCGCTCGAGCTCCGGCAGGAGCACGGACTGGAGAGCTCCATTTGGACCAGCCCGCGAAGCACTGCGGATTGGGTGATGGCCAGCCACAACAATCCATGGCTCCGTGCAGACCCGCAATTGCTCCACCAGGAATCGTTGCGTTGGGTGGTCCGGTCGATACTGATCGCTGGCAAACCACGTATTCGTGTCCAGCGCAATGATCCGAACCGGCCCGCGCGCGAAGGAATAGCAGCGTGCATCGCCGGTAATGTCGTTCGTTGGATGATGGAAGTTGGCCAACACCTGCTGACCAGCCGCATTCATGACATCGTGATTGCCGACCACGACATACACCGGCGAGTGCTTGATCAGCTCGGCAAATGGCCGGAAGAAGCCACTACTGTAATGAGCATGTAGTCCCTTGGGGTAAATCACATCCCCCAAGTGCAACGCAAAGTCCGGTCGAAACTCCCCCATCGCCGCGCCGACCGTAGTGACCGCCCACTTAGTCGGAAACCAACGATTTCGAGCGGGCAAATGCATGATTGGCGTCTTCTGCAGCCATACCCACCAGGCGTGGTCACCAGAATCGCCAGCAAACGCAAACTTCACTGGCGCCTGATCATCGCCAAGGGTTGGCGCCGTCCGGAAACTGCCGCATTGCTCCTCCCCACTCCCTGACTTCAATGTGTAGGTGTAGGCATGGTTTGCCTTGAGCCCACTAGCGCGCACCGCATGGCGTCGCTGGGATGGACTCTCGATGCTCGCGATCTCATCGCCATCGGGACCAAAGACCGTCAGCTGCTGATTGGATGGCGAAGCCGTAATGACCGCGACTGTCGCGGCGACATCGGTCACATCCTGGACGTAGGGCCCGGTCCACAGTGGTGGATCATCCAGGACATTTAGCCAAAGACAGCCAAATCCGGCCAACCACAAGATCCGCCGAAGGGAACGCGTGCGTCTCTTCACAATGCCCTTCTAGTCCAAGACAGACGGGGTCACGAGCAAGATTTCTTGCCGCAGCCGCCACCCCAGAAGAC
The DNA here is from genome assembly GCA_965662465.1 of Planctomycetota bacterium. Lineage (GTDB taxonomy): Bacteria > Planctomycetota > UBA1135 > UBA1135 > UBA2386. Next base: position 57,703 of record CBFIIO010000022.1, on the reverse strand, counting down.
CGGCCCAGAAGACCGGCCCAGAAATGCGACTCACAAACTCGGATGATGGCAGCTAACCGAGGTCGTAATACCGCCTCGAACCTGGAACTCGCCGCGGACGCTCAATCTACGTGGCTTCAGCAGATCCATGATGTCGGAGAAGATGTCGTTGGTGACCTTCTCATGAAACGCGCCCACATTGCGAAAGCTCCACAGGTATAGCTTCAGGCTTTTCAGCTCCACGCAGAGCTGATCGGGCACGTACTCGATCAGAATGGTCGCAAAGTCGGGCTGACCTGTTTTGGGACATACACAGGTAAACTCCGGACATTCAAACTCGATTTCGTAGTCACGCGCAGGCTGCGGGTTGGGAAAGGTATCGAGGACGGCGCGATCGTATGGCGCGGGTTCTGGCAACGGCATGATGGGAGCGAAGCAGTTGACCGAGCTGCGAACAAGCCTCAGCCAAGATCGTCTTGTAACCAAGGACCCGAACCGATTGCCCCGACGGGTGGCAACATGGGCTCCACACCGCCGACGGTGTCCGGGCGAAACTCCATACACAACACCCCCTCAGGATTACGACAGCGACGCTGGCGACACGGCCGACAAGCTAGATCGCCCTTGCGCACAAATGCTTTCGCGGCAGGCGGCGCTGTTCGTCGCGGATCCTGGCTCCCGAAAAATACCCGGCCACTTGCCCCGCTTGCCAGCAAGACATGGGTCGCCCCCTGATCGGGCCCCAAAACCTCGCCACCAGCACGAGCGACCAGCGCGCCCAAGGCAATCATCCGGCGAACGTCGCCCCGACCATGCCTAACCACCTTTCCCTGAGGCGTCGGCATGCCGCTCTCTCCTGGACCCAGCAGCAACAATGTCGGCATCGAATCACGAACAAATTCGCGAACGGAAGCGGGCCGCAACGCTCGCGGATCCGATGTTTCCGTGACAACTATGACTCGGAACGGCTTTGCCACGTCGATCCCAACATGCGTCAAGACAGCGCGTTCGTCGAGTATCTCTGACTTGCTCGCCACCAACGATGGATGGTGGAAGCCTGCTTCGGGCGCGACATGCTTGACCAATTCCCACGCAGCACGAGCGGGATGCGGCATCGCGTCACAAGCGAGCACATGGGTGAGCAAGCATTGACTCCTTGGCTCCTGCCGCCAGTCATTGGCCATGCCGACCCGGTGCCTTGCACGTGATAGACGAGTGACCAATGCGCTCTTCCAATTGCCTTGGAGATCTAATGCACAGTCATATGACTCGCTCCTCAACTGGTGACGGAGTCGCCACAAGGCAGGCAGACCACCGCGACGATTAAAGGCCACCACGCGATCAATTCCGGCAATGCCATTAAGTATTGGAGCCCATTCTCGCTGCGTCACAAACGTCACCCGACAATCAGGGCGGTGCTTATGCAACGAAGCAACTGCTCCGAGCGACTGCACAAGATCGCCCATTGCTGACAGTCGGACCAACAGGATGGACTTCACTTTGCCTGCTTCACTCGCTCGCGAAGTACAAATGTCTTATGGGGCAGCGCCAACCGCCAGCGCTGAGGATACTGCGTTGCTGACATCGGGCGCCGCGGTGACTCTTCTTGCAAAATCCAGCGTGTATCGGGGATCCGCGGCCCCAACTCGTGCCCGTCGATCCACAACCCAGTTGCAAGCAACACAGCCGAGTCGATATGGCCGTAAGAGCCGATTTCGCCGGTAACGCCAAGCGCATCCAATTCGCGACGCATCAGTTGCCCAGGGGCCACCATCGATCGCTTGGTCTCCGACCAGCGCAAACTACGCTCCAGACCAATCGTCCATGATGCCACCACTGGCAGAATCAAAGCAGCCATGACGACATGAGATGGCCGACGCACAACCAAGGGCATCATCGCCGCAGCTAGAGCTAGACCAACCGACGCATCACCTGCGCGTGGCACAAACGGAATCGCAATCAAAGCCGCAGAACCCAAGAAGCCAAAGGTCCAAAGAACCCCGCGCGCAAACGCAGGAACAGCGCCGCGATGACGAAAGAAGTGCGCTACTGCTGGTGCTACGGCAAACGTGAACAACATCACGTTGGGCAGCAAGTAGCGCGTCGGACGCCCAGGAAAGCACGTCAGTAAAACCACCGCGAGGACAGCGCCACCGCTGCACATTCGCAGAGCTAGGTCATCAGACCCCATCCGTGCATCACGCGCACCACGCCACTCCCAGAAGCACCAAAAGCCAAACGGCAACACCACCATGATTGCCCGCAACCAGAAATCAGGTGATTCACTCAGATGCCTCATCTGGAAATAAGCGATGCGTCCGATGGACTCCTCGTTAACCACCTTGAGCATGCTTTGGGGATCGACATACCAAAGCCAGAGCGGGGTAAAGTAGGCCGCGATTACGACCGCCATCGGCAAGAAATGCCAAAGCGCCCAACGCATTCGGCGATGACGGAACCAGATGAAGTAGACCCCAATCGCGAACAAAAAGTAGGGCGGCCCCTTCTGCAAAAAGGCAAGTCCAGCAACTACGCCACCGATTACCAGCTGGAACCGACGCTCGCTTGAGACCCCAGTGGAAAGCAACCAAATCGAAAGTCCGGTGAGGCTGGCAAACAGTGGATCGATCTCGGCGGTTGGCCACAAAAACACAACCATCGGTGAGCAGATCATGCCGAAGGCACCAAGCCAGCCAGTAGCGGCACCAAAACGGCTGCGCAGCAATTCACCGGCGACAAAAGCAGCAGCGAACGCCGCTACTACGGCGGGTAATCGCAACGCCATATAGTTTACGCCAAAGCACTTAGTGCAAAGCATTAAGAGCCAGTAGTGCAGCGGTGGCTTAGCCCAAGTCGGTTCGCCACCAAGCATTGGGATCATCCAATTGTCGCCGCGCATCATCTCCAGCGCGATCTGCACGCGGCGACCCTCGGTGCCGTCCCAGTCACTGCGTAGCCAGGTCGGCAGCAGGGCGATCAAAGTCGCCAACAGCAAGACGAGAGCCCGAATCAGCATGCATCGACCTCGAACGGTTCATGCCAGCAACTCACGTCACAGCCTCACGCCGTTTATTCTCGCGAATCAACATCAAATTACGCGCATAGATCACACTGCCAGTTACCTGGCCCATGATGAACACGGGATCCTGACGGTAGATGGCATAGCACAGGCTCAGCAGGCCACCACTAATGCTTAGCCACCAAAACGAAATCGGCACGACGCTTTTCTTGGCGCGCTCACTAGCGATCCACTGCACCCAAAACCGGGACGCAAACACCAGTTGACCGCCAAATCCGATCACCCACCAATACCACGGCGTGGATCCCGGACCGCCATCGACAACCGTCGACAAGATCAATATTCCGCTCCCACTTGATGTGTAAGCAATCGAGCTCGGACCCAGCGCATTGCCAAACAATCGCGCAGCCCCTTCCACATTCGATTGCCGATACCATATTTAGCGGTGCCGGCAAAGCGCACGCGATGGTTCACATCCTGCTCAACCACCTTGCCGCCCAGATACCGCACCAGCGTCGCCATGAAGCGATGCATGCCAACAAATCTCGGGGCACGCATGAACAACGGTCGCCGGATAACTTTGATGCCGCAAGCCGCGTCTTTGACTTTGTCTCCAGTCAAAATGTTGCGAACTCCGTTGCCAATGCGCGAAGACATACGACGAGTAAACGTATCCTTTCGCTTTGCGCGAACACCTACAACGGCATCGCATTCGCCACTTTCAACGCGCTCTAACATCGACGGAATGTCGCGCGGATCGTTCTGCATGTCGCCATCAAGCGTTGCAATGATCGGTCCACGGGATTGCTCAACACCTGCCATTACCGCGGCACTCTGACCACTATTTGCAACGAGCGTGACAATTCTTAACCAGTCAGCAGCGTGCTCTTTCTTGAACTGGCGCATCTTGGCAACGCTAGTGTCCTTGCTGCCATCATCGACAAACAAGGCCTCGAATGGCCCATGCGGCACGAGTATCTCGCCGACCTCAGCAAGCATGCTTTCGACCGTTTCTTCTTCGTTATAGATCGGGATGACTAACGAAAATCGTAAGCCATCTCCGGAACCATCTATTGCTTCACCATCTGCCATCAAATTTTCACTCGCATGTGGCCACTGGCTACAAACCCCGACACACCTTTGCTTACCGAACGGACCAGCTACTAACGCCGCTCGCACCACAATCTATTTACTTCTGCAACTACCACTAAGGATTGGCCCATTTAGTAGAGGGCAGCAACAGCCTCACCAGATTAGGCGAGGCGGCGACTCGGAGCGAAGGAAGTTCCATATGCCTGAGGATCGCGTGCGCGGCCGCTGCAGGCAACCATTCACTGCACACAGTGGCAAGCAACTTCACGACTTTCGCTTTTTGCGGACGAAACTGCGGCAACTTAGACAGTGATCACGCCATCAAACCCGATGGAAGCTGCGCATGCCGTGAAGATCAAATGCGTCAGCCGCCACAATATTGAAGCAGCCCATCGTCACAGCAACCGCCAAACCAGACCTTCCAGCCCGAGCGATTGCAGCGACGCACGCAGCCGAAGCCAAGAAAATAGGGCCGCAATCGGGCCTCCGCCCTCTGCCCGTTCCGCACATTCCATGGCGATCTGAGGCAAAGCCGGGCAAATCACAAAATACGGCCAGACCGAGATGTAGCACTGGATTGAAGGGCTCGGAGCCGAGCTTCAGCCCACAGGTCCGAGATCTCCCAGCGCCCTCATCCAACTACATTGGCAGATGCAGCCATCAAAACAGATGCGAGGCACCAGCCCCTGGCCAAGGACTCAGCCCTAATACAGCCAAAAATAGTACGGCTAGGAACGTTAGGGGTGACTCATTCTGCCGTGCGCGCCATAGCAGTCGAGCAGCATCGCAAGGCTGGCGAAACGCAGACGCCCTACTTGCACCGAAGCGTTCCGCACTCATGATAGGCGGCAGCGCCATGCCCCCATATCTCCAAGTCCTGCGCCCGCATCAGTGGGTCAAGAACCTGCTGGTCTTGATCCCGTTGTTCTTTACGGAACAAACCTTCGAGCTAGCGGGTTGGCTGGCGGCGCTTACGGCCTTTGGGTCGTTCTGCTTTGCTGCAAGTTCGATCTACCTACTCAACGACATTCTCGACCGAAACGAAGACGCCCACCACCCTAAAAAGAAGCATCGCCCGATTGCCTCGGGTCGACTGAGCGTGCCGGCTGCATGCGTAGAATTACTCATCACCCTGACCATCTGTGGCACCTTCGCATGGATGGTGCCAGCCAGTGAACGCTCGTTCTATATTTGGCCGGCGTCCTACTTATCACTAAACATCGCGTACAGCTTTTATCTCAAACGGCTGGTTGTCGTCGACTGCATGTGCATTGCGATCGGCTTCCAATTGCGGGTAATGGCCGGAGCTGCCGCAATCGATGTCGATGCGTCTAAGTGGCTGCAACTGTGCACGTTTTTCTTCGCGCTCTTCCTCGCATTCTGTAAGCGCTACGAAGAAATTGGCCGTCAGGACGAAGCATCCGGACAAACCCGCCGAACGATGTCTGAATACTCAATGCCGTTCTTGAACATGCTGATCGGCCCACTGGCAGCACTGAGTATTTTGAGCTACGCGCTCTACACGGTCAGTCCAGAAACGGTCGAGCGTCACGGTACGGATCAGCTCATTCTGACGATCCCATTCGTTTGCTACGGCGTCTTTCGCTACCTATTCTTGGTCTACCACAAGAGCGAAGGTGGCGACCCGGCAAAGCTTCTCTTTCGCGATGCTCCGCTAGTCCTATCTGGACTCCTATATGTCGTGGTGGTGCTGATGATCTTGAACTATACGCCACTGGCGCAGTAGCAGTAGCGCACCCGCCTCTCGCGGGATCACAGGCAGCCACTCATCACGCTTACTCGCTACAGCGAGCCGCGCCCAAGCAGCGCCTCAACTACTCACGCCCAGATTGCGCTGCGGTTTGCAAACAGCGGAAGGTAGCAAGCAATAAAAAGAGCGTACTCCACGCAACACTTCCGTAGGCAAGCATCAGGTTCGCCATTGGTTTGCCCAGTAGCCCCTTCGAAAGCATGCCCAAGACCAAAGCCACGGTAAACAGCAGAATGCCAATCACGTCACGGCGAGAACGAATGAGATAATTGACAACAAACGCCACCGGAAATAGCCACACACAGAAGTGCGCCTTACTACTCTGGGGCGACAACAAAACCATGCCGCAAGCAAATGCTCCGACTTCGCCCAAGCCGAGAGTGTTCTGTAATTCCGCCAAACGACTGCCCGATGCATGCACAGCACGCTTCGCGAACAAAACGCATGCCGAAATCAACATTAGGACGACTAAGGACAATGACAGAGTCACTAGCCTAATCACGTCAGGAGACAGGTTGAGAAAGAGCGCCTGCCCTTTGTTGCCTACAACAAAGTTCCCGTTCGGGATATCAACCGGAGAACACAACCGGCGGACGGTTCCGCTAACGCTTTGGTTTAGGACGCTGTGAGAGTTCCAGGCGCCAGCGGCTTCGGCTGTGCCACCAAACTTCAGGCCGGACAAGTTGACGTCGTACCAGGCCTGCCACCAAGCAACTCCATCGGCGCGCGGAAACATATAGTCGGGCAATAGCGTCGCACCGATCGTCACCAGCAACATCGATACGATTCCGAGCCAATGCATGCGCACTACGAACAGGCCCAAAAAGATCAGCGGCGTCGCTTTCGTAGCAGCCGCTAGACCAGCCCATAAACCAGCCCAAGCGCCGCGAAACTGTCGATGACCACACCAAGAGGCAGCAACTAGGGCAAGCAAGCCAGCGATGATCAAATCGTGGCTTTGATTGGTAAACACAGACACAACATGCCGCCCACCAAAGACGGCAGTCAAACTCCAAAACAGCCACAACCTTGGAGGTGATCGCCCAGTTCCTACAGCAGAGGCATAGCGGTGGAGCCAGCGAATCAAGCCGATCAAGATCGTGAAGTTGACGAGGAACCAAGCTGTGGCATACCAGCTCACCGGCAATTTCGCGAACGGCACGAACGGCATCGCCGCAAACGGCGGGTAGGTGAAAGGCTTTCGGTCTACACCGCGGCGATATACCTCGCGGCCTTCAGCCATCCGCTCACCACCAGTGATGTAAACGTTGATCTCGCGATCACCCTTTTCTGCCTGCCGCTCAAAGTAGAATGATCCCCCAACAATAAGCGCTAGCAGAAGGGGCAATAGCCAAAGCGAGGAACGCTTCATGGGCGCGTTATCACAAGAGCGGCAACGCGTGTCCACGCTATGCCGCAATATGGCCAGCAATTTTCACGAGCCCGGCCAACCAAGCCGTCAGTGATGTTTAAGGACAATGCCACTAGCGGTTCTTTAATAGGCCCTTGTGAGTATCAGGTGGAGACTTCGAACGAAGCACGCTCATCAAACTCACACGCCCTACCTTGTGGCCATTTTCCACTGATCTGCGATGTACTGCCCGTTCTTCATGGCGCCGGCGACCTTAATCTTGCATCCAGCATCCTTGAACTGGCAGAACTCCATCTCACCAAGTGTTTCGTTGAGCAAGGGGTAGTAGCTGCCGTCGAACAGGATGAAGTTGCCGCATTTGCCAACGCCGTCAATCGAACAACCACATTTGACATCGCGCACCTTAACTTCGCGCTTACTCGAAATCGGCTTAGCCTTACTGCCACCGCTCTCGACAAGGCTTCCCTTTGCCGCATCAATCTGAACGGCACCACTATCAGCCTGAGGAGAAGCACCCGTCGCTGGCGCGCCTGGGGCATCAACACCGTCTCCTGAGCAGCCAGTTGCCAACAGGGAAGCCAACAGAATCGCAGAACAAACTTTATTCATGGTTAGAACCTAACAAATATAAGGACCAGGAATTGAGATCGGGACACTGAGGTCGCGGTCTTAACAGGACCAGACTCTATGCGTCCAATTTTAAGACACCCAGACACAAACAAAGGCAAAATCAGCAGCCAATGTGGACTACCGCCGCAGGAATATCTTAACACACAGCTGTAGATCATCCGACCGGTCCGAAGGGCTGTTCTGGCCCAGCATGGGCCAGATCAGAGTCAGGCAAGCGCGCCGGCCCAACGATGAAATCGCCATTCCAAGTAAATGGATCCGCAAGGATCATAAACGTAAGCTCCGCAACTGAGACTCTTTGACGTATCGTCGTCGGACCTGCTGTGCCCACGAATCCCTCACAATCAAATCATCGACGCATCGGCGTCTGGCTCTTTGGCGCCTATGGCGGCCTAGCAACCACCGTTGTGGTCGGAGCGCGCGCGATGGCCAAAGGCCTCTCAGAATGTCAAGGCCTCGCGACCGAAACGGAAATCGCTGCCGGAATCCCGTGGCGCCCAATCGACAAGCTCGTCTTTGGTGGCCACGAAATCCGCGAGAGCGACTACGCAACCGCAGCCAGCGAAATCAATCGTGAGACTGGCTCCATTCCAACGGAGATCATCCGCAAACTGAAGAGGGACCTAGCCGCCCACAGCAAGAATGTAGTGACTGGCGTGATCCCGAATGCGGGTGCCACAATTACGAACCTAGCAAGCGGCAAGCGGCGCAAGGCCGAGACACTGCGCAGCCAGCTCGAGCAAATCAAGAAGGACATCAAAGCCTTCCAAAAGAAGCACAAGCTCGAACGAGTCATCTGCGTAAACTTGACCTCAACCGAGCCGAGCCTGCGCCTCGGGGCAGCACACAAAACAATCGCCGCGTTCGAAAAAGCGATCGACAAGAACAACGCAAAGATGGTCCGGCCATCTGCGATCTACGCCTATGCCGCAGCAAGTCTGGGGATGCCGTTCGTACACTTTACGCCCAGCAACTCAGCCCTGATCCCCGCAGTCGAAGAAATGTTCGCGCAGAGCAATACGCCTTTCATGGGCTGCGACGGAAAAACGGGTGAGACGTTGATCAAGTCAGCCCTTGCACCAATGTTCAAGCACCGCGATTTAAAGGTGCTGACTTGGCAGGGCTACAACATGCTTGGAGACCGCGATGGGCGCGTGCTCTCTGACAGCAAGAACAAGCAGAGCAAGCTCGACAGCAAAGATGCGCTGCTACCATCGATTCTTGGCTACCCATTACACACGCATGTTGGCATCGACTATGTGCCATCGCTAAACGACCTCAAGACGGCCTGGGATTTCATCCACTTCCAAGGCTTCCTTGGCTTCAAGATGTCCCTGCAATTTACTTGGCAGGGATGCGATGCAATTCTGGCGGCACCTCTAGTGCTCGACTTGATCCGCTTCGCAGATCTGGCGGCAAGCCGCGGGGAGTCTGGACCGATGCCGCATCTCGCATGCTTCTTTAAGCGTCCCTTCGGCATTAACGAGCATGACCTGCACAAACAATGGCAGACGCTTGGCGACTACCTTGACCAAGTGCGCGCGGGTTCGCACTAGCCAACGTTTACCGATGCTAAATATCCCAATATGTGCGGGATAGTCGGCGCACGTAACGATTGGCTGATTGCGCAAGGCCTTGACCCTGCAGCCGCAATCGCAGACGCAACCCGAGAAATCGCTTGGCGGGGACCCGATAGCCAAGCAAACCGATCCGCCGGCAAATGGTGGCTTGGATGCGCAAGGCTGGCAATTTCAGGCCCCCGAGCGCAACAACCAGTCGCTCGACGGGGCGGCCGCTACGTCGGGGTCATGAATGGCGCGATCACCAATGCTCGCGCCTTATGGCAAACACTCCGACCCGGCATGGAAGCTCGCCGGCACCCACCAAATGATGCTTGGCTGCCGCTACTGGCCGTCGCCAATCAAGATCTCGAAGCTCTAGATACGCTGCAAGGCCATCACGCATTCGCTGTCGCGGATAGCACATCGGGTGAGCTCATTGTCGGACAAGACTTCTACGGTGAGAAACCGCTTCACTGCCTAATCGCTCGTATTGATGCGCGTTGGCAACTTGTCGCCTTCGCCTCAACTCCAGCCGCACTCCGGCATCTAGGCATGCCGAACCCAAGCTGCAATCGGCGTCTCGCAGAGTGGTTTCGCTATGGCTGGTCTACGAATCGACCCTACCGATTCTCGGCACGCCTCCGCCTAGACACCGTACCACAGCGTGGCAAGGCCGTCACTACGGCTACGAATGGCCCGCATTGGTGCAAGCCAATCACAAATAGACCCATTGCCCAGCCGCCGGAACCGATCACCAGCTTGCGTGACAACCTGATCAATAGCGTAAGGGAATGCACAGACAGCCCGGCACCAGCTGGGCTGTTCTTATCAGGGGGCCTTGATAGTAGCTGCCTCGCGCTAGCACTTAGAGCCATCGACAAACCAACGCCGGCGTATCAGTTTCGGGCGAACGGTACTTCATCAACCGAACGTGATGCAGCAAGGGACACCGCGATAGCCGCTGGCCTACCGCTCCGCTGCATTGACGGCGGCCACGAATTACTCGAAGCGCTACCCCGACTGACACGCATCGCTGGCCAACCGCTCGGTGACCCATCGATTCTCGCAGTACACTTCGTAGCCCAAGCTGCTGCCCGTGACGGGATTCGCATCATGCTTGGCGGTGAAGGGGCAGACGAATTGCTGCTTGGTTACCAACGTTACCGTGCACTCTCACGCCTTCCGAGACTTCCTATATTGCGATCATTCGGCTCAACGTGGTCGATGCACAAAGCCGCGCGATACTGGCGAGCCATTGTCGCAGCAAACCCAATTCGCTCGCTACTAGCAGTTACACCGCCAGCATTCGCAAGCACGGTTCTCAGCCCAAAAATCGCGCGTCGAAGCTGCTGGCACGACGCAGAGCCAATGCCGGACACCGCACCGGGCCTCGCATTGGCATCACGAAACGATGACCTCGAGAACTACCTCCCCCGCGACCTGCTACCAAAAGTCGATATCGCAATGATGGCCGCTGGGATCGAAGGGCGCTGCCCCTATCTGACCGCCAGCATAGAACCCTTTGGCAAGAACAAGAGACACCTCGGCAAGCGCGCTCTCCACGAGGCCTTTGCTGCCGAACTGCCCAGGTCCGTTCGGACTCTGCCAAAAGCCGGCTTCTCACTACCACTCAACTCGTGGTTTCGTAGCAACACCGCCCTGCTCGACATTCTTGCGGATCCCAAAAGTCGATCCCGCGACCACCTTCGACCTGGCGGGCTTGAATCAGCAATTGATCGCCATCGCCGCGGCGGCACCGATCTAGGACATGCCTTGTATCTACTCCTAGCCTATGAAGTCCATTTGCGAGCAGTCGAGGAGCCCCTCAGACCGGCCTGAATGCACGGATCCAGCAGGCTGAATCGAGGCGCAACGATGCCCGCACTGCTAGAATCAACGCTTTGGCAGCAAGTTGGACAACGACTTAATACGAGCATCGAGGGCTTGGCCTGGATCATCCTGGAATCCAATCAGGCTAGGCTCAGAGCGCTTGAGCCATTGCCAGCTAGCCAGCAGCTGCTCGGCCTGCTCTCGCTCGCCTACCGAGCAAGCAAGGGCATAGGCTGCAATGATAAGCTGTTCGTCTTCAGGGTCTTGCGCAATGAGTTCTCGGTAAGCCTTGAGCGCATCAATACCACCCAAACCAGGAGTCGGGACACCGTGCAAGACGGAGACAATCGGCCGCGTCATCTCAACCTCGAAGGCTTCGCCAGGAGGCAGATGCGACGCAATCACCGCCATAATTTCTGCCATTGGCCCGCGCAAACGGCCATAACTCGGCAAAACTCGCTTGCTGCCAAAGGCCTGCCATTGCACCGATAGCCCCGGGCCCTCGCCGCTTGCGACGGCCGAAGAAGGCACAACAATCTCACTGATCCCGAGACGATCGAGGCGGCGCGACAAGGCGCGCACACACTTGGGCTCAAGCCGATAAACCGACAGTCGGTCAAAGACCGGCCAACTGGCACCGCTATCAGGATCTACGAGCGGCTGCGAGGACGTGCCGTAAATCACGAGACCTGAGGCATCGACCTGCCATCGACGAAGAATGTGCGCAGACATTCCGACAGTCTGCAACTCCTCAACCACGATGCGAAAATTGCTGGGCGGCCACACCGAGGGCGACAAGCCGCTGCCCATGCAACCAGAAGCACTCAAGACCGTGCCCACGAAAATAAGCCACTTCAACAACACGCTCACATACTAGCCCGCCGCCGGCATCGAATGCTCACCATGCCGTGAACCCCATCATAATCAGGCCTCACCGGACACGCACGAGTAAGAGCTAATGCCATGCAATGTTGATACTTAACGACAGCGGAACGCCTACATCGGCAGCCATGCTTATCGCAACAGCGAGATGCAGATTGGCCAGCTCCATGCACCAATCCTATCAGCGCGATCATGGACCGCCTACAAACGGCCCCCCGCCCAAAAAAGGTCCAACACAGATAACTGTTAGCAGGGCTTAGCTTGTGATTGCTATCGAGCAGATTTGGCTGTAGGCTCCATGATATCGGAACTTAAAATCGCCGAGAACTTTTGGTTCAAAACGGGTCAGCGTCGAACAATATGGTCCTCATTCACGAGAAGATCACGGCATTGCTAGAGCAACGCCGCCTGAAAAAGAGGGATCTAGCCAGGGCACTAAGCGTGTCTCCACAAACGGCAACGGACATCTGTAAAGGCCGTTCTGCGATCACTCTACCTCACCTCCGCAACTTGATCTCGTTCTTCGACGTCCGAGCCGATTTCTGGCTCGACGACGAAAAACTTGCGCCAACGGAAACCGATCGACCCCAGCGCCGCGCTGCTGTAGACCAACTGGTCGAGACCGGAATGCTGCAGATCGAAGACCCGGCGCACTTGATGGGCTGCATTCGGACGTTCATCCAGCAAAACCAAGACAACTTTCTGGCACTAACCCCAGATGTGACAGCTGCGGAGCGAACCCTCCTCGGACTGCCAGAGCAAGCTCTTGGGGTTGCGGGAAGCGCTTCCGCCCCAGCTGCAATCACCCCTGCGATCATCCCTGCAATCATCCCTGCAATTGCACCCGCCTCGGCATCTACAGCAGCTCCCGCTAAAGCAGCGGACACGCAAGAAGCCGAGTTCGACGGCGAGTAGACGCAGAGTAGCTCGCGCCCGCTGATCTTCGGCCGGGCCGACTTCCTAACTCGGCTAACAAGGCCCAGAGCATGGGATTTTCTGTTTGGACAACAGAAACCGACCAGCAGACCTCGGCAGGCAAACAGGGCTGGCTAGCCAAATATTGCCACTCAAGCTGACATTTGCATGAGCTAGGCCAAGAACGGCCGTTGCAGGCACTGCTCCGTCAGGTCAGCATGCGTGCATGCGTTTGTTAAGTTACCTGGCGCCACTGTGCGCCCTCTCTGCCTGCGGTTCACTCCCGACCAATCAAGACCCCGTTGTGCCGCAGCTGGATTTCACCATCGAAGCAGGCTCACCAATCGACTCGAATGAGCTGGAGCCTCGACTGCGAAACATTCGCCAACTGACATTCGAAGGCGAAAACGCTGAGGCCTACTGGTCAAACGACGGCACCAAGCTGGTCTTCCAGCGGAAAGCGGACGGCATGACTGCCGACCAAATCTACGTTCTCGATCTCGCAAGCGGCACAGTGGAACTGGTCAGCACCGGCAAAGGCCGCACGACCTGCGCTTACTACACCCAGGGTGATCATCGCATCGTGTTTGCATCTACGCATCATCAAGGCGATTTGCCGCCCGTCGTAAAGATGACGGGCCGCGGCTACCAATGGGCCGTCCATCGCGAGTATGACATCTTTGACGTCAAGCCGGACGGCGAGGGCATGCGTCAACTCACCGAGACCCAAGGTTACGACGCAGAAGCAACTGTCTGCCCGGTAACTGGCGATATCGTCTTCACGTCGGTGCGAGACAACGACCTTGAGCTCTACACGATGAGTGCCGACGGCTCGAACGTCACCCGCATCACCAATCGTCCTGGCTATGACGGCGGCGCGTTCTTCTCGCACGACGGCAGTAAGTTTGTGCTGCGTTCCGCCTTCCCAAAGGACGCCGAGGAAGCGGCAAAGAACGCGACGCTACTGGGCCAACAACTCGTCCAGCCTTCACGCATGGAGATCACCATCTGCGATCGCGACGGCAGCAACTTCCAGCAGATCACCAAAAATGGAGCCGCCAACTTCGGCCCATTTTGGTTGCCCGACGACCAACGCATCATCTTTTCGAGCAATATGATCGGCGTCGAAAACTTTGCGAAGACAGGCGATCACACGGGAATGCGCGAGTTCGAACTGTTCGTCATTAACCAAGACGGAAGCGGCCTCGAGCGCATCACGAACAGTCCTGAGTTCGATGGATTCCCCATGTTCTCTCCAAACGGGCGTTTCCTGGTGTTTGCCAGTAATCGCAACAACAAGACACGTGGTGACACCAACCTGTTCGTCGCCGAGTGGGTCGAAGAGAAGTAGTCGCTAACACGCCGGCTGCCTCGACAGCTGTCTTGCAGTGACGGCATGGGCGGCTGTAACAAGCCGAGCCGTCACGATGAAGCTAGGCGCCCGATCACCAAGAGCGAGGGACGTGCGTGCACGCCCTGACCGCATGGATCTCCTATGGCGCTAGCCGATCGATCTGCCAGGCGACATCTTCGCGCACAAACTGGAATCGATCATGCAAACGCCCATCGCGACCTTGCCAAAACTCGACGCGATCTGGCGTTAACGTATAGCCACCCCAATGTGCAGGCTTAGAGACAGCGCCCTCACCAGTCTGCTGCTCAAGAGCATCTACATATCCTTCGAGCTCAGCGCGGTCCTTGACGACCTGACTTTGCGGCGAAGCAGCGCTACACAACTGGGCACGCCGTGGCCGACTGGCGAAGTAGGCTTCCGCTTCCGACTCTGGCAATTCTGATATGATGCCCTCAATACGAACCTGCCGCGTACATGGCGCTACCCACCAAAACGTCGCCGCCGCGCGGGCATTGGCACGGAGTTGCTGACCCTTGCTGCTTAGCTTGTTTGTAAAGAAGCCAAAACCGCGGTCATCAAGATGCTTCAAGAGCACCACCCGACAGTGTGGCTGACCATGCTCATCGCAAGTCGCCAAGGACATCGCATTCGGCTCGCGGACCCCAGCTCCCGCTGCCAGTTCAAGCCAACTACGAAACAAGGAAACTGGCTCGGCCGGCAAATCAGCACGGTGAAGGGCCTCGTCGCCATAATCGATGCGTAGGTTCGAGAATGAAGCATCAGACATGCCCTGCATCGTGGCAGTTAGAACGACCATTCGCAAACACAGGTAGCCAAGCTTCCGCCTTCCTACTTGCTTGCGAGCCCGCCGTGGCGAAAAATTCCACGAGTGACTAACGCCAATTTCCTGGCAGCAAACGGTTCTTCCCTGCTGCAACTGCTTGAGCGCGACTACGGACTCCGTGGTGAACTAACCCCTCTACCCGGAGAGCTAGACGCCAACTTACGCTTAACAAACGACAACCAATCATGGCTCGTCAAAGTTGGAACTGAAGATTCAGAACGCGACCTGATTGATTTGCAGGTTGCGGCACTCGATCACATTGCACAGCACCCGCAGTGCGATGACTTAACGCCACGGGTCGTCCGCAATCACAACGGCGACTACTTCTGTGAGTTGCAGACCACAACCGGCACACGTCCGGTATGGATTACAACCTGGATCGAGGGCCAACTATTCGCTGAACTTCTCCACGTAGACGAAAGCCACTGCCAACTACTCGGTCAAACGCTTGGCCAAATAGCCGTCGCACTCAGCAACTTCTCGCATCAAAGCTCCAAGCGTCAACTCAAGTGGGACCTGCGCCAATCAAACTGGATCGAGCGGGACATCGACACGATAGAAGACGCGGAACTTCGGCATCTCGTTACCGACGCATATACTGATTACGAGCGCATCGAGGCATTGCTTGCGACCGCTAGACAGGGAGTCATCCACAATGACGCCAACGACTACAACCTGCTGGTAAAGACCACCAACAAAGCTCGCCAAATGCGAGTGATCGACTTTGGCGACATGTGCCATAGCGTCATTGTCGGCGATGTCGCAATCGCAGCCGCCTACGCGGGCATGCACCTCTCCGATCCCCTGCAAGCGATCGACTCTGTCGTCGCTGGATTCCATAGCTGCATGGAGCTGAGTGACCATGAGCTCGCCCTAGTCATGCCGCTTGTCCGGATACGACTGGCAGTCAGCGTTACCAATGCAGCCATCCAACAACGCCTACACCCCGACGACCCCTATGTCACGGTCAGCCAAGCGGGCGCACGGCGACTCTTGCAGTTCTTGCACGGGCGCGACAATCGAGTTGCTCATGAGCGCTTACGCCGCGCCTGCAAACTGCTGCCCGGCCAGCCACCTGCCCGCATTGCGGAACATCTCCGCAAGAACATATCCCAACATCACCGTGTGCTGGCAACTGCAGCGCCGATCGAAATGGCCGCTGTGCTAGACCTTTCCTTCAGCTCGACGACAGGTGGCGACAACCCACTAGAGTTTGAAGCCACCGAAGCCGCTCACCGCATTGCCAAAGAAATGCAGCGCGCCGGTTCTGAAGTCGCGATTGGCCGCTATGCAGAACCGCGCCCGATCTACACTGATGCAGCGTTTGGAAAAGATGCCCTTACCGGCAATCGCCGCACCGTGCACCTCGGCATCGATTTGTTTGCGCCAGCACACACCGAAGTCATGGCCCCAATTGCCGGCCATGTACACTGTACCGACGTTTGCGAAGCCCATCTAGACTATGGCGGGCTAGTCATCTTGCGACACCAGCTCCCCGACGGCACGGTATTCGGCAGCCTTTATGGGCACCTCGATCCAGAAAGCATCGCCGAATTATGCCCAGGCCAAACGATAGACGCGGGCGAAACATTCGCGCAACTCGGTGACGCGCACAATAATGGCGGCTGGCCGCCCCACCTTCACCTGCAACTACTCGCAGCTGATCCAGCAGATCTACCAGATGTGCCGCGCGGAGTGGCAGATCCCGACGACCTCATTGACCACCTACTGATCTACCCAGATCCGTCGAGCTTGCTCGGAATCCCCGATAGTCGGGCCGTATTCAGTGACACCAGCAACGATCTACACAGCCAACGTCAGCAGTCTTTCGCCAGCAATCTAAAGACGAGTTACGACAAGCCACTAGCTTTGGTTCGCGGTTACCGACACACGCTCTTCGACAACCAGGGTCGCCGCTACCTAGATGCCTATAACAACGTCCCGCATGTCGGCCATTGCCATCCAACTGTAACGCGCGCAGTACAAGCCCAAACAGCATTACTAGCGACCAATACGCGCTACCTACACGATGGAATGCAGCGCTACGCAGATCGGCTCAGTGAACTGCTACCGAATGAACTTTCAGTGTTCTTCTTTACGCCGTCAGGCAGTGAAGCCAACGAGCTAGCGGTCCGAATCATTCGCAAGCACACCGGTGCAAACGACGTTTGCGTCATGGACCATGCTTATCACGGTCACACAATCGCGACCATGGCAATGAGCCCCTACAAATTCCGGCAACAAGGAGCTCCAGAGCAACCCGACTGGGTGCACGTCACGGTGCAACCAGACGTCTACCGTGGTGCCCACCAAGGCCCAGATGCAGGCAAGCTCTACGCTGACGAAGTTGCAGCGGTGATCGACGCTCTCGACAAGAGCGACCGCAAACTCGCCGGCTACATATGTGAATGCCTACCTAGCGTCGGCGGCCAAATGGAATTACCCCAGGGCTTTCTCGAAGCGGTCTACGCCAAGGTTCGAGCTGCCAATGGCCTGTGTATCGCCGACGACGTGCAGACTGGCCTCTGGCGCACCGGCACACACGCGTTTGGATTCGAGAAACAGGGAGTAGTCCCAGATTTACTCGTGCTTGGCAAGCCACTCGGTGGCGGCTTCCCCCTTGGCGCTGTGGTAACAACTCCCGAAATTGCCGCTTCGTTTGCCGAGGGGCCGGAGTTCTTTAGCACCTTTGGCGGCAGCACAGTGGCGATGGCGGCTGGCACTGCAGTCTTAGATGTATTGCGTGACGAGGACCTAGCGAAGAATGCCCGAATCGTCGGCGAGCGACTCATCACGGGTCTGCGCCAACTGCAGCAGCGATACAAACTTATTGGTGACGTGCGTGGCACCGGCTTCTTCCTCGGCGTCGAACTGGTCAACGACCGCAAATCTAAGACGCCGGCGACTGCAGCCGCGTCACGCATCAAGAACCACTTATGCAAGCACAGGGTCTTGATCGGTACTGATGGGCCACACGACAACGTGCTAAAGATTCGCCCACCCATGAGCTTTGACATCGCAGCAGCCGACTGCCTCATCACCAAGCTAGACAAGGCACTGGCCGCCGAGGCGGAACACCACTAGTTCACGGATATCGAAACGCTACCGAATACGAAGAGCATCTTCGCTACCTCGATCTCACATGCCAACCGCATCCTCGATTGCGGCGGGCATTGTGCGTCAAGCAGTCCGCCGTCCGCAGAAAGCAAGCGATCTACTACGCGACTTCGTGATCAACGTTGTTCGACGCGTGACGTTCTTTATCGGACTGATCGTGGCCTTGTCGATGACAGATGTCGACATCACGCCATTCGTAGCTGCGCTAAGTGCAGCCGGTTTCATTACTGGCATTGCGCTGCAAGGCACGCTGTCCAACTTCGCATCAAGGCTGATGATCTTGATATACCGTCCATACGACATCGGAGAGGTTGTCACCGCTGCCAAGATCACTGGCAAAGTAGATGCGATGACGCTTGTCTCAACAACATTGCGCCTGCCTGACAACCAGACTGTGATCATCCCCAACAACTCGACATGGGGTAATGTGACCACAAACGTAAAGGGCCAGACGACTCGCCGAGTCGACATGACCTTTGGCAGCGGCTACGACGACGGGCTGCAAAAGGCTCAACACCTCCTGCTATCGATCGTCACAAATCACCCCAAGGTGCACGCCACGCCCGAACCATTAGTCCGAGTCCACGAGCTTGCAGACTCCTCAGTCAACTTCATCGTGCGACCCTGGACGGACACCAGTGACTACTGGGAAGCATTCTGGGACATCACCCGCACCGTCAAGGATCGCTTTGACGCAGAAGGCCTAAGTATTCCATACCCTTAGCAAGACGTGCACATTCATCAAGTCACAAACTAGGATGGCGCCTGCGCTGCTGGCGTTGTCAGTTTGACAGCAAATACGTGCAAGCCGCACGAAGCCACGTTTTCGAAGCTGCTCAAAGCCAAAGTCGCTATCCTGATAGCTCAGACCCGAATCAAGATGAAGCTACTGCACCCCTCACTCGCTGTCCTTCTGAGCACATGCAACCTCGTTCACGAGTTGCAAGCACAGGATCCTGCAACCCAATCAACGCATGTTCCAGCTGCCGCCTTTACTGTACCGGAAGACCTTGAAGTAAAGGTCTGGGCAACCAGCCCACTACTCTGCAACCCAACCAACATGGACATCGACCATCGCGGTCGGGTCTGGGTAACCGAAGGCGTCAACTATCGCGGCAAAGCAAAGCGTCGCAAAGAGGGCGACAGGGTCGTCGTCATTGAAGACACCGACGCAGATGGCAAAGCTGACAAAAGCACCGTCTTTGTCCAAGAAGAGTTTCTAGTGTCGCCGCTCGGTATTGCGGTCTTCGACAACGTGATCATCGTTTCGCAACCGCCAGACATGATCGTCTATACCGACGTTGATCGTAACCTGAAGTTTGATCCCCTTGTTGACAAGCGTGAAGTGCGACTGACCGGCTTCCAGGGTCGCAATCACGACCACAGCTTGCACTCAGTCACGGCGGGTCCTGACGGCAAGTGGTATTGGAACTCGGGCAACTGCGGCGCTGTCTTTACGGACAAGTCGGGCAAAACGTTTCGTATTACGAGTTCCTACATGGATCCAAAAGGCGTCGCAGGTCATCAGAGTGATGATGGACACGTCTACGTTGGAGGATTCACGGCACGTATGAATCCCGATGGCACCAATGTCGAAATCATCGGACATAACTACCGCAACAGCTACGAACAGACCGTTACGTCTCTTGGTGATGTATTCCAAAGTGACAACGACGACCCACCAGCAAGCCGCGTTTCACACGTCATTGAGTATGGCAACGCAGGCTTCTCATCTCGCGATGGCAAACGCAATTGGCGCGCAGAACAACGCCGCGGCCAAGACACACCTACGGCTGAGTGGCGGCAAGAAGACCCTGGTACAATGCCGTCAGGTGACGTCTATGGCGGCGGTTCCCCAACGGGAGTCGCGTTCTACGAAAACGGTGCCCTAGACAAAAAGTGGCGCGGATTGCTACTCGCCTGTGAACCAGCCCGCAACACGGTCTTTGGCTATCAACCGGTCCGTGACGGCGCAGGATTCAAGCTAGAACGCACCGATTGGATGACGTGCAACCCAGAACACAAGTTTACCGGCGGTGACTTCTCAGGTCGCTGGGACGGCGAGTTGAACTCTCAGTTTAGACCGTCTGACGTGACCGTTGGGCCCGATGGTGCAATCTATGTAGCTGACTGGTTTGACGGACGTGTTGGCGGTCATCAAACCTTGGACGACACTCTCTCTGGTGCCATCTATCGAGTAGCTCCCAAGCTGTTCGAATCAAAGGTGCCGCCAATCACGATCAACGATCAAACGCCAGAAGAGGTTTCGGAAGAGAACCGCGACGCAACTATCGAGAATATTCTCACGGCTCTCAGAAGTCCGGCAACGAACGTTCGCCATCTTGGTTGGCAACGCATTCGAGCGGGTCATCTCGGAGATCCGCGCACGATTACGAGATCAACTGAGCCAAACATCTACGTAGATGCTCGACTCATGTGGCTCATGCCGTTCTACGGGAAAGATGGCGTGACCATCGCAGAGAGCACCGCAACGAATGACCCAAACCCTGAGATGCGGCTAGTCGCATTTCGGGCACTGCGCCAGGTGGATCATGATCTCTCACGTGTCATCAACAAGCTTTGCGAAGATGACGCACCATTCGTCAGAGCAGCTGTCGCAACATCGCTGCGTGATGCACCAGCAGATCAATCGGTTGACGCCCTTGTCAAAATCGGCCGGCTATTTGACGGTAATGACCGTAGCTACCTAGATGCTTTCGGCATTGGCTGCACCGGCAAAGAATCTAGGGTCTACACAGCACTAGCAAAAAATGCCGGAGACTCACGCCAGTGGTCCGCATCGATGAGCGGCATCGCCTGGCGTCTAGGCGCTCCGGAATCCGTGCCAGACCTTGTCAAACGCATCAAATCGACCGAGCTAACTCTCGCGCAACGCACCCACTCACTGACAGCACTTGCGTTTATCAAGCATGAAGACGCGATGAATGCGATGGTCGCGATTGCTGATGACTTTGATTGCTCGCTCAGCAATGACGCCCTGCTGTGGTGCGTGAAGCGGATGGGTAATGAATGGCAGCCATTCGGCCTCGCCGAGATATTGAAAGAAACTGGCATCTACGATCCAGCAGAAGTCACCGTGCTACCGGTAAGCGTGCCACCAGCACCAGGAACGCCACAAACGATCACCGCAAAGCAAGTAGTTGCCCTTCAAGGTATTGCTGCAAACGGTGCCGGACGTGTTGCCACCTGCTACACGTGCCACAAAGTCGGTCAGCAAGGTGTCGAGTTTGGACCGGACATCGTGGCATTCGCCAAAGCCCAGTCAACCCAAGCCGTCGCCGAGGCAATTCTCCATCCATCAAAAAGCATCAGCCACGGCTACGAAGGTCACACAATCGAAACCGCTGATGGCAATATCGATGGCATCCTGCTCTCTCGCGGCAACCCGGTCATTGTGCAATCGCAGAGTGGCATGCTGCAATTGATCCCGAAACAGCGCGTCAAGAGGATCCGCAATCTTGGACGCTCGCTGATGTGGCCATCGCAACTCTACGCCCTCGACGCCCAAGGCGTTGCCGACCTGATCGCTTACCTGAAGTCTCGATAAGGCAATCCAGATTTTTCGAAGCCAACGACATGCAACACACTCTTGCATGCTTTGGCCTTTACGTTTCTCGTGACGTGCATGGCAAAGAAAGTTGATTGGTACTACCACCGTAAAGGTTGAACGAGCTGCAAGCGCTCCGACGCGTTCCTTGAGAACGCCGGGGCAGCCGTCCGTGAGACGGTAAACGCGAGCAAAGAGCGCATGGGCCCCGATGAGGTCATGACGCTGTTTGCTGATGCAGCAAAGGTGTTGGTTGCGAAGGGCAAGAAAGTTGTCACCTTCGAACCAAAGAAGGACACGTTCGTAGTTGCAGACTTCCAAAAAGCCGTGATCGGCCCCTCAGGAAACCTCCGCGCACCGACCCTAAGAACTGGCAAAACTTGGCTTGTTGGCTTCAGCGAAGAAGCTTACGGCGATTGCTTTAACGGCTAGCAGGATTCACGCTTGGTGGCGGATTGGAGCCGCCCTAGCGCAATTGCGCTAATCCGAGCCGCCCTGCCTTCGACCTAAGAATACAGATCGACTAAGCCCAAGATGGTGGATCAGAGCTTCAGAGCGTAGCCTGATCAACAGCCATGCACAGACTGCTCCGCCCCCTCTCCCTGCTCGTTCTAGCAAGTGCTGCAGTGACACCAGTGGTCCTGCAAAACACGAATCTCCCCAAAGCCTACATCGACGGCAAAGGCTGGACCCAACTGAGCCTCAAGGATTTCGAAAACGTCAACGGCAACGCTGACACCTGGACGGAAAAAGAAGGCGTGATCATCTGCAGCGGAAAACCCAACGGCGGCGCGCGCATGAAGAAGGCCCTTACAAACTTCGAGATGGTCGTCGAGTGGAAGCACCACGTCTATGCAGGCAACGCAGGTGTATTTATTTGGTGCCCCGAGTCCGCCTTTACTGATCTACCTCCCGGCACCTTGCCACGTAGCGGCATTGAAGTGCAGGTGCTCGACCTTGGTTATGAAGAGCGGCACCTCAAAGCGAAGGGGAAACACTCAGACTGGTTTACCAGTCACGGCGACGTCTTCCCGGTTGGCGGCTCGAAGATGACCGCATTCACACCAGAGAAGGTCTACAAAGATGCAGCGGGTGTCGAATACAAGGTCGGCAATCCAAAGAGCAGCCGAAGCTTCCCAACAGAGCGCTTAACCAACGGTGTTGGCGAGTGGAATCACTACTACATACGCGCCATCAACGGCGAAGTACGGTTATGGGTCAACGGTGTCGAAGTCAACGGCGGCAAAGACTGCCTGCCAGCAACTGGATTCTTAGCTCTCGAATCAGAAGGTTCAAAGGTTGAGTACCGCAACCTGATGATCCGCGAACTGCCTTAGAAGAGTCAGAACTCGCCAACAGCTTGACTTGAAGCATTGCGCTCAATTAGGTCCGCAGAGGCCCAATCGGGCTAGCATCCACCCGCACAGACACGCTAGCGTCTGTGCCATGAATCGCGGCCTTGCCATTGCCTTCCTATTTGCTGCCGGCCTACCCGGCCAAGTCAGCGCGCCGCCGGCTGCGGAAATCGAGCGCCTAGAACTGTCGCCGTTCTACAAACAGCATGTCAGCGCAGATGGCCTACCAATCGTATCTTCGCAACGAGTCTCTCCGTTCGCGCTGCTTGAAGCACAGTATCTCATCAACAAGATGCTCGACGGGCGTGACGACATCCGCCAACGACTGATTGACAACAAAGTTCGCTTCGCCGTGATGGCCGTCGATGAAATGACGACCATGATCCCAGAGCACAGCGACCTAAAGCCCAGTAAGTATTGGGATCGCCGCGCCAGAGGCCTCGGTGCTAGCAGAAGCCGCCCAGCTGTTAGCTGCGGCGAAGAAAATCTGCTGCGAAGTCCTGGCGATCCCTACTGGCAAGAGTCATTACTGATTCACGAGTTCGCACATGCAATCCATATCATGGCAGTCAGTGAACTCGACAAGACGTTCAACCCCCGGCTAACCAAGGCCTACCGCACTGCGCTCAAGGCTGGCCTATGGAAAGGCAAATATGCCGCGAGCAACGAAAGTGAGTATTGGGCTGAGGGTGTGCAATCCTGGTTCGACGACAACCGGCCACCAGACCATGATCACAACCACGTCAATACGCGCATCGAATTGAAGGAATACGATCCTGGTCTCGCCGCACTCGTTAAGGAGGTCTTCGGCGACCGCGAATGGCGTTATCAAAAGCCCAGCAGCCGACCGGCCACCGAAAGGGCTCACCTAGAAGGCCTCGAGATGAAGACCGTGCGCAAATTCCAATGGCCGGACGGACTAGAGGCCTGGTACCGGGACTACATGAAGAAGAAGTCCCAGAAACGCTAACGAATCCGAGTAGTACACATTCGATCGGCAGAAGGCGCTAGATTGTCTAGATGATCATCTTGCTAGCGGCCCTGCTACCGTCACTCGCGCCCCAGGGAACCGAATGGCCACAATGGCGCGGACCAACGCGCGACGGGATATGGACGGAATCGGGCGTCACTGCGTCGTTGCCTGACGTAATCACGCCACGCTGGAGCACACCAATTGGCTCTGGCTACTGCGGCCCTACGGTCGCCGACGGTCGCGTCTATGTTATGGATCGCCTAGACGAAGCCAAAGAAATCGAGCGAGTTCACTGTCTCGATTGGCAAACTGGAAAGACAATCTGGAACTACGAATACGACTGCTCATACGCAGGCGTTTCCTATCAAGCTGGGCCCCGATGCTCTGTTCTGATCGATGACGGCTTCGCATACAGCCTCGGCACCATGGGCAACCTGCTTTGTTTTGACGCAAAGACTGGTGAGATCGTGTGGCAGCACGACCTGAACAAAACATATGAGATTGATATGCCCATTTGGGGCATATCTGCATCACCAATCATCGAAGGTAGCCGACTGATTGTTCCGGTCTCAGGAACCGATGCTTACCTTGTCGCATTCGACAAAAAGACCGGTAAGGAAGACTGGAAAGCCTTCTCTGATCGCGGCAATTATTCAGCTCCGATTGTCATCGACCAAGCCGAACAACGCGTGCTGATTTGCTGGTCAGGCGACCGCATCCTCGGTGTGGATCCATCGAATGGAACGCTTCATTGGGAATATCCGCTCAAGGCCAAAAACATGCCGCTGGCATGCGCCACCCCGCTGCTCCACGGTGACCTGCTTTTCTTGACGGCATTCTACGATGGCTGCGCAACGTTGAAGCTCGCTCAAGACAAGCTTGCTGTTAGCGAAGTCTGGCGACGCCGCGGTCAAAATGAGCGCCGCACGGATGGCCTTCACAGTATCATCTCAACACCAATTGCAATTGGTGAGCACGCCTATGGAGTTGACAGCTACGGCGAATTGCGATGCCTTGCCCTTGCCGATGGTAGCCGCGTCTGGGAGGACAAATCGGCTGTGCCATATGGTCGCTGGGCCACAATCCACTTCGTCAAGAACGGCGAGCGTATTTGGATGTTCAACGAACGCGGCGAACTGCTGATTGCAAAACTATCACCCAAAGGCTTCGAGGAGATCGATCGAGGCAAACTGCTTGAACCAACACGTGACCAATTGAATCGACGCGGTGGAGTCTGCTGGTCGCACCCAGCATTTGCCTACAAACATGTCTTCGCACGTAACGATAAAGAGATCGTTTGCGCAGACCTCAGCGCGCAATAAACGGGCAACCCCGCTCTGGCTTACAACAAGACAATCTCGACCAGCAAGCCCAGAACTGCCCTGAATATCGCAGCAATAGCGCCACGGCTGGGCCAGCCACAGATACCAGCTTAGAAGCAGCCGGTCAGGTGTCGGGCGAAGCAAGTGCCCCAAAAAGCCTCAGAAGCATGGTCGCACGTTAACTATCTCGGGATCGCGGCAAGCGCACACACCGGGCTGAGGACCAGTGACAACACGTCATCAGGCACGGCGATGACGTCCCAATACTCGATTAGCAACACCTGACGCTCCAGTCAGGACCTGTTCACAGGGGGAATGGCGCTCGAAATCTGCTATCGTGTTTGCCCCGAAGCGCACCAAAGCGCACCGAAATCAACCCGCTGAGCACCGTAGGCCCGCAAGGGCACCATCAGGCACCATGACTGAAGCCCCGAAGATCATCTACACGCATACCGACGAGGCACCCGCCCTTGCCACCTACTCGTTCCTGCCAATCGTGCAGTTTTTCCTGAAGGGCTCAGGCATCGAGATTGAGACCCGCGACATCTCATTGTCCGGGCGTGTGCTGGCAAGTTTCACAGACTTACTTCCCGCAGAGCAACAGACGACCGACGCACTCGCAGAGCTCGGCGAGCTCGCGACTACGCCAGCGGCAAACATCATCAAATTGCCCAACGTCAGCGCTTCGGTGCCGCAACTCAAAGCAGCGATCAAGGAACTCCAAGATCACGGCTACGCACTGCCCGAATACCCTGAAGAACCACAGAATGATGCCGAGCGCGATGCAAAGTCGCGTTACGACAAAGTCAAAGGCAGCGCCGTCAATCCAGTGTTGCGCGAAGGCAATTCCGACCGCCGCGCACCATCAGCTGTAAAAGCATACGCTCGCAAATTCCCTCACCGTATGGGCAAGTGGAGCAACGACAGCAAGACACATGTCGCCAGCATGAGTGCGGGTGACTTCTTCGCTAACGAGAAGTCTGTGACTGTCACCAACGCAACATCGGTAACAATCGAGCATGTCAGCAACGGCGGTTCCGTCACCAAGGTCAAGGGCCCGCTACCCATTGAAGCTGGCGAAGTAATCGACAGCACCTTCATGAGCAAGTCGGCGCTGCAAGCGTTCCTCGCCGAGCAAATCTCCGACGCCAAACAGAAGGGCATATTGTTCTCGCTGCACCTCAAAGCGACGATGATGAAGGTCTCTGACCCGATGATATTCGGCTACGGTGTAGAAGCCTTCTTTAAGGATGTCTTCGAAAAGCACAGCGACACCCTCAATAAGCTAGGTGCCGATTCGCGCAATGGCTTCGGCGACATCACCGCCAAAATGGCCGAGCTCCCCGATAGCGAGCGCGCAGCGATCCAGGCCGATATTGATGCCTGCTTCGCTAACGGCCCAGGCATTTCAATGGTCGATTCTGACAAGGGAATCACCAACTTGCATGTGCCGAGCGATGTCATCATCGACGCATCGATGCCGGTAGTCCTGCGAGATTCAGGCTGCATGTGGAACGCCGAAGGCAAGCTACAAGACACCAAGGCGGTTATTCCTGATCGCAGCTATGCCGGCGTTTACCAGGCCGTTATTGACGATTGCCGGGAACATGGCGCACTCGATCCAGTGACCATGGGCAGCGTTTCAAATGTTGGACTGATGGCGCGCAAGGCCGAAGAATACGGCTCGCACGACAAGACATTCGAGTTGCCAAGCGACGGCACAGTGCGGGTCACTGACGCCAACGGAACAGTGCTTATGGAGCATACGGCGGCCGCCGGCGACATCTGGCGCATGTGCCAGGTCAAAGACGAGCCAATCCGTGACTGGGTAAAGCTCGCAGTCAACCGCGCGCGCGCATCTAACACGCCAGCGGTATTCTGGCTGGACAAGAACCGCCCCCACGATGCGCAGTTGCTAAAGAAAGTCGAAGTCTACCTCGGTGAGCACGACACCACAGGGCTCGAGTTCCACATGATGTCACCAGTCGACGCATGCAAGTTCTCACTTGAGCGCATCCGTAAAGGTGAAGACACCATCTCCATCACCGGCAACGTCCTGCGTGACTATCTGACCGACCTGTTTCCTATTCTGGAAGTAGGAACCAGCGCCAAAATGCTCTCGATCGTCCCGCTCATGAACGGTGGCGGCTTATTCGAGACCGGCGCTGGTGGCTCAGCACCTAAGCATGTGCAGCAATTCGAGAAAGAGAACCACCTAAGGTGGGACTCGCTTGGCGAGTTCTTGGCATTAGCGGCTTCATTCGAACACATCGCCAATCGCTACGACAACCAACAAGCCCGGCTCTTAGGCAAAACCCTCGACGAAGCTAGCGGGCACTACTTGCTAAACAACAAGTCGCCATCGCGCAAAGTCGGCGAACTCGACAACCGTGGCAGCCACTACTTCGTCGCAACCTACTGGGCGCAAGCAATGGCTAACCAAACCGAAGATACAGCGCTCGCGGCAAGCTTCACCAAGGTTGCAGACGCATTGACCAGCAACGAAGACAAGATCGTCGCCGAGCTAAACTCAGTGCAAGGACCACAGATCGACATCGGCGGCTACTACCAGCCTGACGTCAAGCTAACTGCCGCAGCGATGCGCCCAAGCGCTACGCTCAACGCAATCATCGACGCCTGAGTAAAGTCGACTGCGCGAAACTGACTGCGTCAGTCAAGCGACAAGCACGCGACAGCTATCCGTAGCTGTCGCAGCTCCTTGTCTCCACTCCAAGCCAACTGACTGCGAACGGTTTGACAGGAGTGATTCATAGACGCCGACTTAGCGCTTCTGAATCGTTAACGAATCAAACAAGCGGCCCTCTAGATCGTACGCCTTAAGCTCCAAAGTAGCTCCGTTCACTGCCACGTAGCAAAAGTGGTGACCACGCCTGACGGTATTTTGAAAGAACGGACGGATAGGCCCTGCTCTCTCCAGGCTGCCACCGCCACCGCCAGTCACCATGTAGACGGTGCCAGCACTTGGCCCCGCGGCGCGCTGCTTACGCAAGGGCCACGTGCGCTCATAACTATGAATATGGCCGTTCCAAACGATGTCGACGCCGTACTTATCAAACAGCGGAACCAATTTACGAGTCCGCTGGTCACCGCGCGTCGACGGACCGTACCACGAGTTTCCGTAGTCATTCTCATCCGAGGAGTAAGCTGGATGGTGGTAACAAACGATCTTCCACTGAGCCTTCGATTTCTTTAGTTCGCTCTCTAAGAAATTGAATTGCTCCGAACCAGGCCCAACCTCACGGTTGGAGTCGATCATAAAGAACTGAGCATTGGCATAGTCAAACGTGTAGTAATACTCCGGCGCTGGCAGCGACATATAGTCGTAGTAGAAGCGCGCATCCTGCTCGTGATTACCAAGCACGGGAAAGAGCGCTACACGCTCAAGCAACGGCTTCATGCTCAAGAAGAAGTCGTTCAACCACTGTGACTTCACGGAACCGGTGTCGACCAGGTCACCGGGGTGCAGCAAGAAGTTTGGCCGCAGGCCCCACGCAAAGTTTGCCATCACACCTGAAACCTTCGGGTTCCCCTGCGTGTCACTGATAATCGCGAACGCGAACGGCGCGTCTTTACTTGGCGCAGTTTGAAAACTGAGCACATCGCCCAGCAACTTCCGGCCAAGGTCATCGACGGTCTCAACGCGATAGTAGTAAGCAGTGTCTTCCTGCAGGCCCTCCAGACGAACTTCGTGCAATTGGTCCATACCTGAAACGACGGTTTTCTCGGCGAAAACTGGCGTCTTAGCGCCTTGCTTCTCAGCAAATGATACGGATGTACCCCAATGCACAACCGACGTACTGAGGCGTGAAGTCTCCCAACGCACCGTCATACCAGTCTTGGTCACCCATTGTAGATATGGATGCACCAACCAACGATGCACCGGATCTTGGATCAAGTGCGGCTTCGCCTGCGTTAAGACTTCGCCGTGCGTGAACATGTGCTTAATGGCCGCCGGCTTTGCAGTCTCTGAGAAGATTCGCGCGGAATGAATACGGCCTTCAAGCAAAGTGCTTTCGTTGTCATCCCGGTATGCGCCGATCATCAACGGTGCCGACTGGGGATACAGCAGATCACCTGACTGGACAGTGCTCTCAGCATCAAGTTTGCCATTCACGTATAGACGCTGCACCTTGCCGTCATACGTCCCGCAGACGTGATAAAAATGACCATGCTTATAGCGAGTCTTACCAGTTAGGTAGGTTAGCAACCCATTGCCGTCATCAGCGCCATCGCTAGCTACTGCAAACGTGAAGTGATCCTCGTTATAGCCAAGCAGCCATCCCGATTCGGCATCCCCGTTGTCTTGAATGACACCAACGATGCCCCCCCATTGCACGGGCGAGTTCACGGCAACCCACGCAGTTGCCGTCATGTGTCGCTTCGGCAATTTCTGCTTCGAAGTAGCGTGGTCTTTCGCCAACACCACCGCCGTCGACTTGCCGTCGAACAACATTGAGCCGCCCTTCTGATCATCGACAAACTCGACCGCGCCTTCGATATGTCCTGAGGTCCCCAACAGTGACTGTAGCGTGGTGCTCTTTACTTGCTGCTTCGACAGCCGCCAACTACCAATAGGGTCAGGGCCATCATGGCGCGCAGTTGGTAAGACAACAACCAAACCCAACACAACGGACCGGAACAACATGCAAGAACCCTAAAGCTAGAAGCCCCAGCGACAAACGATTGTCGCCTGCAACTAGCAGAAGCCGATCCAGATCACCATTCACAACGAATCACCATCGCCGGACTCACAGGCCTCACGCAGCGCCAAACCAGTAAACGAACGCTGGCATCTTGCTAGATCATGGGGAGTACCAGCGAAGACGAGGCAACCGCCATCTGCGCCCGCCTCAGGCCCAAGGTCGACGACATGGTCAGCTGCAGCAATCACACTTAGATCGTGCTCTATCGCTACGACTGTGTGGCCGGCATCAAGCAAACGGTCAAACGCGAGCAGCATCGCATCAACATCATCGGGATGCAGCCCACGAGTAGGCTCATCTAACAAATACAATGTCGGCAACGACGACCGACTAGGTGCAGCCAGGTGCACTGCTAGAGAGACACGCTGGGCCTCGCCTCCTGACAGAGAATCCGCGGTCTGCCCAAGGCGCAAGTAACCAAGCCCCAAATCTTGGGCGGTGCGAAGTGGAGCGATCAGCTTCTTGGCACCGGCCTTACTCGCAATGAGTAGCAATTCGTCAATCGTTGCATCAAGGACTTCAGCGAGGTTCTTATCCTGCCAACGCACCTTCAGCGTTTCGTCGTCGTATCTACGGCCAGCACATTGCTCACAAAGCACCCATGAATCTGCACCCAAGAAATCGAACTCACTACGGACCCAACCAATCCCACTACACGCACGACATGCCCCACCGCTTTTGCCTAAAAACGCAAAATGGCCAGCCTTGAAACCTCGCTGTTTAGCGACATCCGTAGCTGCAAACGTTCGTCGCAGCTCATCAAAGACCAACAGTTGGTTGGCGACGCAACTCGTGCGGGCGCGATTGGCACGGGCACCGGCATCCTCTACAACCGCGGAAAATTGCTCAAGACCAATGACCTGACTACAGCCAACGGGTGCCTTGGCACGAGCTGAGGCCCCAAGCACTGAACGCACGAGCGAAGTCTTGCCACTACCAGATACACCAGTCACAACCGTCATGCAGCCAACTGGCAACTCTACATCGAGATTGTCAAGGTGATGCAGGCAGGCGTTCCTGATCTCAATATGCGAACTCGACTGGTGTCGCGGCGCACGAAGTGCCGTCATTGCCGGCATACGCATCCGCCGACCAGTTCGCGAATCATCAGGCAATTGATCCGGAGCACCAGCTGCGACGATGAGCCCGCCTGCAGCCCCCGCACCCGGCCCGATCTCGACCACGTGATCAGCCGCTGCAACGACACGCATGTCGTGCTCAACAGCGACAACTGCGTTACCCGCCGCCACAATCTCGTTAATGGCCTCTAATAACGCACTGGTGTCGCGGACATGCAAGCCAAGCGTCGGCTCATCCAAGACGTAAACACATCCAGTCAGCGGCGCGGCCAACTGCCTAGCCAAATAGAGACGTTGACGCTCACCAGACGACAGCGTCGACGTGACACGGTCTAACTGAAGATGGCCAAGGCCTAACTGGATAATACGCCCCAACCGGCGCTGCAACTCAACCAGCGTTTCGGATGCAACCTCTTGATCACGAATGGAAAGATCAAGACCTTCGCGCAGCACCTTGACCAGCTCGCTGGCCGTTAATCTGCATAAACTTGGCAATGTGTAGCCGCCAATCATCACCGACCGCATTGGCTCAGCTAACCGGTCACCGCCACACGAAGTGCAGACTTGGTCCGAGAGCAGAGCGGCAAATGCAGATGCACGCGTCACGGCGCCACTCTGCTGGCGCCTTGCATACTCTCGATCAATGTCGCCAGCGATACCCAGCCACTGTGTACTCCACCTATGTGCATCACCACTCTCAGCGCCATCATGCTCCCAAACGGCTTCAAACTGCTCATCACCGCAGCCGTAGAGCAAAGCTTCCTGTGCCTCACTCGGCAATTCTGACCAGACGCATGATAGATCCCAGCCACGCGCCGCAGCCACTGCCTCAATAACAGCACGGTATCGCATCGTGGGGTCGGCGTAGTCTGCAACCACTTTATTGGCGGCATTCAGCGCGCCTCCAAACAGCGGTGAATGCTCATCGGCGAGAACCTGCTGCCGATCGCATCTCTCCACTGAGCCGACACCGGTGCAATCTGGACATGCACCTTCACGAAGAAAGAACGAAAAAGCGCTGGCGGCGAAATCTCCACCTCCAACACGCGACCACATCGTTCTAAGAAGAGCATGTAGCTCTGCAGTAGTCGCAACCGTTGCACGCAACTCACGCGACCCTGCAGACTCTGCTCGTTGCGCCAACGCAATCGTCGGGCGCAATCCTTCGGCATCGCTAAGGCTGCGAGCGCGGGCTCCTCCAGCCCCTAATTGGCGTTGCACATATCCTGACAAGTGCTCCGTAAACCTCGCGCGCGACTCGCCAAATAAAGTATCGAAGACGAGCGAACTCTTGCCGCTTCCCGAGACTCCGGTAACGACGGTAAAGCCAGCACTCGGGATATCGACATCGATGTTCTTGAGGTTGTGAGTCGCTGCACCTCGAAGTCGAATTGGCGGCCGCTGGACGGCTGCTGGTGAAGCCGTCCGATTGCTTTCTAGCGCCTCAAGTCCACAGCGAAGCGCACGTCCAGTTGGCGTCTCAAGCTTCGCTACTTCTGCTGCAGACCCGGCACCCGACACCACCCCGCCATCGCGACCAGAGCCAGGCCCGACATCAATGATATGGTCAGCTGCGCGCAACACATCGAGATCATGTTCTACGAGCACAACCGTGTGCCCTTTGTCAACCAGACAGTCAAGAGCTGCTAGTAGCTGCGCGACATCTGCACGGTGCAGTCCAATCGTTGGCTCCTCAAGCACAAACAAGGACTGTTTGCGGCTACCTCGCGCCAATTCACCAGCTAGGCGGACTCGCTGCGCCTCGCCACCAGAAAGAGTCGTTGCTGGCTGTCCCAGCGTCAGATGATCAAGTCCAACTAAATGCAATGCATGCAGCACAGACATGATCTTTGGTTCTGCGCTGAAGATCTCTCGTGCCTCAGCCACCGTTGCTTCCAAAACATCAAGAATCGAGAACTCATCCCGATATCGAACCTGCAACACCTCATTTTGGAACCGGCGACCGCGACACTCTCCACATGTCAGCTCTACGGCAGGCAGGCCATGCATACCAACAACTTCACGACCGCTTCCTTCGCATACAGCACAGCGACCACCGGTCTTGGTATTGAACGAAAAAATCGTCGCCTTGTAGCCCTGGTCACGAGCATGCGGAACAGCAGCAAAGCACTTGCGGATTTCATCAAACACGCCGGTGTAGGTAGCCGGATTGCTGCGCGGAGTCCGGCCGATCGGGTCTTGGCCAACATGAATGACTTGACCTAGACCTTCCGCACACCGGATTTCACGAACTTCTCGCGGCAGGGCCGAACCAGATAACTGCGCGCTTACCGATGCTGCCAATGCGCGCACTACCAGCGTCGATTTTCCTGCGCCGGCCACGCCTGCAACAACATTCAGCCTGCCCAAGGCAAATCGCGCATCAACATCCGCGAGATTGTTCGCGTTGACCCCTAAGACCTCCAAGAACTCGATGCTTTCTGTCGAACGGGGCTGACGCAACAACTCACCGGTGAAATCACCATCTTGGGCATAGTGCAAACGCGTTGCGCTCGCTCGATCTGCACCTGACCCTAGGCGGTCTGGATGACCGCAATACAGCACTCGACCACCTTGAAGGCCCGGTCCAGGACCGATGTCGATGATGTGGTCAGCGACACGCAGTGCGTGGGCGCTGTGCTCAACCACAACGACAGTGTTGCCCGCATCACGTAACTCACAAAGCAGCCCCAGCACAGCCATCTCTTCACTCGCATGCAACCCAATCGACGGCTCATCTAACACGAACGTCACCCCAGCTAGACCACCAGTCGCAATTGCACCGAGCCGCAACCGCTGGTGTTCGCCGCCAGACAAAGTCGATGACGCGCGATCACAGGTAAGATGCTTCAAGCCCAGACGCTCATAGACCTTTAGCCGTCTCTGTAATCTGGCGCTTTCATCACAATCGAATCCCGTACACCACGCTGCTAACTCCGGAAACGACCATCGACTGACCTCCACAATACTGACACCGGCAATCTTCTCCTGTCGAGCTGACGCACCCAATCGACTACCCCCACATTCGCGGCAAGGCACCGACTTGGCGAAACGCAGTGCATTTACATTTCGACTACGCCGGAGGATTTCGGCGATCGTCGGGATCAGCCCCTTATAGAAGCCTAGTTCACGTGGCTTGGCTGTAATACCCGACCATCGCATGCGCGACTCTAATGAGTGTTTACCAAACGGCACCTGCACACGATCTGAGCCAAAGAACACAACGTCCTGTTGTTCACGGCTCAACTGCTGCCAAGGCGTATCAACATCGAAACCATGCGCCTGGCAAACGGTATTCAATGCATCGACCGTCACTTGGCTATAGACGATGTAGCCTGAGTCGGTAGTCGGCACGAGCGCGCCCTGTCGCAGGGTCTTGCTACCGTCCCCGACTAATAGCTCGCGCGACACCTCATCGGCGCTGCCTATGCCTCGGCATTCAGAACATGCGCCAGCGCTAACGAAAGAGAAGTCACGTGCCTCAAGGCCACACTCACGCGCAAACCAAAAGCGCAGGATGTCATGCAACCCAGACAGCGTCCCGACTGTCGAACGCACATGGTCGCCAGCCGAACGTTGCGCAAGGGCGATACTTGGCGACAGGCCGGAGGCATTCGCCATCTTGGGCGTGGGCAACCGCTGAAGAAAGCGACGCGCGTGTAAAGACAGCGTCTCGAGGTAACGCCGCTGACTTGCGGCGTGCAGTGTATCAAAAACTAGCGAGCTCTTGCCGCTCCCCGAAACGCCAGTCACAACGGTCAACTTGCCGTGCGGAATCTCGACGGTTACACCATCAAGATTGTGTTCTCGAACATCAGTCAGGCAAATCGAATGAACTGGCACGCTGTAAGCAGCGTAGCCGGTCACCAGCGAGCTTAAAGCAACCTACTTGCGCTCTCGCTTATTAGAAGCCGACTTCTTGCTGGACTGCTTCTTCTTGGCGGCGGCTTTTTTTGCGGTGCCCTTCTTCGCGGCACCCTTCTTCACGGCGCCCTTCTTCACGGCGTTCTTTTTTATCGCAGCCTTCTTCGCAGCCTTCTTCGCAGCGGCCTTCCGCTTGCCTGCTACCGTCTTCGGCGACTGCGATTTTTTGGCGGGCACCTGCTTCGCACCTTGCTGCTTTACAGCCATACCAAGAGCCTTCGAAGGCCTAGATAGTGCCTTAGCCTTCTTACGAGGTGCTTCGGGTGCAGATCCGGCTCTACGAGCATTGTTGCGTCCGCGTCGAGACTGTCCACGCTCGCGCATCTTTTGACTCATGAGCTCACGACGTTGCTGCTGCGCACCGCGGGCACGACGAACCTCGTTTGGCATCCTGCGCTGACCACGATTGGCAGCACGGAACTGGGAACCTGCACCAGGATTTCCGCGCATGGCACGAACGCGCTCTTTACTTCCGCGCCCAAACGAACGGCGCATTGTTTCTGCACGGCCACGCATGCCCTGACCATTCTGGGAGCCACGATGACCACGCCCACGCTGCCACATGCGCTGATCGATCCGACGTGCAGCGCTACGTCGATTCTTCAGGCCGCGACTACGGGTAACGCCTTTGCCGGTGCCAAAGCGTTCACGAGCAGACTCGATCCGCGAGCGCATACGCTCACGCATTTTCGCACCACGCTCGCCACTCATGTGCTTTGGCGCAACACGCTCACTCTTTTGCCTTTGACGTTCGACACCACGCTCTCCACGACGCTGCTGTGCGTCCAAAGACATCGAAGAGAAGAGAATGGCAACGCATGCCATGAGAATTGTGATCGGTTTCATATCTGTTTCCTATCGTTGGAGGCAAACCCAACAACGGCCTGTATTCGCGATCCCCCACACAAATTGCTGCACTTAGTGAAGATCGAGGCGGGGACAGCCAATCTATATTATTCCCAGTATTTACATGACATCACTGGGACAGATCACGAGATCACAGACTGTGGCATATGGCTTAGCGGAAAGCGGGCAAGCATCCTCACTAAGATGATATCGCGCCTTCTACAATGAATGGATCCCCTACTATCTTGCTGAGACCATGCAATTGATGAGCTTGACCAACCTGTCACGAACAGCCTTCACGCACCTTCTTTTCGCCTCCCTAGCATGTGCGCATCAAGGATTGCACGTGCGCCATCACACCAGTAGCGCGGATGTAGTTAGCGACCAAAGTTCGCCTCAGGGCAATCATCCAATCACCGCATGGACTCATGCAAAACAGATCATCGACAGCGGCCCATCTACCCAAACGACCACTGGCCGTAGTCAGACGCTGACTACAAGATCCGATGCGATCGTCGACAATCGATCACTTCAAATATCGCTAGCAGCATCATCTCAAACTGACTGTTCGAGTGACCGCTACATCACACCAATATCACCAACGACCGGTAGCTTTGAAGAGCTTAAGGCTGGCCCTCTTCGCAACGCTGATACAGCGGACGGCACTTGGACCGCTGCAGTTGGCCAAGCCGAGATCACTGCAAAGTTCGCGCACACTGGCAAACAATGCCTCCACATTTTCGGTGGTGAGGAGCGTGTCGTCGCCATCCAGCTGAAGAAAACGACACACCAACAAATGTCGTTTTGGGCGGAGCGATGGACGAGTCGAGCACCGTTCACATTCCGGATCGAAGCCCTCATAGCCAATGAGTGGCAAGAAGTGTTCAACGGTGATGACACGATCCGGGTTGGCAACAGGTTTTTGAGTCACGTCAAATTCGACCTACCCGAAAGCGTCACGGCTTTACGGTTCAAATGTACGTCCCCGCCAAACAGTGGCGTGCTGCTGGATGACTTTGCCTTTACGAGACACGCGGACATGCGCGCAATCGGCGCAAGCCACACGCGCTGGGTCGCGCCCGCTCTAAGAGGAAAAGTCAGCCCAATTACTCAAGTCTCTATCCCGGCAACAGGAAGCCGCAAGCCCTTGACTGTGACCCAACTCAAGGTGCGATTCAGTAGCGATACAAGTCTGAGCGACATCGAGACTGTGCATGCACTTGGGCAATCACTGCCCACCGATCGAACGATGATCTTCGAAGGCCGTCGCGGACTTAAGGATGGTGAAAACAGGCTCTCGATATCGGTTGAGCCGTCTACTGAAGCAGATCTCGCGGCCCGCATCACAGCAACGGTGACCGAAGTGCTACTAAGCAACGGTACGACCTTAATTCCAGAGGGCATCGCCACCGCGCAACGTATCGGCGTTGCGTTACGCACGGCAGGCCAAGACAACTGCCATACCTACCGCATTCCGGGGTTGGTCACGACCAACAAGGGCACCCTAATTGCCGTTTACGACAATCGCCACCAGTCCGGCGGCGACCTCCCTGGTGATATTGATGTCGGCATGAGCCGGAGCACCGATGGTGGTTCCAGCTGGGAAGCGATGCGCACAATCATGGATATGGGCAACGATCCAAAGTGGAGCTTCGACGGCATCGGCGACCCTGCAGTGCTTGTTGACAAGGTTACAAACCGCATCTGGGTCGCTGCCACTTGGAGTCACGGCAATCGATCTTGGCATGGGTCGGGACCAGGGATGCAACCTACTGAGACCGGGCAGCTAATGCTGGCCCACAGTGACGATGACGGCAAAACGTGGTCCAAGCCGCGCAACATCACGAAACAGATCAAGACCCCAAAATGGCGGTTCGTGCTGCAAGGGCCCGGCCGCGGCATCACCATGCATGACGGCACGCTCGTGTTTGCGGCACAATTTCGAAGTGCTGATAACGGGCCTCACCAGGGGAAGCCATTCTCAACGATGCTTAGCTCTCGCGACCGCGGAGAAACCTGGCAGATCGGCACTGGTGCAAAGGTCGCGACGACCGAATCGCAACTAGTAGAACTCGACGATGGTGTCATCATGATCAATTGTCGTGACGACCGGGGCGGAAGTCGATCCGTTTATACGACCAACGATCTTGGCAAGAGTTGGATCCTTCACCCAACTTCGCGACAGGCCTTAATCGAGCCGACCTGCATGGCCAGCTTACTAAGGATTGATCACAAGACGCTTGGGCGCCTGCTAATGTTCTCGAACCCGAACTCTCGGGCTGGCCGGTTTGACATGACGCTAAAAGTCAGCACAGATGACGGCCAAACTTGGCCGACCCGCTGGCATACCCTGTATGACCAACGCGTGGGAGCTGGTTATTCGTGCTTGACGCGTGTCGACAAAGATCACATCGGCGTTGTCTATGAAGGCATCCGCGAACTCTACTACCTACGATTCACTATCCGTGAGTTGCTCGGAACATGAACTGCATTCCAATCTGGTTAACAGCGACGCTGACCGTTGCTTCCATCACATCGCAAAGCCCGGATCTCAAACAGGGCCCGCTAATCGGTCACGTCGACACTACGTCGGCACAGATATGGGCACGCATGTCCGCAGGTAGCTACGTGCTCACTGCCCAGGATATCGAAAACGCTGCAAGCACCTTCACAGCAACCGCCAGATCCTTACCGCAACAGAATCTCTGCGCTGTATTCGACTTAAAGGGCCTGTCCGCCAACCATAGCTATCAATACCAGATAACAAACATCGATGGCGTTGAGCTCTGTGGTGGCGACGACTACCTACTGCGCACGGCGCCGGCGCCAACAGCCGACGGCAACGTGCGCATCATGTTTGGATCGTGCTGCTACGAAGACGAAGGGACCGGCGAAACATGGGACCGCGTATTGACTGAAAATCCCGACTGCGTGGTCTTGCTTGGCGACACTCCCTACATCGACAACACATTGCTAGCGCAACAACGCCGGCGATACGCTGAGTTCGCTAGCTTCCCGCCGATGGCCCGTGTGCTGCAACAAACGGCCTGGTATGCCACGTGGGACGACCATGACTTTGGCGACAACGACACCGACGGACGCGTTCGCGGCAAAGCCAACTCACGGCAAGCCTTCATAGAGTTCCACGCAAACCCGTCATATGGAGACGGTCAAAACGGCATCTACACGAAGTTTCGCCGCGGCCCGGTTGAAGTGTTTTTACTCGACACTCGAACCTTCGCCGCGACTGAGCCTTCACCATTTTTACGCCACCATGCATCGCTACTGGGACAGCGACAATGGACATGGCTGCTGAAGGCGCTCCAGAAATCAACAGCCCCCATTAAGGTGCTCGCCTGTGGAATGATCTGGAACGATGCGACACGGCCAAACAAACAGGATCACTGGGGTAGTTACCCACACGAGCGCACGGCCTTATTCAAAGAGATCGGCCGCAACAAGATCAGTGGCGTTGTGCTGATCGGCGGAGACATCCATCGATCACGAGTGGTGCGGCATGCGACGAAGGCAACTGCTGGTTACGACATCATCGAACTCATCAGCTCCCCAATGCATCACAGCATCATCAAGGCAGCCAATGCGCCACACCCTGGATTGATCAAGGACATGGGCGAGCCAAACACCTTTTTGCTACTCGATGCAGCGCAAGAGCAAGGCAAGCTGACTTCTCTGCGAGCGCGCTTCGTTAACGCTGAGGGTATCGAGCATTTCGCGATCGACTTGCTTGAGTAGATCGCGACAGACGGCATACATCAGCGACTTTACCGGCGACGTGATGACGCTCGATATGACTGATCACCTATCCGTCTAGAGCTACTCGTCAGCTTTCCAAGAGTTATTGCTACGCTTATTGTCTGGCAGCATCCTCTCTGGATCAAGACGTATGGCAACGACATCCTGCTTCGACTTCACCAGATGAACAACCTTGTTTGATTTGGACCAAACCTCAACCGGCAGCCTCTGCACTTCGGTCGTGCCATCCTCGTAAGTCAATTCAAACGTAATCGGCATCACCATGCGCTCCTTGTTGAGGAACGTGATGCGTGCACCACGACTGCTGACTCGCACACTGTCGATCGCTTGATCTAACAGCGCGTCTTCTAAGAACCAACCGCGCCAAAACCATGCCAGGTCCATGCCCGCCGCGTCTTCCATGGTTCGAAAGAAGTCGGCTGGCTGCGGAGACTTGAAGCTCCATCGACGGATATAAGTACGGAACGCAAAGTCAAACCGCTCAGGACCAAGCACATGCTCTCGCAGCAACTGCAAGCCGACGCCGGTCTTCTGGTATTGCAACAGACCAAGCTGCAGACCATTCAAACGGTCAGCCTGCGTCACCACTGGAATCCCTGGCATGCGCATCATCATCGCGAAAGACGATGGCTTTGACGGTTTGTTGTTCTTCTCAAACCAATCTGCCGTCGAGTACATGTTGATGAAGGTATTAAATCCTTCATCCATCCACGCATAACGACGCTCGTCACTATTGATCATCATCGGAAACCAATTATGTCCGATCTCGTGCGTAGTGACGTCGTAAAGGCCACGCTCGTTCCGCTTGTTGCGCCCGCTGCAAAAGATGATCATGGGATATTCCATGCCACCCTCGATGCCTGCGACATTGGTCGCAACCGGATAAGGATATGGGCACAACCGCTCGTTGTAACCTCTGATCGCGGCACACAACATCGCCGTTGAATCCCCCCAAACGGGCAACGAGTCTTCCGGGTAGACAGACTGCACCAACGTGTCCCCAACCGAAGCAGCATCGAGAATGAATGCATCGCTCGACGCAAACGCGACGGTTCGAACATTCTCGCTCAAGAATCGCCAAGTCAAAGGACCATCACCTGATGGGCGCGAGTTCGGATCCCCGACTTCATCTTTGCCGCGAATCATCACCGGCTTCGTGCTCTTGCGCGCTTGCCCCAATCGCTCGCGCTGTAGCGCGGTGTAGACAGCTTCTTCGTTCTGCAGAACACCAGTCGCAACCACAATGTGATCCCGTGGTGCCGTGATGTTGAGTTCGTAATTACCGAAGTTGGTATAGAACTCACCTGTGCCTAAGTAAGGAAGGGTATTCCAACCATGAACGTCGTCGTAGACCGCAACCGCAGGGAACCACTGCGCTAATTCCCATACGATGCCTTTCTTGACCTTCATCGTGCCGTAACGACGAAAGACACGCTCAGGGACTTGGAACGACCAAGCGATGTCACACTCGAAGCTTGCCCCTGGAGCAAGAGTCGTTGGCATACTCACGCGCATCATGGTGTCGTAGACCTGATGCTTGAGATCTTGGCCGCCGGCACTGACTTCGGTGACCTGAACGCCCTCGTTATAGTCCGTGGGCCCGCCCATCGCCGACGAGCCATTGGTCAACGAGCCAATGCTGTCTTTACGAAGGACGTTTTGCTCGATGTGGACCCAAATGTATTCAAGTGAGTCCGGCGAGTTGTTGCTGTAATAAACACGCTCCCGACCACTCACCGTACGCGTCTCTGGCGTAAGCGTGACGTCGATCCGATAGTCGACTCGTTGCTGCCAGTAATCAGAGCCCGGGGCCCCAGACCCTGTCCGAATCCGATTGGGAGTCGGCAAGTCAAGCTCGCTAAAGATCGTATGATCTGGGCGCACGCCAGGTGCACGCGCGAACTCATCACGGCGCTGCGCAGGCAAGCTGGCCACAACTGAAAGTAGCAAAACAGACAGAACCAAGAAGCCAAAGGGCTCTCGACGAGTACAGATTGGGGACGACATCACTTTAGTAGAATCAAATCCGCGGCAGCTAAACGATTGAGAGGACGCACCACCTCTAAATGACGACACTACCTGCCGCAAAAAATGCAGCCGCTAGGCTTCTGCGTAGCGCAGAGCTTACCGAGACCAGCGAACATCGCGTCAACTATCTGTGCACACTAGACTCCAGCGACGAACAAGCGGAACGTTTCTGAGCAACGACCTGCCACGCGGCGATCACAGCCTCAGCAGCGACCGCCACTATTGATCCTACCGGCATGCTTCTAGAGCAAACTCGCCTACAGCGCCGACTGCGGCGGTAATCGGTGCACAGCATCACGTCGTAGAGCCAGCGTCAACAATGACATTATTGCGACGGATCAAGCCACCAACTGCCCGTCAAATCAGGGGATTAGAGATCTGAACGCAGCCCCGGTTATGCTGCACTGGAGCGGCAGCAAGTAGCTATATGAGATACGAAGGCAAGATCTACCGACCCCCTAGCGAAGCGGATGCGTTCATTCTGCAGGCAACCATTGGCTGCAGCTGGAACAAGTGCACGTATTGTGACATGTACCGCGACAAAACGTTCTCGGTGCGAAGCCTTGACGAAGTGCTCGCCGATATTCAGCTGGCCAGCAAGACCTACGGTCACAATGTGCAGAAGGTGTTCGTTGCCGATGGCGATGCACTCATTCTCGACATGGCATCATGGCGCGCCATTCTGGCCGCGTGCAAGGACGCCTTTCCGTCGCTAAGACGCGTCTCATGCTATGCAATGGCCAGTAACATTCTCGAGAAGAGCGCGGCGGAGATGGCTGAGCTATGTGCACTGGGCCTAAAACAACTCTACATCGGCCCAGAGAGCGGTGACGACCCCACCTTGAAACGCATCGCTAAAGGCAGCACGGCGCAAGACCATGTCGAAGCAGCTCAGCGAGCGCACGCCGCAGGCATGAAGACGTCGGTAATCTTCCTGCTTGGAGCT
This sequence comes from Planctomycetota bacterium, assembly GCA_965662465.1. Lineage (GTDB taxonomy): Bacteria > Planctomycetota > UBA1135 > UBA1135 > UBA2386. The sequence goes on along the minus strand of CBFIIO010000022.1, from coordinate 14,797 downwards.
GGAGGAATCGAACGCAGCCAAGAGCATGCACTCGCATCGGCTGAGTTGGCTACTGCAATGAATCCACGGTTCTTATCCGCGCTGACACTGACAGTAGTTCCGGACACACCTATCGCCCGCGCCGAGCAAAAGGGCCTCTTCACGATGCCGGACATTCCGACCACCCTGCGCGAACTACGGACATTCGTCTCGAATGCCAATCCAACAGACTCCATTTTCCGCACGAATCACGCCTCAAACCGACTGCCCGTAGCAGGACGATTGCCGCGCGACAGAAACAATATAGTGGCTGCCATAGACGAAGCACTACGGGGCGACCTCCCGCTGCGCCCGGAATGGCTACGAGGTCTCTAACCCATAGTAATAATTCGATTTGAGCGCACTCACAGATATCGAGTGGCCTAAAAACGAGCGATCGGACCGGGAACTCTTGCAACAACTACGGGACGAATACCGGCTGCAAGAGCGAAATCTCACGCGTCGCACAAAGCGCTCAAGATTCCTGCCCGCCATTTCTCGGCAATCAGCTCTCACTCAATCTGAGGATTAGGACAAACGACGTCGCTGCCTCGTTAAACTCTTTCGCCACTCAGACCCCCTAATACAAGACCATTATCCAATCATGATCAAATCTGTAATCGCTCTCACCTGTGCCGCATTGATGACCTGTGGCCTCCAAGCTCAAATCAGCGGCAGCATCAACCGTGGCGCCCCGAAGGTCACGAACGCCATCGAGATGGGCAAGAACAAGCTCGAAATCAGCTACACCGCGATCCGCTTTGGTGAAGGTGGCTGGAAGAGCATCAAGGACAACGTTGACAGCCACGACCGCTTCAACAACTTCGCCGCCAGCAAGCCAATTGGCAATGTCACGACCTCTTGCGACATAACCGCTGCAGGCAAGACAGTCCCAGCCGGCACCTACTCAATGTATTTCACGGTCCAAGAGCGTGGCTGGATCCTGAATCTGAAGCCTGCCGAAGGTGATGCGATTCGCTGGGGCATGCGCCTAAAGGACACCCCTGCATCAAGCAAGTGCCTCAAAGTCAGCCTCGAGCCATCAGAGAAGAATGGCACCTGCTCGATCGGGATTACTTTTGGCGAGCAAGCGGTGACGGTTCCGGTCAGCGTTGCAGCGAAGAAAAAGTAGATAGCCGCGACCAGATCTAACAGAGATCTACGCATACAGCACAATAGCAACGCCGCTCGCTTGGCGGCTATTGTGCAACCCGACGCGCCGCACACTAAAGCAGCTGCAGCCGGGTATTTTCGAATCAAACTGTAGCCCTTGTCTGTTCTGACTATGACGAGCCCGCACAGATTCGACCAGCCAAACTCGACATGGAATGTCGCCGTCGAGTCGGGTGATCATGGCGACCCCTTTTGCTGCCGGACAGAATGGCAACTAGCGTTCCACGAGGCCTTTGCTCCCAACCGAGACCTGTGTGTCACTCAGCGCGAGGGCAGCTTGAATGCGTTCGCCCTGCGCACAAACAATAAGTCAGTCACACTATTCGAACCAATTGAATCAAGCTGGATGTTTGGATGCCCGCTATTGGGACCAAACGCGATCCCAATGCTGTCAGAGCTGCTCGATTCACACCCAGCAGCATCCGTGCTACTTAGCGGCATGGATATTGATGACTCGCGCACCGAACAACTCCTGCAGACGTTCGGCGACCGCTATGAGATTGCGCACGTCGACTCCACGACTGCATGCCGTGCATCACTAGACGGAGGGCTCGATGGCTACCTGTCGAGACGTTCTGCCAAACATCGACGAGGTATACGCAATGCATCTCGGCGAGTCAGGGAAAGCGGCGTGTCGTTTGAACGCCATGCACCATCAACCCAAGCTGAGGCAGATGCTGTGTATGCGCGCATCATCGCCATTGAAGAACGAAGCTGGAAAGGCATTGGCAGGTGCGGAATGAACAAACCACCGTCGCTACAATTCTACCTAGGAATGCTTAGGCGAATGGCGGCTTCCGCATGCGGACGGGTGATGTTTGCCCGACAAAATGATACCGACGTGGGCTTCATCTTTGGGGGCCTATGCGGCCCCAATACAGAGGGCAACATCTACCGAGGCCAACAGTTCAGCTTCGCGGACAACTGGCGAAAGGCATCACTTGGCAATGTGCTGCAACTAGAACAGTTGAGCTGGCTCTGCGAGGAACAAGTCGCGCGCTACGACATGGGACCAGTCATGGACTACAAGCACCACTGGACCGAAATCAAGACCCGTATCGATGCCATCGCAATGAGCCCGAACTAACGTAGCAACATTGCAAAGCCAACCGCAGCAGCAATGAAGCGACTCATACTGATGCGCGACAAACCCGAGACCGAATCAGCGTGACTTGCTGCTCAATTTGACTCGCCCTGGATTTGCCCGGGCTTCGCTAGCGTGAACGTCCTTAGTAGCAGCGACGATGCGCTCGATGTTCGCGGCACGATCACTACCTTCATGCGCCGTCCACAACTGCTCAAAATTGTTCGGTAGATTAGCGACGCCATCCAACGCAGATGCGATATCTGAGTCGACAATGCTGCCAGTCAAATTATTTGCCGCGATGCGATAAGAGCGATCGGAAACCCGCTCGATAAAACTCGTGTTACCGAGCAACAATCGCATACCGCGCGACGTTAGCAGGCAAATGATCACCGGTAGATGATCATGCTCAAATATCTTGCGGAAGGACACCACAGCATTGGAGTCGTTCGCAACTTCGTTCATCTGACTGATGCGCAAGACGCATTGCGAGCCAATCAACAACGCCTTGTCGAGCTTAAGATCAGATTGCGCCGTGATCGCCTCAGCAAGATCCCTTTTGCTACCCTTCGGGTTAGCATCTCGCCATTTAGTTAAGGATTCGACGAGTTCTGCAAGTTTCATAGGGCTGACGGAGGGATTGACGCAAAGACACAGTTCAGATCGCCTGATTGCTAGGTTTGCGTGGCAAGCATGGTAGGGACTCTACGTTCATGGTCTAGAGCCGAATAAGCCACAACCACTCTTCGCTTGGGGTGGCCCGCTGCAACTCACCGACGCAGCATCGTGTATGGCCCTTCAGGAATTACAGCAATCCGGGCATCAGGCCTAGATCTCACGAACTCGTCAATCAGCTGCTGAGACCGTAAATCGACTGAGCCGTCACCAGAGACCGGAGTCACCGCTAGTTTGCGCTGCACCTCCATAGGCAAACCATCGTTCGCCAAGACCAAGCCGGCAACCCCGATTCGCCGTAGCACCCGCGTGTGCATTTGGTATTGCCACTGGTCCTTGGCCGTGACATCTGTCGATGCGATATGCGCCAAAAACGCTTCGTAATCGCAACCTCGCTCCATCATCAGCTCGGTGTATTCGGGAGACCCGACCTCAGTACAGGCCGAGCACATCAATAGAGTACCACCATCTGCGAGTGCTGGCAGCGCCGTGACCATGCCTTTGACCGTTTGGTAAAAGCTCTCATCGAGCGGATACCCACCCGCTGACTGAACCACAAGGTCATACGGCCGCTTCACCTCAGCTGAGGTCCACTTACCGACCTGCTCACAACCTTGCTCGTGCGCTGCAATCAATTGGCCAGCGAAGACCCCGGCTAATTCGCGCTCATGGGTAATCGCAGCGTTAACTAAGAAGTCGCAGCCCATCAGACTCGCGACGCGGATCGCAATCTCGTGACATGGGTTGCCAACCATCTTGCCTTCGACAGCAGATGGATCGCCCATGGTCTTGTAGCCATGGAATCGCTGCACCGTCTGCAAGTCGACCAAACCTGGACAAATGCCTTTCCGACCACCCGAATATCCAGCCATGAAGTGTGGCTCAATCAGACCCGTGACAATCTTCAACTCGGCATCGGCGTAGATACGGTTGATGCTCACTGGTGGCTGGTCACTGATGCGAACCAACGTCTCCAGCTTGTCTGCTTCGTGGTCAACGACTCGGCAACGCCCAAGCAGCTCCCTCCCGAGCATCACCTCACGCTCTCGCGAGGTGGACGGCCGATGCATTCCGGTTGCAATCAAGATCGTCACTACATCATCAGAGATACCTGCGGCATTCAGCTCTGCGAGGATCTGGGTGATCAACAGTTCGTTTGGCACCGGGCGCGTAATGTCACTCATCGTGATCACGACCGATGCTGGCTGCTTCGCTTCGGCAATCGCCCGCAGCGGCTTAGAGCCGATCGGATTGCGCAGGGCCGTTAAGACCTCCGCCCGTGGATCGGCCAATGCTGGGATTACCGGACCCGTCAGGATGTCTGCTCGCTCTGGGACACGCAGGGATAGCCGTCCTGAACCAAACAGGATGCTGACTTCACGAGTGGACATGCATGCCAGTGGATACGATCCAGCAACGATGTCAACGCACAGCCCACATACTCACAGAAATGCTAACACTGGGCTAGACCACCTCGAATCGCTCGCAGAGCAGGTAAGATGCGGGCCATGAGCTACTTCTCCCATGAGGACCAAGCCAACACTTCCGAGGAATCTCGGTGGGTAGTTGAAGACATCGAACGCAGCGTTGAGGTCGATGATGGCGTCACAGTCGAGCGGCGCAGCATATTGTGGCTATCAGCGGCAGCAGTGAGCTCCATGCTCTTAGGCTCGTCCACTTTGTCCGCTCAAGATCCGAGGCCTCAAAAGACTCGTGATCGTAAGTCACAGCCAAAAGACGGCCTGAGCTTCGATAGCTTCCTCCAGCAGCTGTATCCACAGGCAAAGCGTCTGGTCGACTCCAAGGGCGAAGACGAAGAGGCCTACCTCATGACCGTTGCCGCAGCAATGAGCCGCATTATGGACCCAGGAGCGCCGATGCGCGACGCGATGCGCAAGTTCTCGAAAGCCAACAAGAAAGCCGGCGAACGCTTCCCCATTGGGGCCATGACGATGACCTTCCAACCTGGCAAAGGTTTCACTCACCATGATCATCTCGATTACAACGGCGTAATCATGGGTATCGAAGGCGAGGTTCGCATTCGTAACTATGATTTCCAAGGCAAACCACCTGCAGTTGATTCGACTGACACATTCCAGATCCGCGAAACCCGGAACGACCTGATCTTGCCGGGAAGATTCTCTACGCTTGGCCAAAAGCGCGAAAACATTCATGACCTCGTTGCGGGCAAAAATGGCGCACGCGTTATGGACGTATTCACGTTCTTCTCCGGCCGAGCAACCTCGCGCTATTTAGACCTAGAAGACAAACCTCGTGACCTCGATGCTCGCATCTACGACGCCACCTGGAAATCACGCCGCCGTCGCAACCGATGAAACTGCTCTGCTTTCAAGCCAGACACTTTAGCTGGAAGAGCTTTAGTAAAACGCTAGACGAGATTGGCGGTGAGAAGGTCGATGACGTGACCATCCAGGATGAAATGCGCGATTGCGTGGTCATATTTGCCCATGCAGAGATAGCCGATGAGTCATCCGAGAACCGCAGCCGCGTCTTCCGGCACACGTTGAAGCACATCAAATGGCTCGCGAACAAACGCGACCTCAAAAACGTAGTCCTGCACTCCTTCGCACATTTAGGAGGTGAGAACGCGGCACCTGCATTTGCCAAGGTCGTTCTGTCAGAACTAGCCGAGCGACTCAGCGGCAGCGGATACGCAGTCAAGAGCACCCCATTCGGATACTTCTGCGAATGGCAGATCGACGTGCACGGTGAAAGCATGGCAAAGGTGTTCAAACAAATCTAGACAAGGCAAGGACCACTATGATCGCTCAGAGCAATTACCAAATCCTGCACCCACTCTTCATCAGCCTCAGCTTGCCCTGGACTAGCAGCGCACCAACTCGCAACTAACGTATTATGATCTACACCTTCAAAAGACGTCTGCGACAGCTCTTTCAGATAGCAACTACGAGCGCGCTCGCATCCCTGCTTGCTGTGTCTAGCCTGCACAAGCAGTGCATCGCGCAAAGCCCAGCCAAGGCTTCGTGGGGATCCAAAGCAATCAGCGCATACCTTGACAGCGCACGCGCACGCACGATTGCCGATACCGCGAGCAAGGGTCTGTCACTTCCAAAAGACTTCCTTGCTTGGATCAACAGCGACGCCACTCTTCGAGCATCAGTCTACGGCTGCCGGAAAGACCCCCTACCAGTCTTGCTACAGCTGCGGTCGCTTGAAATCGAACTCGGCAAAGACATTGTGCGCCGTGACTACACACAGCTGGCGCTCGCCTTCGCAATTCAGCGTTCGTATATGAGTCCAAGCAAGAAGGCTTCAACCTGGAATGATGGTGATGCCGAAGGCCGCGCCGGTAACCCCAACATCGAAGAGCGCCCGCTACTACAGCTAAAGGTCCCGATCGACCCACGCACGCGTATCAACACAAAAGACCCAGATCGTCAACTCGACAGAGATGATCACATCATCAACTTCCTCGAAGATCACAAGCAAGTAGCGACGACCGTCACAACCAAGGAGTTGCCACCACTCGAGTATGACGCCAAAGGCGTCGCAAAAAAGCGAGGTAGAGCTCTCAAGGTCACAAAGACCGTGATGCGCGACCTTGTCGGCGCAGACATCATCGCGTCAGTCGATCTACAAAAAGAATTCCAGACCTACATGTCTGCGCATGGCTTCGAAATAGCGCTGGACTGCGGCGATCAAGCAGTTCACTGGAAAAGCAAAGCCGCGATCAAAGACAAAGCACTACGCACCCGCATCAAAGAAGCGCACGATTTATTCCACAACGCCTACCGCAATAAAGGACGCATGCCAACCGAGCGTGACGCTGCCCCCTCCGCTGCGGAATCAATGGCATGGCTCATCCGCAATGATCGCTACGAATTTCCAGAATCAGAATCCATTAAAAGGAAAGCGCCCCGATTCCCACTGACTGCGCCCTGGCCTGTGCTACTTATGCTCGCTAGTGACGACCAGCCACTGCGCGAACGCGAAGACATCTGGGTCAAATATCGTGATCTTGGCGAGTTTCGAACCTATGGAGAATACATCGGCGCCATCGCCCAGCAGTTCGACATGCAGTCAGCACGACGCGTCAGCCCATTTGCATTCAACTACGGTTCGATCCAGATGATGTGGAAGGACGGCGGGGTCTGCGGAACGATGGGCAACATAGGCGCGCGCACCTATCGCATTTGCGGCGTACCTGCATCGACAGCTGGGCAACCAGGCCACTGCGCGCTCGTGCGAATGGACATGGATCCCAAAACAGGAGCCTACCGCTGCATCGGTGGTCAATATGCGACCGGTGGTGATGAGGCCACTACTGTTCATGCGAGCTGGAACTACGACGACATTGGCGGTCGCAAACCAATGGTGTTCCACCAGTCGATTGCCTGGGGCGTTAATCAAGGTCTTGCGTCGTTTGTTGACACGCTCGTCATGCGCCGCATCTGGGATGCTGCCGATGACAAATTCAAGAATAAGCATGGGGCAAAGTTCATCCGCACCGCGATGCGTAAAAATGTATTCGCGCTAGCAGCGATCCTTGGCGCGATCCAAAGCGCACAAAACACCAAATCTGCTACATCCATGCTTGACGCCTTCAACAAGTGCTTCGATGCGTTTGCTAAACCAGATCAATACACGCTATATCGAACGCAAGTTCGTGATCTGGCGCACGCCAAAGTCTTGGCGTGCGAACAACCCAGAACTAAATCCAGCGCATCGCAGTTGCTCTCTGCGCTCGAACGCCAGGGGTGCGCGAATGCCCAACTGCTAGCAAAAACCTGGCGTAAAATCGGTGGTGAAGCTGAGTTTACCAAACGGTGTATCGCAACAGCAAAGCACTACGTGGCGAACAAGCGCAACAAAGCTTCTTCAACAGTCTTCAGCCGCATGATCAAGACATGGGCACGGACAGTTAAAAACAAGGACAACAAAGAGTCTTGGGCAGGTGTGATGCTCACTGCGTTCGAAGGCAAAGAAACAATGCGCATTGGCCGCAAGACCGCAATAGATCCAGTCGTCACCCAACTATGCAAAATCGCTGGACGTCAACCGCCCAAGGTAGCCAAGTAGACCGTCGAGAATCGCAGAACTATTGCACCGACAACACGGCGGTTTTCACACCTTCGCCTGTCCAAGCAAATACCAACTCCTCGCCAGCCATCACCATCTGCGGAAAACCGCTACGACGGTCGGTTCCCATCTTGGCGATCGCGACCACTTCACCGACCGTGCCGTCCACAGCCACACGTCGCAAATGAACAGCGCCGACGCCATCAGGCTGCGCCAACCAACAAACATAAACTGTGCCGCCGTTCGAGATCGCGACGTCGACTCGGCCAGACGGGTTCGCACCATCCATCTTGATGGGCTTTGCGAAGTTGACACCGGCATCCGAGGAGCGGGCTAAGTAGACTCGTGATTGGCTTTTCGCAGCGGTGAACCACGCAACCGCTACCTGCTGCCCGACAGCGGCGACTGACGGCCCGTTGACTGGACATCCTTGGATCTGCCAGCCGTCACGCGACACCGGCACAGGCGCTGTCCATTCACCGTCAACACGTCGCACAATCGAGATATCGCGTATCTCGTCGGCAGAACGATCGCGATAGACAACAACTGGCCCTCTCGCGGTCATGGCGGCCGATGTCTGGCAGCACTCACAAACTCGCGAATCCAAGATCGCAGGATGCTCAAGATTGCGGTTAGACAGCAATTCGACATAACGCAACGTCATGCTGCCACGACCATGACCGGAGTCTTCGCCGCTCATTTCACGACCATCCAGCCATACAACGCCTAACTTGTCGCTGCCTTGGGAGAACAATGAAACGAATCCATGCTCCGCCTTGACCCCATCACGATGCGGGACAACTGGCTGTGACCAAGTCTTTCCCGCATCCGAGGAACGCGCAATCATCACATCGTAGTCGTACGTTCCCGAACCACTTATGGCCAACCAGTGAGCAGCCATGGTGCGATTCGGTAACGCCACGACAGAAGGAAAGTCTGCCCAATTGACAAACCAATCATTCCCCCGCGCAACCTCACGTGGTTTCGACCATGCGCCACCATTACGAACCGCAAAGCGCAGTACGTGACCACGCTCAGCTAACTCTTCAACCCAACTCAGAATGACCGATCCATCACTAGCGACAGTTAGATTTGGCTCTGCGCTGTCCTGACTAACTGCCAGTGGCAACACTCGCACGATGGGATCAGTTGATACAGAGTCTCCCAAACCGTCAGAAGCCGGCGACTGCGCGGCAATTGTGCTGAGAACTGCTAGAGCAGCCGCAGGCATCAGGCAAGTCGTTGCAGGCGATAGTTCAGACATAATATTAGCCTACTACGTCGGGCCCGGTTCTCGTCAAAACGCCTAACGTGTCATGCCTGATGTAAAGACACCTGCTGCACTAACGATAACAGCACAGCCATCGACCGCAGCCAAATCAGGGAAGCAGACGATTCAAAGGAACTAATCTAAGGGCCCACGTTTCGCCAACTGGCCCCAACGCACCGTGCTTGTCGTGCTCACCGTACTTGCCGTGCTCACCGTGAGGCTTGGTAGCCACCGAACCCTTATTGGGATTTGGACGGTCCACGGTGCTCTCCTTCAGAAAGGATGAAGAAACCAAAGGTCTAACTCTTGATTGATCGAGTTGGAGTGATCGACCTGGCTCAGGATCTATCCTCGATAAAGGATTATTTACGCTTCCCAAGATCTCCCAAAAGCTAACTACACCACTGATGCTTGGTCCAATCAGACCCATGATTTCTCCATCCCTACTCACGTTCACAAACTTTGGAATTGCCACCCTGGGCTTCCGCAAACCAACAAACTCAGTTCGCCCAATACCGAGATTCATGCCAGCGAACAGCAGAGCGGATTCAGCCCATGCCTTAGACGTGAGAAGGTTTCCGCAGATGTCGAAATAGAGCCACTCGCCTGACTCGACACCGTTGACCCAGTGGCTACAGCACTCCTTAATTCCGGTTGGATACCAGGAAGTCCTGGGGCCGTCCTGTCTACCGTCTCGCCAGTGACCCTCTGCCTTCTTCTGACCACTCTTGTAGTAAAAGGTCTCGACACCGTCCCGCCTGCCTTCGCGGTAATACCCAGATCCTAAAAGGGTGCCGCTGGATGATGTAGTTAGCCATGCTCCGTGCCTTAGGCCATCACGCCAAGTTTCCATCCTCGTAAGCACCTTATTCCACGAGGTCCATACGCCAATCTGGCGATCTAGCGACCAATGGCCCTCTCTTATCTTCTGACCGTCAATGCCGTATTCGGTCTCAAGACCGTGTTTTTGCCCAGACACATAAGAGATCGACGACACCACACGGCCTGAATGCCATCGCACCCATACGCCATCGCGCAGACCGTTCTTAAACTGACCCTGCGCGAAAATAGTGACCAAGGTGTCATCGAGGTCATCGCACTCACGAACTCCATCACCATGATCAGTGAAGGTACCTAGCGACCTCTTTGAGCATCCGTAAATCGACATGAGACCGCCTTGCCGACCGTTCTTAAACTCACCAGATATAAGCAGACGCCCATTCAAATCGTGAAAGGTGTAGCCTCCGCATAATTTGCCATTCCGATAGGAGCACTCGATGGTGTGACTCTCAGGCAAGCAGTAAAGCTCTTCTGGAATATCAAGATTAGGCAAGCCGTCCTGCTGCAGATTGACGCCGCTCTGGTCGACATGAAATCGCCACTTGCCGTGTCTCTGTTCATTTAATAAACAGCCACATGAGGTCGTCGATTGACATGCACGGAAGTAATGCCACTCGTCATCTCTGACTGGCGCACCTGTATCCTCATCAGCCAGCACATAACCCATCGAGACGCATTCGGAATCTTCATGGGACCGCACCGGCCGTATGCCATCACCTACAGGGTCACAAGAACCCAACAAAGCGATCGCAATCACGAGAGATAGCCGCACGTACATTGAGATAATGTAAAGGTGATCGCAAATGCCGCAACGAGAAATCGTAACCCGGCTGAAACGGGACGATTCAAATACGAATCGGTCCGGCCATCAACCTATCGCAGCATCCGGCGCGCAAGCCGGATTAAGGCAAAGCAAATTTACAACACGCTGCCATGAATCCACTTCGGCTGGAGGAATCTACCTGCAGCGCAGTATCAAGGGGGGGGTAAGCAGCAAGCAGTGCAACACCAAAGCGCAAGACCTCCAGCAGCAGTCCTGAGCTTCGCGATCAAACATCGCCCCCCCCCTCCCTCCAACAGAACCAGTCCAAGACTAAGGGACCAAAGTAACCATCTCTGATATGCCAACAGCCCGAACAACTGTAAAATCAGTCATCAACAAATGCATGACGGTAGGTTTTGCCAAGGGTAGCCATTGATGATCGACACAATCACAATGTGCTGTCGCACGGAATTGACTGAGGAAAAGTGCGCCTCGACTACGAACTCATTGGTCGCGCAATAGGTACGAGGTATTCGCCCGCCGACACTGCAACAAGGCAATGGCTGTTAGTAGATAAGCACTCGACTACGACATCGGAATGGCGCCAGCTGAAGCGTCGAATAACGCACCTAAATCTGTCAATCATCAACCAACGTATTGCTGCTAGCCGTGACGACTTCGACGCAGTTACTTTGGACGTCATGCTCGCCCAGAATCAATGCACTAGCATCATCTAGCGCAATCATGCCAGCGACTATATTAGGTCTAACAGTCAAATGAACGGCATTGACTACTTGATGACAAACGAGCCGGCCTTGCAGATCTGACGATTGTGACGCTGCCGATACCTCCTCCACTGGTCAAGACAACTATCTTCGCTTGTAGGTCTCTCTCTTCGTGACATTCCCGCTGTCGTCCCAGCAGGTCCAAACACCTATCTTCTGCCCGATGGCGTAAGCGCCTTCCCGCGACTTCACACCATTCTCGTGCCAATAGGTCCAAACGCCTTCTAACTCGCCATCCTTGATGGTGCCTTCTCGAGACTTGCCGCCATTCTCGTGCCACCAAGACCAGACGCCTTCCCTGCTGCCGCTTTCAAAGTTGCCTTCTCGAGATTTGCTGCCATTCTCGTGCCACCAAGCCCAGACGCCTACCTGCAGGTCGTTCTCAAAAGAGCCTTTTCTCTTCTGCTGGCCGCTGTCGTACCAGTAAGTCCAAACACCTTCGAGATTGCCGTTCTTACAGTTGCCTGATGCAGACTTCTGACCGCTAGTGCTCCAGTAGCTCCAGAAGCCCTCCTGCTTGCCGTCTTTCCAGGCTCCCTCTTCCCACTTATTGCCATTCTCGTGCCACCAGGTCCAGAAGCCTTCCTGCTTATCACTTCGGAAAGCACCTTCTCGTGACTTCTTGCCGTCCTCAAACCAACTGACCGTGACGCCTTCCATCAGCCCATCCTTGAAGCCGCTCACTGACTCCTTCTGACCGTTGTCGTACCAAGTGGTCCAGACGCCGTTCTTATTGCCATCCTTGTAATTGCCTTCCGCATGCTTGTGACCGTTATCGTGCCATATGGTCCACCTGCCAGTGCGATACGTATCAGCGGTCTCGTCATTGACCGCGATATAGCCACGGCTTTCGACCTTACCATTTGAGTGGAATGTCAGGTCTAGCAAGGAGTAATCCAGCGGGTTAGTGGGCCACACAGCGATGGCTACGCCAGCGACAAGCGGAGCGATAGACATCAGGATCTTCTTCATCACCTAAAACTATGAAATGCGCACAGCGTGATGAACAGCAAACAATTGACTGATCTGGTATGCGATAGCCTCATCGACATCCGGCATTCCTTTCCATTTCGCAAATGCCTGCGACCGTGAGTTGATGCAATCGCCGTTCAGCCGGGCGATTGGCGCAGCGTTACACCGCGGCTACGGCTCCGCCGCGAAACAAACCAATCATTTCCGTGACTGCGGCAACCCTTGCGGGTCATGGCATCCAGCAAAAGCTCTAAGATCACGCCATGAAGAAGCCCTACGTCACGGTCATCCTGACGGCTGCTTTGGCTGCACTAGTAGCAACGCTTGTCGCCAAAGCCATTGGCCTCGAAAACGCCGGTGTCATTGGCGGATTCGTCGGCGGAGGCGTTGCAGGAGCCGTCGCCGTAATCAACGCGCGCAAGAACGGTGAGTGACTCGCACATCGGATATCACGGCGTGACCGTGACGAGTAACTAACCTGAAGACGAGCGCTAAGACCAAGTGCTGGTCGGGCGATCGACTGACGAGTGTCCGTGCATCGCTTAGCAACCAACCGCATCGCGGCGAGTAGTTACGGCTTCTCTGTGAGCACACTCGCAACGGTTGATGCCATGCTGAGTGTGCAAGGCTAGGCCAGCATCACCTGGCGCAAAACATTTGCGACGAAACGTGGATTCGTAAGCGCGTTGCGGGTGCTGACTACTTGACCAGCTCGCCGTTCTTGTAGGTCTCGGTCTTCGTGACGTTGCCCTTATTGTCCCACTCGGTCCACGCGCCTTCCCGCTTGCCATTCTTGACGGTGATCGCTCGCGACTTCTGGCCATTGTCGTGCCAATCGGTCCAGACGCCTTCTGGCTTGCCGTTCTTGTAGGTGCGTTCTACCCGCTTCTGCCCCTTCTTGTAGGTCTCGATCTTCGTGCGGTAGCCGCTGCTGTCCCACTCGATCGTGTCGCCTTCGCGCTTGCCATCCTTGTAGGTGATCGCTCGCGACTTCTTGCCATTGTCGTACCAATCGGTCCAGACACCTTCTGGCTTGCCATTCTTGTAGGTGCGGTTCTCCAGCCTCTGCCCTTTCTGGTAGGTCTCGATCTTCGTGACGTTGCCCTTGTCGTCCCACTCGGTCCACGCGCCGTGCTTCTCACCGTTCTTGTAGGCCTCGGTCTTCAAAGCATGGCCCTCGTAGTCCCACAAGGTCCACAAGCCTTCATGCTTGCCATTCTGGTAGGCGCCTTTTGAAGACTCCTGGCCGTTACCATACCAGTAGACTACGTCGCCGTGCTTCTTGCCGTCCTTGAAGCTGCGCTCGGCCCATTTCTGGCCGTTCTTGTGCCATTCGGTCCACGCGCCGTGCTTCTGGTCTGCAAGGTAGCGGCCTTGCTTCTCCTTCTGGCCGTCTTCATAGAAATAGACCCAATCGCCGACCTTGATCAGCTCGTCACTCTCTGCATTAGTGGTGACGTAACCGCGAGAAGCGATCATCCCGTTCTCATGTTTGGTCATGGCCAGCTTGCCACCACCAGTTGAGTAACGACAACCAACAAGCAGACACAGCATGCCGAGCCCTAACGCAATCCGCATGGCAGCAGTCTAATAAGACGCATGCCGTGATAAACAGCAAAGTCAACGCTTGCGACTATGCACAGATTTGCAAGCGTCCGCAGTCTTGAGGGGAATTAGCAAAGAGGCCTGATCAGCCCTGCTTATGATTCCGCTCTATGAAGACCTACCAAGTCCACCCTCTCTCGATCACCATCGGCGCAATCGCTGCGGCCTTGCTCTTGTTTGCTTGCAGCAGCGGATCCGGCGGCAGCTCGGTCCCATCACCCGGTCCATATCAGTCACCAGCGGCCAGCTCGCTCGTGTCGTTTTACAGTGATAGCCCTGCTTTTAGCGCCGTCGGCAATTCGTTCTTTGACTTGGGTACGGTAACCAGCCAAGTAGTGATTACCGACTTCAGTTGGGAAGGTGGCAGGGAAGGCAAGCTGCTGGTGAACGGCGCACCTGTGTATGGCTGGGGATTTGGTGGTCGTGAGACATCGGCCGGCGCCTACGGATTCGCCAGCCCCTCACGTTTTTCCCTCGCCCACGGCATTCGCATTCCGTCTGGGGCCAGCCTCGCAATCGAGGGAAATCTAGGCGGCTACGTTTCACTAGCT
>CBFIIO010000021.1:0-61131 GCA_965662465.1 Planctomycetota bacterium | reverse complement strand
GCCCTGCAGCTGCCCGAGGTCTTTCGCGAGTTTGTTACGCTTGAGAAGGGCCGTGTGTGAGGGCTTATCCTTCCAGGTGGCGTTGATTCTTGCGATGTATTGGGTGACCTCGGCAGACCAACTCTGGTTCGCCTCCGGCCGGCGCAGGCTCGCGATATCAGCTCCAGGCCGAAGCCATGTCATAAAGTCCAACTCTGTGGAGCCGCCCGAGAGGAGGTCTCGATCGTAGATACGCGGCACGATGTTTTCTTTGCCAGCGGCAGCCGACCAGCGTTTTAGAAGCACCTCGTAGTTCGCAAACCCAAACAATCCGCGCCTACTCTCGATGTTTGCGACTACAGCTTCTGGACTATCAGAGAAGCCCCATCGAACCGCTTCGCGATAAGCGGCTTGAATCAACTGGTCTTGCCGCCGCAGATAGACGACCACCGTAATGTCACTGAGCCCGACGTCGGCCAAGGCACGCACCAACCCGATACACTCGGACTCTGAGTGAAACCGCGAGTGCAGGTGTTCACTACTGATGATCACTGTAGAGGCTTTCTTCGCCCTGAGCTCAGCCGATAGACTCCCTAATAAGTCAGCGCTGTTGATGCCCCTGTTCTCCGCATGAACGAAAGACCTGCGCTTGAAGGGCACAAAAGCAGCAGCAAGCAACTTGTGGCTGTAGTCGGGCCGCTGCCGCAGGGAATTAGGATAGTAGATGTCCAGACTCTTGAGCAGCGAAGTCGACTCACAGAGCGACTGCTGCAGGCTGGTCGTGCCGGTCTTCTCAACCCCGATGTGCAGAATCAGTCGCTTGGTCTTCCTGGTCATCTCTTCCCTTTCATACCTCAAACCTCTTCTGCTGGCTATCAAGCGGAACACGCCCCACAATCAAGTTATTAAGCAGCATCTCTAGATCAAACAGTCATACCGCGCTACAAGTGAGATCGTGTTTCTCTGCATCGTTGGTTCTGGTAGGTCGGGCACAACGCTGCTCAGAAACCTCCTGAATCGTCGACCGGACCTGCATGTGTTCGACGAGACGCATTGGCTACCAAAGATGTATGAGTTCTGCGGGTTGTCCGAGTGTCACCGCGAGAGCCTCATAGAGATCTTCCTCCGCACGTGCCACCACAACGGGCGACCGGTCGTCGACCTTGGGCGCAAGCAGCTCGAAGCGCTATTGCCTGGGCATGACTACCTTACGATCCGCGAGTTCGCCGATGCTGTTGGGCGGCACTTTGCAACAGTCGCGGGCAAAGAGTTGTGGGCAGATAAGTGTCCGGACTACGGCTTCTTTATGCAGCCACTGGCCTCGATTTGGCCGGAGTGTCGCTTCGTCCACATCATCCGGGACGGCGTAGACGCGGCGCTCTCGATGTCGAAGCACCCAGGCTTCCGTTGGGTGGTAACGGCGCACGAGGCATCTTGGTGCTCCGTCGCATTCAACAACTATCACCGAGTCCTAGAAGCAGAGGATCAGCCGATCACCCGTTACGTCAGCTATTGGCATCGGGCGGTTACGAGAATCCAAGACGAGGCGACGCGGTTGCCTGCTGGCCGCTACCTCGAAGTTCGTTACGAGGATCTGCTGCTGGAGCCGGAGTATACCCTTACGCACGTTCGAGATTTCGTCGGGCTCCCTAAAGACCAACAGTGGCTTGAGCAGTGTGCCTCGATCCCCAAGCCGATGCCTCAGAAGGCGGGACGACAGGAGGTGCTCGACGCCGTTCGACCACGAGAGCGGGAGTTGCTCGCTGCGCTCGACTACCTGTAGTACATCTGACCAGCCCGGGATCGCGGATGTGCCGCGACCTTCGACCTCTGTTATAAAACTCCGGCGTCCCGCTCTTGATCAAACACTAACATGGGGTTTCATCCGCTAGTCGACCATAACCGCAGGTTCATCCTGTTCTGGAACGCCAAGTGCGGATGCTCTTCGTTGAAGGACATGTTCCTGCGCGTCGTCAGGAGCGCGGACTACAGCGGGTTCGATGGTGACGTGCACGCGCTGCACAGACAGGTTGGCTACCAGCATGGGCCGTTCACGTGTACGAGAGCATCCGTCGCCGATGAACTCTCGAGCTACTTCAAGTGGATCGTCGTCCGCAACCCTTGGCGTCGCCTCGCGAGCTTCTTCACCGATAAGTCGATCTTTGGCGGAGCGACGGAGGTCGATCGCGCCAAGCAGATAGATTCACGTGGGCTCACGTTTCGTGAGTTAGTCCGCGTGATGGCGCCCTTGAAGAGCCGTGAACTGCAGCACCACCTGGAGCCGCAGAACCTTGGTCTCGAAGACGTCGAGTTCGACAAGGTGGTGAGGTTAGAGCAAACCTCGCCGGCGATTTCGGAGATCGGAGGGCAGCTTGGTCTCCCAGATCTAGAGCTCCGGCAGATCAACGTAGCCCGAAACCGCGTGACCGCGGTTGGCAGTGAGTTCCTCGGCGACAGACCCGCCAGCTCGTTCGCGGATGGCCCCACGCCAAGCTGGAAACAGCTGTATGACGATGAGTTGATCGAGGCGGCCGCCCGCATCTATGCCGACGACATCGAGCGGTTTGGATACCGCTTCGAATAGGCTCGCGAACGTTGACGGTCAACGCCCAACCAACACATCTGGTACACACTAAGTTCGCCGCAACGATATAACGGCATCGCAAATGCCAGCAACCAAACGCATCCTCATCGCGGTCGGAACCCGACCCGAAGCCATCAAGATGGCGCCCATTGTGTGGGCTCTCAATAGCCAGCCATGGGCAGAAGTGCGCGTGCTGGCAACCGCCCAGCACCGTCAGATGCTCGACCAGATCCTCGCGTTCTTCGGCATCGCTCCAGACCGTGACCTCGACATGATGCGGCCGAACCAGACGCTCAGCGAACTCACGGCGCGCTTGATTGCGGCGATGGACCCGGTACTCGCCGAAGAAGCACCCGACCTAATACTTGGACAAGGCGACACGACCAGTGTCTTGGTAACGGCACTCGCAAGCCACTATCGCAAGATCCCGTTTGGCCATGTCGAGGCCGGGCTGCGGACCGGCGACATGCAGAATCCTTTCCCCGAGGAAATGAATCGGGTGCTCATCAGTCGCATCGCGGACCTGCACTTTGCACCGACAGAGATCTCGGCTGCTAACCTGCGCAAGGAAGGCCTGAGCGACGGCGTGCACGTCACCGGCAACACCGTCATCGATGCACTAATCTGGGCAGCCGAACGCGTCGACCCAATGCCATTCGCGCCACCGCCGGGCAAAAAATTGGTATTGGTGACCGCGCATCGGCGCGAAAACCACGGGGCGCCCCTTACGTCTATATGCGCCGGGCTGCGTGACATCGCGGACCGTGGCGACGTCAAACTGATCTTCCCGGTGCACGCCAACCCAAACGTTCGCCACGCCGTGCATGATTTGCTTGGCAAGCATGATGCGATCGAATTGGCCGAACCACTCAACTATCCGCAGATGGTCGCGGCAATGCGCGCCTGCGATCTGATCCTAACGGACTCAGGTGGCGTGCAAGAAGAGGCTCCATCACTTGGCAAGCCGGTATTAGTGATGCGCACCACCACAGAGCGCCCAGAAGGCGTCACGGCCGGCGCGGCGCGATTGGTTGGCACCGACCGAGAAAAGATCGTGGCGGCAGCAAATGAGCTGCTTGACGACCCAGTGGCGTATGCCGCTATGACCACAGTGCCCAGCCTTTATGGAGATGGTCACGCCGCCGAACGGATCGCCGCACTGTGCGGCACATGCGTCAACGCGTAGCGACCCCAGCACAAATGACTGGGGGCCTAGGACTAGGAACTCGTAAGCGACCAGCAGAAAAAAACGGTTGGCCGAAGCACTTGCTCTAGCAGGGCGCGGCGTCAACGAAGGTGTGTTCCCGCTGTAGGGTCGAGCACATCATTCGGAAGCCCTACTTGGCCGCGCTTTCCGATTACATTCGCCTGCAAAGAAACATTAGGTTCGACGGGGCCGCGAATGGTCTGTCGGCAGCCTCACCAGCCAACAACCCCAGGCTCGACGATCGGGTAACGTATCGTCATCGCGGTCGCTGCTCCGGATTCTGGTTACGGAGTCTCCATCAAATGCTGCCCCGTTCCCAAAATGTCGAACTCAATCATGATGAGGTAGATGAGCGGCAGCCCAATGAACAGAAATAGCATGAGCCATGACATCAGTTCTTCGCGGCGAAAATGCTTCTTGTGGACGATCCGACCACTACCCATCGGCGGCAGGTGGTAGTCAGCACCACGCCGCTGCGGAGCGCGAGCGCGAGCTGTATAGGGACCGGGCTCCTTCGGCTCGTAAGGATTCTCCATAGTCCCATATTATCGGAAAATTGACTCCCGTATACCCCCCGCACTACTGCCTAGCTACAGCCCTATACAGGGCGTTAGACGCAGCATAGGGATCTGCTCATGCCGGTACGGAAACTTCCCATTTGCTGAGTCGACAACCTGCGTTTGAGTATTGAAGGCACAGGCCTGATACCGCGACACGATGCCCAGGCTCGAATCGAACGACTTTGGAGCCTACCGGCAACCTATCTCAGAGACACAAGCCTAAGTTTAAGCAGGATATGTGCCTCCTAAGAAGGATTGCTCACGGTCAGCGATTGGAAAGCGAAGCGTTCGAGCCTATCCTCTTTCCCCCAAACTATGACCTACGACGTCCTCGTGATCGGTGCCGGCCCAGCTGGCTACGTCTGTGCTATCCGCTGCGCCCAACTCGGCTTGAAAACTGCGGTCGTCGAGAAAGAGAACCTCGGAGGCGTCTGCCTCAATGTTGGCTGCATCCCGAGCAAAGCCCTCATTGCCGCTAGCAAGCTGGTCCACAAGATCCAGACAGCTGACGTCATGGGCATCAAGGCCAAGTATGAGGGCCTCGACGTCGGTGCCCTGGTCTCCTGGAAGGCTGGCATCGTCAACAAACTGACCTCAGGAGTCGGTGGCCTACTGAAGAACCACAAGATCGACACCATCATGGGTGACGCCAAAGTGGTCGCGAAAGGCAAGGTCGAGGTCACTTCCAAGGACGGCAAGAAGACTATCGATGCAAAGAACATCGTCATCGCCACTGGCAGCACCCCGATCTCCGTGCCCGGCTTCGACTTTGATGGCAAGAACGTTTGGGGCTCCACTGAGGCGCTGGCGCCAAAGAAGATGCCAAAGCGCATGGTTGTCATCGGCGGTGGCTATATCGGCCTCGAACTAGGACTCGTCTACCACAAGCTCGGCACCGAAGTACGGGTCCTTGAGTTCATGGATCGCGTGCTCCCCGGAATGGAAGCCGACCTATCCAAGGAAATGGGACGGTCCCTCAAAAAGAAGAAAGTCCCGGTCAGCCTGAAAACCAAGGCCGTTGGCTACAAGAAGGTTAAAGGCGGCCTCGAAGTCACTGCCGAAGTCAACGGTAAGGAGCAAACATTCGAATGCGATGTTGTGCTGTCATGCGTCGGTCGATTCCCGAACGGTAAGGGCCTTGGCCTCGAAGAAGTTGGCGTCGATGTCACCGACCGAGGATTCATCAACGTTGACCACACGCGACAAACCAACGTGCCCGGCATCTACGCAATCGGTGACGTTGCTGGCCAACCGATGCTCGCCCACAAGGGTTCGCACGAAGGCCTGATTGCGGCAAGCGCCATCGCTGGCGACAAGGGCGCTGCCTACGACCCCGCGTGCATTCCAGCCGTGATCTTCACGGACCCAGAAATTGCCTCCGTCGGCCTCTCAGTCGAGGAAGCAAAGGAGCAGGGGTTCGAACCTGTGGAAGGCAAGTTCCCGTTCGCTGCATCTGGACGAGCCATGTCTCTAAACGAAACCGAGGGATGGGTTAAGGTCATCGGCGACAAGAACACCGACAAACTGCTCGGCGTCCACATGATCGGCCCGGAAGTCACGGAACTCATTGCAGAAGCAGCCCTTGCTATCGAAATGGGCGCAACAGTTTCTGATATGGCACAGACCATCCATGCGCATCCGACCCTGCCAGAAGCCATGATGGAGGCTGCTGAGTCCGTACACCAAATGGCAGTGCACATCTTCCAAAAGCCCAACCCCAAGTAATGACAGCGCCGGGGCGCATCTATCACATTTGAGAATCGCCGGCGCTATGCACCAAGGCGCCAAGATCGATGCACGCAGGATCCCTCAAGCCTGCCTTGCTGAGGGCCCCTCAAGGTAATTACGCACGCAGTCCTGAGCATTCTCGTAGGTGAAGCCACCTTGGCAGCCTTGCATATCTTGCGCGACGCGAACGAAAAGCGCGAAGCCAACTCGAAGCACCCCGTCCATGTGACCCGCGGCGTAGTTACGGATGATTTCAACGTGCTCAGAAGTCGCCGGGCCATCACCAGAATCGAAGCCGTGGGCGACAGTTGCAACACTTACAAAGTGTTGCGCAGTCCATTCGCGATCCTTCACTTTACTGGGATCCACCATCCACAAGGCTAACAGCCCGCCGAGAACCTTCCGATCAAGATCATCAAGCGGAAGAATCATCGCGTGCATCTCAGCCACAGTTGGCAACTTGTTCATGCACCGATATTGCCGACGACAACACCGCCCTACAAGTCATGACATCGAGTGTTTACGGAACAGCAGCAACAGAGGGTTGCGGCGATGCCAACAACATAATTACGTAGAACCAGAATAGCTATTACAGGGAAACCTCACCCAGCACCGCGACTATCTTCCCGAAACATTCTCAGCCAGGCCTTATTGGCTGCACCGAATATATCTAATCGCCACCTAAGTAGCCCCGATTGCATCAAAGCTCATCAATCGAACTGGCCCCACGTATCCCATGATAAAGGCAGAATAAGCACATGAGGGTAGTTGTATTTTATCCAATTTCGAATAGGTTGTGTTCTGGGGTGGAGCTTTCAATGCACCGAATTGCGGCTGCAACGAAGATATAGCTCGACACGGAAGACCACCAAAAGCCTTGTAATGAATGCCTCTCTGAGAACACCACTGCGCCAAACGAACGTCGAGCCCCGACAAACTGGGCAGGCGAACGGAACACGGCCAAAGGTCCAACTGATGGATCAGTTCGATGAATTGTTTGGCAAGCTGGAAACTGCATCCGTCAACAAACTCTCGCAGCGCATTGCAAAACGATCGATCGACATCATCGGCGCTGCAGTCGGCATCTTGCTGTTGCTCCCACTGCTGACCGCCTGCGCGATTGCGGTGAAACTAACGAGTAGAGGATCAGTCTTTTATCGGCAGACACGCATAGGCAAGGGCGGCACTACATTCTCGCTCATCAAATTCCGCACGATGCGGACCAACGCGCACCGTGAGGTCCACCTACTCAAGCACTTGAGCGAGCAGGACGGCCCGGCCTTCAAGATGTCGAAAGACCCGCGAATTACGGCAGTGGGCCGCATACTCCGCAAGTTTAGCCTCGACGAACTTCCACAACTCCTCAACGTGCTGGGTGGCCAAATGAGCCTTGTAGGGCCCCGCCCGCCGGTCCCGAGCGAGGTCGAAGAATACGCCGACTGGCAGATCAGGCGCATCGCAGTAAAGCCTGGCCTCACCTGCATCTGGCAGGTCTGGGGACGTAACCGCGTGTCATTCCACCGATGGGTGGAGATGGATCTAGCCTACATCGATAACTGGTCGATCTGGCTAGACATCAAACTGATCCTTCACACACTGCCTGCGATGATACGCGGCACGGGAATGTAGCTAGCTGGCTGCTGGTTAGATTGGCTGCTGGTTAGATTGGCTGCTGGCTGGATCGGCTCTTGGCTGGATCGAAATCCCACCTAGTTGGGAATCATGCATAGCTGACTAATGCACGGCCAACAGATGAGCCCGCGGCCTCTGTAAGCTCGCCCACCCGGGGTCATTCTGATTCGGCAGGAAGGTAAAGCCTAAACTCACGCCAGGCTGCTCTCGCTACCGACAGGACGAAAAAGTCTAGATGAGCACCCGGCTCAGAGCGCAATGAGACCACTTTGCGCAAACGACGAAACAGAAACACCGCCATACTGACATTCAAAGTGTCCTAATGTGTCACTAGCGCAGTCCTCTATGCTGAGGTTCGCACGCCTCCCCTACAGGCTAACGACCTAATGAACATCGCCTATCTTGTCAGCCAATACCCCAAGGTAAGCCATAGCTTTGTCCGGCGAGAGATACTTGCTGTCGAAGCTCAGAGTCACTCCATTCTGCGGGTCTCCATTCAGCCGCCGGCGCTACCACTCGTCGATCCCGATGATGTTTCTGAAGCTGAGAAGACTCACGCAATCTTAGGCGGTAGCCGCACAGCCATCGTGGGGCGTTTGCTGCTGGCCATCACCCAGATGGCGATTGCGCAGCCCATCAAGTTATGGACCGGTTTACGCAGCGCATGGTGTCTTGGACGGCGCTCCGACCGCGGGCTCATTCGCCACTTCGCATATCTCGCGGAAGCCTGCATCCTTCTAAAACTAACTCGTAAACACCGCATCCAGCATGTGCATGCCCACTTCGGGACCAACCCCACGGCTGTCGCGATGCTATGCCGCCAAATGGGTGGCCCAGCCTACAGCTTCACGGTCCATGGGCCTGACGAGTTCGACAAACCAACGATCCTCGGGTTCGCGAGCAAAGCTCGACACGCCTCTTTTATAGTTGCGATCACCAGCTACTGCCGAAGCCAGCTCTTTCGATGGATCGACGCAGACGACTGGGCCAAGGTTCGCATCGTCCGCTGTGGGCTCGACAAGAAGTTCTTACAGAACCCGATCCAGCCCGCAACCGATGCACGCAGACTTGTCTGTGTTGGACGACTGTGTGGCCAGAAAGGACAACTGCTGCTACTAGAAGCTGCAGCCATTGTGCGCCGACAAATCGGAGACTTCGAACTCGTGCTCGCAGGCGACGGTGAAATGCGGCCGCAAATCGAACAACGAATTGCTGCACTCGAACTCGGCCCAGTAGTCCGAATAACTGGCTGGATATCCTCTACCCAAGTCCGTGAAGAGCTACTAGCGGCAAGAGCACTGGTGCTACCGAGCTTTGCCGAAGGACTTCCGGTCGTAATCATGGAGTCGCTAGCTCTTGGTCGCCCTGTGATCACCACATTCATCGCCGGCATCCCCGAGCTGGTTGAGGACCAACAGAACGGCTGGCTTGTTCCAGCCGGCGATGTTGAGCTACTAGCCAAATCGATGCGAGCCGCGCTCGAGTGCGAAACCAGTTCTCTAGATACCATGGGGGCGCATGGAAGAACTCAAGTCTGTGCCTTTCACGACATCAACCGTGAGGCAACCCGGCTACTCGAACACATCTCTGCCAATCCCAACACGCAGACATAGACACAACCGGTGCCAAATGATCACAGCAGTGTGATCCCCACTAAGCGTCGCCAATAAAACCCTTGATTGCATCAAGGAGTTCATCAGACGCCCACGGCGAAATTTTAGAACCGGTTTTGGCACTATCAAGATGGTCAAGTGCGAACGCCAGCTCGTCCTCATCCATTGCAACCTTCACACCCGCCAGTGCGGTGAAGTGCTTAGCTGTAGCCATTTGATGCTCATTACGATGCTCTCCCAAATCCGCACGACGCGGCATCACAATCAGAGGTCGCTGATACTCAAGTGCCGTAAAGATCGATCCAGTTCCGGCATGAGCAATCAACAGCTCACACTCTGCAACGCGACGATTGAACTCTTGCGGTGAGAGACTGCGGTCGAAGCCAATATGTGACGGTGCCTGACCAGTTGCTATCTGTGCATGCACATCAGTTCGACCGTGCAAAGCTGCCCACTTATCCACTGCATTGATCAAGCGATCAAAAGGCAACTGCGTTCCAACGGTGACAAAGATCACAAAACGCCTCCCCTATATTCCGGCAATCGATCAGTAGGCGAAGCCTCAGAAGCCGAGGATGAAAGATGCTGCCACTGCGTCAACCAAAGGTCGGCGTGCTTGCCAATCATCTGCCCTGACATAGACAACTCTTCAACATTTGCGATGCTGTCGACCCAACACACTTTTGCGCCCAGCATCTTGGCCATGCGCGCTGCCAGATAACCTGGCGCAGCCCCAGTCGTAATGACTACAGAAGGCCTCACCCAGAGCAGCAAGAACGCGATACGCAGCATACACCACGCGACACCGAACTTGTCGTCACGCGAAGCATCTGGGATTACACGATAAGGATAACCCTCCACATCAGCGGCGTAACCCTTGTGAGTCGATGCGAAGGTAACCCGAGCATCGGAGAACGCTGGCAACAACCGCGCCAACTCTGCCCAGTGACCGCCACCGGAGGCAATTGCCAGAACCCGCCGCCCACGCCGGCCCTTCTTAACTCCTGACCCCGTCATTGAACCCCTGGGCAACGTCATTGCTTTCGTGAACTTCGAACCCATTCCTTCTGAGGACTGAGCACGCTCATCACCCACATTGGAATCTTCCAGAATACATACACTGGGATTCCCAACAATGTCCGCAAAGGGATGATGCCCCTAGATGACACCCACCACCCCACCAAGAAAGCGACGGCCAAGCTCACAAGCGAACCGGCACTTACCCACAGAGCAAGCCAATAGCCAGTGAGACCGCCAAGAGCGCATGCTGCAACAACAACAGCGACTACAAAACTTGCGAGTAGGGCCAGCGGCAAGATAGCTAGATCAACTGCCAACGCCACTTGCTGCAGGTTTCCACGTGCGATACCAGCACACAGCAATCTGGGCACAACGCCAAATGATGTCCCCAGATGACCATGCTCCCACCGCTTGCGTTGTGCCTGGGCCGCATTTCCAGAAGCCAAGCGACCAGTTACATGAGCAGCCTCTACATAAACCGCTGCCAGACGCATCTGCGCTAAGTCCAAGCCAATTTGCATGTCTTCGACAATGTTGCCGCTGGCAAGATTCAGCTTACGAATTGCGTGCCACGGAATGGCGATACCAGATCCCGTAACCTGACAAGGCAGTCTTAGATTGTGCATTCCGCGAGCTCGAGCAATGTTTCTCACCCGAAGCGCTAGCGCCGATACATAGTCACGTGGACTAGGGTCGACAGGCATATGCATGACATACCGAGCTTGTGCCGACCTGCCAGATCGAGACACTTCTGCCGCCAATAAATGCAGCGCGTCAGCCGCGACATCACAATCAGCATCAATGATGATGACGCAAGATCCCGCAAACCCATCCTTCTCGAGTTGGCGGATACCTGCATCGAGGGCGTAACCTTTCCCCCGATGTTCTGCGTGATGACGCTCTAGAACGCCGACTCCAACATCTTTCGCAATAGCTACAGTTTGATCAGAGCAGTTATCGGCGACTACCAGCACCCGATCCTGCGCTGATAGTTGAGCAACGATGGCCACCAGTGTCTGACGAAGAACCACCTCTTCGTTATGAGCAGGAATCAGCACGCAAAAAGCGCCTCTATCGGCCAACTCAACCTCACTCTCAGCAGGACGAGCCAACAGCAAAGCAGCTAGACACTGCACCGATACAACGCAGACCGGAATCGCGACTGCAACGGCGACCATCAGAGCACTGAACTGCCACCACTCAGGCAACTTGAACCTCTCTGTTTGTCAGAACGCTCATGGGCACATTTGTCGCTGCTTTCATGGGTTCGTTGAGGGTCCTAGCAAGAGTAAGAGAAGGCAATCGCTCAGCGAGCTTCTCGCCTAGGTCTCTAGCCTACATCGAACCGTAGGTGCGTGGATTGTGTTTGTGCAAATGGGATGCACTCGGCCTAGGAAATACCCGAGCAGCGAATACTCGCCGCGACATCAAAAGACTATGACCCAGCCGACCAAAGCTTCCGCGCGCAGCCATCTACCCCTTGTTACCGCGGCGCCAAAGAAAGCGCAGCACCCTTCTCAATAGGCTTCGTCGCTCGACCGGAAACCAACCATTAAGCCGGTCTATTGCCGACGGTTCGAGCACTAGATCAGCAGCCTGCAAATTGTTGCTGACTTGGTCTTCACTGGTTGCTCCACAGATAGCAGAGGCCACCGCTGGCTGCTCCATAACCCAAGCCAAAGCTACTGCCGCGGGATCTTGTTGCGTGCGACCGCACCAAGCAACAAAAGCACGCACGCGCTCCGCCATCTCTGGCTGAAGAAACGAATCCAGCCATGACGATTCAGCCGCCCGGCTTCGAGCTGGAACGCCGTCAAGGTATTTGCCAGTAAGCACCCCTCCTGCCATTGGACTAAATGCCACCAGTGCCATGCCAAGTTGCTGACAGCATTTCACCAAATCGTTCTCAATTCCTCGCACCATGAGACTGTACTGCGACTGCTCAACTCGAGGTGGCGTCCAACCGCATTCAGCTGCAATACGATGGGCCTCGCGAAGCGTCGATGGCCGCCAGCAACTAGTCCCCCATGCCCGAATCTTACCTTGAGCACAGAGATCACTCATTGCCTGTATCGTTTCAGCCAATGAGACACTTGGGTCTTCTCGATGACAAAAATACAGGTCTAAGTGATCAACTGCTAAGCGAGTCAGCGTCCCTTCAATCGAATTATGGATGTGATTGCGGCTAAGACCTCGATCATTCGGGCCATCGCCCATCGGCCAGAACACCTTGCTGCTGATCACCAAACGATCGCGATCTACATCTTGTAAGAATCGACCAACGACTCGCTCCGCACCACCATTGGCATAGACATCGGCCAGGTCGAGAAACGTGATCCCGCCATCGATCGCAGTTTTTAGGATCCGGGCTGACCCAGCATCATCGACTCCTGCCCCCAGTGTTAGCCAACCTCCTAAAGCAAGGCTGGACACCTGCAGATCCGTCCCGGGAATCGGTCTGTATTGCACCCAAGGATCGTATAGCTACAAACGTCCAGTGCACCCGTTTGCCTAGCCAGAGGCTGAAGAGTCGCTCGCGCCTGCCAAAACAAGCTAGCTCCAAGGCCAAAGAGTCCGGCGGTGGAGTCCGGCGGTGGAAATCTACGCGACCGCTAGAACGAAGACATACTGGAAGACGCGCTAGGGAGCACCTGGAACGGCAGCATCAAGCGGATGTATTGGTCAACCCATATGTTGATATCGTCGATTGCCGTGTTTGGAACGAACACGACATCTCGCGCCTGAAGCATGATCGACGGGGCGCTACCCCACGCATAGATGTTCGCGTCCAGCCGCCAAGACCTCATCTCCCCAGTTTTCGCGTTGCGGCGAACAAGGATCGTATTCCGAAGATTCGCGGTGTGCTTAAGAGGCCCACCTGCATCAGCAATTGCCTCGAACAGCGTCAGCGATCGTCCGACTAATGCAACTGGTCCTGGTCGCTGCACCTCACCAACTATGTAGACATTACGACCATCGGCTGCGCTTCCAGCCTGGACCCCGCCACCAGTTGGAACATCCAGACTGATCTCGACTACGTCGGTCTCAGCAGACATCTTTTGCCGATACAAACCGGTAAGACGTTCATCGAGTTCCACTGTCGTCAAGCCAGCGACCTGGACGCTGTCAATCAGCAGAAACGAAGCCTTTCCATCAGCCCGAACGCGCGCTTCATGAGTCCACTCGGGCTTAAAAGGGAACGACACATTCACTACGTCGCCAACCCTCAACGTCACCGTAGACTTATCCCAAGTAGCATTGATCTCGGGAGCCAAGTCACTGATTGAGTTGCCAGTGGCAGAGCACGCCGTCATGGCCAACACAACAAGACAGGCACACCCCAATTTACATAGTAGTTTCACTGTTCGTATTCTCACCATAGTCACAGCAAACGCAATCGGCAGTAGCACTCACTTCGCGACATGCGACGACACAACTCAAATTAGCTGCTCTCAGAGGCTCCTTACTGTCAAAACGAGAGGCAACCACAGACGCCACTCATGCCATGCCATCGGCTTTTAGCGACTCTTGTCCGCAGGCGGTCATGAAGAACAACGAAGAATCTCGCTCAAACGCAAACTGAAGCAGCCAGAGACAGCTCAAGTGACTCCAGAATACAGATCAACGATTCAGCGCGCGCGAGCCCTTCTGTAAAACTGCCCCAATCAGGCGACTGCCTCCTACCGCGACAGCAGCAAGAGTATCGCGCACTGCATCCTTACGTGTCTTTCGAGTGCTAACCACAATCTCAACAGCATCGACGATAGAAAGCAGCGACTGGACCTCAGGCCGCACGCTGATTGCCGGCATTGCGACGATCACGAATCGATAGCCAAAGCTCACCTGATCTAGGAGAGCTATGAGGCCTGGACCAGCAAGCGGGTGCGGCACCGTATTAGTTACCAACCCCATTGGCAGGTAAGACAATCCCGAGATCGATGTAGCAGTGACCGCTTGGTTAATTTCGCACTGACCGTTGAGGACCTCGCTCCAGCCAAGTCGCTGTTCAAGCCCTAGCCGCTTGGAAAACCAATTGTCATCGCCCGAACAAGACACATAGAGAACTTGCTCACCACCATACGCAGCGAGACCAATAGCTAGCGTCGCTGCTGCAAGGCCAACGTTGGGGTTTTCACCGCATGGCACGAACCCAATCTTAAGACCCTCTGTGGCACGGTGGTCATATGGTAGGGCAGCCCAGAAGCTTGCAATGTCTCTACTGACGTCATGAAATTGCCGCGGTAAGGACTCGATGACGGCCTTACTTGGCAAACGCTTGCGCTGCAATGAATTGCTGATACGCAACCCGGAGGATGGCACTCCCAGCATCACCAGATCATGATGATTCCTAACCTTGGGATCACGCCATGCCAACAACAAGGCGAGCAACGCTCCCAACACTGCTGCGAAAAACCCAGCGCCGACCACCAGTTTGCCACGCTGAGGGCCAATCTTAAGCGGCTCAAATGTTGCCGGATGCATCACCTGAATGTTGCTCAGGTTGAGCTGCTCTAACCTCTCAACGGTTCGCATGCTGGCAACGCCTTCGGCAAGACGACTAGCAATAGACCGCTTTTGTTCCGCGTCGAGCTGAAGCTCGCTCAAGTCAGGCAACAACGATTCGAATATAGCCAGGTCAGAGACGATTACTTCGTAGTTCTCCCTCAGCTTCTCTGCTTGCTTCAAGAGTCCTTGAACTTCGACTTCCCGGCTATCAATGCTCTGCTTTGTTGAAATGAAGTAGGGGTTCTCTTCACGGCCACGGTCCAGAACCAGCTGCAATCCCTCCTGCTGCAACCTAGTGCCAGTATCTTCTATCAGCTTGGTCAGACGCTTCTTTCGGCTCTCGAACTCCCCCGGACTGATGTCTTTCCTTTCCGTATCCAGCGCCAGGTCCATCCGCCTCAGCTCTAGCAGGAAGCTTGTCAGAGATGAATAACCAGGGTTGAGAATGGTGTTGCTTGTCCCGCTGATCAAACGGTCTGGCGAGACCCTACTTAGTAAGCTTTCCAGCGCAGCAATCTCAGCTCTCTTAGCTTCGATACTGGTATTGAATGTTGTCATCTGGGCGCTGAGAGCGCCTAGATCTTCCAGCAACTTATTACGCTGCGACTCGTGATTGTAGATGCCGTTCGCCTTCCGGAACTCGAGCAGCAACTTCTCTGATGTACGCGCGGACTTCTCGGCGCTGCTAAATTCGCTCTGAATGGCACTGAGCGTTGAGAACCGATTGAACACATCCCGATGCAATTCAATCGCAGCTGAGAGGGCTGCATCAACAACGCTCTGAGCCAACGTAGCGGAGTGTGACTCGTAGGTGAAGGAGATCACGTTCGTCCCCACCTCTGGATTGATGCTCACCGTTGCGGCCAACATCATTTCAGCCAGCTTCAACGGAGGTAGCGCAACGCTCTCGCTGTCGTGACTACCAACGGACCGGAACCACCAGCTTTGAAAAGCATGGATCTTTGCGGTGTACCAAGGCAGGTCGTCTGCATCCAACTCCGACGGATTGTACGGAGCCAACAACTTAGAAACGCCAAGCTGCTCCACTACCTTTTCAAACAACTGCGGTGCCGCTAGCACCTGCATCTCATTCTCAACGAATTGCCGAACAGAAGTCCCGGTTGCGGCTGCTTCCGTTCCCGAGAAAGCTGACTCTGGCGTAGTTGTCTCACGCACCCCTGGACGAACCAGCAGCTTGCCCACCGAGCGATACTGATTGGGGACCGTCAGACTCAGAAGGGCCCCAACGGACATTCCGGCGACAGCAACAATTACGATTAGAACGAAATACCGTCGGATCGAGGCAATGATGTATTTGACCCAACGGTTGTTGATCAAACTCTCATCCTCAGAAGCTAGGTTATCGGTGTCACTCATTGCTGCAGGAGACATCAAAAAGAAGAAGGTAGGCCTCCTGGAAAAGGAACGCCGACGCTGGCAGACAACACTGATAGACGACGCTGAAGAAATTCAGGCCGCCAACTCGATGAATCACCCGGGTCATCTGCCGCAATCATCGGCCGCATGGTAGGGCTGGCGGATTGCCCATATATGATAGCACAAATGCTCGAAGCAACTCATCCTTACGAGAGACCAAAGGCTTCAGCATGCGCCGCCTCAATGGTAGCTTGACCAACAGTGCTAGAACTGTTGCCAGCAATCATTCGCCTGATCCTGACAAATCGGGACTCTACGTCTAGCAATAGCCGGAACAGGCCGTTGCCTTCGAAGAGTGCGGCAGCATGGCAGTCGACGATCAACGAACTGCGCATGCATCGCATCACCCCACTGGCGGGCTACAAGATGCGCTCGCTTGGACTCGACCGGGAGATTCCGGCCCCTTTCGCTGCAGCGTTTGCAGACGACTACCGAAAAACGCTTCTGGCCAACAGCTTGCTCATGCGAACGCTGAGGGAACTTCTGGACTCCCTAGCCAAAGCTGGCATCCGGCCCATCCTCCTGAAGGGGTCATTGCTCGCTAACATCTACTACCCAGATAGCGGCACACGACCACTGGGAGACATCGACCTCCTAGTTCGACCAGAAGAATCATCAGTGATCCAGCAAACCTTCGAGAACATGGGGTTTGTGATGCACGGCGACAAGGAAACAGAGGATGCGATCTACTATCGCAATGACAAAGGCATGTCGTTCGATATCCACTATCGATTCACGCTCTTCCCTCCAGAGATCCGCGACCAGATTTCGGAAGAAGTCACGATTTCGGTTCTTGGCGAACAGCCGATCAGACACTGGGAACCAAATGCACAGCTAGTCCACTTAATGGTCCACCTCCTTGGCCATCGCCAAGATTCAGGATTCATGCTGGGCTGGCTGCTAGACCTAGCATTTGTGGTGCAGCGCGAAGGCGCGAGACTATGCCCCGACCGCATCAAAAGCTTGATGCCAGATCGAGAGCAAGAAGAGATGCTATGGAAGGCGCTCGGGTTCCTAAGTGCCCATGGCGACTTGGTCATTCCAGAGTCCTTACGTAGATCGGTTGAGAGCGCCCGCCCTCTTAGCTTGCAAGGAATACTGAGGGATCGAAGGCTCGCGCGCTGGGGACTACCGGGCATTCGCGGCTGGCTGCGCATGATAGCATGCCGAATGCATCTAAAGTCCCCACCCAGCGCGTCCTACCCAAGCATCGGAGATCTCGCTCAAAGCTATCGAAGATCTGGCCGCGAGTAGGCCGGCCCTCGCTCACACGAGCTACGGATGACGCCAAACAGAGCAGGCATTAGCAGGCAAGGCCATCAGCAGGGCCATCAGCAGGGCCATCAGCTCACCTCAATGATTCTCGGCACTGCTCAATCAAACGAACCATTTTATCGATCGAGCCCGCCAGCTTGCGGCGATGAAGACGCCAAACTTGAAGCCGCTCCGCAAGCCGTCCGCATTGCTGCATCAACACACTTGGCCCAAGCACCTTGCAGGTGAGCTCTGGATAGTAGTAGTGCCGCAATAACTCGATTGTTGCCCGCGGCAATGAGAGCCGCTCCAAACGCTCATCATCCCCATCACATAGCACGACGATGCCCGCCAAGCGCAATGGCTCGACAGCAATGCCATCGGCCAGGTCGATCCGACGCTTCTCGGTATCTGCATGTATGCGCTCGTGCGCGCCAGGGTTATCCGAGACCCGCAACAAGCTATCTGGCCACAAACGAAGCGCAGCATGCCCCGGCGGAATGATGACCTCGTCGCCACGGCAAGACAAAGCAGCGATGTCATCGGTGACAAGACGGTGCTGCCGCTCATGAAGGGCATGAGCAGTCGTCGATTTCCCCATTCCTGAATCGCCCGCAATACCAATCGCCACACCATCAATGGCGAGCGCACTCGCGTGCAAAGGCATGAGTCCGCGCTGCTGCAGCAAAAGTCCCATTGCTGGCCCCAGCAAAGCCTGCCCAAGGCACCCAGACATGGCGCCATCTTGTTCTTGGTAGCCAATGCTGCAACCACCCCGAATCATAAAGGAGCCGACGCCTTCCCAGACCAACTGAGACTCTTGAGGCCCAAGATGGTGCCAGTTGCCTTTGGCTGGCTTACTGGTGCCGGCGCTGGGGAGCGACCGAATCTCAACGTCCACCGAACCGGCCGCCGATTCGCAGACACGCAGGCCCCGGAGTTCGAGGTCAGACTCAACCTTCAGACCGTAGACGCTATAACGAAACATCAGGACCGGGGATGATTAGGAGAGGGTCTGTCGCCATTGCAACATATCGCAACTGCGGACCTCGGCATGTTGCCGATGTCACCAGACGGGACCACACAAACCCTGCAGCAGCAACAGTTTATTACGTCGCAGGATGAGGCAAAACAGGTTGCCGCGGCACTCCTCGCAGTAGCACCGCGAGGGAACATCAGATGTGCCGACTTTTTTGCCCGGGATGTCTGCAGACTACATGCCTACAGCCCCAGGTCTCTACCAACTAGATGCCTAGCTGTAGTCGACTGCAGACCAAGGATTCCAGCCGGAGCCTTGGCCATTGAAAAACTCGCCCCAACGGCCACCTAGCCATTGAGTCAAATCTTCAACCCTGCCCTGCTCAGAGACGCTTGGGCTGACGTATTCCTTCTTTTCCGACCGGGCTGGCTGTGGTTCTTGTGGTGTCATGTTCATCTTGGTTGCCTTCTTCCCTTGGCAACGGGTGTAGTGTGGAGAGGAGAAGTCTACTACATTTCGCGGCCAAATCAATACGGTCTAGCCATGATTAAGCTCTAAATGTTAATGCGGCAGGGGGTAACACCCAGCTCTTTTCCTAGACTTAGGAGAATAGACGCCGCCAATACAGGACGCCGCTGCACTTAGTATTGCGCAAGACTGCCATCACGCATTGCTTGCCGCACAGACCAGCGAAACACGAAGACACTCAAGGGAATCAGGATCGCGGCGAACAACATCATCCGGGCAAAGGCAGGCCAAGCCTCACCCCAATCACTGCCGTCGAGCAACGAGTAGCGGAACGCCTCCAATGCTGGCGTCAGCGGCAGGACTGCCGACACCGACTGGAGCGCTAACGGCAACTCTTCCCACGGCACAATGACCCCGCCCAAAAAGAAGCAAGATGCATTGAAAGCCTGGATCACCGCCTCCGTGCGCTTAAAAACCACGGTTAAACCAGCGAAGAGCAGCCCAAGAGCCCCAAATACTAGGACCCCCATAGCTAGCGCTGCACACGCCATCGGCCAGTGCTCCCACCGCAGGGACACGTCGAACAGCCATGCACCGAGCAGCAACAAAATCACGATTCGGAAACACGCCCGCATAACCGGATATAGCGGCAACGCCATCATGACGAAACGCAGCGGCGCCCTGGTTGCAAGCAGCGCCTCCAACACTCCCTGAGTCTGGGCTTGACGCACGCGCGAACTCAACTCCCGCAAAGCGGTGTCCAACAAAGTGTGGAAGCTGACCCCCAGCAAGACGAACGGCAAATAATCACCGCTTGTGTCACCAAGTTTGTAGATCAGGGTCTTTCCGAGGAAGTCCGTGAACACCACCAAGAAGCCAAGGCTGATCACTACCGCCCCAAGGCTGAAGATCACCTTCAACGGATAAGAGGCTTCTTCCAAGAACTCACGCCTCACAAAGGCACCGGCGATACGCAAAAAGCTCATTCGCCCTGCCCCCCACTAGCTAGATAAAGGTCGCGCAACGACGAATGCTCCTGAACCAACTCGAGAAGCTGGAGGCCCGAACCACGCAGGGCTTCCAAAACTACCCCCAGACGTTGAAGATCCGCCAGACGGACTGTCACGGTATCCTCGTGATTGCCGATGACATCGACGCCAGGCAGAACCTCTAGCGAAGCTTCCGAGACAGCCGGGTAGGTGCGAATACGGTAGACCACTCCACGGTCAGATTCGGCCTCAGCAAGACTACGCTGCGTCACAATGCGACCATTACGCAGAATGATGACATGGCTAGAGATGGACTCAGCCTCAGCAAGATCATGCGTTGAGTAGAGAATGATACGCTTGGGATCCTGTGCAAGGATCTTGCCAACCACCTCATGAATGCGCACCGTCGACTCAGGATCTAGTGATCGAGTTGGCTCGTCCATCATCAAGATTGACGGCTCCACCAATAGGCCGCGCGCCAAGGCCAACTTTTGACGCATGCCGGATGAGAGCTCCATGTAACGCCTCTCCGCAACGCCCTCAAGACCAACTAGCTCGAGACACTCACGAATCCGGCTGTCTCGGCCCTTGCCATGGTGCCCATACAGAGTCGCGAAGAAGCGAAGGTTTTCGCGCACACTGATACGCCAATAGAACGAACGCTCATCGCAGACCGCTAGCGAAACCTGATCGCGCAGACCGTGCGGATCGCCACCATGATCTGCGCCATCAACCACGATCTTACCGCTGTCAGGCAGCAACAATCCGGCCAACAACTTCAGCAACGTCGTCTTGCCGGCACCATTTGGTCCAAGAAGCGCATAAACACCTCCGCGCGGGATGCTCAGATCCACCCCGTGCAACACCTCAGTGTATTCGCGACGCAAAGGATGACGCAAAAACTGCAACAAGTCACGGTTGCGTGGATACCGCTTGACCAGTCCAGTGACCTCAATGCCGTTCGTCATGCAATGCGCTCTATGAGGGTTTATGGATAGGTTCAGCGCAAGGAGCGCGAAGGTGGAGACGACACTTCTACATAGTTTGCCGCACCATGACTGCCGATGAGGACGACACCGTCACAGTGCAACCAAGCATGCGCAATAAGCTTGCCCGAATCGTCTCGCGCAACACCTATTTTGACATGAGCGTCATGACCGCGACGCCGTAGAAACAACTCAAGAACCATAGCTCTCGTCAAGCAGTGGCGACCTTTAGGGATCATGTGACTGGCTATTTCTACCATGCGAGCAATCCGCTCTGAACGCTGCTGCTGCGCAACCAAGCGCGGGATTGGTCGTTTTTGGAACCGGTCCAAGATGCTCTTAGTTCGAGTGAAACGAAGCAGCAAAAACGCGATTCGCACGCAAGCAATAAGCAGAAATGCTTTTACTAGCAGAGACTTATCCGCCCATGAGAGCCGGAATAATCTACGCGCTAGTTGCATCCTGAACTTCAACCAATCGCAGGTCTCGAAGCTGGGTCAGCAGCACAATCAAGTCTGACTCGCATTGCGCAGCCTCAACATCATATTCTTCCAAGAGGACGACAAGTAGATCCGACACTTTGCGCCAACCCTCTATTAGCTGCCAAATACGAGCCCCAATTGGATTAAGGCTGTAGTACTTACCATCGTCGAAACTTAAAACGACGGCCTCGCCATCGAGTTCTGCGGACATTTGGCGCAGGCCCGCACGCACAACGGTCTCCAATCTTATATCTTGCATCTGAAAGTCTGAGCTTTTCCCTGCAACTATCATAGCCCATGGCAGGGTTGATGCTAACGAATGACTGACTCTGATTAGACGGATCCATCTACCTTAATGCAGTTGGATCAGCATGATTTCCGAGGTCTAGGACTACTAATCATCAACGCACACTCGAAATAGCCAAAAAAAACAGGGCTGTCCTAGTGACAACTGCCAGGCGAGCCCCAGGCTAACAAGCATCAAATGAGCGGCATTCTAGGCATACTACAGCTACGTGGGGCATCGAACCTTCCAGACAAACTCCAGCGGATGCTGGAGAGCCAGCGCCATCGTGGGGTCGCAGGCAACGCCTCATGGTCGGACAACACCGTTGCCATGGCCCAACTTGCACTCTGGGCTCCCGAGAGCGGCTGTGAACTGCAACTAGAGCATCACGACCAAAACGTGTTGGTCGCTGATGCAAGACTAGATAACCGAGATGACCTGCAGCGCATCCTTGCATGCTCTGCTCAAGAATCAGATGAGCAGCTGATCCTACGTGCCTATGCGCGATGGGGAGAAAAATGCCCTGAGCATCTTCTTGGTGACTTCGCTTTCGCGATCTGGAATCCCAAAGAAGAAGCGCTGTTCTGCGCAAGGGATCATCTCGGGACTCGATCGCTTTATTACCACCAGGGCAAGAGCTGCTTCCTGTTTGCGACCGAGATCAAGGCACTGCTCGCCGACGACAAGGTTACTCGAGAACTAGATCAAGGCCGAATCGCTGACTACATCGGTAGCATCTTCGCCGACAAAACAAGCACCTTCTACAAGGCCATCAAGCGGCTAGAACCGGGTCACTGCCTGACTGCCTCTGCGACAGGTCACCGTCTGCGCCGTTACTGGATGCTCGATCCAGAACTGCGGGTCGAGCGAGCCTCCGATGATGACTACGCAGAGGAGTTCCGGTCCATACTGACAACTGCGATGGGTGACCGAATGCGCGGGACCCAACCAATTGGCCTGCTATTGAGCGGTGGCCTCGATTCCTCGGCTCTCGCTAACATTGCCCGACAAAAGCGAACGGAATGGGGGCATTCGCCGCTCCCTACCTTCTCAGCTTCCTTCCCCGACTTCCCAGCGATCGATGAGCGAAAATTCATCGACCTAGTTCTGGCAGACGGGCACATGGATCCGACTTTCGTATCTGCTAGTGACACCAGCCCCTTGGCCGAAATCGACGCGACCCTAGCGAGCGAGGATGAACCATTCTATTCGCCGAACATGTTCGTCTACTGGGCACTCGCAAGAGCTGCGCAGCAGAAAGGCGTGCGCGTTTTGATTGACGGTGTTGATGGCGATACCACCGTATGCCATGGCTTAGAATACATTGCTGAGCTATGCGGTCGCGGACACTGGATCAAAGCTCTACGCGAAGCTCGCGGACTAGCTCGACAATCCGGCCATCCAACCAAGCGCTTTCTGTGGCACTTCGGCATTGTTCCAGGGGTCATCGAGCCATTGACGCACTGGTGCAGCAGCCTTTTGAGCAAAGGGACGCCAAAGGCTCCAAGCATCATCAACCCAGGCTTCCTCAAAAAAGTCGGCTGGTCTGATCGAATGCACGACCTTCACGGGGATCAGCTACGTCCAGCACGCACCCTCCGCGAAAATCACTGGCGCTCGCTTACCTCCGCACTTGTGCCGCATTATCTAGAGGTCAACGACAAAGCAGCCTCGGCTTTCGGCATTGATCACAGACATCCCTACTTCGACCGCCGACTGATCGAGTTTTGCTACGGCATTCCCGCCAACCAGAAGCTCAACCAAGGATGGGATCGAGCAATTCAGCGGCGCGCGATGGAGGGGATCTTGCCGCAGCAGATCCAATGGCGAATTCAGAAGTCAGACTGGGGAGAGCAGTTCAAACACAGCTTTTTGAACGTTGACCGAGAACGCATTGATTCCATTCTGACGGGCGACACAAGTGAGCTCGGCAACTACGTCGACATTGACGAACTCAAAGCAACCCACCACCGTGTAACGCAGGGCCAAGTCAACGAAGACGATGGCATGAATCTATGGCTGGCAATCACGCTGGCGATCTGGTTACAACAACGCCAAAGCTAACAGCGAGCGATAGAGCTGTCGCACAACAACATAAGTTCGGATCCGAACTCGACAGGCTCACAGGAGCCGCCTTCGAAACGATCTAACGCGAACGATTCTGCGGCACTGCACGCACCCACCGTCGCTCAGTCACCAGATCATCGGGATCCACGGCTGCAAGTTTGGCATCTGACTCTCCAGCGGCAACCAACTTGGCCAGCACCTTCTGAGGGCTAGTTACTTCCTGATCGTAGAACATCACAAACTTGCTATTGCCAGCCTTGGCATCAAGGTCCCGGACTCCAGGAAGCGAGCCAATTGCGGCCCAGATGTTGCCAACGCAACAGTCGCCGCAGATGACATGACCAAGTTCAAAGGACACTGCCGAACTCGATTCGTCTGACGGAGCCCGACGAACTTCTTCCTCAGAGAAAGTAGACCCCGCACCTATCTGAAAAAGGGTCGCCGCAACAACCAATGCAGGAACTGCCAAGAAGCAAATGACGAGCAGCAACCCACTGCAATGCCGAGTCACTACCGAGAAAACTCGAAAGCAGAAGTCCAGACTGCGTGGTTCATTGCTCATGACTCCTTCTTATCGGCCCGGATACGGACCAACTCTTGCCAGAGATTTCGAGCAACACTTAACACTCGATGGCATTGAGGAAACCAGCGCCCCACATCCCAGAATGAGTGGTCCCAATCCGCCCCATGGCGTTTTGGCAATGGCTCGAGACAAGACTCCTAGTTGATCGAGACGGGAGCCAAGAACGGGCGGATCGCACTTGCGAGCGAATGCACGTGCGGCTCCCAGAACATACTCGAATGCCCGCCAACGACGTCGACCGCCGTCAGATCTGACACCAAACCTCCCCAACCCATCATTTTATCGAGGTAGTAGTCAGAGTATGGCGTGTCATCGATGCCCGGAGCAGCCTCACTGCTAGCGACTGAGCCGGAAGTAGTCGCTCGGATGAGAACGACTCGAACTCCGTCAACGGGGACCGGCTTATAACGTTGCTCCGCGTAGCGGTAGATATCGCGGAAATTCGGCGATGACAGCCACCCTGGCCAAGAACGATTGCGCTTTAACAACTGACGCATTAGCGCCACACGCAATCCACCTGCAGCTGCGCGTATCCGTGAGGAGATCTCGTATGACAATACACGGCATGCTCCACCGACGATCATCGATGCCATTAGCCAACCACGCATTAATGCGCCGCAGGGACGACGTCGTATGTCTTCCACCGCGGTAGAAAAACTCTGCTGTCGACGATTAGATAGCAAAGTCGATCTAGTCGGTGACTGTGGTGTGCCAGCATCAAATATCGCAACCAGATCGATGGGCTCACCCGCCTGGCGTAGCTGATTCGCGATTTCATAGGCAATCAAACCACCCGCACACAGTCCACCGATCATGTAGGGACCAACAGGTTGGCGCTCGCGCATTCGCTGCACATACTGGCCAGCCATTTCTTCAATACTGGTCGCTGCCAATGGAACCCCTGGCAACGTGCGCGGACCAATGCCAATGACCGTGACATCCTCAGGCAACAGGCCAGCCAGCCCCGAATAGAGCAAAGTGGCACCGTCGCCATCGTGCACCATGAACAAGTTGCGACCCCTGCCGCGACGCAGGACCACCAAGCTGGGACGGTCAGGCGTAGGCACAGCGAGCCTTCGGCTCAGCGACGCAATTGTCGGCGACTGCACTAGATCAATTGGATTGACCGTGACACCCAGAATCTTTTCGACCTCAGAGATCATCTTGAGGGAGTTCAATGAATCACCGCCAAGCTCGAAGAACTCGTCGTTGATGCCAACGCGTGGCAACCCCAAGACTGACTGCCATATCGAAGCTAATTGAGCCTCAACCGGATTCGTTGGCGCCACATAATTTGGCAACACACGATCACTCAACGAGTCACCAACTAGCGTCGCAGACAAACCTGGATAACTAATTCTTGCAGCCATCGCTTCCGCAGGCTGCCCAACCAATGCGCTGACCGAGATGCCTGGATTTTCAATTACAGTGTCAACCAGTTCTCCATAACGATGCACCAACCAATTGGCAGTCGCTTCGTTCAAAACATCAGTGTTGTAGGTTAACCCACCCTCGAGACCTGCCGAGGTTTCGACAAACCACATACCGATATCTTCTGTGACACCACCCTGGAACAGCGGAATCATACTATGGCGCAAGCTTCCCCACTCCAACGGACGCTGACGCGCATCCTGGAACGAGAACAATGCTTGGTATAACAAGCCTGATCCAGGTCCCGGCGAATGCTTCATCGCGCTTGCGATGTTCTCCAACGGTGCATCTGCAGCAGCGTATCTTTCTACAGCGGAAGCCTTCACGCGCCCGATCAGATCAAGCACGCTCTCGGAAGGTCGAATCTCAACAGGCAACAATAGCAAGTTATTGAAGTAGCCCATGATCACCTCAAAATCAGGTGCTGGACGCCCTCGAACAGGTGTTCCGATAACTAACTTCCGGCCTCGCGAGTAGTCGTATAGGAGCGCTCCAAAAAGCGTCAAGGTGACGATGAATTGGGTCACGCCCGTGCGCGATGCGAGCGCATGCAAAGACACAGTACGATTGGCATCGACTGAGACCCACTTCGTTGCCCCTGCGCCGATCGCGTTAGCTGAGGGCAAACGATCAATGGGCAGAGGAGTCACCTGACCTTGCTTGGCAAGCTGTTCGCGCCAATAACTTGATTGTCGCTCACACTCATCGCCATCCATCCACTTTCTGTGCCAAGCAGCGTAGTCGCAATACGTCACGGCAAGCTCCGCTAACGGGCTGGCTTTCCCCGCAACATAAGCGGCGTAGAGCGACGACATCTCCTGGTAGAGAAGGTCAAAAGACCAACCGTCCCAAACGATGTGATGCGCCATGAAGAAGAAGACATGCTCTTCCTCGCTAACTTTAAAAACCTTAGCTCGAAAGAGTGGCGCAACAGACAGGTCAAACAACTCCGCCGTCAATCCCTGAAGACGCTCAAGCAACACCTCTTCACGCTGCACAGCCGGGACAGACTCAAGTGACTCAGCAGGGAACAAGGCCACAGGCACATCTGCCTGCACACACTGATCAACGGCGCCGTCCGCGCGCTTGAAGTAGGTTCGCAGCGATGGCTGCCGACGAACGACCTCACGGAACGCTTGCTCAAACGCACCCTCATTCAGAGGCCCACGCAATCGATGAGCTGAAGGTGCGTGATACGCAACACGACCAGGCCGTAAATTCTCTAAAAACCACAGGCGCTCCTGTGCCACGGACGCTGTCTCAAAACTCTGGTCTGGCACCTTGTCAATCTGCACTCGCGCCTGCGCCGGCAGTTGATCAAATCGATCAATTGCCTCTGCGAGTCTCCGCACTGTAGGTCCTTCAAACACAGCGCGGATAGACAAGTCGACTTCGAAGAGGCTATTCAGTCGGTTAACTAACTGTGCTGCCAACAACGAATGCCCGCCGATCACAAAGAAGTCGTCATCGATACCAATTTCGCCGAGGCCCAGCACACTTGTAAACTCAACGGCTACACCGGTCTCAGTAGCTGACCTAGGCTTGATGAAGCGGGTAGTAGTTGATCGCGCAACTACGGCAGCCGGTAACGAAGATCGGTCAAGCTTACCGTTTGGCAACCGGGGCAACTCTGGCAAGCAAACCAGGTGCTGTGGAACCATGTAGTCTGGCAACACCCCTGCTAGGTAATCGCGAAGATCTTCAACCGAAGGCTTCGTATGCGAGTCCACAACATAATAAGCGACGATTCGCACGTCCCCCGGCTGGTCCTCACGAGTAATCGCAACGGCTTCGGTCACGCCAGGGTAACCAGCGACACTCGACTCAATCTCCCCAAGTTCGATGCGAAACCCGCGCACCTTCACTTGGAAGTCTTGTCGGCCGGACACCTCCAGAACTCCATCCGCTCGCCAACGGCCGCGATCTCCAGTCCGGTAGATACGCGCACCGGCAACATCCGAAAATGGATCTTCAACAAATCTCTCTGCAGTCAGATCGGGTCTATGCAAATATCCAATGGCAACTCCCTCTCCACCAATCCAGATCTCACCGGGAACTGAGACCGGACAAACGCGCCGCTGCTCATCGAGCACCCAGACAGAGGTGTTGTCGATCGGGCGCCCTACTGTGATGCTGGGATCAGGCGAAGTGATCAGACCGCAACTCGACCACACGGTAGTCTCAGTCGGTCCATATAGGTTCCAAAGCTCACTGCTACATGGCAGCAGCCGAGCAGCCAAATCTGAAGTCAGCGCTTCACCACCACAGAGTGCTTTGAACTTGCTATGCCCTTTCCAACCTACATCAAGCAGTAAGCGCCAAGTTGATGGCGTGGCCTGCATGACGGTTGCCTGGCTCGAATAAAGAAGCTCGGACAACTGCGATGCATCGCCAGCCTCTTCCCGCCTCGCGAGCACAACTGTCGCCCCCACAAACAGAGGCAAAAGCAGTTCGTTAATCGCAATGTCAAACGACAACGTCGTCACGGCAACCATTCGATCCGCCGGTGTCAAACCGGGATCTGACGCCATCGACTGCAGAAAATTGACGACTGACCGATGCGAAACACATACACCCTTTGGCGTACCAGTCGACCCAGACGTGTAGATCACGTAGGCAACGCCAGACGACAGACCTTTACTACTAGAAGCAGCAACAGGGCTACTAGGCTGGTTAGCGATGTGCGCTCGCTGACGATCTAAGACTAGGCACTGCGACTCAGGCATCAAACTGTGCGCCGCGACTGAATCCTCAGTGACCAGCACAGCAAGCCGCGAGTCCTCCACCATGAACGCGAGTCGTGAAGCAGGATAGGCAGGATCAAGCGGGACGTAGGCAGCCCCAACTTTTAGCACCGCCAGCAATGCGGCGACCATATCTGGACCCCGCTCAACATGCAGACCGACAAGCTTATCTGGACCGGCCCCTAGCTCCGCAAGACTGTGCGCTATCTGATTCGCGCGTGCGTCAAGTTCGCCATAACCAATGCTCTGCTGACCCCAGATGATCGCAGGATGCGAAGGATTGCGGGCAACTTGAGCTTCAATCAACTCGTGAATGAGCGCTGAATCAGAGATCGGCACTGCATTCTTGT
This sequence comes from Planctomycetota bacterium, assembly GCA_965662465.1. Classification (GTDB taxonomy): domain Bacteria; phylum Planctomycetota; class UBA1135; order UBA1135; family UBA2386. The sequence goes on along the minus strand of CBFIIO010000021.1, from coordinate 32,246 downwards.
TCCAACCAGCAAGCCGGTCGTGATCTTCTTGACTAATGATTTCAAGGTCGCAAATGGCTTGTGCCGGCGACTCGGATGCCAACCGCAGTAGCGATTCATAAGATCGCATCCAAGTCCGAACTGACTGGCCGTCAAACAAGTCTGCATTGAATTGGCACTCGAGTCGTAGACCACCCTCAACTGGCGCTGCATTTACAAACAGCTCGAACATCTCGTAGCTGCGAGGGTTTGCCGTGACCTTGATGGATAGACCTGGACAGTTGAGATCACCTTCGCCGAAATCCTGATCCAAATTAAACATGACGCTGACAAGCGTCGGCCTGCCGGGATCACGCAAAATTGGGAGCTTCTGAAGCATGCGGCCAAATGTGCATGACTGATGCTCGAAAGCGTCAAGCAGCCGAGTCTGTGTGGCAGCTAGCAGATCACTGAATGCAGTCGTTGGTTCACAAGACAAACGTATTGGCAGAAAGTTGACGCAGTGCCCAACTAAGCTTTCCTGCCCCACGACAAGTTGGCCAGCTGCCGGAACGCCAATGACTAGATCAGTCGCGCCAGATAGACGCTGCATGAGGCTAGAGAAGCCTCCCAACAATGCAGCAAAGAGCCCAACTCCAGAACGTGCACCCGACTTCTTGACCCGCTCGACCAGTGCTTGATCTAAAACATGATCGATTCGCTCAGATCTAAATGTTCGCTGATTACCCCGCGGACGATTTGCAGGCAGATCGATATTGGCCGGGACCGATGAATACTGTCCGAGCCAGTAAGCCTCGTCTTGCTGTGCCTGCTGGCTGCTGTCGCGGGAGTCTTGCGAAGCAGCATAGTTAGCAAACGAAGCCGGCTGCTCAAGCTTACCGCTGCCAGACCTCACATAACCTGAATAGAGACTTACTAGCTCTTTGATGATCACGCCAAACGACCAACCATCGCAAATGAGGTGGTGCGCAGCGACAATCAGAACGTGCTCTCTGGCCGCCAAAGTCAACAACTCAAGGCGTAGAAGCGGCCCCGCCTGAAGATCAAACGGAGTCTCGACCGCACGCTGAGATGCCTCTGCAAGACGCGACTGTTTGGTCGAGTCATCGCTCTTGGAAAGGTCAACCTCAACAAGCTTCACCGAGCCATCCGGCGCAACTCGTAGCTCTTGCCCATTCTTGCTAATGGTTGAACGTAAAGCCTCGTGGCGCTGAACAAGGTCAACTAGAGCTGACCGCAAAGCCACTAGATCAAGTTCGCCTGAAAAACTTATGCTTATGGATTCATTGTAAGCGAGTGAGGCTTCATCACCGAGTTGCGTGGCCAGCCAAACTTCACGCTGAGGATCCGTCGTCGGAACGACTCGCTCAAGAACACCATCCGCGAACGGATCGTAGTTCACTGGTGCCGAATCGTTAGCAGACTCGTCCATGCCTAGCTCTCGAACCTTAGAAAGCTGCCCGAACGCTTCGGGTCTGGAACATACCAGGCGGCATTGCCTTCGGGATCTCGACCCAAGCGCGCATTTGCTACTGGCGGATTTGACGAATCAAAATCAGCCTTACGGCTGTCCCGATGCTTGGGAAGGAATCCACCTTCCTGAAGCTCTACTACAGAATCCTTAAACGCTGTGGTGATCCAATCGACATCCTCAACGCTATGCGCTGTAGTCAGAAAACACGGGAAGTTTTCAAGAATGTGCACACCACGACTACGCATCATTGCAAACAGCAAGTCTTGCAGAGGATGGTCTTCAACGAAGTTGATCCTCCATACGGAGGAGAAGCAGGTCGCAGCAATGGGCGCTCCGAGCTGCTGGCAATGCGCGTTCAGCGTGGCTACCAAATCACTTGTCAGAGCCGTCAACTGCTCTTGAAGTTTAGGACCTTGATCCGCCATGTGTTTTAAAGCCGCCTGGGCAGCGGCCAACGCCAGCGGATGACGAACGAATGTGCCAGCAAAGTAGGTGACACCGACGGTCGGAATTGAGTCGTCGCCGAACTGCCACGATCCGCCGTCGAGCGCATCCAGGTATTCTCTCTTGCCGGCTATTATGCCTATCGGAAATCCGCCACCGACGACCTTGCCGTAGGTACAGATATCAGCTCGGATGCCAAACAAGGACTGGATGCCACCGGGATGACAACGGAATCCTGTGACGACTTCATCAAAGACCAGGAGTGAGCCGGACTCTTCGGTGATCTCACGCAACTCGCGCAAGAACTCCACAGGCTGCAGATCTGGTCGGCGGCTCTGCACAGGCTCAACCAGCACGGCAGCAATCTCTGAGGCTCTCGACCTGAGAATTGCTAAGTCCTCTGTCTTACCATACTCCAACACCAAGACGTTCTGAGCGGTGTTGGGCATGATCCCTGGGGCAGCAGGAAACGCTCGCTGCTGTTTGCCACCGCGCACAATCACCTCATCGAAGATTCCGTGATAGGCGCCAGAAAACACTACAATCGTCTGCCGGCCAGTCACGGTTCGCGCGATGCGTAGCGCACCCATGACTGCCTCCGAACCAGTGTTGCAAAGACCTGCACGCTCACAACCAGTTAACTCGCAAACCAAACGCGCGACTTCTCCGGCGAGCGGATGCTGAGGCCCTATTTCGTAGCCTTCATCCAACTGGCGCTTGACCGCATCCAAAATGAACTTCGGCTGCCAACCAAACAAACTCATGCCGAACCCATTGAGTGCGTCGACATACTCATTGTTGTCAACGTCCCAGATATGACTACCGCTCGAACGGTCAACGACCACCTGATAGGTGAGCTCTTTCTTGAGTGGCTTGAACCCGGTTACAACTCTTGGATCTGCCAAGTGAGGGCGATGAGTTTCTGTGTAGCTCTTAGAACCCTTGGTGCGCTCAGTATAGAAGCGCACAAACAAATCTAACCGACTCTGCTGTAGGGCGGTGAGCTTGTTAGGCGACGACGCATCAATGCGGGCAATCGCTCCAAAAGACTTCACCGGACTACGGCTGACACTTGCACCATTGCTAGATGCGGGGTTGCTCTCCTTGCCCGGCGTAGCCAGCTGCTCAACTGGCAATGATGACGCAGCCTCAGAAACAGGCTTTGCTGTCACATTCGGCAATTGCTGTGGCTGCACATCCTGTCGGCCGCTAAGCAATGCCATCTGCTGCTCCATCATTTTCAACTGCTGGTAGATCACCTGCTCTATCAATGATGGATTGACTGGGGCACCGGCATCACTCTGTGAAGCATCACTCTGTGAAACTGACGGCTGAACCTCTAACTCGGCCGGCAACTCTTCCGCCGTATCAGGCAACTGACTGGCCAGCATCGCCGCAAGCTTGTCGACCGAATCATGCGTTTCCATCAGCTGACGGAACGTCACCTCGACGGAAAAATCCCGGCGCACTTGGATAGCGATCTGAGTCAACGAGAGAGAGTCTAGATCGAGCGCTACAAACGGTTCGACCCATTGATCTTCATCAACCTCTACACCTGTAGCTGCATCAATTATTCCCGCCAACTTACGGCTGATGCTTTGGCGACGACTAAGGTTATTCATAGTTCCAGATCCAGAAAATCAGCCATCACTTGGCTGCTGGATTGAGGAAAGCGTCTCGACCTGAGATTGGATAAACTGCCTAACTTCGACATCGGTAACCCGATCAATTCGCAGCTCGAACTGAGTATGCATCAACTCCACGATCGCCTGCGTCCAAAGTGTATTCCAGACCAGCCCCGCGTGCAAATTAGCCAACACAGCATGGCTGGGACTATCACCCGATGAGTTTGAAACAGTCAAACTCTCGCTGATTTTCACACTCTTATAGGACGGCATGCCAGTCTCCAGATTACGCTGCCCCCAGTTACGTGCAAACCATGCTCGGTCGTTAAAGAACGCCAGTCGTGAATCTCCCGATGCCAAGGTGCGCAGAGCATCATCAAAATGATCGAGACCACGATTAATATTGCGCTGCGCCTCCGCTGATTGCCATCGCGCGAGATACGGTGGCCAATCTGAGTTGTTCAAGATGCCGACTAAAACTACGGATGTCTTTGGATGACGCTCGTGGATCAGCCCAACCGACGCCCGAATGTGATCAACACAGGCGTTGATCAAGGACAAGATCTCTGGATCATCCGGCTGACTCGCAAGCACACTAAGTGCCTGCTCTTTGCCGATATCGTTTACCCCAGAACGGATCACGACTACCCCGCGACGCCAGGCTTCGGGCTTCTCATCCATAACTTCAACCAGCCGCTGAGTCTGACGCAACGCGCCCTTGGTCAACGACTCGCACCCAGATGGCCAAGCCAAATTGTGCTGATGGGTTTCTCGCTGCGGCGCTCGCCAAGGCAATCCAAGACCGTCACGAACTCTCGACCAAGACAGCCATCGCGGCACACCCCACACCGACCACTCGCCGAGGTCCACCTGGTTGCTGCGAATCCGCGCTAGGACCTCAGGCCACTGAAATGTAACCGAGTGGTAGCTGCCACCCGGAACAGGCCCATCATCAGGAAACGTCACCTTATCTTGGTAGGCAGCCGAATCCGAATCTCCGAGCACACCGACCAATACGCGGCCTTCCGAAACCGACCGACTCTTACCCCGCCGCCGCCCATCGCAACTCAAAGCCAAGGCAACCAGCAAGAGGCCAGCGCAAATCAAACTCAGCACCAGCATGATGATCCCCCGCCATCGCACAGATGTGATTTTAGACAATTGCCTCCTGCGCACCTATCTGTGGTCGCGAACATCTCGGACCTGATCAGACAGCTTAGACTCGGCGACTTCGATCGCACCCAACTGGGACCGCATGACAACGATCTGCCGCTCTATGAATTCTTTGAGAGCACCAAGCCGCTGCGAAAGACCTTGACCATCAGATCCCTCCACTTGCAAACCACTGATTGCTGCCTGCAAAGAATCAATTGACGAATTGTGCCCAGCGATTGGCTCAAGCCAATGACGAGATCGCTCAAAGCAGTAAGTGGGTAACTGGGTGCGCCGTGCAGCCCTAGCGGTGGAAATCTGATCACTCGCTCCATGCAGCCAACAGTGAGCGACGGCATCATGAACCTCGCTCAGGGCTTTACAATCGGCACCACCGCTAGGGAGAGCAGCGACTGGATGCGCACTACGCGCCCCAGGATGAACCAAAGCTAACGCAGTCAATCCCGATCCTGGACCGACCTCAACTAAGATATGGTCTTCAGGGCTACCCAACTGGCGCAGTGCATCTACGAATCGGACCGGTCGACTTAAAATACGCGCCCAGTAGCTAGGATCTTTTGCTTCCACAGTCGTCAGATCATTACCGGTGATAGACGACACGATACGCCGCTGAGGAGCATTTAGCGTGAAACCTGATAACTGCTGCTCCAGCTCTAAAACAATCGGATCAACCATCTCAGAGTGGAATGCACGATCGATTGCTACCGGCATTGTCACCAAGCCGGCAGCCTCCAACTGAACACGACTCGCTTCAATTGCATCCGTAGCACCAGACAGCACCACAATGTTTTCTGCATGCACCGCTGCGACTGTCACGTCACTAGCAACCACTGCACGAGCCTCTGACTCTGAGCACAAGACCGTCAGCATTCCACCAGTCGGCAAGTCAAAAGCTGCCGAAGAGCTCGCAACAACCACTGCTACCGCGTCCTCAAACGACAAAACACCACCAACAACTCCGGCCACGAACTCACCCAAGCTACAGCCAATAAGGGTCTCCGCTCGCAGCCCAGCATCCTCAAGCGTCACAGCCATGGAGTGGAGAAAAACAAACAGCGCAGGCAACTTGGTTCTCAGATCAACCGAAGCGTCTCCTTCTTCCGCACCGGCTTCGAGCAGATACGTACGAATGTCGATACCGCTGGCAGCCAAGACAAGCGCGATACCATTGTCTAAGTCAGCACGGAAGGCGGCAGATTGCAGGTATAGCCAACGTGCCATTCCTGACTGCTGAGATCCATAACCGGGGAATTGGAATGCGACGCGACGAGACTTGTTAGCATCTACAATCGGTGGCGCACAGCGAAGCGCAGACACACTATCGACTAGCGAGGAAACGACAACGGCCGACCGGTAACGCATAGCGACCCGGCCAGACTGCAAAGTTTTGGCAACCGACGGCAACGTGACGGTTCCATCCGAATCACTTAAGAATTGAGCGAGAGCATCGACTTGCTTGGTTAAAGCCGACTCAGTCTTGGCTGAGACACAAAGAACGTGCGGCCTCTCATCTTGGCTAAGATCCTCAGATGCCTCCCCACTACGCGAAGCAGTCGAAGGCGCCTGCTCAATGACAACGTGAGCGTTCGTTCCTCCGACGCCAAACGAACTCACCCCGGCACGTCGTGGATGATCAGCCTCGACCCACTGACTCGGCGAAGAGTTCACGTAAAAACGACTTCGATCCAGCCTTAGGAGAGGATTGGGCTTGGCATAGAACAACGTCGGCGGAACCACTCCATTCTCGATCGCCATTACAGCTGCGATAAAACCGGTAACTCCAGCCGCATGCACCAAGTGACCAACTGAGCTCTTCACAGAACCAAGTGCACACTTGCTGTCGGCATCAAATGATGCACCGTAAGATCGATTGAGAGCAGCAAACTCGATTGGATCACCCATCTGAGTGGCAGTGCCATGAGCTTCGATATAGCCAACCGTCGCCGGATCAACCTGCGCATCCTCCAGCGCAGCAGTGAGCACGGACGCCTGCCCAGCCACACTTGGCGCAGTGAAGCTGACCTTATTCGCACCATCGTTACCCGTAGCGCAACCGCGAATCACAGCATGAATATGGTCTCCATCATCAATTGCATCCTGCAGCCTGCGCAGCGCAACCAAACCAGCGCCATCATTAAAGGTCGTGCCCGAGCATTTCGCGTCGAAAGGTCGGCAGTGACCATCACTCGATAGCATTCCTCCTGACTGATGCAAATAGCCACTTTTGAGCGGCGTCGAAATTGACACTCCTCCAGCAAGAGCTAGGTCACAGTCGCCACTGACCAGCGCACGCACCGCCTGTGTAATAGCGACCAGCGAAGTTGAGCAAGCAGTGCTAACGGTGCTACTTGGACCTTTCAGGTCAAGCTTGTAGGAGATTCGAGTTGCCAAGAAATCATGCTCATTGGCAATCGCAGCATTCAGTTCTCCGAACTTAGCGACCAGCTCAGAATGAGCTGCAACATTGGTTGCACGATAGCGATTCCAATTTGCGCCGACATAGACGCCAATATTACCGGCGAAGTCGGAAGGCCGGTGCCCACTGCGCTCTAGAGCTGCCCAGGCGAGCTCAAGCAGAACCCGATGTTGCGGATCCATGATCCGCGCCTCCAATGGAGAGACTCCAAAAAATCCAGCGTCGAAACAATCACTATCCTCAAGCAGCCCCTTCGCCCTGACGTATGCCGGATCACTTCGCAACTCTGAAGCGACAGACGGGTCGATCTCTTCATCGCTAAAGAAGGAGATCCCCTCACGGCCATCTAGTACATTGGCCCACAACGACTCGGGATCGGGCGCGCCCGGAAAGCGTCCCACCATGCTGACAACTGCGATCGCATGGTCGGGGAGAGGGTGCGCAAACTCAGCCGTCACTTCTGACCCATAGATCTTTCTGAGCCCTCTCCACACAACCCATCTGCGACAGCTTGAAGCCTTGAGAGCTCATCGAATTGCTGACCTGTGGTGGTGAACTCAAAGGTAAAAGTAGGTTCAAGGCTAAGGTTCGCTTCTCGCTCAAGGTAGTCATGCAGTCGAATGGCTTCGAGTGAACGACCACCAGCATCGAAGAAGTTTGTCGACGATGTAACGGGCAGTTGCCCGAGAACTTTGTGCCAGGCTCTCTCAACCAAATTCATTTGAACTGGCTGACTCTCATTATCACCGATGGCAGTCAACTGTGCTACATCGAGTTTGCCGTTGGCAGTCAATGGCAATGATTTCAAAGCATGCACTTCGTTGGGCACCATGAAAGCGGGCAACACATCGACGATCTTTCGCTTCAATGCATCAAGGCTAGCTGCATGGTCTAGGACGACATAGGCAATGAGGCGAGCCTTACGAGACCCGTCAATCTGGACTCGAACACGACACTGAACCACGCCCACCAAGCCCGCAACAACAGTCTCGATCTCGATCGGCTCAATACGGTTACCGTGAATTTTCACCTGATCGTCTCGCCTACCGATGAAATCAAGCATCCCATCATTCAGCTCAACAACCCTGTCGCCAGTACGATAGCAAAGGCAACGCTGACCATCTGACCGAGTGACAGTCACAAACAGCTCGCGCGAAAGTTCAGGATCCCCTAGGTATCCCAGCGCTAGACCGCTCCCCATCGCTAGCAGTTCTCCTTCTGTCCCCGGCTCTACTTCCTGCAATGAATCATCTACAACAACTACTTCGGTGCCATTGATCGCTCGCCCAATTGGGATTCGAGTTAATGACTCAGGCAGATGTCTAGGGATCTCATAACAAGTTGTAAATGTAGTGTTCTCGGTTGGACCATAACCGTTGACGATTTTGACATCAGGCAGCGCAGCGCGAGCTTGGCGAACGTGGTCAACAGACAGAGCTTCGCCCCCAATGACCAACTCGCTTAGCGAGCTAAGGCTCAGGACATCATGCGAAACAACTGCGTCGAACAGAGAGGCCGGAAGCCAAGCGGTAGTAACACTTGTGCTTGTGATTACATCACGCAGCACTTGAGAGGTGATCGGCACGTTACTTGGGAAGAGCACGCAAAGACCACCATGTAACAACGCGCCCCAGATCTCGAACAACGATGCATCGAAGTTCATCGGGGCGGCCTGCAAGAACACTCTTGTGCGGTCAAACCGCACGTAGTCCTGATCCAGAACTAAACGGCTGATTGCCCTGTGCGGCACCGCAACACCTTTCGGCCGACCAGTGGATCCAGAGGTGAACATTACATACGCCAAGTCCGAGCCATCACCTTTGCCTGGCAATGATAGGGCCGACGAGGATCTGTTGCGTGACGCCAGTTCCGTATGTGAGATGCTTATCGAGTCGTCACCAATGGCATCAGCATGCCCTGTGGGTTCGCAAGGCGTCACGATCATCTGAACGCCAGCCGATGCCAAGATACGACCGCCTCGTGAATGTGGCGAAACCTCACTAACCGGCACGACGAATGCACCAATTTCAAACACAGCAACTAAAGCTGCAATAGTGTCCGGATGCCGATCTACGACTATCCCAATAGCGATTCCTGGGCCCGCACCCTCGCGCAACATTTGCTGTGCTATCTGGCGACTTCGCGCGACTAATTGCGAATAACTCCAGAACTTCCAGACGCCATCGACACGAAACGACAGGGCAGCCCGATCGCTATTGCACCGCGCCACATTTACGAAGCGGTGGTGGACTGATTCAACAGCGATCATCGCGATCCCCCTTGAGAACGAAACTGTAAACCAGCTGTGCCAGGCTTGCGCGGCTTAGATATCACCATGCATCGACTGGGATGCGAGCAGTGCGGCACTTCGACAGCTAGAGAATCCACCCTGACTGTCAAATTGAATGCTCCTGAAATAACTCATCTTCAACACAAGATGATCGACTACTGCACAACATGCTTGGTTCCTGTACTGACCTATCCCAGCACGCCCCAAACCCCAACGCTAATTAACGATGAAACGGGGACCAAGGCAAGCTGCGCAAACTGAATCTTTCGCAGTGCGACAACGCGATGCTGAGCATCGAATTATCGCCTGTTGTGCACGCCTGTAAAAGAGTCGCTCGCAAGTAATGCCAATAGCGGCCAAGCGCATGACAAGTCAAATCGCCCACAGCAAGACGATCTAGGAGACAGGTCGCGCCGCGATAGCCTTATGGCGCTGGAGTCAGATACACCCGCTGCGCTCGCAGAATGTTCCTATCACTCTGCAAACCTCCGGCAGCCATCGGCCAGTTCAAACCACCTACATGCTTGATCCAAACCTCGTTGTTAACGGTATCTTGCCAAATAACACCGCCGGTCGGGTCGGCGAGAACATCAGCGATGCTGTTGCCGGTATTCGACAAGATCCGCAGCACACCCTGTGCAACACCAGTTGAAAGATTAACACCAAGGCCAGACTCAACGCGCCCGGTAACAGGCACATTACCTGACCATGGAACGGCAATCAGAAATGTGTCCGTAGGGCGATATGCATTGGTCAACTGAAACCGCAGACCCGTTGCAGGCAACTGCTGACCTGGCATTGTCAATCGGTAACGTCCGCCATCCGCGACCGTAAAGCTGCGCATGTTTGGAAGAAATGCACACTGTTCGGACGGTCCAATTGAGTGCTCTGCAATTTCGCTACCACTCGCGTCAAGCCGCCCCAATCGCATCGGCACCAAGCTAGGGCCAATAGCAAACGGTGCGATGTCGGTACTGATCTGCTCTAAACCAAAGAACTTTGCTGGCGTCGAAACATGAGTGCCTCCAGGCAAGACGGGCGTCCAAGACGTCAGACCATAGGTGTAAAAGATGTTATCGACCGCGAGGTAATTACCGGCTGGGCCCCAATAGCCATGCGGATCTAGAATCGCACCGGGGAGAGACCAATAGCGAAAGGTCCCAGCATTCGTAGCAAGCGGATAGCCATCGAAATAAGGCGGTGGAGTCAGGTATCCAGGTTCAGAGTTAATCATCTTCCACCCTTCATTACGCACACCGGCAACAGCCACACTGTGAGTGTAAAGATCGGACGAATCAAACACCCCGCCCCCATGAACAAATTGGCCTGTAGCCGTAATTATCGGCGGGTGGTAGGGGTAGTTGATGGCAGTGATATCAACTACGTCGAGCTGATAGTGGTAGCTGGAAACGGCAACCCGCCAATTGTTAACCGGCGCAGTTGCGTTGTTCAGACTCGTTCCGACGAGCAGCGAACCAGACATCTTACCCGGCCCAAAAGTGCTACCCGCGAAGTCTCTACCATCATTATCAGCCGCAACCCAATCAATATACTGCGCTGACATGACGCGATTGCGATAGCCGCCACCCGTGTTCTTCCACACCTTGTTTCGCCGCATGAAGAAGACGAACTCTTGCCCTGGCGGGTCGTAACGCTGCAGATAGCGCAATCCGCCCACGTTGCCCGCTTCATCAACGACAACATCGTCAGTCATGATGCCCTGTCTCGCATTACTGTGCCCAACGTTGTCATCGAATTGACGAACAACAATGTAGACGGGCTCGACATCTGCATTGCGCGACTGGCCAAAGCAACTAGCTGCAAAACTATTCCATAAACCGCGGCCTGAACAATCACTGCCGAGATTGTTCACAACCGTGTTGTCAGGATTTGTCAGCCAAAATCCAGAAGCCATCCGATCGTGCAACTTGACTCGATTCTCGAAGCCCGGATCGCGAACCTTCATTGCGGAGCAATTTGTAATCGTATTACTATGCTCTGAGCCATCCTCCAGGAAGAAGGCGTGACCTTTGATGTCGACAGCATGAACCTTGTCGATCTTTACACCGCACGTCGCATGAATCGTGACAGCGCGATTCTCGCTCTCACTAAACGAGCTCTCTTCGAGGAAGTGATCTTGCGGATCAACCGCACCTAAGTAGTCACCACCGCCAAACCCAGCAGAATCAGCAGAGGTGTAACTCAGCATGTGCCAATGGAACGGATAACGGCCCATTGCACGCCTCTGACCACACCGACGAAACTCAACACCGCGAACCTGCGCGACTGACTGTGCCCCCATTACCATGACGTGCACACCAAACCCCTCATCAGCCCAATCACTGTCGTCGGCACCCTGAATCACAATGCGCCGGCTCAAGTTTACAACTGTAGCCCGCTCATCGAGCACCGTCGGTGTAGAGCTATGCGCCGGTGTAAATGCTCCAGGATTCAAGCTGATTGCACTTCCATTAACGGCCTCATTAATTGGGTATTGAAGCAAACCCCATCGGAAATCTTCTAGGCCACTGGTTGTCGCCAGAACGGCACCGACGCTGTCGTTTGCAAGGGTCAAGATTTCGGTCTCACCGACCCCGTAGAAATCAGTCAATGAAACCGCAACACGATCACCGGCACGCCAATCGACAGAATCCGAAAGCGTCAATGATGTAGTTCCCGCTTCTGCATGAGCCGCCAACTTGCTCTTGGTTAGCTGCGGCGTTGCCCCGAACAGCTTAATGCTACCGCCATCCATGACGCGAATCGCGCGCTGAACGCCGTCGTTGTCTAAGCCATTATCTTCAAGGCGTGATTGGTGCACACCTCTTGGGCCAGTCAAGGTAATCGTAGCAAGCCGCTCATAAGGTTGGCTTTCACTACCTATCTGAAGCCTACCGCCCTGCATGACCTCAATACAATTGGCGGTCAAACCAACATCAACCGCAGGGTCAGCAATCAAAGTGCCCTCGATGCGCAGGCAATCTAGAGCTGCCGTGGCACCGTCAAGAACGATTGTCTGGCCTGCTGAGATGATCACGCTATCACCAGATGACGGCGTAGCGTTACTTACCCACGTCTCAGGATCAGACCAAACACCGCTGACCTGTCCAGATTGAGTCCCCTCATCTTCCTCACCACCCGACGAGCAAGATCCTAACAGCACAAGCAATACAGCGCCTAAGACCGAGGTCACTCGTGCCCGCCAGCCAGTGATGAAAGAAATAGGGGCCGAGTCATTTATTTCACGGCCGTAAGTATCTGCAGCTAATCTTTCTGCGTGCTTCATAGCCGGAGATATCGGATCGCAGCGCTGCCGCGATCAACTGGACTAACCAAGGCATCAATCAATCGCGCAACGAGCCGATGCCACGGTCAGAAAAGAATTCTCAATATGAAAATACCGCGGACAATCGAATTGCTGATCGCGAAGACGGGATCGTCTCCACTCAAGAATCGATGCCGGAGAACTGAGAATTCGACCAAGATTTGGCGGGTCGCCCAGAGTGATCTCAAAAATTCTGAGAGCGCTCTCTACACTCAAGAAAAGCCGCTATCTGACAGACGGCGAGTAAACACAACACACGAACCTCGATGGATCTCACCTAGGCCCAGGCTTAGCAGCCCTGCCAGTTCGTTGGCCAGCCCTTTAGACCTGCACTGTGAGCGAGGAACCACCCCGTGAACATCTTCGCTCACCTAGTCCTTCTCGCTTTTGCGCCAGCGGCCGCCCTGCTCTTCAGGTTGATTCCGCATCAATATGCTGTCTCAATCACGACGATTGGCGGCTTCTTGTTCTTGCCCATTCTAAGGATTCCCCTTAGCGGACTACCTGACTACACAAAGCAAACCGCAATCAGCGCAGCCCTGACTTTAGGGGTAGTGGTATGCCAAAAAAGGATCCCCCGCATCGCCAAGTTTTATTGGTGGGACGCTCTCTATTGCGCGTGGATCCTGTCACTCCCGATCTCGTATCTCCTGAATGGATATCCAACCTACAGCTTTGCATCATCCCTCTTCATTCGCACCATAGAGTGGGGAGTTCCATTCTGGATTGGACGCTCATGCTTTCAGTCCCCCGCGTCAGCCCGCGCGTATCTGCAAGTGATCGTCGTCGGTGGACTTGTTTACGTGCCGCTAGCGCTTTGGGAAATGAGGATGAGCCCACAGCTGCACACGAATATTTACGGTGCATTCCAGCATAGCTTCGCCCAGATGGTCAGAGGCAGCGGCTTTCGACCCATCGTCTTCACAGAGCACGCGCTAGTCACCGCACTTTGGTTTGCGACCGCATTGACAGCAGCCTCTGGACTTCGGCGCATGCGCGACAACACCCCGGAATGGATGCGAAATGCTTGGTGGATCGCGCCTGCACTTGGCATCAGCCTTCTTTTGTGTAAGTCTGCAGGAGCATTAGTGCTCGGCACCGTCGGATACGCGGCCCTGGCCTTTCGGCTAGGAAGACTTGCACTTGCGATGACCATCGCTGCGGCGATCGCGTATGTATTCTGCCGCATTTTCTTCGATGCAACGACCGTTGCATTCGTCGCAGAACTAATGCAATTCCTCCCACCGGAGCGCGCAGAGTCATTCCAATATCGCATCGACATGGAGATCCAGTTGCTGGAACGAGCCTGGGGACAACCAATCATTGGCTGGTGCAACGAGGGCTTCAAATCGATCTCCACCACTACCTATGATGGCTTTGAGGCGCAGGCCAAAATTGTGTCCGACAGCCTCTGGATAATCGTATTTGGGACCAGCGGGTTCCTTGGACTAATCCCCCTGTATTGGACACTGCTAGCCAGCTCAACCCGAGGACTCCTACAACAACTGACTAAGGGAGTCTCTGAAGTCCAAGTGCTATCAACGATTGCCGCGATGATAATGGTCAACTCCATACCAAATGGACACGTCGGTCCAGTTGCCATCATGACGGTTGCAGCGGCACTAGGGGTCAGAGCGAATACGGCCCCCACGCGCTCGGGGACGAGTCTTAATCAAGACGCAGCGCACAAATTCATCGAACCGCGTGGACGAAACAAGAGTTCAACCCAAACCCTCGATCGCAGCGACGACTCAAGCTTATAAGCCGTCACTCATAGCATCTAACCTTGAGAGCATGGCCGCCTCATCAAGGCAACGAGACAGGACAGTCCATTCCGTGCCTCAACAACAATACCAACGCAAACGCTAGACTCTGTTGCAGCAGCTAGACGCTGTAATTCTAGATTGCCTTGCCAGATTCACGACTGCCTGAGACTGTGATCAGCTAGCAAATTAGTGATACAAATGCCTGGCGATCATTTCTCTCGCCATCGATGACAATCGTGACGCACCCCTCACCACGAGTAATCATAGTTGCTGAAAATGCCTCTTACCTTTTTGGAGGAGAGGCAATTTTGCCGCTGCATTACTTCCGCCACCTTCGAGAAGCAGGTATCGAGGCATGGCTTGTAGCACACGAACGCAACCTCGAAGAACTCAAGGCCGCGAACTGCGCTAATGAATACAGCAGAATTCACTTCGCAAAAGAGACTAAAGCAATGACGTTGCTATGGCGGATCACCGATAAAATGCCAGAGCGTATCAAGGCACTGATCCTGGAGTCATCCTTGCAATTCATCACTCAGAGAAGCCAGCGTAAGATCATTCGGAAACTCATTCCGGAAGTGGGCGCAACAGTGGTGCACCAACCCACTCCTGTATCACCAAAAATGCCCTCGCTCATGTTTAGGTTAGGTGCGCCGGTCGTCATTGGGCCAATGAACGGAGGCATGCGCTATCCACCGGCGTTTCGACACCGCCAATCAATACTCGAGCGCATGGCCTTCAAGATCGCCCGAGGCGCCTCAGCGTTGATCAACAGGCTAATTCCAGGCAAGCGATACGCGACAGCCTTGCTAGTAGCCAATGAGAGGACCCGCCTAGCACTTCCCCCGGGCTTACCGCGTCCTATTGCCCAGGTATCAGAGAACGGAATTGATACTGAAATCTGGCATGCAAATGCCAATGTAGAGACGTCTAAGAACCAATCAGACTGCGCACACTTCATTTTCATCGGTCGACTCGTCGCACTGAAAGCTGTTGATTTGCTCTTTCACGCACTTTCAGAGATCAAGAAAAGCAGCCTAGCAACAGTCAAGCTCGAGATTCTAGGAAATGGCCCCGAGTTACCCGCGCTAGAAACGCTCGCATGCGAACTTGGCATTGAAGATGACGTAACTTTTCACGGCTTCAAATCCCAAACAGAGTGCGCTCTGCTACTCAGCAAGTCGGATGCTTTAGTGTTGCCTAGTTTGCACGAGTGCGGAGGTGCCGTTGTGCTCGAAGCAATGGCAATGGGCAAAGCTGTGATCGCTACGAATTGGGGCGGGCCCGCAGACTATCTCGACGACACCTGCGGGATTCTTATCCAACCAGACGGACGACAAGAACTCATACGCGGCTTCGCTGATGCGATAACAAAGCTTGCCAACGAACCGACACTGACAGACTCGC
Source organism: Planctomycetota bacterium (assembly GCA_965662465.1). GTDB lineage: Bacteria > Planctomycetota > UBA1135 > UBA1135 > UBA2386. The sequence continues at coordinate 16,347 of CBFIIO010000021.1, read as the reverse complement.
TAGGAAGGGCCGGCAAAAAGAAGGTCATGTCTCATTTCGATTGGCGAATCAAGATCAAGAACATCCTGGCGATATACGATCAAGCTATCGCAATGGATAACAAGTAAGCGGACGAATAGAGAGCAGCAGACCAACGAGCCGCACCTGGTCGGCGACAGAATTGCAACACAGCAACAGATGCATCTTCTCCTAGCAGGCAAGCTGAGAAGCTATGGTTCCTAGCAAGACCCACGGAACGCTCAAGCTTCTCTACCACGCAAGACTGCGTAGCCCTTTTTTGCCAATGGCCAAGCCTCGACAGACCAAACCAATGTAACCACCACGAACACTGCACTGCATTGCCAGACTAGCGACAGAGATGCAGACTTGGCTGCTTGCGCAGAAGACCAACCCGCGAAGGCAGACAACGCCAACCAAGCCGTAAAACGTACTTCATTTCGCCATGCATTGAGATTCAGTGACGAACTGACCCAGGCACAAGCCGCCAACTTACAAACGTCGGATAAAGCATAGCCAGCGATCGCTCCAGCAAACCCAGCCCAGCTATATCCAATTGGCATAAGTGCCAACATCGACAAGAGCTTCGCAACCGTCGCTACAGTGTTCTGACGAAGGCCGCCCGTCGCAACCAAAGCAGACCCACGTGCTCCATGCAAAATGCCGCCAAACCACAAGCCAACGGCAAGCATTCGCACCATCCAGCCAGCATCTGAATACTCCGGATTATAGAGAAGATTAACCGCCTGCTCGCCACCTCCAATCAGACCTGAAAGTCCCCAGCCGCCAACAACCATCAAGGGCGTGGTACATTGCCTGAAGGTCTCATTCAAAGGTTCATTGCGCTGCCAATTCCGACACAGCGCAGGAAACATGATCTTTCGAAACAGTCGCCCAACCAACTCCGGGGCAAGGCTAGCCAATTGAAGCGCGAGTCCGTATACGCCTAACACGGCAGCAGGCACAAACACGCCAAACATGAGGCGGTCAGCTTGGCCTGCTAGAAACATCAACCCGGAACTGAGAAAAGCCCACTTTCCCCAAGCCAACAATGCAGAAACAGCAGGCCGTTCCCAACACAACCGATCTCCACCATAAAGGATATGACTAACGCTTACGCCAAACAGCGAGCCGACGAGAGAACCCATCACAATCGCCCATGATGAAGGATTCCAATACGCCCACGCCAACATGGTCGCGACGGAAACGATCTGACAGGCAAGATCGATGACTGCTTTACGAGCAACATTGAGGTTGCGATCCAGCAGGACAATGCCCATCGAGCCAAATCCCTGAATCAGAGTCCCGATAGCAGAGACCTGAATCAACTCAGTCAAACCCGGATAAAGCGGATACGCCGATCCAAACAAGGGCGCCAACGCAACCGTCAGCAAACACAACAAGCAGTTGCGTATGATCTGTAAGGTCCAGGCCGTGTTCCGGTAAGGCACATCCGAGCCGCGGGAAGACTGAATCAGGCTAGTAGTGATGCCGACATCACTAAAAAGATTGATGCCAATCAGCACCGACGAAACGATCGCCATGACGCCAAAGTCGTCGGGAATGAGTAGGCGCGTCAGAACCAAGCTCGAGCCAAAGCGTATAAGCTGCGCTAGCCCGAAAAAGAGAACCGTCCAGGCGCTTCCACCGGCCAACTGACGGTTGGTAAAACTTACTGGCTGATCCAAATCCTGAGCTTCATGGCGTCCTGCGTCAGGTTGAAACCCGTGCCCAGACAAGTTACCACTGCAAATTTTCGGATCATCGTTCGCCACGCGCCTATGAACCTACCGAACTACCCCAGCTGATGTTCATAAAATCGTGCATCTGACAGGCTTCTTAAAACAAACGGTTTAGCGCTCCAAAATGCCGCTGTTCCTCATCATCCAACCGCCGAAATGCATCAAAACAAATGGCATGAGTCACTTCCCTTACTGCGAATCACAGTAAGCCAAACTGCGAACAATAACGATGACGGCACGGGCAGGCATAATGCATCAAGATGAAGCTCTAAACCTGCGGCAACCACGATCAGCTTGCCCATGTCGAAGAGAGCCGATGATTCGAGGCAGCAACTCAAGAACCACTCGAGTTGGCGGCTAAAGAACCCATGAAGTCGAAACTTAGCCCGATGTGCTTGTCACAATTATGCTCCCTACGGATACTGTTACCTGCAGCGGGCGGTGGAACCTCGAAACCATCAGCAGAGTCCCACTTCAAGTATTGGAAAAGCGAGTCAAAACGCATCGACAGCCAATCTTAAATCCTCATCCACCTAGTAAACAGCAGCAATACGGCAACAGCAGCCGATCAAATCAACGAGCGACAGGGCTGTGTTCGTGCTCAAATACGTTGAATGACAAAAGCCGGACTGATGTCCGAAATTGATTACGCGTAAAACAGAATCGCAGACGTTCGTAAAAGACCCCTACTCGTGAGCAAAGCCTCCCCATCGCTGCTAGTCATCATCGTCAACTTCCGCACTCCGGAACTGGTTGTCGATTTGCTGCACTCGCTCGCGCCCGAGGTCCGGGACTACCCATCGGCATCTGTTGTTGTCGTCGATAACGCATCCGGCGATCACTCACTTGACTGCATCTCCGCAGCAATCGAATCTGAACGCTGGAGCAGCTGGGCTTCGCTGATGCCAGCACGAAAAAACGGTGGTTTCGCTTACGGCAACAACCTCGCCATCGAGGAGGCACTAAGGTCACCAAACCCACCAGAACTCTTCTGGCTGCTCAATCCGGACACGCAAGTAAGACCGGGTGCAACCCGAGCCTTGGCAGAGTTCATGGAAGCCAACCGTAATGTTTCGATCTGCGGAAGCGGCATCGAAGACTCGGCTGGCAAACCATGGATGTACACTTTTCGATTCCCAGGTATACTGAGCGAGATCGAGCGAGGATTTAGATTCTCGATCGTTACTCGACCGCTTTCTCGCTGGACTGTCTGCCAACCAGTGGAAGCAAAGCCCACCCCTGCCGAATGGGTCAGCGGATGTACACTGATCATCCGCCGCGAGACGATTGAGAAGATCGGAGTGCTCGATGAAAACTTCTTTCTCTACTACGAAGAGACCGACTACTGCCTGCGAGCGCGCCGATCTGGACTCGAGTGTTGGTATTTCCCACATGCCAAGATCATGCACATTGCAGGTCAAAGCACTGGGGTCACTGGCAAGTCCCAAGGGATCAATCGCATCCCCGCTTACTGGTTTCAATCTCGACGCCGCTACTTCGCGAAAAACTATGGCCGGATCTATGCCATCATTACCGATATAGCATGGGTGCTCAGCTACTGCCTCGGCAACCTACGACTATCGATCCAAAGGAAACACAGGAAGTCACCCCCCCGACTCCTAGCTGATTTCATTCGCCACTCCGCTTTGTGGCACTCAGATAAAAAGTCATCGCATTCAAGCACAGCCGAGAAGTTGACGGACAAAAAAACGACTCGATGGGAATGAACTCCTCTTTCGCATGCGTGCTAATCGGCAGAGGCCAAGAGTTGGTCACATGCGCCGACCTGTTGCTAGACAGATCACACCGCGTAGTGCACATCGTTTCTGACTGCGCTCTAGCTACTGAATGGGCTCAGCGTCACGGGGTCAGCAGAACAAGCCCTAGCGAAGACTTTGAAGCGGCATTGAGTCGCGAAGCCTTCGACTACTTGTTCAGCATCGTGAATCACGCGATCACGCCGACAACTGTGCTAGAGATGGCTCGCTTAGGCGCGATCAACTACCACGACTCGCTGCTACCTGCATACAGCGGCTTCCACGCAACGACCTGGTCGATTCTCGACAACGCTGTCCAGCACGGCATTACCTGGCATCGCATGACTAAAGAAGTCGATGCCGGACCATACCTACTGCAGAGATCTTTCCCAATCTCTGAAGATGACACAGCCTTTACCGTTGCGGCGCGCGCCGCGGACTTGGCCACACAATCGTTCCCAGAACTCGTCGAGAAACTAGAGGACGAATCCGCGATTGAAACCCCTAGTCACCCCGCTCAAGACTTCCATAGTAAGTCAGAAAGGCCTGGCTTAGTGGTGCTCGAATGGAACCGCCCGGTCGAAGACCTGCTGCGCACATGCCGAGCCTTTGACTTTGGCAACGAAGACAATTGGCTGACTCGCCCCAAACTGCAAGCACCGTCAGGTGACTTCCTGTGCGTTGACTCAGTCACGCTGATGCCGGGATCGGGATCACCTGCCGGCACAGTAATCCAAACCACTGCTGAAGGAGTCGCCATAGAAGGTTCGAATGGCGCATTAAACTGCGAGCGCCTGACAACTCTAGAGGGTGAGTCTGTCGGTGAAACTGACTTCGCTCGCTACGGCTTGGTGATAGACGCCGTGCTTCCCCAGCAAACGCAAGCCAACACAGAAGCAGCGAGTAAAGTCGATAGAGCAGCAACCAAATCGGAAAGGTTCTGGGTAGCCCGACTGCAGAAACTCTGCATGCCAGAATTGACCGACCTAAAAGCGCACGCGCCGACGGGTGAAACAGCTAGCACAGATATTCCCCTCACAGAGTCTCTACTGGCACAAACAAACGATGCATTGCAGGCAATGCTCGCCGCCGCCTTGGCCGTCTACTCGGCGCGTATCAACGACCAAGTCACAAATATCGACCTGCCAGTTTGCCTTACATCACTCACACACGATCTTCGTAAGCTCTATTCACCAACTGTTCCGATGTCGTTCGACATCGATCCAAGTGCGACATGGCAAACCGTACTTCAACATGCCAAACGAGAACTGACCGAAACAAGATCTCGAGGCACCTACGCGCGCGATGTGTGGACGCGCTACTCCGTATTGCGCGAGAAGTCGGTCAGCGATCGTCAAATGCCGATCGCGATCGCCCTCGCGAGCGATGAACAGGCACTACCTGATGGTGTTCGACTTCTCCTAAGGCTTGCCCCTGATGATGGCAAGATTCAGGTGCTGTTTGATACTAACGCGATCCAAGCGCTTCAGGCTGAGCGCGTTTTAGCACGGCTCGTTCACCTGATGCACGTCGCCGTTAAAACCCCGAATGCGCAAGTAGGCAGCCTACCGATCGTTCCAATTTCTGAGCAAAAAGTTCTGCTGGAGGATTTCCAAAACACCCACTGCGACAGTGTCGATATTGCGTGCATTCACGATCTGTTTGCGAAACAAGTAGCCAAGACACCTGACAAGACTGCCTTAGTATTTCGCAACGATAGCTTGACCTATCGTGAGCTCGACGAACGGTCGAACTTCCTCGCGCTGCACTTAAAAGAACTGGGAGTCGGGCCGGATAAGCTGGTCGCGATCGCGATTGAGCGCTCGCTGGACATGGTGATTGGATTGCTGGCAATCCTAAAAGCTGGTGGCGCCTATGTGCCACTTGACCCAGCGTATCCCGCAGAGCGATTGACCATGATGCTTGAGGATAGCGGAGCATCATGGCTGCTAACGCAAGATCACTTACGGGAGCAACTACCATCCCACGATGCTTCCATTGTAATCGTCGACGGTCCAACTCTGACTGGTTCTACCCCGCTACCTCCGAAGGCTGACACCAACACAAACAATCTCGCCTACGTCATCTTCACATCCGGATCTACGGGACGCCCAAAAGGCGTCATGATCGAACATCGGAACGTAGCGAACTTTTTCGCTGGCATGGACGACCGAGTCGGTCCGAAGCCCGGCGTCTGGTTAGCAGTCACCAGCATCTCGTTCGACATTTCAGTGTTAGAGATCTTCTGGACGCTATGCCGCGGATTTGAAACAGTAATCCAAGAAGAAGGCGACACGGCATCGATGCTGAACTCGCGGCCTGAAACTACTGCGACCACTCGCTCAATGGGCTTCGGCCTGTTCTATTTTGCTGCAGACAGCAGCAAACCAACCACAGCGAACGCATACCAACTGTTACTCGAAGGAGCCAAATTCGCGGACAACCACGATTTTGTGGCCGTTTGGACACCAGAGCGACACTTCCACGCTTTCGGCGGGCTCTATCCAAACCCTGCGGTGACGTCTGCAGCAATTGCATCGATCACGAGCAAGATTGAACTGCGCGCTGGCAGCATCGTCATCCCTCTTCACGATCCAATCCGCGTTGCTGAGGAATGGGCCGTCGTAGACAACATCTCCGAAGGTCGTGTTGGCCTCTCTTTTGCGAGCGGTTGGCACATCAATGACTTTGTGCTCAAGCCTGAAAATTACGAGCGCCGGCGCGAGGTCATGCAGGAGTCAATCGAGACCGTGCTGCGGCTATGGGACGGTGAAACGATTACGGTCAAAAATGGTGGCGGCGAGAAGGTCGAGGTCAGCGTATTACCGAAGCCAATCCGACCACGGCCACCAATGTGGGTTGCCTCTGCCGGCAACATCGAAACGTTCCGGTTTGCCGGACGCTCTGGCTACAACGTCCTAACCAACATGCTCGGTCAGGACGTCCCGGATCTAGCATCAAAGTTTGCAGCCTATCGAGAAGCACGTAGGGAAGCTGGCCATGAGGGTGAAGGCATCGTCACCGTCATGCTGCACACGTTCGTTACGGACGATGACGAAAAGGCCAAGCAACTGGCGCGCGGCCCATTCGGGAACTACCTCAAGACCTCGTATGACCTCGTCAAGGTTGCGCCATGGATGTTCCCCGCCTTTAAACAACCGTCGGCATCTACTAGCAGTAGCGACGATGGTGCGCAGGCGTTCGACCCAGAACGCTTCGATGACGACGACATGTCGGCCTTGCTAGACCATGCCTTCGATCGCTACTTCGATTCAGCTGGGCTATTCGGAACACCGCAGCGTGCCCTGAAGATGGTTGAACAACTCAAGGACATCGGTGCAACTGAAGTTGCTTGCCTCGTAGATTTTGGGATCGACTCCAAAGCCGTTCTTGAGAACCTCAAACATCTTGATGAGCTACGGCGCTTGGCAAATCCGGCCAATAGCGCTCAACCAAAAGCGACACCCGTTTCAATCCGAGAACAGTTTGAACGCAGAGACATCACTCACTTTCAGTGCACCCCCTCACTAGCGCGCATCTTGATCGCAGACGGCACCTTGCAGGCAATGCAGTCGGTCAACAAATTCTTAATTGGAGGGGAAGCACTTACTACGGACCTAGCGAAATCGATCACGTCTGAGCTACCACAAGCTGCATTGGTCAATATGTATGGACCAACTGAGACCACCGTGTGGTCAACGACCGAAACCATCGACAAAGCAAACTCGGACAGCATTTCGATCGGCACCCCGATTACCAACACCCAGATTCGCATCCTCGATTCGCAACTCCAGCTCTTACCGCTTGGCACGCCAGGAGAACTCTGCATCGGTGGAGACGGAGTCGTGCGAGGCTATCTTGATCAGCCCGAGCTAACTGCCAAACGCTTTGTCGCTGATCCAGTTCTTCCTGGCAACCGTATCTACCGGACAGGCGATCTCGCACGCTTTAGCGATAACGGCAAGCTGGAGTTTCTCGGCCGACTAGACCAGCAAGTCAAAGTTAATGGCTACAGAATTGAGCTAGGCGAGATTGAAACCATCCTGCAACGCCACCCAGCGGTCAAACAAGCCGTCGTTGCGGTCAAGGGTGACCAAAAACAACCTCAACTCGTTGGCTACATTCTCGCAGCTAACAACAATGTCGAAGGAGCCTCACAAGACACAAATGCTGCTGATTGGCAGCATCGCTGGGATACCGCCTACGCAAATCGATCTGGAGCCGATAAAGCTCCAGCACGGTTTAACACATCAGGCTGGCTCAGCAGCTATAACGGGGAACCAATTGCCACCGCAGCGATGCGCGAATGGCTAGATCAGACGGTCTCAAGCATCAAGCATCTCGAACCGCAGAGAGTCCTCGAGATAGGCTGCGGCACTGGCATGCTCCTCTATGCATGCCTAGACCAAGTAGAGCACTACACCGCCGTTGATGTCTCGCCCGTTGCGCTGGAATCTATTCGGAACGAACTGACGGCGAGCGAGCGAAGCAAAGTCACCCTACTGAATTGCGCTGCAGAGCAGTTCGATGCCGTTTTAGACGACAGCTGTGACGTCGTCATCATCAACTCAGTCGCGCAGTACTTTCCGAATGCCAACTACTTGATTCGCGTCCTGACGGAGGCATCGCGAGTTCTACGAAATGGTGGAGCACTATTCCTTGGAGACATACGCTGCCAAGAAACCGCCAGCTTGTTCTACACACTAGTAGAGCTTGAAAAGGCACCTGGGCAAACTTCAGCTGCCGACCTTGCAAGCCGAGTTAGTCGGCGCAAGAGTCTCGAAACAGAGTTGTTGCTTACGAAACAGTTCTTTGCATCGATCACAGACCACGTGCCAGAACTGCATTTGGTATCCATGCAAAACAAACGAGGCGTGCATGCCTGTGAGATGCGCGACTTCCGCTTCGATGTAGTTTTACGGACCGGCACGCCAGAACAACGGCTTGATCTGGATGCAATCACGACCATCGAACAACCAGATTGCATTGCGACAGTCACGCAGGCTTTGGACAACAAACCAGTCATGCTGTTGTTGAGAGGAGTGCCTGACGCCCGTTTAGACCGAGCCCAATCCGTGTCAGAAATCATTGCACGCAATGATTTCTCAGCGACGGCTACGTCTCTGTCCACAACACTGAAGCAAGCTGCAAACGGCATCGACTCTGACACCGTTCGATCCGTTCACCCCGACTACGAAGCGGAAGTGCGATTTGGCACAATACCAGGGACATTCGATGCACTACTGCGACTCAAGGGCCAAGCGCCCTCCGGCATTTGGATGCCGGCCAAAGACGCAGTGACCGCGACCTCTAACACTCCACAAATCCGCACAGACTCAGACAACTTGAACGCCGAGCTTGCAAAACACGTGCAAAATTTCTTGCCCGTTTACATGCAACCGAAAGCCTTCGTGGTGATCGATTCTCTGCCGTTAACACCAAATGGAAAGCTGGACCGTAAAGCATTGCCTGCCCCACGTAATCAGGCCGAGATAAGCAAACGTGCGTATATACCACCAAACAATAGCCTAGAACGAACGATCGCAGGCATCTGGCAAGACCTACTCGGCCTTGAGCACGTCGGGCGTAAAGATAACATATTTGAATTGGGAGCTAGCTCGTTACTAACAGTTCAAGCAAATAGCAAACTGCAGGATGTGCTCAGGCAGAAGATTCCATTAGTCGCGATGTTTAGGTATCCCACAATAGAGTCACTGGCAACTCACCTTGGTGAGCCAAACACTGACGCTGAGAAAGTCAAGAACGAGCGACAAGACCGCTTATCCTCAGCAGCAGCCCGTCGTCGACAGGCGCGTGCAAAGCACTCTCAAAAACGACACTGACCTAAATGGGAAGCGGAGATTCAAACCAAGAACCAGGATCGATAGATCAGCCTGATGATGACATCGCGATCATTGGAATGGCTGGTCGATTTCCAGGAGCAAATGGTGTTGCAGAGTTCTGGGAAAATCTAATCCAGGGCGTTGAGTCTATTCGCCACCTTAGTGAAGAAGAACTGCTCTGCGCCGGAGTCTCGCGACGTGATATTGAAAGCCCCGAGTATGTGCCCGCCTGCCCTGTTCTTGAGAACATTGACAAGTTCGACGCGGGTTTCTTCGGTATCAGCCCACGTGACGCATCGGTCATGGACCCGGCTCACAGGCTGTTCCTGGAAGTAGCTTGGCAAGCGCTTGAAAACTCTGGCAATACAGGGCTACCTACGGAAGGACGAGTTGGGGTATTCGCAGGTTCAGGCGCCCCCCTCTATTGGATGAACAACATCCGCAGCCATAGCGACATCACTGCGTCAATGGGCGATTTTCTTGTCAGGCACACGGCCAACGACATGAACTTCCTCGCGACACGGGTTTCCTACGACCTAGATTTACGAGGCCCCAGCATCAACGTGCAAACCGCATGTTCTTCAGCACTCGTCGCCGTGCATCTAGCGCGCCAAAGTTTGCTGGCAGACGAATGTGACATAGCATTGATCGGTGGCTCAACCATCGCTTTGCCGATGGGACAGGGATACCACTACAAAGAGGGGGAGATCCTCTCGCCAGACGGCCATTGCCGCCCATTCGACCACCTCAGCGCAGGCACAGTATTTGGCAGCGGCAGTGCCTGCGTCGTCCTCAAACGGCTCGAGGACGCACTCGACAACGGAGATACAGTCGTAGCTGTAATCAAGGGGTCTGCAGTTAACAATGACGGCTCAGTGAAGGCGGGGTTCCTGGCGCCCGGAGTCGATGGCCAAGCAGAGGTAATCACCAATGCGCTGGCATCAGCAAAGGTAAACGCACGCTCTATTAGCTACATCGAGGGTCATGGCACAGGAACTAGCGTTGGCGACCCGATCGAACTAACAGCTCTAGAGCAAGCGTTCTCACTTCAAACGAAAGACACGCAGTTCTGTGGCATAGGCTCAGTCAAATCGAATATTGGCCACCTTGGCGAAGCCGCTGGCGTAGCCTCACTGATCAAAGTAGCTCTCGCTCTACAACATCGCCGACTACCAGCCACTATCGGTTACGAAAAACCCAATCCGCGTTTTGCGATGGACGACAGTCCGTTTCACGTGATTGCAAAGTGCACTCCCTGGGGAGATATAAGCGGCAACAATATCGAGCCACTTCGAGCAGGGATTACCGCACTCGGTGCTGGTGGCACGAACTGCCACCTAGTTCTTGAGGAAGCACCACCACCGCTAAAGGGAGAGGGTGGACGTAATCAAAACCTGTTTGTGCTTTCAGCAAAAACCAAGACTGCACTCAACGAGATGAGCCGCAACTTGGCCGATCACCTGATAAAAAACCCTTCGTGCGACCTAGGTGATGTTGCTTACACATTGGCAATGGGTCGGCGTGGCCTGAAATACAGACGAGCAGTCATTGCGTCTTCACACAAAGAAGCCGCCAGCCTTCTCTACAAGAGTAATCCAACTCGTGTCGCCACGGTCGTAGCCGATACAAGCGAACCAGGCATCGTATTCTCGTTCCCGGGCGGAGGTGCGCAATACGCGCGAATGTGCCTCAACCTCTATCAGCAAGAGGCAGTCTTCAAAGAGGCTCTGGAAGCATGCCTCAAGGTCGTCGATCAACACTGCAACCCGGCTGTTCGAGAATTGTTGTTTGCCTCAGCAGCCGACGCCCAAACTGCAACTGTCAAGCTGCAGCAACCGTCACTAGCTCTGCCAGCCCTGTTCGCTATTGAGTATGCTACGGCGCGCTTATTTGAGTCATGGGGCCTGCGACCAGTGGCATACATCGGCCACAGCATGGGCGAGTATGTTGCGGCCTGCCTTGCCGATGTATTTTCAGTCAAGGACGGCCTACGGCTTGTCTATCTACGTGGCAAGCTGTTTGAGAATACACAAAAAGGCAGCATGGTCGGCGTCTCGATGCCGGACAGCGATCTGCAGGCAATAATGCCTAGAAGCATCAGCATTGCTGCCATCAATGCTCCAGACCTGTGCGTCGCTTCGGGACCAACTGAACAGATCGATTCCCTAACTATCGAACTAGATAAGCAAGACATTGATTGGACTGCGATTCATATCGATGTCGCGGCTCACTCGTCCCTGCTCGACCCGATCCTTGATGAGTTCCGAACATTCTGCGAATCCATCAACTTTCAAGCTCCCACGACTCCGATTGCCTCCAACCTGACAGGTAAGTGGCTGACAGCTACCGAAGCACAAGACCCTAATTATTGGGTTCAACATTTGCGCGGCACGGTGCGTTTCTCGGATTGCATCGAAACGATTCTAGAAAGTGGTAGTCACGTGTTCCTTGAGATTGGTCCAGGACGAACACTTACGACTCTAGCCGGCGCCCAAAACACGAAAGCTAGTCACGCCTACAACTCCATTCGTCATTTTGAAGAAGATGCCAATGATGTTGATTACGCTCTGCTAACGCTTGGTAAGGCTTGGGCGGCTGGCGGCAACTGCGACTGGACAGCGCTTTATGACGGAGAGCTGCGAAACCGAGTCCCCCTTCCTGCATACCCCTTTCAAGGTGAGTCTTACTGGATCGCCGCCGAGCCCTTAAAAACCAATAGGACCATAGAGCCACAGAAGCGCGAGAACATTGATGATTGGTTCTCCACTGTCTCCTGGAATCTGACACCGCGGAATCGAACTGCCTGCACTCCAGCATCGCATTGGCTGATAGTCGCGGACAGCACCACCCAATGTGAGGCTTTGGCCGAAGCTCTGCGACAACGGATAGCTAGCGATTTCGACGCGGTTTACCTTATCCATGGTGCGCGTTTTTGCATTCTGCCTGGCGGCCATTTTGAAGTGCCGGTCGGAGATGCACAGAGCTATCAACAGGTTCTCGAACAACTCCGCAATCGAAAGCGCGTCCCGGAGCATATCGTCGTGCACCTTGCCGCCGAATCAGTTGCGGGTGACGCCACAAGTGCACGAGCAGCATCGACTGTTGAATCCAACTTCTTAGCTCCAGCACGCATGGCGTTCGCCATGAGCAACACCCTGGAGAAAGCGCAACTGACTATCGTAACGCAAAACGCATTCTCAGTTGCAGATGAACAGCTCGACCCAATTGCGCGACTCAGCGTCGGACCAGCACTCGTCATTCCACGCGAATGGCCTGAATTCTCGACTAGGCTTATCGACCTTAATGCTAGCGGTCAACAAGCTGGCGAGCATCGCACAGCAGCGCTCGCTATTGAGCTACTTTCAGGCGACACCGATCCAATCGTCCTGCTACGTAACCCCAAACGCTGGACACCAAAGCTCAGTCCAACGATTTTACCGCGGGAAGAAGAAGAGCTTCACTGGCTCGCCGATGGTGACACAGTTTTAATCACCGGTGGACTAGGTGGAATGGCCCGTGTCATAGCGCAACAGCTAACAAAGCAACGAAAGATTCGACTCGCCTTGCTATCGCGCACCGCACTTCCCGATCGCAGCCAATGGCAAACTATTCTCGACGACCCTGAGTCCAGCAAGAGCCAACGCAATCGCATTGAGTGCCTAATCAACCTAGAGGCCAATTGTAAAGATGTCATGCTGGTGCAGGCCGATGTATCTGACGCCGACGACTTACGCTGTGCCCTCAAAGCAGTCCGCAGCAAGTTTGGCAGATTGCATACTGTCATCCATACTGCCGGCATCATTGACGACGCACCGCTACAGTCGAAATCTACTGCACAGATGCGAAGGGTCTTGGCGCCGAAGGTCGAAGGCACACTTAACCTCGACGCTGCAATCGATGAGGACCTCAAAGCGTTCGTGGTTATGTCAAGCATTGCGAGCTTCCTTGGCCTACCTGGTCAAATCGACTACACAGCTGCCAATGCCTTCATCGATGCCTTTGCAGAGAACCGTCAACGCCACAAGCCTGGCCGCACAATATCAATCAATTGGAATGCATGGCGCAGCGTTGGAATGATCGCCGAGACCAACCTAAGCAGCACTCAACCTCTGCTGCTAGAAGGCAAGACAGATCATCCTTGGCTCGCAACGTGGGAGCCAATCCGCTCGGGTCGACGCTACCACATAAACTTCGCATCTGCATCTGACTGGCTACTCAAAGAGCACTGCATCAACGGAGGGCCGTCGCTAATCCCAGGAACTGGATATGTCGAACTAGCGCGAGCAGCTTTTGTCGAAGCAGGTCATCAACTACATACTCATCGTTCTTCAAACGCAATTGAGCTGACTCAAGTCACGTTCCTTCAACCTTTCCAAGTTGAGCTAGGTCGAAAAGGCAGGCTGCACATCGAACTCCGACAGACAACGGACCACTCGAAAGTAACAATGCAATCTGCAGACGGAGCGATGCTCCATATGACTGCCGATGTACGACGCTGCAGCATCCAACAAGAGCAAGTCAACCTCACCACGATTAGAGACCGTTGCGAACATGAAGTCGCGACGCGCGATGGTTTCCTAGATCAAGACTTCGTCTGCTTTGGCCCACGCTGGCAGAACATCCGCGAGATTCGCATCGGTGTTGACGAGGCGATCATCGACCTCGAGCTAGACAGTTCGTTTACGGATGAGCTATCGACCCTGGCCTATCATCCGGCGCTACTTGACATGGCAACTGGTGGCGCCCAAAAGCTCATCCCCGATTTCCAACAAGACCGCGACTTCCTAGTCCCCTTCGCCTACGACAGGATCACCATCGCGGCTCCGGTTACGCAACGCTGCACTAGCCACGTTCGACTTAATCCCAAATCATCTCTAGAGGCTGCGTCATTTGACGTTCGAGTCTTCGATGAATCTGGCCTTGAGTGCATCCGCATTGACGGATTCACTATGAAACGGGTCGACGATCTCACGATTACAGACGCAAAGGCACACAAGGCAACTGCTGCTGCAACAGCTAAGGAAAAGGCACAAATTCTCGCTACAGAAGCCCTGCTGAAAGAAGCGATGACACCCGAAGAAGGCCTCATTGCCTTCAACCGGATCATGGTGCAGACCGAGGCAGCTCAAGTGGTCGCTTCATCCGTCGATTTAGACATATGGCACCGCAAGCTGGAGCTGGAATCACTCCGACTCAGTGGTGGCGATGCAACTAGCGATGCACCTAAATTTGCTCGCCCTGACTTGAGCAATGACTTCGCCAAACCTCTACCGGGACTAGAAACATCGTTAGTCGAAATCTGGTCTAAGCTGTTAGGCGTCAGTGAAATTGGTGTGACGGACAACTTCTTCGAGCTTGGCGGCAACTCTCTAACCGCGGTTAGATTCTTTGCTATCGCCAAGCAAGAACTCGATGTCTCCGTGCCCCTCTCGAGCTTGTTCCATGCGCCAACAATTCGTCAACTGTGCGAAGTCATGCGAGCAGAAGGCTACGCTGACACGGCGGCAACGAAAGCAAGGCCACAAAGCACCCACAGCAGTCCACCTGCAATCCCAGCAACCGTAAAATCCGCGCACACGGAATCACTTGCACCTCCGATTCTTATTCGGCCCGGCACCGGCAACCATCCAATCTTCTTTGTCCACGATGGCCTGGGCGAGGTCATGCTCTACCGATCTCTGGCATTACTGCTCGATGACGCGCACCCGGTCTATGGACTAGAGCCCGAGGTAGAACATGGCCGGCTGGTAAATACGACCATCACGACCATGGCTAAGGCCAAGGTCGACCGCATCCGCTCAGTCCAGCCAAACGGCCCCTACCTGTTAGCAGGACTATGTGCCGGTGGTGTCATCGCTTTTGAAATCGCTCGTCAGCTCGAAGATGCCGGCGAACATGTTCTATTCGTGGGGATGATTGATGCCGCAGCTGCAGGCGCCCAAGAGCGCAGCCTGCGCATCACCAAAGATAGGCTGGCACGACTCTACGGTGTGTTTAGCAAGCAAGATGGTGAGTCAACACTCCGACACCTATTCGGCATCCTGCCAAAAATTGCCAAAAAGACAACGAACTGGATCACCTACACGATCAGCGAACGCATCCAAACCAGCCGAAATAAACGGAAAGTCACCGAAGTGCGACAAGGCACCGTCGAATCTGCAAATGAGGTTCCTGAACTTGCCTATCTACAACTCTACGAAGTTGCCCATCTTGAACATGTCGCAAGCGGCAGGCTAGAACGCGGAACAGCCGTGCTGCTTCGTGCAACTCAGGGGAACGGCGAGATTGGCGATATCCCGTTTCGCGAAATCTACTCTGACGACTTACTTGGCTGGCAGCGTCACGCGAAGCGACCAGTGCAAGTTATCGACATCCCAGGTGGGCACTCAAGCTCGCTTCAAGCGCCTCATGTCGGCATGCTCGCTAAGGAAATGCAAAACTGCTTACGATCGTTGCTCGTGCAACAATCGAAGTAAGCATGCCACTGGACTTGCGCTCAGAGGTTGCGAACGCCGACTAACAGACATCGGCGGGATACCCCAGCACCGACAGTCACTTGTATTCTATTAGGCGCATCTGCCGCCCGGTAAGCCTCAACCAGCGGTAACGCGCAACGCCAAGGAACTCCGGTATCTTTCCCAAGATAACGAAGTAGGCCCATGCACTACCGCTGATTGCACTGCGCCGGCGCAAACGCAACCACTGCAGAAGGTAGACTAGGAAAGACATCAGGAACCACGGACTTGCGATCGCCAGTAGCGAGATGACAATCGGCAGCAGGCCTCCCCAAAAGATCGCCCGCCGGGTCTCCGCAACCCAATACCTTTGTGGGTCCTTGCGATGCAGGTCAGACACTATCGCAAAGGCAAATCCACATCGCTGCGATCGCTTCCACCACTGGCTAAACTTCAGCATTGCAGCATCGTGGAAAGTCATGTCATCCCCAATACGACGAATCTTCCATCCGTTGCCTCGCAACCGCAGACACAGTTCGGGCTCTTCTCCAGC
>CBFIIO010000020.1:0-63078 GCA_965662465.1 Planctomycetota bacterium | reverse complement strand
CAGTACTTTGGAACTGCTTGCCCGAGTCGTGCGAGCGAGATCCAGGCGCTGATGGTGCTGCGTTCGAGCGACGAAATCCTCAGCCGGAACTTGGTGATCATCCGGCGTAACCTCGCGTTGCTCGATGCGTTCTTTGAGGCTCGCGAAGACTTGTTTGCGTGGGTGCGACCCAGGGCTGGTGCGATCGCCTTTGTGCGCTTCAAGGGGCCGCTATCGTCGAAAGAACTCGGGGTAGAGTTGGCGCGCGCCAGCATTTCCATCAAGCCCGCGTATGTGTTCACCAAAGACCTTGCGCGCTACGGCGACTACTTCCGAATCGGTTACGGTGAAGAGACAATGCCGACCGCTTTGGAGGCGTTTGCGCAGTTTGTTAAAGAGCGCGAAAAGGCCTGGCTAGATCGCTCTAAATCGTCTGGTCGCGGTTGATCCGTGTGTTGCTAGGTGTCGCGGCGAATGAGTCGCGAATAAGTCCTTGTGTCTCAAGGATTGAACAATGCCGAGATACCATTCTGAGGAGGCGGCAAGTTTTTGGCCTGTCGAGATTCCGAGCGCTACGGATTATGGTGATTGCCTCATCCTCAATTTTGATACGTTCATGTGCTCTAGAGTGTTACAGATGAGTTCTGTGATTGATTGAGGCGGTATATGTTGAAAAGTTTGTCGCGCATAGGGATTGAAGAGTTTGATTCAGATCCTCGTAATCCTGGAGGTGTATGTATCCTGCGTGATGAGCAACTTCATGAAGCGATCAGCGGCCTCTCAGATTGGCCGGCAGCGTGGAATACTGGACCAAGCTCCAAGCCTTTCAGTGATCAGGTTCTTAGTTTGGGCGAGCATCTACTCGATCAATACGGTTGGGAAGTCGTGCCTCATTTCGTGCTCGCCACGAAGATGGGCGTTAAGCACTCACCATTGCATACCGATTGGGAGGGGTTGACCTTCGCGGATCCGAGGACGTTCACACTGTGGGCACCGCAATCGCACTTTGGGGAGCCTCACCTGATGCTCCTTCACCCTGAGTTTTGGCCGCCTCCGCACAGCGAGTTTGTTTGTGACCAAACCGGTCTCTACGCGAGAACCATGCTACGCGACGAAGCCTACCGTCGCTACTCAAGCCGCGACCGCCTCCGGGTTTTAGACATACGATTGCAGAAAGGTGAAGTCTTAGCCTTCAATGGAACGATTCCGCATTGCACGCATCCAGACACTCCGCTCGACAGGCTTGCGGTCAATTTACGCTGCCCATCCAATCGGGGGACAAAGGCGGATCCAAAGGTCTATTTGAATGCGACGGCGCCCAATGGGCAGGCGATATTGAGAAACATTAAGAGCTCCTCAATCAATCGAATCCTTAGTGAAGTGGATGCTCAGGATACGCCAAAGGGCTATTTTGAGTTGTTCGCTGTGCTGCGTCAAGGCAAGCAAAATATGCGCCTTCGTCGATTCATGCGAAGGATTGCAAGGATGGCGCGCCTGTCGTCGTGAAGTTGAACAGGCAGTGATTCCTAAGTGTAGATTCCGATGCCGCAATTCTTTGAGCTGATCATTGCCGGCGAGTAGGAGGTCCCGTTTCTATGCCGCGAAAATTCGATCCGGTTTAGGGGGGGGCGATGCATCCTGCCGAGCCTGCCACCAGGGTTCATTGCGCCAGGTCGAGTAGCTGAGTCATCCACGTATGGCGCGGTGCAAGGTGCGCGACAGTTCGATCAAACTCAATTGCCATGGGCGGGGGCTAAAGGATTGATGGAAGAGTAGAGCGATGCTCACTCGAAGCCCTCCGATTCTTTGTCAGCATGCGTACCATAGATGATTGGCTTCGGCATGCGGCTTCACTGCAGGAGGCGCGTTGACGTGCTTTGGCTGACGTGTCATGGTTGTTAGGATGTCGTTGCCTCAGACCTCGCCACAGATTGGTCGTTGCTCGTATCATGCGAGGCAGCAATGGTAAGCACGGTTCTATCCGCAGCTTCCTACTCGCAATTCAAGGCGCAGGGATTTGTTCGGACGGGTCTAGTCTTGCCACCTGCCGCTCTGTGTCAGATCAGGGATCTCTATGCGGGTATGCCGGCGTCTGAATCGAACTGGAGTTACTTCCAGTCAAACTTGGTCGCAAAACTAGACAGACAAAGTTCCTGGGCTCGCATCAAGCAACTCATCCGCCCCCTGGTGTCGCGGCGTGGTGCGCCTGCACCTGACTTCAAGCTCTACGAAAAGTCCATCTATGGTTCGACTGAGATGATCCCGTTGGTATTGCGTCTACTGCTTAATAGCGGCCTTAAAACGCATTTGGGGGAGGTGTCTTTTCTAGCCGCACACGACATTCTTCTTGAGGGGACTAAGGACGACTACAACTTCGGGTTCCATCATGATGGTTTCGGTTGGGAAATTTTCTTTCAGACTGGCGATGACTTGACGATCTACATCGCGCTACAAGACATGAACGAAGAGACTGGGGGGCGTCTCTCCGTGGAGCGTCATCCTGAGAAGAGCGTGCTCTTTGCCGGTCGGAATCGACACGTTCAGGCCTTTGCCCAATTCTGCAAGGATCAGGGTGCTGGCCTAGAAGACGGGCGAGTAACGAAGGAAGGTGCGGAATCATGTCGGCGTAGGCGGCGCATTGCAGAGGCATACCGAAGAATGACCGGGGATTGGAATGCAGCAACTCGTCAGCAGCGGCGGAAGACCGAGATGTCGCAAATCGACATGAAGCAGGGAGAGGTCATTCTTTTTAACAACAAACTGTTTCATGACGTCGAGTCGTGGAAGTGTCAGCATCATCGGTTGGTTTACATCATTCGATGTTTGCCCCTCTACGAGATGGGGTTGTGTCCTCCGCAAAAATTCCTTAACGGTGTAGACTGTAATCGCTACCTCTTAGATTGGGCGGCGGGGAGTGTGCGGCCGATTGATTTGAGCAAGGAGTTGCTGCCGTTTGTTGCGTGTCCACCGCATTAATATGTGGCGTGCGTCGATGGTTTGGTCTGCCTAGCACTCACTGCGCGGGGCAAAGTTCGGCGGTGAGCATGTGGTAGGATGCTGTATGGCTGATTGATTGCTGTAATCGCAGTTGCTGATTGCGAGCCGTCTTTCCTTGAGGTTCGCGCGATTGGTGTGGCCTAGAAGCGCTTGCTGGAACTGGAGTTTGCGGATTATTTTGACCGCTGACTATTGGTTGGCGAAAAGTTCTGGATGGTTCAGTCCGGAGTGCTCCTTCCATTGATCTTGGTATGTCTACGATGGCAAATGGAACCCATGTTTCCTCTGTGGCTGACTTGAGAGTGTGGCTCCAAACTCATCTGTCAGGGTTGTTACAGTGCAAGGCGGTTGCGATTGCACTTGATGAGAACTTCCATGCCCTTGGTTTGGACTCTGTAGGTTATTTGAACCTTGCCATTGCGATTGAGGAAGAACTGGAGATTCCGATCACGGCTAAAGACATATTCCTTCACCCAAATATCAATTTACTGGCGGACTTTCTAATCAACCAAGGGCCGGTGACTACAAGTCGTACCCGGCCGCTTACGAAGGGGTTGGCTGACTACACTACGGTGAATGTTGGTTCGGGCCTGAGCCCTCTATTCTGGCTCAATGGCTACGAGTTTTTGGAATTGAGTCAGGCCTATATTCCTCCTGAGAGGCCTGTTTACTATCTTCATCATCAGGGCAGTGATGGCAAGCCAGCACGTCATCGTACGTTCGAAGCGATGGCCGATTATTACATCGAAACCATCCTCCGCGTTGCGCCAGAAGGTCCATATTGCATCGGTGGTTATTCAATTGGCGGACCCTTGGCATACGAGGTTGCCAACCGTTTGCAGGCCATGGGTAAAGAGGTCGAGCTCTTGATGTTGCTGTCGCCTGTTGGCCATCCGAAGCGCTCAGCTGAAGATTACCTGCGGTATCAGCGGCAAACGGTTGCCTCCAAGAATGTCGTGCAGCGAACGCTTTACATGGCTCGCAAGTATTGCGGGCTATATCAAAGATCCACAAGGAATGCGGTTCGCAGCTTGTGGCGTCGATTGCGGTGTGCTCGATACTTTCTACTCGGACGGCCGCTCCCTTCTAAGCTCATTTGGCAGCATATGCAGCCAATCTACGTGCGCGCGCTGAGCCAGTATGCGATCTCCAGGTATCCGGGCGACACCATCATTGTGCATGAAAGCGGGATGTCCGTCGAGGAATGGCGCGAGATGGTAGACGGTGCATGTCGTGTTCTCCCGCCAGTTCCCATTGAGCATCTAGAGTTGCTTGAGAGGAAGCACGCGCAGCTATGGATTGAGGCGTTTCTGCAGCCGCTTGGGGTGAAGTGATGATCCACCGGTGGCTAGGGGTGCTTGGTTAAGGGGCGTTTGGGGTCTGGTCTTATTACTATAATAGATATAATTATCTTTTATGTCGCCTGCCTGAAGATGTCGCATACGTGGTAATTTAAAGGGCTTATGTCTAGTCCGGGTCAAGGGAAGGTTCAGTTCCTTCGAGGAGTTTCAGTTGGTTAGTAAAGATATTGCTGTTGTGGGGATGGGTTTGAGAGTGCCAGGTGCAAACTCCCTTGACCAGTTTTGGACCCAAATAACGGCGGGGCGTGATTGTCTGACGCGTGCAAGTAAAGGTGTACAGGAGCGTGCTGGGCTTTCGGGAAGACAGATCAATGAAGACAGCCATGTGTCTGCGAAGCCGCTGCTTGATGACGTCAAGAGCTTCGATGCCAAGTTCTTTGGGATCTCCGATATCCAAGCTAAGTGGCTGGATCCGACTCACCGGATTTTCTTGGAGTGCGTCTGGCAGGCTATGGAGCAATCTGGGGTCGTTCCGGGCGATGCCAAAGGCAAGACTGGAGTTTTTGCGAGTGTCGAGAGTCACTACTTCGCAAGTAATCTGAAATCGGACGCTGATGATGACCCCGCAATCCGGGTTCCAAAAAGACTGGGCACCCTGATGGATTACTTTGCTTTGCGAGTTTCGCATGCATTGAATCTCAAGGGGCCGAGTCTGACAGCGGTCGCCACGTGCGCGTCATCACTCATGGCGGTGCACCTAGCTGCGCAGAGTCTTCGTCAAGGAAAGTGCACGACGGCTATCGCTGGTGGTGCTCGGGTAGAGCTGCCAAGTTTGCCTGCTTACCGCAAAGGTGTTGATGGAATGATCTCGGCCGGAGGCGTCATTCGACCTTTCGATGCAGACGCAGACGGTACGATCTTTGGCGATGGCGCCGGCGCCGTTGTGCTCAAGCTTCTGGACGATGCGATTCGAGATGGTAACCCTATCCATGGCATCATTCGGGGTACTGGTTTCACTAACGACGGTGACCCAGAAGACAAGTTAAGCTTCATTGCCCCGACTGCGTCTGGCCAGACTCGCGCGATTCGTGAAGCGTTGGATGAGTCTGGCATTGACCCGTCTACAATCGGTTTCGTTGAATGTCACGGAACTGGCACTCTGCTTGGTGACCCGATCGAGATTCGTTCTCTTCAGGAGGTCTATTCAGAGTTTTCGCAAAGACCGAAGCGATCGTGTGCGATCGGAGCCGTTAAGGGCAATGTCGGGCACCTCGGACCTGCTGCAGGTGTCGTAGGGTTGATCAAGACCTGCCTTGCATTGTCGCGGGATGTGATCCCTCCGATGGCAAACTTCGCAAATCCCGCCCCGGAAATCGACTGGGATAACTCACCCTTCTATGTGCCAACACAAGCATTGGAATGGAAGAGGAATGGTAGCCCCAAGAGGGCTGGCGTATCAGCGTTTGGTTTCGGTGGATCCAATGCGCATGTCGTGTTGGAAGAGTATGTCAAGGCGCCCGAAGAGGCGCCTGCAGGTGCAGTTGCAGGGCATGAATTGCTGGTGGTTTCGGCCAAAACACAGGCCGCGCTTGCGAGGCGTCTTAGTGATATTGCTGCCTTCTGTGAGGCGAATCCAACAACTTCGGTGTCGGATCTATCTTACACCCTTCAGGTTGGCCGTCAGGCCATGCCTATTCGGACTCATGTGGTCTTGGATTCGGGCACAGTCGATAGGTGCGCGGACAAGATACGCCGTCTTAAGCCAACCAGAACGCATGTTACCCCTGGTCGACCTGTCGTCTTTATGTTCCCTGGCCAAGGCTCCCAAGCAGTTGGCATGGGGCAGGGCCTGTATGAAAATGAGCAGGTCTACAGAGAGGTCTTTGACTATTGCTCCGACGTCCTTGTTAAAGAACTTGGCATAGATCTACGGCACTGTGTCTATCGGCGTGATGGTTCTTCGCATGAAGAGGCTGAAGCGCAATTGACGCAGACAGCGGTGTCTCAACCTGCGCTGTTTGTTGTCGAATATGCATTGGCGAAGCAATTTGAGTCGTGGGGACTGAGGCCGACAGCCATGCTTGGGCACTCCTTAGGTGAGTTGGTCGCAGCATGTCTTGGGGGAATCTACTCTCTCGACGAAGGTTTGCGGCTCGTGGCAATTCGGAGCCGACTCATGCAGATGTGTGAGCCTGGATCGATGCTTGCTGTATCCATGCCACTAGGGGACCTAAAGACAATCCTTCCAGATGAACTCGATTTAGCGGCTGTCAACAGCAGCAAGCGAAACGTAGTTGCGGGACCTTCAGATGAGATCGATAAGTTCGCAGCCTTGCTCAAAAGCAAAAAGGTAAGTAGTCAGAAGCTTGCGACCTCGCATGCATTCCATTCGAGAATGCTCGACCCGACAGTGGATGAGTTCAGGCGTCAACTGAAAGGCTTTCAATGTTCACCGCCGAACAAACTCGTCATCTCTGGGGTGACCGGCAAGCCATTCACTGATGAGCAAGCCACAAACCCTGAGTATTGGATCGAGCAACGCCGACAGCCGGTGTTTTTCTGCGATGCTCTGAGTCTCTTCCTTACGGACGAGAATCCCATCTTCATAGAGATTGGTCCAGGTCGAGCGCTGGGCGGCTTCGTAAATCAGAACGATAGCTCACGTGACAGTTTCGCTTCGCTCTACCGAGCGAAGGACGACATGGCGGCTAATGCACATTTGAATGCCCTAGAGACACTCGGGGACGTGTGGGCAGCTGGCGGTGAAGTGGACTGGCCTGAAAGAATTTCTCGACAATCAGGCCGCCTTCTCGATATCCCCACCTATCCGTTCCAGCAGATCCAGCACTGGATTGATACAACGAAGCCAGATGCTGCATCTGAGCATGCCTATCCGCTCAGCCTCTATGAGGCAGGCTGGGCCGAAAAGCCTTTTGACGATGACCTGAGTCCAGCGGCGATCGGGCAGTGGGTTGTCTTTGCAGATGACCAAGGTTTCTCGGATGATGTGGTCCAGAGACTTCGCGATACGCAGCAGAATGTAACTGTTCTACGTGCTAGTGATGCTTATAGAGAGTTAGGACCGAATGAATATGAGGTCGAGCCTCGTGTCCAAGATCAGTTGAGCTCGATTCTCGCAGGGCTGCAATTTGACGGAAGTGACGAACGATTGCGCGTCCTCCATTTTTGGAATGTCAATGGCGAGAGCCGTCCCACTTCAGAGATGCAGGCATATCAGCGAGGTCGAGACCAGAGTTTTCACTCGCTGCTTGGTTTGATTCAGGTCGCGCGGGAATGCCATCTGATTGATCGGCTAGATGTGCAGGTGTATGCAGATGGATTGTCGCAAGTCGACCCGGATAGCGATGCCCTTTACCCGGAGAAGGGGCTGTTGCTCGGGCCAATCCGTGTCAGCACTCAGGAAGTGTCTGGCTTGTCGATGCGCTGCATCGACGTGCCCGCTAAGGCCTACAAGTCTGGGGACGAAACTAGCGCTGACCAAGTGTGGAGAGAGGCACAGACCGATAGCGATGACGCAATCACTGCGCTGCGAAAAGAGGGCCGGTTCACAGAACACCTGTTTGAACTGCCCGAGATTCCGCGTAGTCGATCTCGCCTTCGATATGGCGGAACGGTCTTGATCACTGGTGGTGTTGGTGGGCTCGGTCTCAAGATAGCCGAGAACCTATACCGTTCTGTGAATGCACGGCTCATCCTCACTTCTCGTTGGCAGGCGCCGCCTCGGGCAGAGTGGGGGCGCTACTTAGAAGATGACTCCAAGCTCGGCAGGGCAATGCGTGTTCTTCATCCACTGGTCGAAGCAGGGGCCGAAATCGAAATCATCAAGGCGGACGCGTCTTCGCTAGATGATATGTCCCGCGTCAGAGCCGAAGGTGTGAAAGCACTCGGACCAATTCATGGCGTGGTGCATACAGCCGGAATCCTAGACGATGGACCGTCTCTGCAGAAGACATACGAGAGCGCTGAGTCGGTGTTCCTCGCAAAGGTTGAAAGTGCATACGTTTTGGAGAGCCTGTTTGCAGACCAGGCTCTCGATATCTTCGTGCACTTCTCGTCCCAGGCTGCTTTGCGGCCGTCGATGGGCCAAGTAGATTACTCGTCGGCTAATGCCGTGCTAGACCGCCTAGCGATTCGTCGCGGACAACTCCAGCCAGGTCTAAGTTGCGCGATGGGGTGGGGTGCATGGCGTGACGCTGGTATGGCTTGGGATTACAAAACGAGAGACACCAATCAGGTCTCATTGTTTCGGAATGTGACGGCGGAAGATCAGCAGGGTGCGCCTCATACCTCTAAGCACAGCCTACTTGATGCCTATCGATACCTAGGTAATGGCGACGCTATCTACAAGGGCGAGCTAGCTCGCGGCGGCCATTGGATCACAGAAGAGCACCTCATCGTCTTGCGCCCCGTAGTGTCGGCCACGACAATTATCGAGATGTTCCGAGCTGGCTTTGCCGAAGCCTTCAAGGTGCAGGGTGCGGTAGAGATCACAGAACTAGTGCTGATTAGGCAATTCTCTGTCGAAGCCGTGACAAGATACGAGATCCTCTACTGTCAGCAGGATGATTACTGCCAGGTAGAGCTTCGGATTCAGCAGGAAAGTGATGGCGAAGACTGGCAGACCGCGTCGACTGCTCGAATCAGATCAATTTCGAATGCGCCTAAACTTGATGACTCGATTCGGAATGAATTGCTCTCAGTAGGAGAATGCACTCTAGCTCCGAACGACATTCCGCATGGTCCTCGCTGGAATTGTGAATGGATCGTTGAGGGGCGCGCCAGAGGTGCTGCCGCGAAGCTTGCATTGCAATCACAGTTTGCCGACGAGGTCCGTGACTATGTCTTGCATCCCGCAATCTTTGATCGGTGCATCCATACACTGACCGAACACCTCGTCAAAATCTTGCTGCCCTATTCCTGCGAACGAATGCGGATATATGGCGACATTCCAGCGACGGCTTTGTCCTATGGATATCTTCGCGAGCCGAGTGCGGGCGAAGGCTTAGACATCTTCATTACAGACCTTGATGGCAATCTGCTCGTCGAGATCGAGGGCTATGTTGCGCGAGATTTCGAGTCCGTTTCTCACAAAAAGGAAGGTGCAGAAAATAGGGTTGAATACGACCGGTACGTCGACCATCGAATGGTCCTTGATACGCCCGGAAATTTTGGTTCCTTCCGACTAGAGGCTCAGGATCAAGTCGATCTGGCTGCAGACGAAATCCGTATTAAGGTCAAGGCCGCTGGCTTGAACTTTCGGGATGTTCTGTCCGCATTGGGGCAACTTCCGGAGGGTGACCCTAATCGGGATATGCGCGGGTCTGAGTGCACGGGCACAGTTGTGGAGGTCGGCCGTGCGGTGAAGCATCTGTCGGTTGGTGACCCTGTAATTGCGCTCTGCAATCATACCTTCTCGACGAATGTGGCCACGAAAGGCCATATGGCGACGCTGCTGCCGGATTGTTTGAGCTACACCGACGGGGCAGGCGTTCCTATCACCTTCTTGACCGTCGACTATGCCTTGAACCAAGCAGCTCGCTTGCAACCAGGTGAGCGAATCTTGATTCACGCTGGGGCAGGAGGAATTGGCTTGGCGGCAATTCAGTTTGCTCAGGCGATTGGCGCCGAAATCTACGCAACGGCAGGTCAGGACTTCAAGCGAGATTACTTGAGAAGTCTAGGGGTCAAGCATGTGTTCGACTCTCGAAGCCTCAACTTTGTAGATGAGATCAACGCGCATACAGGCGGTGAGGGTGTTGATGTTGTGTTGAATGCTTTAGCCGGTGAGTTCATTCCGGCCAGTATGAGTTTGCTAAAGCCCTTTGGTCGTTTCTTGGAAATCGGCAAGAAGGACATCTACTCCAACACGCAGATGGGGCTCTACCCGTTCCGTAACAACCTTTCGTTCTTTGGAATCGATCTGGGGCAGTTCAGTCTTCATAGAAAAGAAGAGCTCCTCGAGATGTTCGAAGCGTTGATGATTCGTTTCTCCTCGGGTGAATTGCGACCAAGCCCGGTGAGAGAATTCCCATTAGAAAGTATGGGCAAGGGCTTTGAATATCTGGCCCGCGCAGAACATATCGGCAAGGTTGTATTCACCATCGAGCAGAATCTGGACGATGCTGACCGGATCGTAGAGCGATTCAACTCCCGCTTTGGCTCTGGGATTGGGATGGATCACGGGCTGGAAGTCTTCAACCGCTTGCTTTCATCTGATGAGTCGCCTAGCCAAGTTATGATCACGGCGGTAGCTCTCAATAGTCAGGCCCGGATCGCTCGTCACCAGGCGAGTGGCGGGCAGCGGAGGCTAGTGGACACCGAATACCGTGATCCTGAGACTACTACAGAGGAACTTCTGAAGCAGATCTGGGAGACCACTTTGGGCGTCACGCCGATTGGTATAGACGATCACTTTAGCGAACTCGGTGGTGACTCGATCAATGCAATTATGCTGCAGGTGTCGGTCAATGAGGCCTTCAAGCTAGATCTAACGCTGGCAGTATTCTTAAGTCATCCAACGATCAAGATCCTCGGCAAGCTTGTAGACGATTCCGTTAAAGCAAAGTCCTAGGCAGTGGCTCTACAGCGAAAGCAGACTGGGCCTGATACGACTTCGTCTCGCGAATGGGTGCAGTCTGACTCTCAGTCTGGCCCATTCATTTAGATGATTTCAGGAACGCCTCTATCTCATTGCAGAGCGTCGTCACGTGAGGCTTTTCGAGCATCGAATGCGTATTTCCACTTACTGCTCGAATCGAATAACCGCCTGAAGTAAGCGATTCCCAGCCTGTGAACGCAAGCTGATCATGGGTGTCGGTTTGGAAGAGTCGTATCGGCGCTTTGACTGTTGCCGGCGCGTAGAAGCTGGCGGTTTGGATTTGATTGGCAGTGAGTTCCACGACCCGATCGGCGTGCTTCTTTGGCAGTCGTGCGAGCTTTTTACGGGCATCTTGAAGTGTTGTCTCAAGGATCGTGCGCATGGTCGCCTGAAACTTCGCGCTTGAGGCGGTGTCTGTTGTCCTGCTTTCACCAGCAGCAATCGGGACGAACGATTCCATCAAGAACAGGCACTTGACCTCTTCGCCGAGGGCTTCGAGTTGCGAGGCCATATGAAGTGCGACGATGCCGCCCCAGCAGTGTCCGCCTAAGTAGTAAGGCCCTTCAGGCTGGACGGTGCGCAGTTCTTGGAGAAAGACGTCGGCGATGGACTCGAGGGTGGGATGTGTAGATGGAGAGACCTCCAACTCGGTCAGGCTGAAGGAGTAGAGGGGCCCAGATGAACTGAGTGTGTGGCCCAGAGTGACAAATGAAAAGAAGGTCGCACCTGCTGATGGGACAATAAAGATCGGAGGACCATCGCCTTGTTCTGATAGGGGGACGAGATATCGGTTGGTCATTGTTCTCGAGAGCTGATGGGTTCTTTGCGGTCGTTTTAGGTTTGCTGGGCGTCGCCGCAAAAAGGTTACTCATGACTTTTGGATCGCGTGCTTAGTTTGCCTCTTTGCCGACAACAGCATCGAAGAGTGCTGTTTGCCAGAGTTGCGATAGATCATCCCTGGCAGATTCAAAGGTCCACTCGTTGTAATCGATTAGGAAGAGTTTACCCGAGTCGTCTTCGATCACATCCATGCTGCCAATTTCGAATCCTGTGGCATCACGGAGCGCTTGGTATAGCGCGTGTCTTTGGTCCCAAAAGTCGGCTGATCCAGAGTAGCTAAAGCTGAGGTGACCCGGCCCGTCTTCTTGGACTTTGTATAGCTTGCGTGCTTTGAGCACGGCTCGATATTCACGCTCAAGCAAGCGAGGATCTCGCGCGTAGTAGGTTAAAGAGTTGAGCTGCTTGATGATCAAGTCATTGGATAAACGCGTTCCTACGGTTAGGTCGCCACACACACAGATCCAACGTTCAATGCATCGAAATGGAGCGATTTCAGAGTTTTGGCGGTGCTCTAGAAAAGGTTGTATTTCGTACTCTGAGATGCGGTCTTTTCCGACTTGTTCCTGCCAAGCCTTTCTATCCGCCTCCGTATGAAAGAGAGCGAAGGAACTCTTGTCTCCCGGTGTCGTCAGCCCATTTGCTTTTAGCTTGGCTAAAGCAGGCAGGCTGTCAGATCTTTTAGGCTCGAAGGCCACCGGCGTGCCGGTGTGAGATGAGAGGTTGATGATCCGGATGCCTTCACGTTTGGCTCGAGTTCGCACCTCTTCAAGGAAGTCAGCGCTGACGAGGGGCTCGGAAGAATCAGAAAATAGGGCGAACACCCAAGCTTCAGCGTGCGGGATGTTTGCAACTTCGGCAGCATCTATTGGATGCGGTTTAGACTTTAGTTGGTGGGTATGCAGTCGGATCTTCTCGTCCCTATGTAGAAGCCTCAAAAGGTTATTTGGCAGGAAGTGCTGAAAGGCTTTCTCTTGGCAATAACGCGTAGGCAGCAAGTTCAGGGGGAAGCGGAGCACATACTTGCGAAAGGTCTCGTAGAACTTTGCGCTAGGCGCATAGATGTAACAGACCCCAACCCGGGGAGCCGAGGCTTTGTTGTGACGTGGCTTAAGCCATCGCTTCAGTCGACCGAGGAAATCAATCAAGTGCGAATGGAGGTCAAGAGTAGCGTTTCATGACGAGGTGTTGAGGGCCAACAAGGTCTCATGTCACACTAAGGTAAGGTTACCTTTTCGGGTGGGCATAGATGGCATAAATCCATGCGATAGTCGAGGTCTGCCAGCTTCCAAGTTGACACTTTCTTGGTGGGGAGGGGCAGGTGGTGTAATTGATTCTGTACAGTTGCGGTCACACATTGAGCGTTCTGAAAGGATGCCTTCTGTTCGTCATAATCTGCTTGGCATCGGCTGAGCGGATCACTTTTCCTTTACTCATGGTTCTGCCCGACATGTCGACTGATCATCGTGTGGTCTACTCATCGCTGCGCTCGCTCACGCTTGGGATCATGCTTTTCGGCGAGTGTCTTCCTGCGCAGATTCTCCGCAAGCCTGTAGATCTGCAGCCCTGGGAAGTCCGCGTCGATGGCCATGTGCGCCGAGCGCTGATCGCCACGCCCGGACCTCACAAAGACGGCGTGTTGCGACCCGTTGTGTTTGTCTTTCACGGCCACGGCGGCCGCGCCGCAAGCATCGCTCGCGGCCTTGCGATCCACCGTCACTGGCCCGAGGCGATTACCGTCTATCCGCAGGGTTTGCCAACCCCAGGTCTATTCGACAAAGAGGGGCGAGGGACGGGTTGGCAACACGACGGCGGGGAGCTGGCAGACCGCGACCTTCGATTCTTCGACGCGATGCTCGACCAATTGGTCCGCGATCGTGGCGCCGATCCCTGTCGCGTGCACGTGACCGGCCACAGTAACGGCGGCGGCTTCAGCTACGTCTTGATGATCGAGCGCGCCCACCTGTTAGCCTCGGTGGCACCGTCGTCCGCTTCCGCAGCTCAGCACGTCGGCAATGACCCGCTGCCACCGCTGCCGCTGTTGCACAGCGGCAGTCCGAGTGATCGCATCATCAAATGGCGAAGCCAGATGATCGCGATCGAGCGCACCCTTGAGTCCCGTAGTTGTGCAGTCGGTGAGCCGCTGGAGACGCACCGTAAGGTCATTCGTTACCCGAGCGACGCAGCGCCCATTTGGGTCTTCGAACACGACCAAGGCCATGGGATCCCTCAGCAGCAAGCAGCGCTCGTTGCAGACTTCTTCAAGCGGCACCCGCGACCTGCACCGATGCCGCCACCGCGGCCGCTACGCGTCGAACTCATGGACGCAACACGCGTGTGGGACACGGCACCACACCAAGCGTTCACCGACATGTGCATCGATGATGACCAGTTCGTGCTGACCTTCCGTGAGGGCGACGGCCACGTCTACGGTAAGGACGGCGCCGTTCGCGTGCTGCGATCAGAAGATGGCTCCTCATGGGAGACGGCCGCTGTGCTACACGCAAAAGGTGTCGACCTGCGCGACCCTAAGATCTCTCGCATGCCTTCGGGCAAGCTGCACGTGCTGATGGGAGGCTCAATCTACAATGGACAAGAGTTCGTCTCTCGAAAGACCAAGGTCACGCGCCTCGACGGCCACCGCGGCACAGTACAGGCGATCGTTGACGCCGAGATCGACTCCCCAGTTGCAGAGTTCGATGATTGGCTATGGCGTATTTGCTGGCGCCGTGGCGTTGCCTACGGCGCGCTCTATCAGCATGAAAAAGGCGAAGTTCATCTAATGAAGAGCGACGATGGCCAACGCTTTGAGCATGTCGTTGGCTGGGAGCAGGACGGTCGTCCTAGCGAAGCCACGGTACGAGCGGCGCCCGACGGCGCGCTGGTCGCGCTGCTGCGCCGAGACGGCGGCGATCGCAAGGCGCGGATCGGACGCGCAGAGCCACCGTTCACCGATTGGACCTGGGCCACGTTGCCGACCTCTCTCGGCGGGCCTGAATTGCTCGTGCTACCAGACGGTCGCATGCTTGCCGCGGGCAGGACACATACTGACAAAGGCCCCAGGACCACGCTCGCCGAAGTCCGCCTAGACGGCACCTGGCGTCCCTTGCTCACCTTGCCGTCGGGCGGTGATACGAGCTATCCGGGTCTAGTGCGAATCGGCGACCAGTTACTGATGTCGTATTACTCAAGCCACGAGCAGAAGACATCCATCTATGTTGCACGCATGCATCTCGAACGCTGAGCCATCGCGGTCTGATCTTTTGATTGTAGGTCATCATGATGTCAGGGGTGGTATCGTTCGATGTCGCAGAGCCGTAAGCGAGCGCGATCGCTGTGACCTTAAAATATCGAAGACTGCTGTTACGATTCCCCATTGCTTCACTGACGCCGTATCGGCACACGAAGTCTCCATCAACAGAGAATGACTACGAGTCGTCACCACTTGCGTTGCAGAAGCCTACTCTTCCTGGCGACCGCTTTCTGCTCCGTTCAAGCGGCGCTCACTGAGATCGCAGACTCATCACCAAACGCAGCTACTAGCAATCGCATCGCCGCGAACTTAAGGCTCTACGGAGCTAACGGTGAGGACCCAACCAACGACACCTTCGAAGAGATCGTCAAGCCGTTCCTTCGTAAGTATTGCACTCGGTGTCACAGCAAGACCAAGCACAAAGGCGACTTCGTGCTGTCAGGAATCAGTGCCGACCTGGCCGGTGGTCGTGATATGGATCAATGGAAAGGCGTCCTGAAGCAACTGGTCTTGGACGCAATGCCCCCAGCCAAGAAACGGCAGCCGGAGCAAGCGGAGAAAGCCGCTGTAATCCGCTGGATCAACACCGAGCTAGACAAGTCGGGTAACGCCTCTGATATCTATTCGAAATTGGAGAGCCCAACGTTTGGCAACTACGTGAGCCATGCCAAACTGTTTAGTGGTGAGATCAAAGCCGAGCCGTTTTCGCCGGCGCGCCTGTGGCGAACGAGTCCCAATGTCTTTGACTCCATAAAGACTAGCTACGGCGGCGACACCCGGCACCTTAGGCAACCCTTCGCCCTCGAAGACAAGATGGGCATCAAGGACTACGCCAACTTGTTGTTCGCAGACTCCGCGGTGGTCAACACCCTGATCGGCAATGCAGGCATTACCGCCGATCATCTCATCAAGACACAATACTCGGCAATCGCCTCGGCCAGCACAGCTCCGGACAAGTCGGCAATCGAGTCGATCATCACCAAGCACTTCAAGCGCGTGGTCTTTCGAGACAGCACGGACAAAGAGCAGGGCAATTACTACAGGCTATTCAAGTCGGCCGCGACAGACGGCGGGCGTGCAGAGGCGCTTCGAACGGTGCTGATGGCAGTGATGCTCCACCACGAGTCGGTCTACAGGCTAGAGATTGGCTTGGGCGCAAGAGGCAGCTCTGGTCGCCGCATGTTGTCCGCGACGGAAATGGCCTTCGCAATCTCCTATGCCCTAACGGACCGTCGTCCCGATCAAACGATGCTTCAGGCAGCTAGGGACGGCCAGCTGCAAACCCAAGAGGATGCCCAGCGGCAAATAAAACGAATCCTCGATGACCACAGCATCGACAAGCCGAGGACCTTGCGATTCTTCCAAGAGTTCTTTGGCTACGCACAAGCTCACAAGATCTTTAAGGACGAGAAGCGATCCGGCGGATTCGCCTACTACGGCGAGAACTACCCGCAGATGTATGAGCGGGATGCCGACTTCTTCGTGATGCACATTCTTGAGGAAGACAAGGACGTCTTCCAACGATTGCTCACCTCCGACGAGTACTTCATCCTGAACAGGCAGACCTTCAGGAACACGGTCTACGACTTCTACAAACAGAACCAACAACAGTTGGATGCGGGCGAGTTCCCCAAAGCAAAGCAGCAGGAGCTACTTAGCAGGCTGAACCTGCGAGGCTGGCACGAACTCAACCAGAAATACTTCCTGCACAAGTTCAACAGAGGTTTCAACGGCAGCATCAAGGCCATCAAGCAAATCGCCAAGGAGTGCAAGGACTGGAAGAACTGGAAGCAGCACAAGGACGAGCAGTTCCTCTTGCACGGCATGCAGCAGCTCTACAAGAAGTACCCGATGGTCTACGACCTCGCGGACGATGAGCAGGACTTCCTCGTACCTCAGCCATACAAGCGCCCCAACCGCGCCGGCATGCTCACGCATCCAGCATGGTTGATTGCGCACTCACTCAATGATGGCACAGACCCTGTCCGCCGCGGCAAGTGGGTTCGAGAACGCTTACTGGCTGGTGTGGTGCCAGACATCCCAATCACCGTGGACGCCACGGTTCCTGAGGATCATAGCAAGACGCTGCGAGAGAGATTCGCAGTCACCGAACAGCAAGAATGCTGGCGCTGCCACGTCAAGATGAACCCTCTGGGCTACACCTTCGAGATGTTCGACGACTTTGGCCGCGTCCGCAGCAAGGAGAAGCTCGGTGATGGCGGCAGCAAGGCCATCGACGCCACCGGCGACCTGCAAGGCACGGGCGAGAAGCAAGTAGATGGCAAGGTCGAAAATGCCCTAGACTTAATCCAACGACTGGCCAAGTCAGACAAGGTGCGCCAATCGATCATCCGGCACGTGTTTCGTTACTACATGGGCCGAAACGAACGATTGACAGATTCGAAAACGCTAATAGCAGCTGATCAGGCCTACCTAGAAAGCGGTGGCAGCTATAAGGCTTTGGTGATCTCACTGCTCTCGTCAGACTCTTTCCTTTACCGTAAGAAGCTCGACCAAGCTTCGGGATACACCAAATGACACACTCACGGCGCGGCATTCTGAAAGGTCTATCGCTTGGCGCAGGTGGGGTCCTGCTACGGCCTCTACTACGCCAAGTGGAACTACAAGCCGAGGGCCATGCGCAGGCACTCCCAAGTCGCTTCGTCTTTGTGGTCAAGTCTAGCGGTATTGTTCCAGATGGCATCACGCCAGACGCGTTCAAGGGCAAGGACTCAAGCCCACAACTGTTTGATCAGGATCTAACCCAGGTCGCGCTACCCGCTTCGATGCAAGCGCTGAACCCCTTCAAGGATCAGCTCTCCATCGTGCAGGGGTTGTCCGGCAAGATGTGTCGCGGTGGTCACTCCAGCTACTTCGGCATGATGGCTGCCTACATGACCGGTGGCGAGTTCGATGCTGGCACGGTTGTCAGAGCAACCGCCGACGCGGAATTGGCCAAGCTCAACCCCGCGCCGTTCAATCATGTTGGGCTCGCGGTCAGAGGCAAAGCTCTGAGCAAAGACTACGGCGGAACCTTGTACCCGGGCATCACGGCAGTCGGCCCCGGCAAGGAACTCCCTTTCCAAGGATCGCCAGACGTCGCCTACGAACAACTGTTCGGATCAGCGGTCTCTGCGACCACTGGCGGCAAGCAGCGATTCCAGCTGCAGCGAAACCTCTTCGACTTCATGGTCGAGGATCTCAAAAAGGTCCGAAGGGCCATTCCATCATCCGAACGCGGCAAGATGGATGCCTACCTAAACTCCTTTGAAGAGCTGCAAGTACGCCACAGCAAGCTGACCGGCATGAAGGATCAGATCCAAGCGAACGCGCCCGAGTTCTCGGACAAGTTCACAGCGAAGCCCGAAGAGATCCGCCAGGAAGCGCATTTTGACTTGGCCACGGCCGCGTTGATCGCGGGCCTCACCAACGTCGTCACCATTCGCCTGGATAATGTCAGCATGACCTACAAGCAGCTAGGCATCGACAAGCACAACCACGGCATCGGTCACGACGAAGGAACCAAGAGCCAAAGCGAATACCGCGACATCATTCGTAAGCATCACACAGAATTGCTGGCAACAATGGCTGGCAAGCTCAGGGCTGTTCCAGAAGGTGATGGCAACATGCTGGACCGGACCATGATTGTCTTCCTGTCCGACTCCGGCGACGGCCATCATGGCAGCTGCTTTGAGTGGCCCTATGTGATCATTGGCGGCGGCAGCGGCAAGCTCAAGCTGCCAGGTCGCTACCTGCGCTATCCGAAGTATGGCCAAAAAGGCTGCCGCACGATCGCAGATTGGTGGACTACGATCCTCAATGCGCACGGCAACCCGATCGATTTCTTTGGCAATGAAGACTTAGTCCTCAAGCAAAACGGCATGTCTCACGCGAGCGCACTGCAAGAGCTACTGGTCTGATCGCGCTAGCATCTATCCCAGTAGTCGGTTATCGAGTTTGCGTATCTCGCAATGTGCTTGCGGCACGACGCCGTTGAAGGAAGTAAGGGGCTGGCAAGTCTCCGCGGATTTCTTGCTGCCGCGATATGATCGGGTTTGGCGCTCTACTTCTTATCGTTAGGTAACGGCTTCGTCAGTTGTGCTCGCATCCACTTGATTGCTGTCCGTTCAATCGTGGGGGGGAAGCCGTGGCCAGCACCTACGACTGGGTGCCACCGGTGGCTGACCTTGAGTTGGCGCATTCGTCGCTGCAGCCGTTTAGCTTGTTCGAATGCGATGAGGCGATCCATTGTCCCGTGAGCAATAAAGATTGGTACACAGTGACCGGGGGCGGCTGCATGGATCGGGCTTGCGGAGCGAACCCTCGCGACTAACTCTGGCCATGGTGCCTTCTTGTCGTCGATATGATCACGAATGTCCTGGAGGGCATGGCCATGTTGACGAGCACCGACGAGAAGGGATTCGGGAGAGTTGGCAGCGTCATGGTCGATAACCGAGCCAGGTGGCGTGGTTACATCTGCATTCATGCTGAATAAGTCAGTCGGTCCAAAGAAGTCGATTGCCAAGCGAACTGCCGATGAGATCCCCAGGTGTTGGCCGACTTTCCCGCAAGTTCCGGGCGCGTCGTTGGTCAAGCCAAGGATGGTTGCCAGGTGTCCTCCTGCCGATGATCCCCAGACAATGAACTTGGAGTCGTCGAGTTGCAGAGTTTCTTTGTTGGCGCGAAGCCAGCGTATCGCAGCCTTGGCATCATCACGTTGTGCAGGCCAGTGGACAGGTTCTTTGCCCCATTGCCCAAACTGACTGGTGAGTCGGTAATCGATACTGGCAACAGCAATGCCCTGAGAGCAGAGCTTCATGACCTCAGTAGGAACGTGTCGTCGTGAACCGCTCTGCCAAGCGCCGCCGTGTATCCAGATGATTAGCGGTGCGTCAATCTTCGAGTCAGCGTTGTAGAAATCGAGCTTTAGCGGTCTGCCTCCAACTTCGGCATAGGTGAAGCTGCTTGGCCCCTCCAAAGGACTCGGCAACTGCGCAGTCGCAGTCGCAATAGGTACGCAGAGCAGTAGTGCCGTCAGGAGGCTTTGGATAATGGCCATCGTGTAGATTCGCTGTTGGTTGCTTGTCGGAGAAGCGTGCACTGCCGAAGGAATACCGATCGAGGTCCGAGAGTTGGTTGAGCGTAGCTAGAACTGCGCAGAGCTCGAAGTCGTTGTCGGCAGATGGTTGGGTCGGGTCGGCGCTTGGTAAGCGCGAACGTGTAGTGGAGGGGGCGGTACTCGCCGTTGGCTGATAGATGGCTGAGTTGGCAGCAGGTATTGAGGAATAGCTTAGGAAGACGATCTGTTTGTTCCGCACGGCCGCTTCGGAGGCTGGCTCTGTGGACCGGCAAGTCCTCGTCTGTGACCTTTCAGAGCAACACCCTAAGTTCGTGGCCTCAGGAATTACGTTACCACGCGCACGCCGTTCGTTTGGCATTGCTGCTATTGGCTCGAAACTGTATCTGATTGGTGGTCTCGGCAATGGCTTTGATCATGCTGGTCCATGTGATGTTTTTGATTTCGTAAGCAAGGAATGGACGGAGTTGGCAGCGCCGAGTAACTGGGTTTCGCCACAGGTTGCCGTCCTCGGTGATCGAATCTATGTTGCATGTGGCGGCACGATGAAAGGTCAGAGTTTCAAGCAAGACCGTTCCGTGATGGCATATGATCCAAGCAGCGGTTGGTCTTCAGTCGTCGAGGAGCTGCCATTTGGCACCAGGCACGTGCGAATGCTCCCTCATCGCAATCGTCTGTTGTTCTACTCGGCTAATGATGAGCGACGGGATCGTATCGTGATCCGCTTACTTGAGCCTGATCACGCGTCCATGCTGCCTGAGGCACCATTCCATCGCTGATGGAGTGGTGACCACCAAAGTCGTAATTCCTTTTGCCTCGTTGGCGTCGCCGCTTAGTGAGGGGGCGTTACAGGCGCAAGCTGCGTTGCCTGTGTGGTCGATCCGTTTGTTTGCTGCCTTCTGGTGTAGAACTGATACCGTCGGTGGATGTTGAGATGTGTTCGCCTATCGCTGTTGCTGCTGTTGCCTACTGTTACGCTTGTTGCGCAGGAGCAAAAGCGACCCAAGCTAGCGCGCTCTCTGGCAGATGGTTTAGTGCGCCAGCGCATTGAGATTGATCGCATTCGGCCACCCCAATTAGCATCTGGAATCGAACTCGGCGGCGGCAAGGGGCCGCTCGTTTTGCTCATCCGACGAGCAGGAGGCGTGATCGATTATGAAGCAATCGAGCGTGGCCGTGGCAACCATGGTCCTGCTCCAGAGCCGGTGATCGTCGATGAGCCGGCGCCGAAGGAAGCAGTCGACAAGGCGCCCCAGAAGCCTGCGCAGAAGCCTGCGCAGAAGCCTGCAGGCAAGCCTGCGGTCTTAGCAACCTTGCATTTGGTTCGGAAACACGGGGCTCTTTTCGTTGATGCGGACCCTTCAAAGCAGAGCACTAAGCGAGAGGCCTTTGACAAATTGGCCCTTACGGGTGAGTTGAAGCAGATGTTGGAAGTGCGGCGTGGCACGAAGGTGGCATCTCAATTGCTGCTGGATATCCACGAAGATACGATGATGCAGGATGTGGTGTCGGTTGCTGAGTTGGCGCTGCAGACTGGATTCTCGAACTTGTTATTTGCCGGTAAGAGCAAGGACACTCTCGCGCGGAAAGACGCTGAGCGGCTCATGAACGTGCCGTCTGAATATGGCTTCCGTATCGAGCGTCACGGCCCTCCCGGTCACCAGATTCGGGTTGCATATGGTGAAGTGCTGATTCTGCTCGATGGCCCAACGCGATGGGCTGACTTCGACCCAATCTATCGTCAGTGTATCAAGGCCGGCATATGGCGTATTGGGATCGTAGGCCAGCGTGATATTGGCACACGCTTCAAGCTACCGATGAATATACCGTTCGATAGTGGCTGGAAGTAGTTGTTCATGGCTGGGTCAATGACTGGGTCAATGGCTGGTTGGTTGCACGCGATTTTCGAGCGATGAGTTCGTTCTCAGTATGCTGATTTCGGTGTGGTGGCGACTGTGCGCCGGACTGTTCGAGCAGAGATGTGAAGCTCTCTTTGGCGCGGCAAATCGCCGGAGCACTAGCACGGTTTAGTAATCTGTGATTTGGTAGGCCGATTTTGCGGGAGTGTCAGCAGGCAATGCCGTGCAGGCTTGCGCGAAAATTAATAGCACGGGCAATCTAACTTTGCGCGTTGATCGTCGAGCCCGGTCAAGCAGTTTCGTCTTCAGCGTCTGTCAAAGCCGCATCACATGCTTTTGCTAAGCGTGCTTATTGTCATGTTCGAAACGAAGTGTGCACAGAGGTTTGCCAAAGACCACATTGGCTTTCATAGACGCAGTGGGCGGGCAGCGTAGCTTATTGAAGATTGGAGCTACGAACTGCCTTCCGCATAGTCTGCTCCCGTAAATCGCGCCTTTTCGATTGGACTCGCAGTGTTTCGGCGGATTCTGGAGCTTGGCTTATGACATTGCGTACGACGTCCATATTGTAACGTTCCAATCGCAGCAGCTTGTAAAACCATGAAGAGATCCATTGCTCTAGTGTTTGTGTTCGCCTCTGCCATGCTCTCAGGTTGCCAGCTTATCTATGGTTCGGCAGGGGACTTTGCTGACCTCAGCCTAGGCATGACTAGGGCTGAGGTTGTCAAGATACTCGGCAAGCCGATAGCGGTCTCAGCTGATGAGGACAAGCAAGAGATGTCCCTGATCTACAAGCGAATGAAGCACTTCTTTTCCGAGTATCCGCGGACCTTTGAAGTGGTGTTACGGAGCGGCAAGGTCGTTCGCTATGGCGAGCAATACAACGAGCGAAATATCAACCGGTTCTAGGTTGTCACTGCTCGTGCGAGCAGCAAGCGTAAAGTCGTGTTTGGCGTTTAGGGTTACGATTTCTAGTCGGCGGTTTCGCACACCAACAAGTCCGTCATGATTTCACTATGCCGGATGGAGCGCGCTGCCTGCCGCAATGACTCGCAGTGTTAGGGAGAGTTTTGGTCGCGACCTTCTGCAGCTTGCATGAGGTGCGTGTCTAGAAATTCCCGTGAATTGGGAAGTCTGGTTTTCATTTTAGGACTGTTTTTTTTGTGGTGATTGCGAAGGAAACGAAGCTTGCTGTCGTCTCAGCTAACAGACCAAGAAAGGAAACCCAATGAACAAGAAACACACGAATGCTGTTCTTCTGACTCTTTTGTCTGTGGCGATACCGGGCGTTGTTGCCCAAGACGCGCCAGCATCTGAGAGCTCCGCGCACTCGGCACTTGTTGCGAAACACGACCCGTCGAAACTCGATCCAGTAGCTGTCACCATCGAGTTTGAAGGAGGCACGATGGCTCAGTTCGTGGCTGCCGTGAAGGCCAAGCAACCGAGGTCCAATATCGTGCTGGCAACCAAAGCACGCGATGCCAAAGTGCCAGCTATCAGCTCGAAGGAGGCTGGGCTGGGTCCGCTGCTGCGGGCATGCTGTATGTCGTCGGAAAGCGATTATGAAATCGTGGTCCAGGACTATGTGGGCGATGGAGAACCAGTCTACTTGATTGCCGCGATGGCGAAACGGCCGTCTAGAACCCGGGCAGCGGCGGGGCCTCAGTCCGCCAGGGGCGCAGTTTATACGCTAAGTCAGCTAACGATGGCGCGATCGACTGGCGTCGAGGCTTTCCGTGTTGAGACGGTTATGTCGGCACTCAAAATGGCTATGTCACCTCTTAAGGGGGACCCAAAAATGTCATTCCACCCAGAATCTGGGTTGCTGATGATCTTTGCAGACGAGCAGCATCTCGAGTTGGTTAAGCAGGCAATGTCAGCGTTGGCTCGAGAACTGGATGTTCGTGAGAGCTTGACTCTGCAGCGTTTGCGATCTGCCAAGGCGCGTCCATCGAAGGCTGCGAAGCAATCGAAGAACGTTAAGTAATGGGTGACGCGGACTCATGCACTGCCAGCAGCGGAGATCGATTCGGCAGCAGAATTGCGTAACGCTCGAGCTGCTGATGATTACGAAGCCGTTATTGCAGAACCCAATGGGGTGCGGTTTGCATCGTCGTTGGCGGCGTTCGTAAAGGTCGAGACTGTATCCGGGTCTCTTGAATTGAGTGGCGGGCAGCGACCGATACGTATGCTAGCCGCCGATCACTGATTGCTGCGATTGTTACCAGTGTGCAGAGTCCTGGTAGGTCCAGCCTGTCGTCGGATTGTGGTAGTAAGTATGGCCGCCGCCGTTGCTCGCTGTGTAGTGATAGACGACCAAGTCTTCCGTCACGATCCATCCGAAGTGTAGTAGCGGCTGCCCGATCTCACTAGCGTCGGGTTTGCTGCGATCTCCGAAGGAATGAAGCACTTCATCGCCTGTCCGAAAGCGTTTGTCGAGAAATGCATTCAGATCCTTCTCGAGCACGATGTAGGTAGCGTAGTGATCGAGAAAGTCTTTCTGCAGCGTGATGTCGGTGGCGGTTGGGGGAGTCAGGCTGTAGATCCTGCCTGGCCCGATGCTGTCGCGGTTCACGTGATGAGAATCCAGCACGTAGAACCAAATCCAGAGCAGCGTGGGTATC
Source organism: Planctomycetota bacterium (assembly GCA_965662465.1). Lineage (GTDB taxonomy): Bacteria > Planctomycetota > UBA1135 > UBA1135 > UBA2386. The sequence continues at coordinate 38,532 of CBFIIO010000020.1, read as the reverse complement.
AGCAGCAAGAGCAAGCCGACCATGCAGCCGACACGCAGAATGCTCCGCCCGGCAGAGGGCGGGCGAGGATTTGGTGGCGTTTCGTTTGACGGCATTTTGATTCAGTCTGTTGCGTAATTCAGGCTGCGTGTGTGGTGCCGCTTAGGCTGCTTGCAAGGATGATCATCGTTTGGTTGTCGCCACTATGATCTTAGCTTTGCACGACAAAGTCAATGGTCCAGTATCGTTGCATAAACCTCGCGCAGCCGCGATCTGGCCCGATGAGTCAGACCGCAACCTTGATGGTGAGTCTCCGCGCTATGGGCGTCGTCAATCTCCTTAACGTATGTTAGTGCCTAAACGCTTTAGCAGTGGGGGGGGCGAGCAATCCTCAGATTGGATGGCGCCATCGCACCTGAAATCCGTGACGAAGTGGCTGCATCAACTGTGCGACTGTGATCAATGCGTAAGCATTGGATCAGCGCAGTCGATTGCTGCACGGGGCTGGGTCGCGACAGCATGCAAATCGAGAGCGCCGCACTACTGGCTAGTCAGTGCGGTTTGCCATGGGCTGTCGGTAGTGATTGTGGCTCATATTTGCGGCGAGGCTTCAGGCGCTCAGGCCGCGTAGATAGGCGATGATCGCATCCGATTCGTGCAACCACTCCTCATCGATGCGTAAGCACGGCACCATGGTCTTGCCGGTGGCCGCCTGTAGCTCATCGGCGAATGCTGGATTTTCGAATTTGTCTCGTAGTTCAATCGAGTCAGACAAGCCAAGCTCCGTGATCACGTTGCAGACTTTCACGCAGAACGGGCAGGCCGGAAAGTAGTAGAGGGACATCTTCGTCATTGCAGTCTCTTATTGGGTTGGTGGATCAAAGGGTTGGTGGATTTCGGGAGGTGGTTGGAGCGTTGCCTAGCTGCGTGGTTCTCGCATGGTCACGAATTCTTCGGCACTAGTCGGATGAATGCCGATCGTTGCATCAAACTGCTCCTTGGTCGCACCGCATTTGATGGCAACTGCGAACCCTTGGATGATTTCGCCAGCTTCTGGGCCAATCATGTGCACGCCGAGCACACGGTCGCTTTCTTTGTCTACGATCAGCTTCATCAAAGTGCGCTCGACATTTTCTGACAGAGTGTGTTTGAGTGGCCGAAACTCAGATTGGAACACCTTGATCGTAAAGCCTGCATCGACGGCTGCAGACTCGCTTAGGCCGACCGTGCCAATCGGCGGGTGCGAGAACACAGCGGAGGCGACGTTCTCATAAACTGGTTTGGTAGGGTTGTCATGAAATAACGTCTGCACGAGGCACATCGCTTCATGGAGTGCTACCGGCGTCAGGTTGACGCGATCGGTCACGTCGCCAATGGCATAGACACTGTCTGCGGTGGTTTTACTAAACGCATCAACGCGAATCGCACCTGAGTCGTTTCGTTCTACACCGGCGTTCTCAAGACCAAGATCTTGGATCAGTGGCCTGCGTCCGGTCGCATAAAGCACCTGGTCGTGCTCCGTGCACTGGCCGTTAGACCAAGTTACCGAGTAGCCGCCGCTATCGACGGGGGCGACCTTGGCTACGTTCGTTTCGAACTTGAGCGCAACGCCTTTCTGTTCCATCGAGGATTGCAGGTGTTTGCGTATGTCGAGGTCAAACCCGCGGAGGAACAACTCGCCGCGATAGCTAAGGGTTACTTCGCTGCCAAAGCCATTGAGGATGCCTGCTAGTTCCACCGCGATGTAGCCGCCGCCAACGACGAGGGTCCGTCGGGGCATCTGCTTGAGGAAAAAGAACTGATCCGAGTTGATCACGTGCTCCGAGCCAGGGAACTCTGGTATCCAAGGAGCACCACCAACAGCTACTAAGATGGTCTTTGCTGTGTGTTGCTTGCCAGCAACTGCAACGGTGTGGGCATCCACGAGCGTCGCGCGACCCAGCATCAGTTCGACGCCAGCCCCATTGAGGAGTTTGCCGTAGATGCTGTTGAGGCGTTCGATCTCGGTGTTCTTTCTCGCGATCAGTGTTGGCCAGTCAAAACTCGTGGTGCCTACCGACCAACCAAAGCCAGCCGCATCCGCGAAGTCCTCGTGGTAGTGCGATCCGTAAGACATCAATTTCTTCGGTACGCAGCCGACGTTTACGCAGGTGCCGCCGAGGTGTCTCGCTTCCGCGACTGCTACCTTTGCCCCGGTCCGCGCCGCCATTCTAGAAGCTCGCACGCCGCCTGATCCTGCGCCGATCACGAATAGGTCGTAGTCGTAGTTACTCATGTAGATAACTGAGAACTAGTAGCCAGGAGGGCCTGAGGCAAGGGCGTGTTGGGGCAACTGGCATAACTCATTGCATGAACCGCTGCATTTAGAACAGGCAGCAAGGCGCATAGCCCGAAGCCTCTGTGTATGTTCCTCGCCTACCAGTTCTGTTCGGATCGCATGTGATTGGTGTCCGTTGTTTGCGGCCCTCAACAATCTAGCGAGCCTCGAGACCCAGGTGGTCTACGAGGCCGCTGGATTAACGTTGCTTCAATCGGCTATGGATTGCTACCGACGGTGAAGCGAGTCACATCCGAAAAGGTGAGATTACCTGGTTCGGATGGGTCCAAACCAATCCATTGTCCGCCCAGTTGGTAGCCATTCAGGGCGCCTATATTCGGAATGCTAGTCGAGAAGATAGCGCTGCCAACTAGGCTCGTGGGTTGGGATAGGGTTGTAATCGACTGGTGGTAAACCGTGCAGTTAGTGAATCCTGCTGGAGTTAGTGACAGTGGGTATGGATTCAAGTTGTTGCTGCCTAGTCCGATGAATGCAATTGAGTTCGCAGTTGCGTGATTCACGCGGAAGTTAAACGTCGACCCTAGGGCGCTTGAGCCTGTGTGCGATGCGGTCAGTTTGCCGCAGGACGCACCATATTCATTGGCGTTGGCGCAGGAAAATTCTGCTCGCATGCGGAGCGATTGACCGGATGCAACTGTTCCCGTTAACGGCGGCGATAAATCCCACGTCGAGTTGTAGACACGTTGACGGTTGGAGTCGCTTGCGAACGCCCCAGTGTTGGGTCCTTGAGTCGACTGCACATTGCCCATGGCAATGATGTCGATGACAACATCGCTGGTGCCGTCGTAGCTAAAGGGGGTTTGAAGGCCAATGTTTTTCCAGTCGCCGTTGGCGTAGTTCCAGCTGTGATTGTTGGATTCTAGCACTGGCTGTAGCCCCGGGAGATTGGCATTGAAGGATGGTGAAAGTGTGTGTCCCGACGGCACATGAGCCATGCGGATCTTAAGGCTCGAATTGAAATGCCAGCCGTCGCTCTTGCCGGCGAATGCTAGGCCAGTGATTGCGCCCGCGGCGCCAAGTTCATCGCTGCGCATGATTGTTTGATAACGCATGTTTTGGGCCGAGGCCGTCGCATTGCGGAACTTCAATGAGATGTTCGCTGTGCGTGGTGTGTAGACCGCACCAGAGAACGGCGAGTTTGTTGCGGAACCCGAATTGATCGTCACCGCTCCACTGGTATAGCCGTTGGTGCCGTTGGTGTAGCGGTGTGCAATGTTGCTGCCAACGATCGCAAAGGCGTGATTGCCTGCAGCCAATCGGAAGGGTTGGGCTAGGTCGATTTGCGTCGCACTGTCTTGGCCGGCAGAGATGCCACGGCCGGCAGATCGTGCAGTCCAAGCGCTGGAATTAAGTTCCGACGCGACATGTGAGCCGTTCTTAGTGTAGACATCGAGGCAAGCAGTTTGGCCTACTGGGAGGTTGGTGTTCACCATGATGCTGTGAACCCAGACTGGACTAGTTGTCACCACGTCTACGTAGACAGCACCACCAGTTGAGCCACCGTTGTCACTTGTGTAGACAGTGTCTAGCTTCGTTGGGGTGTAGCCACCCCATGGGAAGTAGTTGCTTTCGTTGTTGGTCGTGCTGATGTCTGGCAAGAAGCGAGCGCAGTCTGCGCCATATACACGACGGCCACCGTTGACTACGAGCGCGTAGGTTGCGTCGGTCGCAGTCGTGGTCGTATGGGCATCAGTCGTGAGGCTCGGAGCGGTGATGTAGACGGTCCAATCGCCTGGTTGCGGGTCGTTGCGTATGACATTTTCAACCGTGTCACGCGAGTCGCGGAAACCGCCAGAAGATGACTGGTTGGTTTGGGCGATGCCATCGAGGCCGCGGTTGCCCCAGTAGGAGGTTCCGTCTGGCGCGACAACGCGCAGATCAAGGTCGTTGATGCGATCAAAGGCGGCGGCGGGATTGCCAGCCGGGTCTAGGTAGGTCATGCAGATTTTGAGATCTGTTTCACCGGTGATCACGTTGAACCTGTAGACGTGAGTCGACCCCTGTGTGATTGGGATATCTTCTGGGATAATGGAGATCTTGTCGCGGCGATCGAACATGTTCGACAGGCTCGGAAAGCCATAGCCGACGTGTTCGCGGCGGTTATCAGTTGCCGTTGGCGTATACATGTTCGCGCAGGCGATCTGTAGCGCCTTCAGCGTCTGGGCGTAGGGGCGGTTCTCGAAACGCGAGCCACCTTCAACGCGCGGAGGCGTGAAAAGGTGGTCCGTATACATTTGGATCGCGAGGGCGTTGTGGCCGGCGACGATCGGTGTGGATGCAGAAGTGCCACTGAAGGATGTGGTCGAGTTGCCAGCGACGCCGGGGAGAGTGTTGTAGCCTGCGATGCCGGTACGGTCCGACGTCCAGACATTGTCATAGTAAGCGCATAGATCTGGCTTGTTACGGCCGTCTTGTGCTGGGCCAGTAGATCCACTGTTGTTCCAAGTGTCGTCAGCAGGGTTTGAGTTGTTTTGGTGGCGAACGCCACCGACCGAGATGATGTTCTTACCCCATGCCTGCGGTCGCGAGTCTTGGTTGCCAGCGTTCGATTGACTTTGGGTCCATGGAATGCGGTGGTCGAAGACGATGTCATCTGCGTCCGCTGAGTATGATGTATAGTTGAATGTCCGAGTGTTGCCCCACGATGCTGTCGTGAACATGATGTTGTTGGTGTTGATTGCATTGCCAATGATCGTGTTGCGGGCTGGGCTCGTAGCGCATGTAGTGTTGGTGGAAGACACGTAGCGAGTAAAGAAACCAACGGCGTCTGGTGCCATGCCGCGGGCTTGCGGGGCACTGTTGCCGTTGCCGAATACGATGCCCGCCGTGCAGTGGCCGTGGTTGTTGGCGCCGCTGCAAGTTCCGGGACCGACTTGAAGCATGGGAGTATTGAAGTCCGAGTGCGTGCCCTCGACGCCTTCGTAAACGTGGCCGATGATGCCAGCGCCGGTGTAGCCAGCGACCGCTTCGATAGCGTCTGCTCCGCCTTGGGCGCGGGCGTTGTCCATGTCGTATTCTGGTTCGCTAAAGCGATCGATCCAGAGCACTTCGTCCATGGCAGCAGCTTGGCGCAGTTGTTGCGCATTAAGTGATGCTGTGAATAGTAGGCCGCCGATGTGTTGGTCAATGATTTCGGCGCCGATGGCCTGAAGCTTGGTTGCGAGGTGTCTCTTGTCGTTGTGCTTGTCGGCCATCACCATGTTGTAGATGCGGGTCGGCATGATGGCGCCGGTCGTGATCTCTTTGAGGAGGTATGGCTCAAGGCGATAAGCTGGTTCGTATGCGCCGACCCAGCGGACTGAGCTGATTGCGTATAGGCCCATGGCGCCAGCTGGCATGTAGACGAGGTGGCAGTCGACGGGCAGGAAGCCTTTGATGACTCCGCCGGCGCGACGTATGGCTGCTCGGTCTTCGTCCGTTGGGGAAGAGGTGAATTGCACGATGTGCAAATGGACAGACGCGTCAGCTCGTAATTGTGGCGGCAGAGCTGGGTTCGAAACGGTTGGGTCGAATTGTGCGTAATCAAGCAAAACGCGCGGATCTTCGGCGACTTGGCGGGTGTCTTGCCCATCTGGGCTTTGCGCGGAAGCGAGCGTAGCGAAGATGCTCATTGCGAGCCCTAGTGTGTTGCGTTGCATAGCGAGTCTCTCTTTGGCAATTGGTTAGGGCAGAAGCGATGGCGAGAAGTGCATCTCATGAGGTTGATCCGATAGCTCATGCTTCGATCACCTACCTTTTGCCCAGGAATTGCCTCCTAAGAACCACGTGTGTCAAAGCGCACGCATCTCATGCCAAATTTTATGTTGGCGCGGCCGCGGTTGCTTGCTCAGGCCTTGTTCCGGCAAGGTGGCAGTGGCTCGATTGCGGTCTGTTTCATCGCAAAGCTGTGGTTGCCGTCATTTTGTGGGCAAACCCGGTCTCAGCCAGTTCAGAGGCTCATTTGCCGCGTCTAGATCTCGGCTGATCTGCGGCGAATACGTGCCGCGAGGGCAGTCCAGGGGGCATTCTCAGCTCGGTCGCGGATCACGCCAGCGGTCTTGGCGATTCTGACACTTATCTTGGTTAAGTTTTGATGGTATGTAGAGAGCCTGCGCTGAGGCGAAACAGGTAGCTAGTAATGCTATTGCTGTACTTTGGCCGGATTTGACGACCACAGATTTAGGATGTACTTGTGAAGAACTACCGCAATATCGCTGGGGCATATCACCGAGCGTTGGAACTTGGGCTTGTAGATGGTGAGGAAATCGTTGCATGGTCCGATGCCGTGATGGAGGTCGAGGATGACCCAGACATGGCGTTCATTGATGCATCCTGTTCAGACGGCGACCACGTGGTTCTGCTCGCGGCTTTGCAAGAAGTTCCGGGCGATGTTGATGCGGGGGCCCAGCGCCGGTTTGTATTTGGATTGATGTTGGCAGCCGTCAACCGCAATGCGGAGCTTGCTGCTCCAGTGGCAAAAGTCCTGCACGAGATGGCCTCTGACAAGGATGTGCCCGACGCAGACGCTGAGGCGTGCATGCTGCGCTTTCATGACGATTTAGGAAACGGTGGCGACGTTCATGGCCCGTTGACAGAGTTTCTAAATCAGCACGGTGAGGCAATCTGATTGCGCCGGCGCTGCTTTGTTGGCGCTGCTTTGTTGGCGCTACGTATCAGAAATCGCGAACATCTGGACCGAGCCAAGTGCAATTGCAGGCTAAGGCGCTGATGCTCATATTTGCTCTGTTGGGTGTTGCTCCTTTCAGAGCTTGCGGCCCGGCAAGCGCACGCAGTTTTTATCCGTTTATGGAGCGTTTTGATTGAGTTGGTGGCCGCGCGCAGCCTGCCTGGGTTACCCGGTCCAAAACATGCGTATCGCCGCGATTTGGCCTGCTCGCTCGGTCCCGCTGTAGTGACCCGGAGAGATTGCTGCCGGATGGTGGCGCACGCCACGAGCCGGAATGCTGGCCAAGCCTGATCTCTCGCCTGTCCTTTAATGGGGGGGTGGGCAAGTTGCCGTCCCCCAACGCTCTAGGCTCTCAGGGGGTCGTATGGGCCGCCTGATGGCAAGCAGGGCGGTCTTAGAGGTAGGGCGAGTCGCCCTGCCGGGTTCCGGGGGGTTGGGTTGGGGCTCGGATTTGCTAGGTCAGGGGCGAACCTGCCGGATGTGGGGTTGGTTGGAGCGACAATTTGATTTACCTATGCCCCGAGGGCCGGTGTTGTTAGCTTCGTTGCCCTAAATTACTCCCGATCAGATTACTCCCGATCAATGGGAATCGAATAAGGAACTCAGCATGCTGAAGAAGATGGTCCAGTCCCTGCGCAATATGCAGGATGCCCCCGTAGTTGAAGCCCACTGTGATGGCCCGTGCGGTGTTTACGATCCCGCATCCATCCGCATCGCCGCCGAAGCGGCTGTGTCCATGACCAAGAAGATCTTGGCATTGACGCCACCCGACCCCTCGGACGCCGCTGCGATGGCCGCTTATCACAACACGATGAGTCGCTACGTCGCCATCAAGGAAGAGCAAGCGCACCTAGCGAAAAGCGAGTTGCTCGTGCTGTGGACGGACTACTTCAAGCCGCCACATCTCGAGAGTCATCCCAATCTTCATGATACGTTTTGGAAGGCGGCGAAGCTTTGCTCGACTGTGAAGGTCGAAGTCAGTGCCGTGCACGCCCAAGAACTCATGGATGCAGTGAAAGAGGTTCATGAGCTTTTCTGGGCAACGAAAGGTCGAGACGTCGCCTGGTACACGGCTAGCTAATTCCGTCCCGGTTGCGGGGTGGTGGATGGTCTGTCGCTGGTTACTGAGGCGCCTCAAACGCTTCGAGGTCAGCGGCCGATCGATGCTTCCTCTGCTCGCACCCGGTGAGGAAGTTCTTGTTGACCCGCGCGCAGCGGTTGTCATCGGAGACATTGTAGTCGCCAGACACCCGTATCGGTCGGATGTTCGGCTTGTGAAGTGCCTCATTGCTTTCGACGACGCAGGCCGTCTCCAATTGGAGGGCCTCAATCTCGAGGAGAGCACGGATAGTAGAAGTCAGGGAAATTTCCCTCGCCAGCTGTTGCTTGGAAAAGTGATTGGCCGGTTTGCCTCAGAGAAGTAGCGAACGTTCCCAATGATTTCAGCCCTCGCAGGATTCATCGCCGGCAGCGCCCATGTGGTGACAGGTCCAGATCACCTTGCGGCGCTAGCGCCGATCGCGGTTGATCAGCCGCGCAAGGCGATGCAGCTCGGGCTTCGTTGGGGGCTAGGTCACGGTCTAGGAGTGATCCTTCTCGGAGCTCTTGGGGTCTTCGCGCGCAGTTCCGTAGATGTGGATGCGATCTCCGCATGGTCGGAGTTCATGGTCGGGTTCATGCTGATTGCTGTCGGCGTTTGGGCATTGCGTCGAACCATGAAGATGGTGATCCATACTCATGCCCATGATCACCAGCAGGGTTCCCAGCAGGGTTCTCTGTCAAGCGGCACGGAGCCGGACGGGCATAGCCACTTTCACGTGCATGCCACAGCTGACGGTCATGAAACGGCAGGAGCACATAAGAGTCACTCCCATGCAGCGTTTGTCGTGGGAATGTTGCATGGCGCGGCTGGCACGGGACACCTGTTGGGCGTTCTACCTTCGCTAGCACTTCCGACCTTTGATGCAATCATCTACTTAGCGGCATATTTTGTGTCTGCCGTTCTTTCGATGGCCTGCTTTGGAGCGATTCTTGGTGTGGTCACAAAGAATCGGGGCCCGATTGTTCTTCGCAAGATCATGTATGCGTCATCAACGGCCGCCATCGTCATTGGCGTGGTTTGGATTGGCCAGACCTGGAACGTTTAAGAGGCCTGTTGCTGCCGGCGAGGCCAAATTCCGCCGGTCCACGAAACTCCGAGTGCGAACAAAAACTGCACCGGCATCCGCGCCCAGAGGATCCATTTTTCGTGGGGCATGTTCTTGAGGTAGACCTCGTTTACGAGCATGTGGATATTGGCCGGATAGACAGCGACTAAGAGCGCGAGCAAGCCCCAGGCAGCCGCTCTTCTAGTCTTTGGTAGCAGTAGTCCGATACCACCGAGTAGTTCGAACACACCGCTGATGTAGACGAGGGCTAGAGCCGCCGGCAGGTAAGGCGGCACGATCGCAACGAATACATCAGGCGTTGCAAAGTGCAGAACTCCGACATACACGAAGAAGCCGCCGACGCAGTACCGCGCGATCGTTTGGATGGATGGGCTAGTCATTGGCGGTCTCAAAGAAAGTGTAAGTGTGCCCTTTCTGCGACTGCCGAGTAAGCAGCAAGCGGGGCGAGACTTCGGAGTTCGTCGCTACTTAGAGGTCAGTTCCGAGAGCTTGACGCGCACGACGTTGCGTTCTTGTCCCTCGAGGTCGACGGTCATCAATCGCACAGTTGGGTCGTCCTCTTCCCAGGCGATCTCAATGCTGCCGAAGTTGTATTCGGCAACGGCTGGTCCAACACGGCGGGTGCTTGGTTCAATGGTGTCCCAGTTTTGATTGAGGCCGCTCGCCGTTACGTCGTGCAGTGGGTAGCCACCAGGGACCTCTTGACGGTTGATCTCGCCCCAGTGGACATCTCCCGATATGAACACTATGCCGCTTGCACTTGCGCGGCCGATGGTTTGGATCATGCGCTCGCGCTCGTGAGGAAACAGGGTCCAACTTTCCCAGCCGTTGTAGCTATGGCCAAATTGGATGCTGGTGGCCACGATCCGCAAGTCGGCTGGAGTTCGCAAGCAGTCCTCAAGCCATGTCCATTGCGCTTCTCCCAGCAGTGTCGGGCCGTCGTTTTCGTGGGGACGGTAGCTGTTCTTGAAATTGGGGGCCTTTTCTCGGGGACGGAGGTCGTCACGGAAAGTGCGCGTGTCTAGGAGCAATAATTGTACGGTGCGATTTCCGTCGCTGAACTGGTGCGCATGATAGATGCCGGGGTGGCTGCGGCGCGTGGAGTCTTCGGGCTCCTGCCAGAAGTCTAGGAAGACTTGTTTGGACTCGTCTTTCATCGGGTAGTGGCGGCCGCCGTCATTGATGCCGTAGTCGTGATCGTCCCAGATCGCGAAGGTGGGGCAGGCCCGACGTAGAGCTTGGAACTCCGGCTTGTCTGCTAGGGCTTTATACTTGCCGCGCAGGACCTTCATGTCTTCTGTGTCGCCATAGATGTTGTCTCCGAGGTAGACGAACAGGTCTGGTGAGCGTTCGATGATTTTGCGTAGGATCGGCTGAGGGCGCTCTTGGTCGGCGCAAGAGCCGAACGAGATGCGAACGGGCAGGGAGTCCGCTTTGAGCTTACGATCGGGGAAGCCAAACGAGTTCGCTGGATTATGCGACCAGGTGCCGCACGAGTTGAATAAAAGCAAACAGAGCGTAAGGCAGCTAGCGGACAGTTGAGAGTGGTCGTTCATCGTGCAGTCGTTGTGTTTGCTGGGGACGTGTACGTTGAGACTATTGTCGCTGCGATCCCGAAAGACTCCAAGAACTAGGAACGAAGACCTAGTGCTCGGCTTAGCTCGGCAAGGTCTCAGATGGCACGCTGTTAGTGATCGTGCAGTTGCTCTTAGCGGGTGGCCACGAGATCGTCAAACCTAGCCCGATAGCGAAGCGTTGCGACTCGCGTCGATGTAGCGGTTAGCGCACAAGTTTTTTAAGGATGTTCAGCCATGCGTGTGATGCATTGCTCCAGCTGCATGCGGCGGCGTCGGCTGCGCGTCGTTGGATCGTCTGTAGGTTCTCGTTTGGCGATTCAGCCATCACCCGAGCCCAGGCTGCAGGGTCGTTGACTGGAAGCTTGGCGCCGTCGCCTACGACTTCCGGCAGGGCCGTGGTGTTGGCGACCGCGACGCGGGTCCCGTGGATGCGTGCTTCGAGCGCCGGCAAGCCAAATCCTTCATAGCGCGACGGTAGTGCTAGTAGCCGCGCATCGTGGTAATAGGCGGGCAAGTGCCCGTCGGAGACGATGCCGATGTGGCGAACAAACGCTTGCACGCCGAGCCGACCGGCTTGCTTGTTGAGTTCCGGCCACGCGCCTGCATCGCGACCAACGAGCCAGAGTTCGGGGCGTTGCGCTGGTTCGATTCGCGCCAAAGCCTCGAGGAGCACTCCTAGGTTCTTCCGCGGCTCAAGATGGCCGACGTGCAGGATATAGCCGTTTGGTGGAATCGGTTGCGGTAGTGGTCCAGGTTCGAGGTCGTGCACGCCGTTGGCCACGACTTGCGGCTTGCACGATGGCATCAGCGCCCTCAAGCGCGATGCAGTCCACTCACTGACGGTCACGACGCCTGCTGCTCGCCGAAGAGACTTACGCAGCACGGAGCGCGCAATAAAGGGCGGCCAGTTGCCTTCGTTGTCTGCCGCCCTAACGTCGTGGATTGTCAAGCAAAGCGGTATGCCAACCCGCGGTGCTGGCAAGAAGCCGTGGTCGTAAACGTTGGCTCCGAGTTCGTGCAGAAGCGATCCTAGTTGGCGTTGTTCGGCGAAGGCCCGTCGCCAAGTTGGGGTTCCCGGGATGGAAACGCTGCGCCATTCAATGCGTGGCAATGGTGGTGGGGTGAAGCTTGGTTGGCAGAGGACGCTAACGCGGTCATCGTCATCCAAGAAAGCGTGGGCTTCCTCAAGCAGCGCTAGCAGCCTGCGGTTGGCGCCGGAGTGGGAGCCGAGTAACCACCCAGCGACGGCAAGGTGCATGCTCATGCCGCGACCTTGATATGTGGGGCAGGCAAGTAGTGCCCGGGTCCTGCGCTGCGTTGGAACCTTTGTTGGTTGGTGCCTTCAATGCAATCGTGACCCAGTCCGATACGTTCCGGATCGGTAGCAGCAACGGTTGCGGTGCTCCAGAAAGCATGAAAGACGCGGGCGCGGTTCTTGCTCGGCCAGTTGTCCCCAATGGGATTCATGAGGTCTATCCTAGGTTCCAGTTGTGGCGTGTAGACCTTCTGGTTGTTCACTGCTCGAGGGTTCTGTCTGGGAAAGCACCGTCAGCTAAGGGGGGCCGCACTTATATCCTCTGCTACTCCTAATTCGGTGCAGGCTAAATGATCTAGTTGTTTGGCTGATCTGTTGAAGAATCGATCTGCCGCTAGATGCGTTCAGCCGCGATCCGGGCTGTCGTGCCATTCTAAGGGATGCTTCTCCATCTGCTGCGATGCGATGATCAAACTCTTAAAGCCAAGAGCAAGCGCTGTTTGGCAGTTCTTACCTGTCGGCAGTTACAACCTGTAGATGCTTTCGGTTGTGCCTGAGCCTGCGATTGGCACCTGAAATTTGGCAAGCGATGTTGGATCCATAATTTTGTTTTGGTCATCCTCACACTTGAGATGTCGGCTCGGATCCTGTTCGCGGCTCGTAGATTGTTGCCAAAGTGTGGCCGCCGGTGTGAGGGTGACCGCAATGCATTTGTAGCGTTTGTTTCGAGGCGTAATTGGCGCGCATTGCCGATGCTAACCCCTCTTCGATGTTGGAAATCGTGATGACTCCGCGTCCGTGCGACGCGACGACCTGGGCATAGTTGCGAGGTAGTGCGGCAGCGGCAGGGGAGTGTCATGGATCTTGTCGCGGTAGCGCAGGGTCATGGTTGCGATAAGCCGTAATCTATTAAGAGGCATAAGTTTTGGGTTAAACAGCCCCAGGTAGTTGCATCCGGTATCGCCGTATATTTAACTAGTGAAGCTGCGCACGTTGTGCGATTGCTAATCTGTATGGCGAGACTGTCACTCTGCGGTGTTCTCCACCGCGACTGGCAGCAGTCCATGGACTGTCTTTATGAATCACTTGACCAATGCATTTGTTCTGCTGGCGACGCTGACTTTGTCAGCTAGCGGCTCTGCCCAACAAACGACGGACGTAGAAGTCCCCGAGCTGGTCTTAGCTTGGGGGTCTGATAACTACGGACAGTCGTCGGTTCCATCGGTGCCGGCTCCTGCAACGTATGCCACCAACAAGTTTAGGCGACTTTCGGCTGGTCGTTGGCACAGTGCTGCTGTCACAAGCGACGGCGAGTTGCTCGCGTGGGGTCGCAACGATGCTGGCCAATGCAACGTTCCGTCAACGGCTAGTGCTTTTGACAATGTGTCCGCTGGTGGATGGCACACGTTGGCGCTTCTAGATGAGGGCAGTGTTGTCGCATGGGGCCGCAATACGGATGGTCAATGCAATGTGCCTGCACTTCCTTCGGGACTGAAATATGTAGAGGTTGCAGCCGGCGGCTACCACAGCGTGGCGCGACGTAGTGACGGCTCAGTGGTCGCATGGGGACAGAACTATGTCGGTCAGTGTGTCGTGCCGTCTCTCCCCAACAATGTTTACTTCGCAGGGATCTCCGCTGGCATGCTGCACACGGTTGCACGCCTGACCAGCAGTAAGATTGAGGCATGGGGCAGCAACGCCTTCGGCCAGTGCGACGTGCCTGGCAGCGTCGTTGGCCTCTATACCACTCAGGTCGCGGCTGGGGCGTTCCACAGCATGATCCGTCGTAGCGATGGATCGATCGAGGCCTGGGGGTCGAATAGCGACGGTCAGACTGACGTACCGGCGTTGCCCGCTGGTCTTCAATACACACAAATGGATGGAGGCGCTGCTCACTCGGTGGCTCTTCGTAGCGATGGCTCGATCGCCGCTTGGGGACGCAATGTCGAAGGACAGTGTGATGCTCCAGTCGGTATTCAGTTCGTCTGGGTCTTCCATGGCGGTAACCTTGTTGCCGGCGGCAATCACACCATGGGCAGAGCGAATCCGCCAATGGCCAGCCTCAATAGCTACGGCAGTGGTTGTCCTAATGTTCAGCCACTAACGCTGACGAGTAGTCTTCCGGTCCTCGACACGACGTGGACCTTGTTGGCTTCTAACGTGGAACCCTCTGCTGGCATTTCTGCTGCAATCTTTGTGTTTGGTACGGATGCAATCCTTCCTGGATTTCCTCTCGCCGCCCTTGGCGCCGGAGGTTGCTTTGTCTACACGACTGCAAACATCCACATGATTATGGGATCGCCCGTGGCACCTGGCACCTCCGGCGCCTCTGCTTGCCCTTGTCCGATTCCAAACAATCCTGCGCTTATCGGCTTCTCTCTGACGGTGCAGGCTGCCGCGCCGTCGACTGCGACGTCAGCCGGGTTTAGCACTTCGAACGGTTTGCAAGCCGTCCTCGGTTACTAAGGTAACTTGAGTAAGCCTGCCCTGCTCTTCTTGCAGGGCTCGGCTCCGTCTCGCGCGTTAGGCGCGAGGCCGTGCCTCTGCGAGTCTGAGGGCGAACGCAGCCAGCTGCCTGGAGGCGCGAAGTCCGGGCTGGCTTTTGCCGCTGACGTTCACCAGCTTGGTCGGATGCGTCTTCACAGGTTCGCTACGTAAGTCGCTTTGGAGCCGCGGATCTGAGCGAATCCGTATCGACGCAACAGGCTGCTAGGGCAAGTCGGCGAAGTTGCATCCCAGCATCTTGCTGGGTCGTCCCAGCTGCCCTTCTACGCGTGAGAATATAGGAAATCTCATATTGCTCATCGTTACGCAAGAGACTCCCATCAATGATGTTAGTTCCGTTCAGGCGGACCTTCTGAGGGTCTTCGCCCAGTAGTTAATTGCAAAATCGTATGGCAATAGCGTATCACTCAGGGCCACCGAATCAGTGGTTGGCTGAATCTGTCTGTGCCACGTATTGGCCCTCAGTCTCTCACGGGATTGGCGGGACGTCTGCAACTGCAAGTTGTGGGCAGGGATAAGCCATTTTCATCTGTCTTTGATCCCGGCTCAATCAACCTCCGGCGGTCGTCATCAGCCACTGATGATACCTCGTAAGCCAAATCCTTAGTAAACCCTATGTCTATCAAGGCAGTCGTTCCTGCAGTCGTCCTTGTTCTCGGAGTGTCACTTCCTGCGCAGGTCTCACATAGTCATGTCTCGACTATCCAGACCTCGAATGAAGCCGGTGAAATCACTGCCTATGATTCCATCAGTGGGCGGTATTTCGTAACCAATCCCGGTAGCGGACGACTGGATGTTTTTACTGCTTCGTCGAGTGGGCAGCTGTCCTTTGTGACCTCAATTTCGCTGGTCGGCTCCCCAAATGGTGTCGCCGTGAGCAATGGCTTAGTTGCTGTTGCCGTTGAGGGCGGGAATCCGCAGGCCAACGGCTTTGTGCAGTTCTTCAATGCCTCATCAGCTAGTGCAAGTGGTGCGCCAGTTATGGTTGGTGCTTTGCCCGACATGGTGACGTTCACGCCAGACGGTCAAAAGGTTTTGACAGCGAATGAAGGTCAGGCAGACGAAGACACCGGGTTGAACAACCCGGAGGGTTCGGTAAGCATCATTGACGTTGCGTCACGATCCGTCACGACGGCCAGCTTTGCGCCGTGGAACTCTCAGAAGAGCCAGCTTCAGGCAGCTGGCGTACGCCTCTCCAACGTCAACGGCATCACGCTGGCGCAAGATGTCGAGCCAGAGTATGTCGCGGTTAATGCTGCTGGGACTACGGCCTTCGTGACGCTCCAGGAGAACAATGCCATCGCAGAAATAGACATTGCTACAGCAACCGTTTCGGCCATTCGTCCTCTCGGTGAAAAAGACCACAGTCTGCCCGGCAATGGATTCGACCCTTCTAATCAGGATGGCGTCGCTGGCAACTTTCAGAACTTTCCCATCTTAGGCCTCTACATGCCTGACGCTGTGACAACCTTCACGGTTGGCGGCGTTGAGTTTCTGGCAACTGCGAACGAGGGCGATGGGCGCGACCCCTACGAGGGCTTCGAAGATGAAACCCGTGGCACTGTTCTTGAGGATGACTTCAGTTTGGACACTGAGGACCCGACTCCTGACACGGGTCTCTACACTTCGACGCAGCTAAACAGCAGTTCCATGCTGGGCCGCTTGAAATTTGCGACCAGTGATTACGACATCGCGCGCGGCGATACGGACCAAGATGGCGACGTAGACCAGCTGTATTCGTTTGGTTCGCGTTCGTTCACGATTTGGACGACGAACGGCACCAAGGTCTTTGACTCAGGTGACGAGTTCGAGCGCGAGATGCTAGCGGCAGGACTTTGGCAAGAGTCTAGTTCTGATGATAAGGGACCCGAGCCAGAGTCGATCGCCTTCGGAGTCGTTGGCTCTACTCCGGTGTTGTTCATCGGCCTGGAGCGGACACACGCAGTCTTGATATACGACGTCTCTGATCCGCAAGCACCAGTGCTCGCAGACACTATTTATGTAGAAGGTGAGAGCGGCGTTGGCGCGCGTAGCCCCGAGGGACTGCAGTTCATTCCAGCAGCAGACAATGCTACTGGTCAGGATCTAATTGCCGTTACCAGTGAGTTAGACGGAGCTCTGAGCCTCTTCGCGATCCATCCTGAAGCCTCGATCACTGTCGTCGGTGTCGGTTGCCCGAGTGCGCAGCCCGTTACCTTGACGAGCAACACGCCGCGACTCGGAACAACCTGGGATTTGAACGCTTCGTCGGTCGAGCAAATCGCACCATTTTGCTTCTTCTGGTTTGGTGATCAGGTGCATGCGCCGGCCGTCGACCTAGAAGCACTTCTGGGTATGACAGGCTGCTTTAGCTATTGCAATGGAACCCTCGGCGCGTTCTCTCGCACCGTGACGTCGACAGGCTCAAGTTCTATGGCTGTCTCAGTCCCTAACAATCCGGCCTTGCTTAGATTCGAACTGTCGGTGCAGGTGACTTCTGCCTCGGTGCATACCAACACAGGTTGGTCGGCCTCGAACGGCTTGATCGGCGTAGTCGGCAACTAGCAGCAAGATCCTTTTCAGAGAGTGCCGCTCAGGAAGAGATCTTGGGGGCACCTCTTTTGGCTGCTGGCTTGTTGGGCTGGGCGCAACGGCATTGTGGTGAGGGCAGTCCGGGCTTAATGCCTGTTGGCCCTTGCTCGATGCACCGCCACATGTCAACGGATTGACCGGCTGGGTCTTTACATGTTGCAGCAGCGGTTATCATCCTGCACGTGCGACAAGTGCAGACATTGAGTGCCGTTATTTTGGCTCTGCCGTTAATTGGCTCGAGCGTGAACCATGTTTTTCAGGTTGTCCAGCCACCGATGGGCGATGGCACCCAGGGCGCGAAGATGTGGCAGATCATTCGTGATGGAGGGCTGATGGATTGGCTTGCAGTCGGACACCTTGTGCTTGGGGTCTTGCTGCTGATACCACGCACGCGTTTTGCGGCAGGCGTTGCGCAGTTGCCAATTACCGTCGGCATTGTTGCCTTCAACGTGACGATGTTTCCAGCGGGTGTATTGCTGGCGATTGGGATGCTGGCCGTCAATCTGGGAGTCGTGCTGTCTCGCGCAGATTTGCAGCGACTCGTCGCCAGGTCTCCGTCTTGAATCTGGTGGTCGACGCCTTTTTTAGACGTAAGCTGTTGCGCAGATTGCAGCGCTCATCAGCAGCATGAGAGTCGCTGGCACCGATTTGGATGCTGGGTCGCCGACTTTTAGGTGCATCGTCAATGCACCGGCCATCAATACCGCTACGACCGCTGCGGCAGGAACTACAACTGGCGCGAATGCCAGGCCAGCTAGCAATAAGACTCCAGAGACGATCTTGAGGCTGCCCACAATGTAGAAGACGGCACTTGGCAGTCCGTAGGTTGCAAACTCCTCTTTGAGATTCTGGGCGTCGCCGCCACGGTAGGAGGTTGCGTTGCCAGCGCGAACCAGCCAGACGTTGAGTAGCCCTAAACCGACGATGACTTGGAAGATGGATGCTAGATTTTCGAGCATGTGCGTAATTATGTGGGGTTTGCGGGTACGGTCATAGCACAGTGGCCTAAAGAGGAGAACGTCATGCTGTTCAGTTTCGAAATTGCCCGTGCTATCTCGATCGCAGCGTTCCTCTTCTTTGGGGTAACTTGCCTGATTTCGCCCTACATGGTCGAGGAGTTTGCGCGCTATCGGCTTACTCGATTTCGCACGATGGTTGGGCTGCTGCAGCTGTTGGGGGCAATTGGAATGCTGGTTGGACTTGTCTTTCCAGTCGTGCTGATTGTTTCTGCGGGCGGGTTATCGGCATTGATGTTACTTGGCATCATTACCCGCATTAAAATTGGCGATTCGTTGCTCGAAACGCTGCCGGCCACGTTTTTCTTCCTCCTGAACGGTTTCATTCTGTTCGTTGCGCTTGGTTGGGCGTGAGGCCAGCTACCTATGGGCGGGCAGCCTAGCCGGGCTACCTCTAGGTCGCACGTGGCATGTTGCTCGGATTGTCTCTGATCGAGACTGCTGCGCGCAAAGCCCAGATTTGCAGCAACAAGACTTGCTTGAGAAGTCGTGTCGGCGGCAACAGTTGTCCACCTAGAGTCGCTACATCTCTGCTGGGGAGGGCTAGAATGCATTTGCTCAGCTATTGTTTGTGCCATTTCACTGGGCTTTTCGTCGCTCTGCAGCCTCTAGCGATGTGATTTGGACACAGCTTTGCGCAGCTGTGATGGAGCGCGCTGAGATCCCGCAGTGCAATGGGGTCGCGGGCAATCCATTGCCTCTGTCGGGCAGGTAATTTTACCTGTGTTTGCTGACGGTTGACGATCTCTCGCTATGGGTCATAATTAGCAGTGCCTAGTCCCCCCCCCAAGCCAGTTTGTCACCAGGCTCGTCTGGTTCTTCTGACCTTATTTGACCATGCGTAACTGCACTCTTGCCGCGATTGCGGCTGTGGGGCTTTGTGTCCCAGTTTTTGCTCAGGACCTACTTCCTGTTAAGGGAGCTATCACCTTTGAAGAGGCTAATCGTCGAGCCTCACAAGCTCGTTGGCTGTCATTGAAGTGGGCGGACTTCGACACATCTACTGGGCTGCCAGCGATGCCTGACGAACTACGGGCGCGACCGTCTGCGGGGGATAACTACTACGTGGCTCAGTTAACGGGCCCAGTAACCGACGCGCAAAAAGGTGCGCTTCGCGAAGGTGGACTAGAGTTGTTTGACTATGTGCCAAACAACGCATTCATCGTACGCGGGTCGGCAGCTGAGATGGTGGCAAGCAAGGCCAGAGGCGAGATCGTGTGGTCGTCACCACTGCATCCTGCATGGCGAATTGATCCGGTGCTTTTGCGTGGCAATTTGCAAGGTCGTGTGACAGTGCTGGGATTTGATGGTATTCCTGCAGCCACTCTGGTCTCGCAGCTCGAAGCTGCTGGTGCCGTCGTTGTGGAGCAAAACGCGGTCGCCACTCGTTGGCTGATCGTTGTCCAGGTTGCTCAGGAAGACTTAGCGTCCGTGGCCAGTTGTAACGATGTTCAGTGGGTCGAGGCCGAGAGCGTCGTCACACCGCGAAACGATCAGATGGTTTGGGCAGTGCAGTCCGGAGTCGCTGGTCAAACTCCTATCTGGAATAAGGGACTGCACGGTGAAGGTCAGATCATTGGCCATATGGATGGGGCTATCAACGCAGCGTCATGCTACTTCAACGATCCATCCAACGCGATCGGACCGAACCACCGTAAGATCGTCTACCGCTCAGGTAGCACCAACGGCAACACGCATGGTACCCACACGGCTGGCACCGCCGCGGGCAATGCGCAGCCAGTTTCCGGTAGCACGAGCAACCGGGGCATCGCTTACATGGCGCGTATCGCGCACAGCGCCGACTATTCCGCGAACGTTTTCTACACAAGGGCGACGACGCACTACAACAATGGTGCTCGCTTGCATACCAACTCATGGGGTAACGATGGCACGACTGCCTACAATGCTCACTGCAATGCGATCGACTTGTTCCAGTGGAACTTTGAAGACAGTCTGATCTTCTTTGCGGAGACCAATCAGTCGACCTTGCGTAATCCTGAAAACGCTAAGAACTTGGTTGCAGTTGGCAACGGCCAAAACGGCAACGCTGCCAATTCCAAGTGTGGTGGTGGAGTCGGGCCGACGGCTGATGGCCGACAAAAGCCAGACCTGTTTACTCCTGGTTGCAACCTCATCTCTGCGAGCACAAGTTCGTGTGGCACGACGTCTTTGACCGGGACTAGCATGGCTTGTCCTGGCGCAACTGGTTCTGCTGCCCTTGTGCGGCAATACTTCATGGAAGGTCATTATCCGACTGGTGTGGCGACGCCGAGCAATGCCATCAACCCATCGAATGCGCTCACTAAGGCGGTGTTGATCAATACATGCCGTGATATGACCGGAGTTGCCGGATACCCCAATAACTCCGAAGGGTGGGGCCGCGTCGTGCTTGACGATTCTTTATACTTCGCTGGCGACAGCGATAAGTTGATGGTCGTCGACCAGCTGCGATCTGGAGGCATGTCAACTGGCCAGGTGCGTTCCTTCCCTGTGAACGTGATCAGTTCTGCTCGTCCTCTTGAAGTAACCCTGTGCTTCACGGACTACGCTGGCACGGTTAACTCATCAAACCCAGTGATCAACAACCTCGACTTGGTTGCGATCTCGCCCAATGGCACGACCTATCGTGGCAACGTGTTCAGTGGCGGTTGGTCAGCGGTCGGTGGTGTTGCTGACCTGAAGAACAACGTCGAGCGCGTTGCCATCTCGGCACCGCAAACCGGCACTTGGACGCTGCAGGTTACCGCTCAGTCGGTGCCGGTTGGGCCGTCTGGATTTGCCATTGCTGCCAACGGTGACGTTGACGCTGGTGCCGGCTTTGCAACCTTCCTAACCTTTGGTCAGGGTTGCCCCGGTTCTGTTAGCCAGCCAGTTCCATGCCCGGAGTTGAACGGCAATGGTGGTGCTTTGGGATTGGATCTGCGAGACAATGAATATTGCTACCTAGTGACGAATAGCGGTGCCATGACCGTCAATGGTTTCGACATCTGGTCGGCATCGACTGGCGGCACCCAGGTCGTAAACGCGCACATCTATCCAGCCTCGGGTGGAGCGCCTTCGGCGACTCCGATTGCTTCGACGACGATTACAATCGGACCATCGCAGGCATTCTATACCGCGACATTCGCTGGTCCGGTCAATGTGACCGGCAACTTCTATGTTGGCTATGAGACGCAGGCACAAAACGTCTACGTCTGCACTTTGAACAGTGGCTCAGGCGGCGTCGGTTTCTATCGGGATCAAGTCAATGGTCCTGCGAATTGGACCCAGTCGCAATTGGTCTCGACGCCATCGTGGCGAATCAACTGTGCCCAGCAGTCAAACTTCCTCACGCCTGCGATGACGGCAAGTGGTTTGCCGCAACTTGGCGCAAGCTACTCGCCAAGTGTGAATGATGCGCTGCCGGCAGCGTTCAGTGTGTTGGTGTCTGGACTGTCTGACCAAGTGTCGGGCGGATTGCCTCTGCCAATCGCTCTGCCGGGTGCTCCCAACTGCGAATTGCTGGTTTCGGCCGATGTTCTTGAACTCGCGGTTACGGATGCGAGTGGCGCGGCATCTGCGCCTATTGCAGTGCCTAGTAACCAAACTCTGCTTGGCCTCGAGATCTTCCACCAGTGGGCGATCTACGATCCATCGGTCAACAACCTGGCGATCGTCATGTCCAACGGTGGCGTAGCGAAGATCGGTAACTAACAGCCGCTGCGGGGGCCCCATTGGTCCCTGTGGTCATAGTCCGCTCTCTGCCCCAGCGGCTTATCGACCGCTTTGCTACAGCGGTCGTAGACCGCGCTCTGCAGCACCCTAGCTTGAGTGGGTGGGTGCTAGCGGCGAGAGGGCTGCTAGCTCGGCCCTACGTCGACGAACTCTTCGGCGTTGGCGCAGTCCCCGATGACTTAGTTTGTAGGTCTGGGGCGGCTGCGCTGCGGGCTGTGCGGCGGGCAGGTCTTCGATGAAAGCTACCTGTCTCGTTTTGTCGAGGGTGGTGGCCCGGTGGTTTGGCTGCATCGAGGTCTCAGCGAGATTGCCGCAGGTCGTTTCCTGCAGCCAGCCAGCACACGCGATTACGGCAATATCAATCGCCATGTAGTGGTCGCGGCAAGTCCGGCCGGGCCGGCAGGATCCTGAAACCAATATTGAAAGTAGATTGGCGCGCCGATCGGCAGTCCCGAAGGCCAAGGGATGTCCATGTTCAATTCGCCAATCGAATTGGACACTAAGCCGTAGAGGCCTAAGTCCATGTTTGGGCCAAGGATTCCGCCTGCCAATGGTGAGTTTGCCGCACTCATACCGATGACTAGGATAGCTGGCGTGTTCTCCAGAGCATTGGACGCGTCGAATGAGACGTTTGTGTTGGGGTTTGCGGTGCCGCTGGGCAGCAATACTGGGGGGCCATAGGTGCCTGCTAAGTCGTTTCCAGTGTTTGTCCATGTGCCTGGCTTGGAGTGCGCCAGGATCCATTGAGTGAATAGCGGTGCAAAGGATGGTTGCCAGACCGGGAAGTGGTTGGACCCCTGCATCCACCAGTGTTCGACCGAGCCACCCGGGTTGCAGCCACTCTCGTATTCGACCACGGCCGTTTCAGGTCCTGGCACGAGTAGGTCTAAGTCCAATGGTGTCGTGTTGATGATTGGTGCTACTGCACAGCCGTTGTAGCCAGCCCAATACCCCATTGTGTTATTGACGCTCGGGTAAGGATTGCCGCCAACTTCTAAGCCGCCAGCATACTTTACCCAGATATCTTGGTCGCCGTGGATGTGCAGGACATGCAGCGGTGTCGATGGCGTGCAGAGCGTTGGATCGTACCATGTTGCTGCGCCAACAGAAACGATAGAAGCGATCACATCGGAGTGATCGCAGGCCATGCGATAGGCCATGTAACCACCGTTTGAATATCCTGTCACATGGATACGGTTTGGTGCGATGTTCACGTTCAGCTTGACCTCATCAATCAAGTTCCGCAAATATCCCGAGTCATCGTTACCAGCAGCAAACCATGCGCAGCATGCTGTGGTTGCATTCCAGTGGGGCACACCAAAGACATCGGGTAGACCAATTGGGTGGACTGTTGCAATGCCGTTAGCATTGGCTGTTGCGGTCACTCCCATGAACGTCTCGAACTCCGCAGGGGTCTCGAGGTATGCATGCAGCATCAGCAGCATCGGAATTGGATGCTGGCCGGTGTAAGAGGCAGGCAGTCGTATCAGCACCGGACCGCGACCGGCATCAACCATGATCTGACTCTGCGCAGCCAGGGGTGCGCAGAGGGCTACCGCAAATGCGGTGGCAATGGGGATGAGGCGGGGCAGCATCTTTTCTTTGTTGCTGTCGTAGCGAGCGCATCTCTCATGGACCTGTTTGAGAGCGGGCCATGCATCGATAACGCGAAGAGGTGTCTTCTAGTGTAACTCATGGAAAGTCCAAGGTGCACAGCTCAGTAGTCTTGACCAAACTATCTCGCAAAGCATGCTTTGATCTCTCCATCACAACGATGATTACGGTAGACGGAAGGTCTGTCGAAATAGGGCTGCGAATGGTCTGCTCAGTTGGCATCGATGGGCATTCAGATTCCATCGCCATCCAGCGTGTTTAGGAGAACCGACTGGAAGCACAGTTAGACCGTTGACGAGAATCCGTAAAGCGGCACTGCGGTCGCTGGTGTGGCGCAATACGTCGTGCTCTCACCCGTTGGGTGGATGGGCCGATGGGGCCGAAGGAGGATTCAGTCGCAAACGTGTTAGCACTGGCTGGCTTGATGGGCCGTTCTGGGTTTAGGATCGTGGCGCTATGGCGTTAGGGTTGTGCCGGCCACATTTTTGAGCACCCGTCGCACTTGGCCACTTGGCCTTCTTGAGTAACAAGAGTTATACGCAATGAAGAAAACACGCTGGGGAATACTGGGGACGGGGTCGATTGCGACAAAGTTCGCGCTCGGTCTAGGTGAAGCTGATAATGCCGAATTACTGGCCGTTGGGAGCCGGTCTAGCGAGACAGCTGCGGCGTTCGCGGCAGAGCATGGAGCGGCGCATGCGCACTCTAGCTATGACGAACTCGCCAAGGATCCTGATGTTGATGCGATCTATATCGCGACGCCGCATGTGCTCCATCGAGAGAATGCACTTGCCTGTATCCGTGCAGGCAAGGCTGTCCTATGTGAAAAGCCTTTTGCGATGAATGCTCGTGAGGCGGAAGAGATGGTGGCAGCGGCAGAGAGCGCAGGAACTTTCTTGTGCGAAGCAATGTGGACGCGCTTCTTGCCCGGGACGCGGCGGGTTCGAGAGCTCATCGCCTCAGGTGTCATCGGTGAACCGCGACAGCTGCAGTGCGACTTCGGCTTCCGGACAGATCTAGACCCTAAGGGTCGACTCTTTGATATATCGCTTGGCGGCGGCGCGCTGCTCGACGTCGGCATCTATTGTGTAGCCTATGCCCAGATGATCTTCGGTTGCTCGCCCGCTGAGATTCACTCCTCGGCACACATTGGTGAGACCGGAGTCGATGAGCAGTCGGCTTACTTGTTCCGCTATGAATCGGGTGCACTCGCGTGCCTGTCGTCTGCAACGCGAACGGAGACCGCCCACCGTGCGACAATCTCAGGCACGAAAGGATCGATTGAAGTCCCTGGCTTTTGGCAAGTCGAAGATCTGATCGTAAACGGTCAGCATGAGCAGCATCCATACAAGGGCAATGGCTACACCCACGAGGCGATTGCTGTCGGCGAGGCTTTGGCTGCAGGGGCCACGCAGTGTGTCGAAGTACCCTTGCAAGAGACGCTGGAAGTTGCGCGCACTCTCGACCAGATCCGGGGCCAGTGGGGTCTCAAGTATCCGGCTGATGCTCAGGTGGATTGAGTGTGCTGCGGCTCACAGGGCTTAGGTTTGGATTGATAGACGGTGCGTTTTGGTCGGGATTGAGTTGCTCATCAAGGTTTGCAGTTGCTAGCCGAGTAGCAAGAAAAGCACACGCTTCAGGCTGAGCGGCATCGGCGGCGATAATGAAATATATGCGCCGA
The DNA here is from genome assembly GCA_965662465.1 of Planctomycetota bacterium. GTDB lineage: Bacteria > Planctomycetota > UBA1135 > UBA1135 > UBA2386. The sequence goes on along the minus strand of CBFIIO010000020.1, from coordinate 13,448 downwards.
GATTTGCCATCGCTTAGAAATCACTGGCTTGCAGCACGTCTGATGGTCGTGCTTGCTTGTTGCTTGGTTTTGCCTGGGTGCCTGACCACGATGTTATGGGAAGGCGAATCTACCACTGTTTCTGAGATGGTGCTGTTAGGGGAAGATGTTGAGCAAACAACGGGCAGTCTAGAGCTCGCTGACGTAGGCCTTTTGTTTGGTTCTAGCGATGGTGTCGAGCTTTGGGCTGAACCGCTTGGGGCAAATGGAGAACTCTTGATGGCTCTGCTGGCAGACTCTGGTCATTGCGAGGTTTTTGCAGCAACGTTGGAGCGGGGATTTGTCGTTCGTGACGCACAGGTGTTAAGGGCCGATTCGTCAGTGGAGGTGCGGGTTCGACTGCGACCCAATGTGTCGGTGCAATCCGTTCCCGGATTAGATGTAGAACCATCTTTGCGAGCATGGATGGTGGGGCATCTAATGGCGGATCCAGTCGGGGTGCACCGCGCTAAGGTCGTTTTGGAGGAGGGTGTCGGAGGGCTTGTCCGTCGCGATGGTGCCGCCAAGATTCAGGCAGACTTCGTGCAGAGGTTTACACGCTATAAGCAGGTCGAGGTCGAGGAAGAGTCGTTGAGCGTCTGGGCGAAGATCGCTTTTACTCCGGTTACACTGACCATCGACCTAGTCTTCTCGGTCTTCTGGGCTTGGTTGTCTAGTGAGATAGATGGTGATGATGATGGCAATGACGATGCGTCTGGGTTGACCTTTGCAGACCATCCGTCAACTGACGGGCACAAATAGCGCACTTCACCTTCCTGTCCTTGACAGCTCGTTCGCAGCACAGGCAGATCGGTCGACAGCTGGTGGCAAACTAGCCGGCCTTATCGCGGCTCGGTGCGCACTTCATGATCGTGACGGAGGCGCAGGTCACAGTTTGGCAGTGCCGTGCGGACGGTCTGCAGCTGGCTCGCCGATAGCCCATGATCCCCCGCAAGTGTCAGTCGACTAAGTTGCTTTAGCTCAGCTAGGTCTGCGATCATGGTCGTCTCAATGTGGCCTAAAACTAGCAGTCGACGTAGCGAGTCACTGGCTTTGAGTTGCCCTAAATCTAATCCTACTCTAGTTGATATCGATAGTTGCTGTAGTTGCGGCAGTGACGCAATTTCGGCTAATGCTGTAGACATCAGTCCGTCACAGCCAATCACGCTCAGACTCTTGAGCTTTGTGTTGCTGAATGCGCCAAAGCCAGCTTTTAGGTTGTCGCAGTTTGGCATGTTTAATCGAGTCAGATCGGGCAGCCTCGCTAATGATTGCAAGCCAACAGCAGTCATTGGAGAGCCGGGAATCGAAAGCTCACGAAGCGTTGTAAGTTTGCTCAGGCAGGCAATGGCTGCATCATCGGATGCCGCAATTACGCTTTCTCCGGTGAATATCGCTCTCATGTCATCACCTGGTGACTTTAGGAACAGTTCGTGCAGTTGATGGAACCGTCCAGCTGCACTCAATAATTGAGCGTCAGATCGTGAAGCATCTAATGATAGTGATCGGACTGTGGCAGGCACGAAGGTGAAGGTGCCCGGTATGTGTAATTCTGGCGACTCTGATAGATCGATGGTCTGCAGCTCTTGGAATCGCTGTAACTCGCGACTATCACCTGCACGCACTCTTACGCAGCGCAGTTGCTTAATATTTGCCCGCAGGTTGCGGAGCCCCGCTGCGCCGGTCGCTAGGGGCCCATTCCGCAGCATGCGGTTCGACAGCTCTATGAGATCGACTCGTAGTGCGTTGCTGAATCGGATGTTGGGGCTTAATACGAATAGCTGATCGCGACCAACGATCGCTAACTCAAGTGTGCCTTGTTCTGTTGCTGCTGGAAACTGCGAGCAGCCGGCAATGCGCACCGTGACGGGCTTGCTTGCACAGGTTACTGTAAGCGTATATTCCCATTCCCTGGGCGTTGTCACTGTTTGCTGCGGCAGCATTAGCAAGCATTTACGGATGAGCTCACGATCTTCTCTGCTTCGGACTTGCAGCTCATTCGGCGCAAACATTGCCGAGATCTTGTCGGCGAAGAACTTGTCTGTTTGACCCGAGGCGCGATCGAAGACTGCATCGGCGCGGACTGTCATCTGGTTGACTGTCCCGGTAAGGCGTTCACGGGCCTCTTCGAGTGTCTCCGGTAGATCCGTGACCGGAGTTGATGCGGATCCGGTGTCGCGTTTCGAGTCGATTGCGATCGCAACCATGATCACAATTCCAAACAACATAAGCGCCGCAGATAACCAATGTCTGGGCGGGCGAGTTGCGGTGACTTTGCGCTTCTCGAGATCTGGCCATAGTTCTGGCGGAGTGTCGCCACCAAGTTCTTCTTCAAGAGCCAGTTCGAGTGCCGCGATGTCGATTGGAGCTTTTTGGTTTGTCATCGTGTCTTTGCCTCAATGCAAGTGCGCAGTGCGGCTTTAGCGCGGCGCAGTATGGATTTGACTCCTTCGATACCCACGCCAAGCTCGACAGCGATCGCCTCCCGCGAGTCTCGGTTGGTGTAGCGTCGTTCCAGTGTTAGTTGTTCACGCTCGTTAAGCATGGTGAGGCAGACTCGTAAGGCTTCACGGTAACTAGCACCGTGATCTTGCTGTGCGTAGAGCTGCCATGCAGCGTCGATCTCCGCGGGCGTGGCGAACTTCAATTCGCGCCTCAGTTGCCGCCGGCGTTCGCGTACCAAATTATGCGCGGTGCCGCGAAGCCAGCCATTAAGTGCTGCCGCTCCTCGATTTGGCAGTCGCTTAGCAGCTAGTGCCAGAAACGTTTCTTGTGCTAGATCATCAGCTACTGCTGGGTCACAGCCGAGGAATCGAAGGTAGCGCCATAGCGAGTATTGGTGCTGTTTGACGACCTGTTCGGTTAACTCGACGGTTGTCGCAGGGTCAGCCGGAACTACTCGATTGCTCATTATTTTGTTAACTGATCGTGATGGCTAAGTGGGGTCAAGGGATCTGATAAATCTGGGCGGATATTACCGTAGTGCTTCTGCTGCAAAGTCTTTGCGTAGCTTAGTGAAGACTGCAGCCTTGCTAGGCCGGTGGTTAGGGCGAGCATGTGGCTGTCAGTTAGCAGGATGCATGGGCTGCCTTTGAAGGAAGTTCCAGGCTTATTCTCCGTCTGAAAGACGGGTATGCCTCTTTCCTTCGTTATCGCATTTGTCTCGTCCTACGCCATTGGATCACTTCTTGGGCAGCGTCGTTGTCAGACGTTCGCCGACCGCATGATCTTTTTTAGGAAGAGCCTGATTGTGTCCGCGATTGTTCTTTTTGCGGGTGCTGTTTTGACTGTCGTGCGTCTTCGTCAGTCGGCTGATTTTACAGCCTCGGAAACTGTGGCGGACCTAAGTAAGTTGCTGGTTGCACAAGCGAATGATCAAACGAGTGCAGTTGTTGGCATCACTGCAATTCTTGTGCTCCTAATGATCCAGGTGATTTCACTGGTTCGTGACCTTCATTCGTTTGTGGCGATCCAATCGGCAGACCTGAATGCGCGCGATCAAATTGCATTGCATGAAAGCAAGTAGATGACACGCTTTGGCAATGGGGGTGGCGATAGATCGCGTGCTTCATGATTCCTTTCGCGGTTGGCGTTGTGGTAGCTGTTCCGACGCATTGCCTATTCACCTTGAATGCGCAGCAGGTCAACCCTGCTAGCGCCACCTGTAGGTAAGCCGATGATCATTTCTGTGAAGCAGGCGGCTCGTTGCTTACTGGGTATTCACGCCAGTCTTTATGGACGAATTGCCACCATGCATGCTGGCTAGCGTGGAAGCCCTCAGACTCCATTGCACCGCGTAGTAGCTCGCGAAAGAAGCGCTGCCGCGAAGTACCACCCGGATAGTCGGCATAGGCACGTTCGCTTAACTCGCCGTAGCCTGAAGGCATGTTGATTGGCTTGCGGGTCTTGCGGTTGTAGAGGGTCAGACTGACGGCGCAGCCGCGGTTGTGTTGTGAGCCGTAGTTTGGATCCGATACGAACCGCTTCAGGTGTTGCGGCGCAGCATCCCAAATGACTTTGGTTATCCACCAAGGTTGATAGCCTTCGAACATTTGAATGCCAACATCATGCTTGGCGAGTGCTTGGTGCACGCGCACCAGGGCTTCTGCGGCAGGCCGTTGCAGATGCATCGATGACTGGTCAGATAGTTTGGCGCCGAAAAGTTGGTTTGTCATCTCGTGACGGCTGTCGAATTGCATGCCTGCACCGCCAGCTATCGAGAGAGGGCTGATCAGATCGTGCGCAAGTTTGCCAATCGTTAGAGACAGTGGTGGAGATGACTTGCGTGCTACAGCTACCAGCGCTGAGGTCGACTGATCGGACTCTTTTTGGAAGCTATCAGTTGATGGGGCAGGGCGTCGTTCGAGTCTGGCACCGCTGAGTAGAACCGCGTGGACCTTGCCCTCATGGTTGCGGCGGAACTGTAGTTCGTCATCGTGGTAAGTGCCCGGCGGAAAGCTGTAGCGATCTTTCTCTTCGAAATCGGGCAAGTCGCGTCGAAACCACTCGATCAATACTGCGAGGCGACCACCGTCCTCGTAGACAATCAGCGAGTTGTGTTCTGAGCCATACTCACCCAGGAATTCGAGAAGTTCTGGTGGTGCTGCTTCGGGTGCGGATTCGTCGCGTGTGTATTCTAGATTTGGTCCTTTTAGATTGCCGTTTGGAAGGATCGTGAGGCGGCGCGTCGGTCCGACGCCAAGCGGATCGTCGGCGATTAGCGATCCATCGGCAGCGAGGCGCATGCGAGTCCGTACGCCGATGTTTGGATCGTAGTAAAGATCGCCGTCTCGCTCATAGATCCGTACCCAGTTGTCACCGACCCGCCATGTGCCCGCTAGCTCCCTCGACTGCTTGACTCCGAGTGGTTGTGGCCAACGCGGAAGTTTTATCGATTCGCCGCGACGGTTTGCCAATGCTGCCTGCAGCGCTTGGTCAGCAATTGCATCGGAGACGCTGGTGACAAAATCTTTGGTGCAGATGACCGCTACTGCAAGTCCCTGGTCGGGTAGTGCAGCCAGTGTCGATGCAAAGCCTGCGACGACTCCCGCGTGCGCGACGCGTAAGTGGCCATCCAGTTTCGACACGAAGAAGCCAAGGCCGCATGCGGTGTTGTTGTCGGCGGGAACCCACATGCTCTCCTGCGTTGCTTTACGGATGACTCGAGTAGGAGCCACAGGGAACCAGCTGCGTGCAAACTTGACAAGGTCGACAGTGGTGCTACGTAGTTCAGCGGCCGGCACATAGCCGAGGCGCCATTCGGGGGTCGGTATCTTGCGACCATCGTAGGTCCACATGCTGCCGGCAGCTTGGCGTTTGATCAGGTCGCTGCGAGGTGCGAAGTCCGAATCGTGTAGCTTCATGGGGGCAAGCACGAGATCTCGGACCGCTGCTTCAAAAGGCATGCCCGTAACCCTTGCAATGACTTCGCCAACAATCCCGATGCCGGCATTCGAGTATTTGAAGGTCGTGCTTGGTGCGTGTACGAGTTTGGTTTGGTTAAGGCTCGCTACGGTGGCTCGGAGCGTCGGCTCGCTCTGATCAAAGTAGTTCCCGATTGGCGGTTCGCGCACGATTCCGCTGCGGTGGCCCATCAATAGCCGTAGCGTGATTGCTGCGTCATAGCGATTTTCAGGCTCTAGTTCGGGTAGATACGTTTGGATTGGCACGTCTAGGTCAATCTGCCCGCGCTCCATCAAGACCATTGCTGCTGTGTTGGTAAAGAGCTTGCTGATCGATGCGACCCTGTGGGTCGCGGTTGCCTTGCCATGGTCGCCGTCGCTTAGCACATCCGCCCAGAGATGTTCTATGCCAGTCGTTGGATCGACCTCAAGCAGCGCTATCCAGATGCCAGGTATGGCCATCTCGATGCGGTAGCGTTCGGCAATCTGCAGGAGTTCTTCCCGGAACCCATCGAATCGTGCTGCTTCGTACCGCGGCGGAGCTACGCAGGCGCCGAGTATTGTAAGAAGAAGCAGATTGCGAAGCATGATCAGCAGCGTGCCCGCAATCGTGCCTGTCAGCAACGATTGATGTCGCGGGATTACATTGGTCATCTGGTGCGGTTTGGTCAGTCGATGATGTGGGGCGGGGGGATCCGCTTGCGTGTGGTTGCAAAGAGCGTTACGCAGGAGCCGTGAGACTATCGATTGTATTGCTATGCATGCTAGCAGGCTGCGCCGCATCACGACCGCGGCCAATCGCTGCGGCAGGTCATGCTCAGTCGGCTGCAATGCAAGTGGGCGATTCTGGGCCAACGATTCAGCTGCGAGGCCCGGTTGGGGAAGCCCCAACAAATTCGATCAGCGCGCTGATGTATTTCGTCAAGCTGATATCACCTGAACCGGTAGTCCTGTCAGTCAATGAAGGTAATAGCCAGCTGTGCCGCATCCTTGCGATCGACCGGCAAATGACCTCCTCAACCTTCACCGCTCGCTGCCCGTTTGAAATCACTGGTGATGGCATTCAGCAGAGCGTCTTTGATCAGACCCCCTCAATCCGCAGAAACCAGGAAGCTCTTTTAAGGGGCGATCTGGTGAAGCGGCAGCTTCGTTTCATCAAGATCAAGGGCTCGGGTCAAGGCGAGATCCTCGTGGAAGGCTTGATGAGCGGAGATCAAGCAATCGTTCATCGCATCAGTATGCATTTTGGGGGGCGGGCAGGTTCCCGCATCCTGGTCACGATCGGCATCAATGACATCTGCCATCGCGATGGCAAGCCGTTTGCCGTCAATGATCAAGTGATCAAGGTCGATTCCCTCGACTTTAGGCGTCAGGGGTCAGATCCTAAGATGTATGTGACGCTCAACTCGATCAAGTCAGCTGCAGCTGGCGATGGGTTGATGAGCAATTTGATCGGTCGAGTGAAGGGAGCGGTGGCCAACATCATCATTCCACCAGTCCCGATTCGTATGGATGGCAATGAGGCGATGCTGGGATTTGCGCAAGCGATCGTCGATGGCAAGCGGAGCTTCACTTTTCCATTGGCGCAGGGGACCTAGGGGGCCGCAATGTCGGTCTGACCGGCGGCTTGTTTGCAGGCTGCATAGGCATGACTTCTGTCGCTGCTAGTGAAACCGCACTCATGACTAGGTTAGAATGATCCGCCATGACTTCGGATGCGGGTTTCCAACCAGCCTGGTGGGCCAGGACAGGTCTACTCCAAACGCTATTGGGGCAAAACAACCGTGCCACGCCACCTTGCTATCGAACGGAAGTCTTGCCGACGCCGGATGATGATGAAGTTCGCGTCCACTTTGTCGATGTCGCCGATGCGAGCGCGCCGGTTGTCTTGCTCTTACATGGTTTAGAGGGAAGCCGTGAATCTTCATATGTGACGGAAACAGCTGCGCAATGTGCTAGTCGGGGATACAGATTTTGTGTCTTAGAGTTTCGTTCGTGCGGCGGTGTCATGAATCGGGCTCGGCGTAGCTATCACAGTGGTGAGACAACCGACACTGCTATGGTGGCTGCATTCCTTAGGCAACGCTTTCCCAATGCGCCATTATTCGTGATTGGGTTCTCTCTGGGCGCCAACGTTTTGCTGAAGTGGCTTGCTGAGTCTGGCGACGAATCATTTGTCTCTGGGGCTGTCGCAGTCTCACCTCCGTTCGACCTCAGTGCTTGCAGTCACCAATGCGATACTCGGTATGGCGGCAGGATTGCCCGGCGGTTTCTCTCAACCCTGATCCCGAAGGCTCTAGAGAAGGGTCGGCAGCACCCTGGACAATATGATCTAGATGCAGTTAGTCGGTGCCGCACATTCCGAGATTTCGACGATCTCGTTACGGCGCCAGTGCATGGCTTTGCGGGAGCGGATGAATACTACCGGTCGCAGAGCAGTGGGCCGCTGGTGCCAAGTATTCGAACGCCAACCATGATCATTACATCCGTAGATGATCCCTTGTGCTCGGCTGGATCGATTCCCTATGACGCGATCGAGCAGTCGCCTTTCTTGACCTCGCAGATATGTCAGCGAGGTGGCCATGTAGCTTTCCTTGAAGGGGGGACGCCCTGGCGTCCACGGCGATGGGCAGAAGCCAAAGCTATAGAGTTTCTGGGGCAACTGTTAGCCAGGCCCCGGTGATCAGAATCGTCCGCACGACAAGGTTGTTTTCGCCAGCTAGCTGCCGCTCGGCAATTTGAGGAATCGGTAGCCGGTTCTGTTTACGTCTATTCGCTTGGAGGCGGCTGAATCGATTTCGACAGCGGCGTGACTTCTAGTTAGAGCCTCTTGATCCTCAGGTTTCGGAAGGCAACTTCGTCGCCGTGATCTTGCAGCGCCATGCGGCCTTCCTTTGCCTTTCCGAACGGCCAATTCTTGAATTTGCTGTTTTGGATTAGGTCCGTCCACTCACTGCCCTGACATGGACAATCGACTACTTTCTTGCCGTTGAGGTAGTGGTGCAGTCGGCCTTGCTTGACCACTATTCTGCCTTGGTTCCAGCTGCCAGCCGGCAGTATGTTCGGCTGATTTGCTGGCACCAAGTCATAGAGCGCGGCGACACCATGAAGCTTGCCCGGCTTGACGTTGATGTCGTCAATCACTTGGTATTCGGCGCCGGTGAAGTAGGTCTGTTCCCCTTCCTCGGTGACGTGCCACATGACGCCAGAATTGCCTCGCTCTGAGATCCGGAATGAGAACCGGAAGTCAAAGTCTCCATACATCTCACGGGTGACTAGGTCGCCGCCGCCACCTTTGGCTTCATGCACGATCGCGGCATCGCGTACGACCCACCCCTTTGCGGGCGGCCTATCTTGCTTGAAGCCAGTCCAGTGTTCGATCGACTTGCCATCGAACAGGTTCTGGAAGCCATCTTTGCGTTCTTGTTGACTGAGTCGATTGAGCGGCGTAGGGGAGATCGTCACCTTGCCGCTCGCAGCCCACTCGCTACCGCGCGCGATCAATCGACGAAGTTGTGGATCTTGCCAGGTTGCATGCGACGGAATGTTGTTCTTCCAAACATGGCCGAGGGGTGTATGGAACACATGACCCTTACCAAACATGCTGGCCGTTACCATGGGCTCGTGACGACCCGTGCCACCTGTTTTTGGTTCGCTGAACGCGCTCATTAGTATTTGATACTGGGCGCCGGGTGCGTGCTTGAGTCGATGGTATAGCTCGTCGGGGTGCATCACGATGTTTTCCATGCCGATGGTAATCGGGTGGTTGTGATCGATGATGACGACATCAAACGGATGGTAGCGGCCATGACCTGTACCTCTGCGCCACAGTAGTCCGACCATCTGTTCGTACTCTTTCCAGCCAGTGAACGCATTGTCTGCGGCGTGGATGATGGTCACCCCACAGCCTTGACGTACTGCCTGCAAGAACGCGTCTTCTGATGACTTGCCCCATCGCGGTCCATTGTAGTCGAGCACGATAAGGTCAAGGTCGCCGCTGGCATGTTGCTCGGCGACGCCCGCCAGATCTGTCTTTGGGTTGTTGGTGATCGTGACCTTAAATCGGCCCGTTTCCGTCAACACTCGAGCGATCTCTGGCGAGGTCCATTGCCAGTCATGGTTGTTGGCACCCGAAACGAGCAGCGTTTGGATTGGTGGTTGCTGCGGAGTAAGGGCCGTTGCGGCTGCTAAGAGGACGGTTGCGGCGATCATGTCTCTACAATAGCCAACCATTGCCCATCAAAACACGCTTAGGGGAGGCTTCGACCGGCTCTTTCTCGTCTGTGCTATGCCGCCGATGGGGTGGCTATACCATAGGTCGCACCTAATCCGTGGATTCGTGATCATCTGAACTCGGTGTTTGTGTGGGGTGCGAGAGCGCTCTCGATTTTAGCTAGCAAGGCTTGTTCGTTACTTGCGGCAGGCTTTCGCTATGGATGTTTGATGTCGATCTGTCATAAAGCACTGCTTATCGATGGTATTCATGTAAGTAAGGGCGAGATTGTGGATGTTGGGGCGATAGTCAATTTTGGTGAGATCGTGCAGCTAACTGCACAAGAGGCGGATCAGCAGGGTCTTTACGCCGCTGTTTGAAGGTGCCGCTGTTGTTACTACTCCTAAAGCCAATCCATCTAGTCATGAAAGCTGCCTTCCAAATCAGTCCCATCCGCAAGTCGTGTTTGACCCTAATGCTGTTGCTCTTCGCCGGTATTGCATTTGGGTGCGGATCTGGCTGGAAGTTGGACTACTGGGATCCCGCAGCACAGTTTCTCGAGGCTGATGTCGCGGCTAGCGGCAAAGCGTATCTTGGCCAAAAGATCACGGTAAAGGGAGCCGTGACACGCATAGATCAAAGTGATCCCGAATGCACAAAGCTCTATCTTGGTAATGGAGTTTGCTGTGATTTCCGGCACGTAAGAGCATCGGCCGTCGGCTACAAGTCAGGTGACACGGTGTATGTGGATGGCATGCTGCGACGTTGTGCAGAAGGGGACGTTCTGTTGGCGCCGGCCATGCTGAGGGATCCAACTGCGCCATTCGAACCTAAGTAATCCTAAATCGCGTTGGCGGCCTCCTTCCCTCATGACCTTCCTCCTGCATCTGCAGAAGGTCAATGTGGATGGTTGTGGCTAGTTGATGATGTCTGCATTGGTGGCTTAGCGAATGCTCTATTCGATCATGACCGCCGGACTGTCTCGATTAGCTCAGGGTTTCTATGGTGGGATTTGTTTGTGTTACTGGACCATCTGACGCCACCAAGACTCGCAATCTATGGTGGTGTCCGGTTCCAATAGAATCACCCAACTACAGCTTCCAGGTCAGCATGCACCACAAGATCAAGCTTTCCCCGCTGCGCGTACTGTTGCAGTGCCTCGTCTTTCTGTCAGCTGTGGATCGTTGTGAAGCGCAGACTTGGACGCAGTCCTTTGCTGCTGGGCAGAAAGATACCAATGGCAAGTTGATGGGTGGCTCAGAGGTTCTGCATCTCGCTGGTCACAAGGGCAGCCTCTATGCAGCAGTTGGCTATTGGCAGGACGAAGGAAACATCTGGTATGGCGGTAAGAGCTTCCGGGGCGGTTGGGGGCAGATCCTTCGCCTTGATGATCCAGGAGGTGAGTGGATCGTAGACCATGATCTCGGTGGCATGCATCTGCGGCCAGAGGTTCTCAAAGAGGTCGGATTTACCACGGACGGTGAGGGCAACCTTCTTGATCACCCAGTAACCATGCTGGTTGCATGCGCCTATTCGCGGCGCATGACCGACGTCGTTGTCCATGCATTCACTCGCAGCAGTGACGCGTCAGGCTGGGTGAAAACTCGTATATGCAAAGGTCCATTGCCGGGCGGCGAGCGTTACTCCGTCCGTGATCTACAGGTGCACCAGGATGCCGCGACGGGCGTCGATCGGGTGTTCGTTACGATTGGGACCGTCGGGATCTTTTCGGGAGTGTATGACCCTGAGCTTCCTGGTCGAATCGAATGGGGTGCCAAGCCAGAAAGTGGGCCCTTCAAGACGCGCTCTCTCGGCATGGCTGTCGCGAATGATGCGCTGCACGTGTCATCCGGTAATCAGGTCTTGCAGCGGGTAGACGGGCCCGATCCGACCTATAGGGTCGTGCATGACATGGCTGATTTGTCGACCTTCATCAAATCAGCGGTTGGTGGCATTCGAGGTTTGACCGCGTTGGCTCATCCTAGTGGTGACGGAGATTCGCTCCTGTTCATGTGGTCTCCGACCGGCCAATCTCAGGGTGAACTCTATCGCTTGGATCCGGATGGCGAAGGCGGTTATACGCGGCATAAAGAAGCAGTGATGGCCGATCTTATGAGTGACCATATAGGGGCATCTCGGATGGCGTATGTGCTGGGGGCCTACAATGAAATGCTTGCCTATCTCGATCCGTCGACTGGCCAAACCCATCATTTGGTGGGCCTAGAAGGCAAGCCCGTGAAGGGGACATTTCCGCTTTGGAAGGGGGGCTATTATCGCGGTGCACTGTTTGCTGTCCGTGACGAGCGGGGAGATTATCGCATCGAAGAAATAGATAGCAGCCGTTCTGCGGCAGGCCCTGCCTTGGTTGCAACAAGGTGCTATGCGCCTTCGCCGTTTCCAAATGAGCGGGCGATCTACTTCGGCGGGCATGATCCCAACGGTATGGTGTCGACCAATATGGCTTGGATCTACAAAAAGACTATGTAGACGCGATAGCGCATAGCCAATGCATAGGGTCGTGGCTGAGGCTCTTTAGGTTGCAGCACTTCCTGAGCCGTGGGCATGCTCGTTGCCGCTGTCTCTCTCCTCAGCAGAATGTCTCACAGCCTGCAAGTCGGTGCCAAACAAGCAATCGTTCGCTGTTGTGTTCGGCCGTACGGTGAAGCAATGATACTTTCCTTATCATTGCTGTGAAGTTTTTGCTGGCGAATGAGAATCCTCGTCACAAAGGAACAAATCATGGACTCGCTTAACGACTATTTCGAATATGCAATGGACCTCGCGACACCACAGCGGGATGAACTGATCAAGCGGCTTCTGCGTGAGGATCCGCCGATGGCGGCGCGTCTACAGCAAGCTCTCGGTAGCTTGGTGACGAACCCAGACTTCTTGTGCCAGGCGCAGCCAGAGCCCCGACCAAGCGATGAGCCGGATACGGTCCATCACGTCACGGTTGCAGTTGGAGATATCAAGCGAGCGGTCGAATGGTACCAGCAGACTTTTCGTGCTAGGTTGCTAGAACATGGTGCTGATCTGGCCAGGTTTGCTTTTGGTTCGTTCGAACTACATCTAGTGCATGTAAAGGATCAGCCCGCTGGCTTGACGATTGTGCGGCCGGATGTCGCAACGATGGGGCCGAGCAAGAGACGGCCGGATGGCGTGCGCGGGTTGCATCTTGTCGACCCATGGGGGAATGCCATTGAGGTCGTCGATCGACCGCCAAGCAGTTGAGCGCACGCCGACATAGGTTGACGATGGGGCACGCATTCCGCGGACCCGACTTTGCATCGTCGGCTGGCCGCTGTTCTGAATGGCCGTCTAGTGACTTCGGTCTGCGTCGCTGCATGCATCTCGCGGTGGACCTTCGCGAAGAATGCGCTCAAACCATGCGACGTCGCGCCACGCTCCCAGCTTAAAGGCGACGTGGTGATAGACGCCTACCAAGCGGAACCCCATTGCTTGATGGAAGGCAACGCTTGCATCGTTGGGCATGACAATGCCAGCTAGTGCATTGCAGTAGCCTAAGTCTGCTAATTGAGTGAAGAGGTGCTGGTAGAGCACCCGGGCAAAGCCTTGGCCTTGCGCCGAATCTGCGATGTAGGCTGACACTTCGCATGAAGTGCGGTAGGCGCCACGTGACCGATGCTTACTCCCGTATGCGTAGCCAACCAACTCTCCGTCGAGTTCCGCGATGAGCCACTCGTGTTCTCGCTGGATCGCGTCAATTCGTTCGGCAAACTGTCGTTCACTCGGGATCTCAGTCTCAAGCGATACGACGGTATGTTCGATATACCGGCGGTAGATCGTGAGCATCG
>CBFIIO010000019.1:0-64028 GCA_965662465.1 Planctomycetota bacterium | reverse complement strand
CGATACCGGAACCGCATCCGACCTCGCGTCCCTCGAACCCCTCGAACCGCTTGAGGCCAGCCAGCCGATGGCGCAGCAGGATCCGATGGCTGCGCAGCGCGCCGGCCTCGCCGCCCCTGCGTTCAATATGTACTGCAGCGATAAGACGTTTTATCGCTTCTTGTTTGCGGGCGTCGTCATGTTTGTTGGCTGCATGATGCCGTTCTCGGCCGAGATCGGTCGTTCTGGCTACCAGACCCTTGCCGGTGGTTTCTACCTGCTAATCGCGATCGCGATGATTTGGTCATGGTGGGCATCAATCGCGAACAACCGTCCAACTGGTTTGAAGTGGTTGTTGTTCTCAGTGTTCCCGCTGATTGGTTCTGGCTGGACGGTTCTCGGCTTTGATCCAGTTACGGCTCATGAGGCTGCGATGGCTCACGGTTGGTGGCCAACGGATGGGAAGTTCTCAGCTAGTTGGGGTGACTTATTCTCCGACCTTTCGTCCATTCGCCCCCGCGGCACCGATTTAGCTCCGGCCGCTCGCGTCGAAGGCTTTTGGCGTCTGATGGGACCTGGCCATGTGCTGGTGTTTGTCGGTGCTCTGATGGCGGAAGCTGGCTTCATCATGGGGGTCGTAGGCGCTGCCAAGCAGAATAAGAACGCTACGAAGGAAAAGATGAAGAAGGCCGCTGAGCGCAGGCGGAAGTGACCGAGAATCCCGCCGGTACTGGCTCAGCTCCGACCGCAGCGCATACTGTCATGACAGTGCTGCGCGGTGCTGAAGGCTGGTTGCAAAAGCGCGGGATTGAGGCCCCAAAGCTGTCAGCCGAGTTATTGCTTGGCAAGGTATTGGGCATGCAGCGACTTGAGCTGTATCTCGAGCACGATCGTCCTCTGGTCGAATCCGAGCGCAGCGCCATGCGCGAACTCATCATGAGGCGCGGTGATGGCGAGCCGGTTGCTCACCTATTGGGCAGCTGGAGCTTTCGTGGGCACGAACTAGAAGTTGGGCCATCGGTATTGATCCCGAGACCCGAGACTGAGGAGTTGGTCGATCTCGCGATTGAGAAGCTCGGAAGCGAGGGCTTAGGCGCCGGTCAACGTGTGATCGATCTTGGCACTGGTAGTGGGGCGTTAGCTATTGCGCTGGCTGTTGAGTTGCCTGAGCTGAATGCGCTCGCAACAGACACAAGCCAAAACGCGCTTGCTGTAGCTCGCAACAACGCGAATTATCATCAGGTCACAGATCGCGTGCAGTTTGTGCACGGGTCTTGGTGGCAACCAGTGCCGGCCGACGAGGTCTTTGATCTTGTCGTGAGCAATCCGCCTTATATCGATCCGAAAGCGATGGATGGATTGGAAGAGAACGTCAGGCGCTTTGAACCGCCGCTCGCGTTGTTCTCGGCGCCGGGTGATGTGGCTTCTTGCTATCGTGATCTTGCTGTCGGTCTAGAGCACCACCTGCGTCCAGGTGGATGGTTTGTAGTGGAGACCGGAGTGGGCGCCGACATCGCTTCGCATGAGGTGTTTCTCGCTCAGCCGTTTTTGCAGAACGTCGAACTGTGTGAAGACCTATCTGGACATGCCCGCTTCGTGCTGGGGCAGCGTCGCTAAGGCTTTATCGCTCGCGCAGGTCGCGCTGGGACAGGATGCCGTCACCTCGCAATTGATGGCGTCGTGATCTTATTGCTGCTACCGACGCGCAGTAAGCAGACGACAGATCGCGAGCACACATCGACGCGGCGCGTGTGATCGGTTGCGCTGTAGTAGAAAGTTGCGCTGTAGTAGAAAAACGAGCGGCGTGCGCTGCGCGTTGTTCTCTAAACGATTGTGCCTTTGCTTACGTAGTAACGCAGCGAGGCTTTGGTGACTGGTGATATCTCAGTGAAGTAGATTGCGATATCCCAGAGCGGCTTGCCATCGTTGGCTGCGATGCGGTCGCAGCGCACGACAGCGCCAGTGACGGTATGACGATCGGTTTGCCCCGGTAAGGCAAATTCAATTCCGACCAGGGTCATCTCGTCGATGGGCGCCGGGGCATGGCAAGCCATGCCGATTTCCGAAATGTCGCGCAGCAAGCCTGGTTCGGCCAGGGTGTCTGAGGACAGGTTGACCGGAAACGATGCGGCGGCGCGTAGCGCCCGGCGACGTTCGGATTGCGGTGTGGGCTGTGTCACGATGGAAAAGGTTAGCCATTCGATGGATTGGGCGCTAGCGGCTGGGTGATGAT
Organism: Planctomycetota bacterium; assembly: GCA_965662465.1. Lineage (GTDB taxonomy): Bacteria > Planctomycetota > UBA1135 > UBA1135 > UBA2386. The sequence goes on along the minus strand of CBFIIO010000019.1, from coordinate 61,816 downwards.
GGAACCCAAGGGCAAACATGTCTAAGATCTGAGGCTCTCGCACCATCGATCGGTGCCATCCATAAGCAGACAGAAAAAAAAGAGACTTTATCCGTGGCCAATTTCAACAAAGTCATCCTGATGGGCAATCTGACCCGCGATATCGAACTCCGCCATACCCAAGGAGGCATGGCAATTGCCAAGTTTGGAATGGCGATCAATCGTAAAACCTCGTCCCAGAGCGGCGAAGCGAAAGAATCAACCTGCTTCGTCGATTGCACAGCATTTGGTAAATCAGCCGAACTTCTGAGCCAATACGTGCGAAAAGGCAGTCAGCTGTTCGTTGACGGTCGCCTGGAGTTCTCTACTTGGGAGGCAAAAGAGGGTGGTAAGCGGAGCAAGTTGGAAGTGATCGTCGAAAACTTCCAGTTTATGGGCTCTGGCAACCGCGATAACAGCGGCGGCGGCGGCGGCGGCGGCGGTGAGCGTCGCGGTGGCGGGCGCAGCCAATCCCAGGAAGCTGCCGGCAGCGCTGGCGAAGTCGACTACGGCGACATTCCATTCTAGTTCGTCCACATCGCGCGCGGTCCACATCTAGCTGGTGGTGCTTGTTGATTCCCTTGCTAGATCCAGTTGCGGCCGCAGCTCGTTGGGTCACGTCGTAGCTGGAGCATGTTCTTAGTAGCTCTTGCCAGTCCGGACGTTGGATTCGTGACCATTGCTGCCGGCTGCATTAGCTCTTTTTCAGCTGCTTTTGCCAGCTGTCTTTTAGCCCAACGGTCCGGTGGAATACTGGCTGGCCTGGCTGGCTCGTCTTCGGGTCGCAATGGAAGTAGCCAACGCGTTCAAATTGGAACGTGTCACCTGCTTTGGCTTCCGCCAGACTTGGTTCGCACATGGCTTTTACGACACGACGGCTGTCGGGTCGCAAAATCTGGACGAACTCCTCACCATCTTTTGATGCTGGGTCCGGGTCGCTGAATAGCGGTTCGAACAGATGGGTGTCAGCAGCCATTGCATGTTCCGCCGAGACCCAGTGGATGACTCCCTTCACCTTGCGGCCGTCAGAGGTTTTGCCATTGGCGCTATCGGGATCATATGTGCACCGCACGGTCGTGATCTTGCCGTCAGCGTCTTTGTCGTAGCCCGTGCACTTTACTGCGTAGCCAAAACGCAGACGCACTTCCCGATCGGGTCCTAGACGAAAGAACTTCTTTGGAGGGTCTTCCATGAAGTCTTCGCGGTCAATCCATGCAACGCCAGTGAACGGAACCTTGCGCTTGCCGGCAGTCTCATCGGAGGGATCGTTGGCGATGTCTTTCCAGACAACTTCTCCGACCGGCCAATTCTCAATTACGAGTTTAATGGGGTCGATTACGGCCATTCGGCGCCAGCAACGCTTGTTGAGCCAATCCCTTGTGTAGAAGTCGAGCAGGCTCAGTTCGTGAGTGCCGTTAACTTTCGCGACGCCGACATGCTTGCAGAACGCAACGAGTGCTTCTGCTGGGACGCCGCGGCGACGCAGTCCGCGGATGGTTGGCATGCGTGGATCGTCCCAGCCGTCGACGTGGCCATCTTCGACCAGTCGCAAGAGTTTGCGCTTACTGGTGAGCATGTATTCGACGTTGAGGCGGGCGAACTCAATTTGCGTCGGATGGTGGATGCCTAGCTGTTGGCAATACCAGTCGTAGAGCGGTCGATGGTGTTCAAACTCCAGTGTGCAGAGGGAGTGCGTCACGCCCTCAATTGAGTCGCTCTGACCGTGCGCCCAGTCATACATCGGGTAGATGCACCACTCATCCCCGGTGCGTTGATGATGAAGGTTCCGCACCCGATACATCGCTGGATCTCGTAGGTTGAGGTTGGCATGCGCCATGTCAATTTTGGCGCGCAGCACTTTCTCGCCATCTTGAAACTCGCCGGCTTTCATGCGTCGGAACAGGTCGAGGTTTTCGGCGGCAGAACGATCTCGGTATGGACTGTTGGTGCCTGGAGTGTGAGCTGTGCCTCGGCCAGCGGACATTTCTTCCGCATTCTGGTCATCTACATACGCGAGTCCCTTCTCGATTAGCTGCTCGGCCCATTGGAACAGTTGGCCGAAGTAGTCGGAGGCGTAGACCATCTCGTCCCACTCGAAGCCGAGCCAGCGGACATCTTCCTTGATCGCATCGACATACTCTTGGGCCTCCTTCTCAGGATTGGTGTCATCCATGCGAAGGTTGCACTTCCCAGAGAACTCCTCAGCAACGGAGAACGACAGGGTGATCGCCTTGGCATGGCCGATGTGCAAGTAGCCATTTGGTTCAGGCGGAAAGCGCGTCTGGATCTGCTGAATATTGCCTTCTTGCAGGTCTGCCCGAATACGGTCGCGGATGAAATCTGAGGCGGCCTCAGGAGAGGTTCCTTGGGAGTCTTTGGAGTCAGCAGGATCAGTCATGATTCGTTGTTAGCACGATCGCGCTCTCGGGCCTCGATTGCAATCGAACCAACGCGCTCTGGTTCGTTATGATTGCGGATCGATGAACCTCACCAAGTCAAAGGCCGAAAAGACCCGCGAGGTTCTATCATTTCTGCCGCGTGTAGATCGCCACAAGCCGAAGGGCGGTGAGATCAAGAAATCTAAGATTTCTCGATGGCGTGCCGGTGTGTTGGTCGCCGTGCACGTGGCGATCGGAATCCACATCTGGCATTGGCTGGCAACGGGCGAGACGATGACCCCAGTTGAGCCATCTGAGGCGATGGAAACGGTCGAATTGGGCCGAATCAACGCCGGCTTCGTGCTGTTTCTGAGTCTGATCGCTTCCACGCTGATATTTGGCCGCTGGTTCTGTGGCTGGGCCTGCCACGTCGTCGCCCTTCAGGATTTGAGTGCATGGCTGTTGCAGAAGGCCGGGTTACGGCCGCGCCCGGTTCGCTCGCGGTTATTGATCTATGCGCCGTGGGTGGTTGGTGGCTACATGTTCGTGTGGCCGCTTGTCCTGCATCTCATCGCTCCTGAAGAAAAGCCGCTGCCTGGAATTTCTGAGTGGCAGTGGCAATTGACCACCGAAGAACTGTGGCGAACCTTCCCGGGACCGATCATGGCGATCGCGACGGCTTTGGTCGTCGGGTTTCTTATCGTTTGGTGGATGGGGGCCAAGGGTTTCTGCACCTATGGCTGTCCCTACGGTGCGTTCTTTACCTTGGCTGATCGCGTGGCACCAATGAGCATTGTTGTCAGCGACGCATGCGAGCACTGTGGCCATTGCACTGCCTCCTGTACTAGCAACGTGCGGGTGCATGAAGAAGTTGCCACGTATGGGCAAGTCGTTGATCCAGGGTGCATGAAGTGCATGGACTGCGTCTCTGTTTGCCCGACGGATGCACTGTCGTATGGCTTTGCCAAGCCAAAGCCACTGACGTCCAGTCAGCAGCGTATTACCGCGCGTGCTGACTTTACTTGGTGGGAAGAGGTGTTGCTGGCAGTTACGGCGATTGCCATGGTGCAGTTTGCCTTCCGTGGGGCGTGGTTTGGAGAGCCGATTCCACTGTTGCTTGCCGTTGCCCTGGGAGTCCTCACTGCTGTAATGCTGCTGCTCTTAGTGCGTTTGCTGGTCAAGCCAGATGTGACCTTCCAGCACACGACTTTAAGGGCCGCCGGCAAGCGCTCGAACGTTGGCAACTTGGCGATGATGCTGCTGATCGGATGGATGCTGTTTTCCGCGCATACGATGGTCGGCCAGCTGAAGCGTGGGCCCGCCATCGAGAGTGGTAAAGGACCCATTTATAGCGCTTTTTATACGCGAGATCGTGATCTGCCGAGTGCCCAGCGTGCTCTAGACCAAGTTGAAAATGCGGCTGCTTGGCAGTTGGTTTTGGACCCGCAGTTGCGCGAAGTACGGGCCTTACTATGTGGTGCAGTTGGTCGTCACAAAGATGCCGAGGCCGAGTTGACCGGCATGTTCCAAGGCGGTGGCGGCCTCTTCTATGCCGAGTCCAAGATGGCGTTAGCGAATTATTTCGGTATCCAAGGCGACCGTTTTGATGAGGCCGAACAGCTGTTGCTCGAAGTTGTTAGTAGCAACCCTACAAATAATGTTGCGCCCCGCTTACTGCAGGCGGTTCGGACGAAGAAGGGTAGTTAGTTGCCGTTGAGGTGAGCCTGTTTGCGATTTTTACGTCGGCCTTGCTGCTTCGTAAGGTGCGAGTTGCAGTGACTCGATGAGCCTCGCGCTCGAAGCTTCCTGCGTTGTGCGGAGTGATCGCTAGATCTTCAGTCGGTCATGCAGCGGATCACGCAGTTTTTTCCATGGTCGAATCTAGGTCATGCGCTTGCGTCCTCCGTGTGCAATTGCAGCTAGCTCACCATTGTTCGTGTTAGCTACAGCGTTGGTAGTTGCGTATCCTGCTCATAACCTCACTGCCAGTCGAAGCGCTTTATGATTCATCCTACAGCCGTCGTTCATCCGTCTGCGCAATTGGCGGATGATGTCCGTGTTGGTGCATTTTCTATTATCGAAGCGGGTGTCCAAATCGCATCTGGTGCGAGTCTTGCGGAGCATGTGATTGTTCGCAGCGGCACAGAGATTGGTGCCCAGTGCGAAATTGATAGCTTTGTGCAGATTGGTGGTCAGCCACAAATGCGTGGTTGTGAGGCCATCAGTGGCGGCGTTCGCATTGGCGCTAGAACGGTCTTGCGGGAAAGCGTGACCGTCAATAAGCCAAGCAAACAAGGTGGTGCTACCGTGGTTGGTCAAGACTGCTTTTTCATGGCGAATAGTCATGTCGGTCACGATTGCGTCGTTGCAGACAATGTGACCTTAGCCAACAACGTGATGCTCGCAGGTCACGTGCAAGTTGGTGCTGGGACGTTCTTTGGCGGCGGCGCGGGGATCCATCAGTTTGTGCGTGTCGGTTGCCGCGTGATGGTTGGTGGCAATGCGTCGATGTCCTACGACATCCCGCCATTTGCGATGGCCGCCGAGCGCAACGAGGTTCGTGGCCTGAACTTTGTGGGGTTGCGCCGAAGCAAGACCCCCAGCCAGGTCGTGTCGGATCTAAAGCGCGCCTATCACGCCGTATACAATGGCGCGGGCGACTTGCGCCAGCGCGCGGAAAGCGCGATCGCGCAGCAGGAATGCGGTCTGGAAAGTGCTGGGCTTGAGTTCTTAGAGTTTTTCATCGGTGGCCAGCGCGGATTTGCTCGGCCGCGATCCTGAGAAACCACCTGCTGCTTTTTCAGGGCAAAAAGAATTGCCGAGATCGCGTGCTGACGTGTAGCTCTGGCCCGCAATTAGCGGCGCCTAACGAACAGCGTCGTAATGAAGCCGACGACTAACACGCCGACCAAGCCTACGACGTTGTACCAGAGGAACTCAACCTTTACCGTCATATGCACTAGCAGGACGGCGCCCATGCCGCCAAGCAAGCCAAGTGCCCCAGCTAGATCGCCGGCGCGGCGCATGAACAGTGCCATGACGAAGATGCCCAGCAGGCTGCCGTAGAACCATGAGCCGACGCGGTTGATTACTTCGATGATTGAGCCCACGCCGTCGAAGTACAGAGCGGTGATCGTTGCGACCACTCCCCAGAAGACGGTCACCACTTTGCCTGCTCGGACCGCGTGAGCGTCATCGCAATCTGGGCGTAGCCAGCGGCGATAGATGTCGATAATTGTGGCGCCGCTAAGCGCATTCAGCACCGAATCGATGCTCGACATGGCCGCTGCAAAAATAGCAGCGATGATGAGTCCGAGTAGGAATGGCGGGAGGTTTTCGAGGATGTAGTGGCAGAAGATATTGTTGGTGTCCTTGTCATCCTTTGCTCTGCCGCTGGCGTCGACCGTGTCGGTGACAACAATGCGCGCTTGTTTGCGTATGGAATCCGTCTTTCTTGCTGCAACTCTATATTTAGCAATGGCTTCTGGGTGATCGCTGACCTCGCCAGGAAGCTTGCTCAGTGCTAACATGCTGGCTTTTCGCTCCGCAAAAGCGGCGTCGAATTGAACCTGTAGCTCGGCAATCTGTGGCGCATACCGCTCCTGCTGTGCGGCCGCGACGTGGTCAGGCTTGAACAGCATCGGCTGTTGGTAGGTCGCGTGGAACATCCAAAGCATCACTCCGATTAGCAGGATGAAGCCCTGCATCGGAACTTTGGCAAACGCTGACATCAGCAGGCTCTTTTTACTTTGGCTTTCATTGCGACTCGTGAGCAGTCGCTGCGCCTGCGAATTGTCGCAGCCGAAGTAGCTCAGGTGCAGGAATAGCCCGCCGAAGACCCCTGACCAGACGTTGTATTTGTCTTCCCAGAAGCTCTTCACACCTGTGCCGGTTGCAAACTCAGATTGGCTGCGTGGCCAAAACTCAGTGCTGGCTGGCGTTAGTTCTAGGGCCCCAAGTTTGTCGGCAGCTCCTGCGACTTCGAGCATTTTTCCGAAGCTGCCGAACTCAGGTAGCAGGTCGACAAGCAGCATGACGAACACAATCCCGAGGCCCACCAGGATGACAGACATCTGCTTGACGTCAGTCCAGATTACAGCCGAAACGCCACCTAGCATTGTGTAGCTGGTCGTTAGTGTGCCGATGATCAATACTGCGGCTTCCGTGCGAATGCCCAATACGGCGCTCAAAGCGACGGAAGGCGCGTAGATCACGATGCCGAGGGCTAGGCACCTCGAGCACAAGAATATGATGCTGGCTAACAGTCTGGATGCCGGGCCAAAGCGCTCTTCGAGCAGCTGATATGGCGTCAACACGTTGCGGCTTCGGTAATACGGCACCAAAAACATGCAAAGAAGCACCATGGCGAACGGCAGGCCAAAGTAGCTCTGCACGAATCCCATCCCGCCCTCATGGCCCTGGCCGGTTGTTCCGATCACGGTGATCGCGCTCGCCTGGGTCGCCATGATCGACAGCCCAGCTGCCCACCATGGAATTCTTCGACTGCCAGCGTAGTAGCCTTCTAGGTTGTTAGCGCTGCTGCGACGACGAACGCCGTCCCAGACCACGTAGCCAATGAACGCGCAAAATACGATCCAATCAATGGTTCCCATGGTTGGCTCTCAGCTTGTCGGTTGCACGTTGTAGTGCGAGGAGAACCAGTAAAGCAGCGCCATCACGAGGATCGCGAGCACGCAGCAGAGCGTGTAGACCCTGGCCCAGCTGCCAAGTGGGAGGCGGTCTGTGGGGGAGTCTCCGGACATGCTGTCGACCATATCGGTAAAGCGAACCGTGCATTACCTGTTAGTTCCATAGGCAGAGCCGTTCTTGCTGCGCCCCGCTAGTACTCTATGCTCGTGGCGGGCGATGCACGATCCGATCATAGACGACCTTAACGAACAGCAGGCTGCTGCTGTTATGCACGATACTGGCCCTTTGATGGTGTTGGCGGGCGCCGGCTCCGGCAAAACGCGCGTGGTGACGCGGCGAATTGCCCGCTTGATGCGAGATGGGGTGGAGTCGCGCCAGATCTTGGCCATGACCTTCACCAACAAGGCCGCTGGCGAAATGGCCAAGCGTGTCGAGGAATTAGGTGGTGGCTATGTGCGTGTTGCGACGTTCCACTCGGCTTGCGCGCGCTTTTTGCGCAGTGATGGCTACCTACTTGGCTTCAAGCCAGATTTTTCCATCTATGACACAAGCGATCGCGACTCTTTGATCAAGGAGCTGATGATCGACATGCATGTGTCGACCAAGGAAGTGAAGCCTTCCAAAATCGGCCAAATGATCAGCTCGATGAAGAATGCGGCGCTGACTCCGGTAGACGGCATGCTGTCAGGCAGTGATGTCGGACGCTTGGTCGAGCGCCTATGGGCGCCATACCATGACCGCATGCGTAACGCGTCAGCGATGGATTTCGATGACCTGCTGGGCAACTTTTTGCAGATCCTTCGCGAGCATCCAGAAGTTGCCGAGCAATACCAGTCGCGCTTCCCTTGGTTGTTGGTGGATGAGTTCCAAGACACCAACCGTGTGCAATACGATCTGCTCAAGTTGTTGTGCCCGTCACCGGGCAACATGTGTGTTGTCGGTGATCCAGACCAGTCGATCTATGGCTTTCGCGGCGCGCAGGTCCGCAACATTCTCGACTACGAGAATGACTACGATCCTTGCAAGGTCGTCCGTCTTGAGCAGAACTATCGCAGCACAGCGAATATTCTTCGAGCTGCGGAAACGGTCATCGCGAATAACACCAGCCGTTTAGATAAGCGCTTACGTACGGATGCACCGCCGGGTGCGTCGCTGTTGCGTTTGAAGGCATCGGGTTCTACGGAAGAGGCGGCGACGATTGTTGATCGCATGAACGACCTGCATGAAGAGGGCGTTGGTCTAGAAGAGATCGCCGTCTTCTATCGCGCGCATCATCTATCGCGCGGGCTTGAGCAGGCGCTTAAAGACAAGGGTGTTCCGTATGAGATTGTCGGCGGTCAGTCATTTTTTGAGCGGCGCGAGATCAAGGATCTGTTGAGCTATCTGCGAGTGTTGGTCAATCCACTCGACGAAGTCAGCATGCGTCGGATCATCAATGTGCCGGCGCGTGGGCTCGGCAAGCTGTCTCTAGAAAAACTGCAAGCAGCAGCCTTCGCAGAGGGGATGTCTTTGCGGGAGGCCGTTTCTGAGCCCGCGATGCATGGCATGCTAAGTGCCAAGGCCCGTAAGGGACTTAAGGAGTTGTCGGAGGTCCTAGAGAATGCAACGGCGGCCGCTGAGTATGGTGCCCATGCGGCTTTGAAAGTGATTCTCGAAGGCATTCGGTATGTTGTGCATGCGACCAGTTTTGGCGATGCAGAGGACAGCACGCGAGAAGACAATATTGCCGAACTAGTCAGTGATACTGTGCAGTTCGATGAAAGTCCGCCAGCCGAGATGGACGAGGACGGTCCGTCGAACCAGGGCCTGCCGGGCTATCTCCAGCACGTAGCCTTGCTGACATCTGCTGATCGCGATGAAGATGGACCGAAGGTCCGCATGATGACAATCCATGCCGCTAAAGGGTTAGAGTTCCATCACGTTTTTGTCGCGGGCCTTGAGGAAGGATTGTTTCCCAGCATGAGGGTCATGGATGATCCCGATGGCCTCGAGGAAGAGCGTCGACTTATGTATGTCGCGTTGACTCGGGCACGGCGTACTCTGATGTTGAGTTCGGTGCGCGACCGCATGATTAATGGCCACATGGAGACCATGCGACCGTCACGTTTTCTGCGCGAAATACCGCAGGAGTTACTTGAGAACTACACTCCTTCGTGGCGTCGCTATGATGTAGATGAGCAGACCTCTCACAGCACGGGATGGAGCGTTACGCCGGATCCGGAAGCGCTCGAAGGGCTGCAGAAAGGTGTGCGTGTCCGACACGATCTGTATGGCAGTGGAGTTGTTCGGCGGTTAGCGGGTCGTGGCATGAGCGCGCGTTGTGTTGTGCGTTTTGATGACGGCGTTGAGCGCGAGTTTGTGATCGAATACGCGGGCCTGCAATTGCTCGAAGATATGGAATTTTAAGGCGCACCCAACTTTGACACCCTCCGATGACATCCTGGCGACTTTCGATGCGTTATTGCAGCGCGTGAAAGACAGTGCGCCCGAATTGCTGCCTGAACTGCAGGCGAGATTAGAGGAAGCCATTGCGAGTCGTGTTGCTTCGTCGGCCGGTGGCGACGCCTTAGGCTGGCACGGTTTGATTGGTGAGTGTGAGCCGATGATGAAGCTACGTGGATTCATCGAGAAGTTTGCCAAAGCGTCTGCACCAGTCTTGATCACCGGTGAAAGCGGCACTGGCAAGGAGCGAGTCGCACAGGCTGTGCACGAAATGAGTCGCCGGTCACAGCAAGCTTTTGTAGCTGAGAATTGCGCTGCGATTCCCGCATCGTTGTTGGAATCCGTATTATTCGGTCACAAGCGCGGAGCCTTCACTGGAGCGGTTAGTGATCATCCTGGCCACTTTGCATCAGCGCATCGCGGCACGATTTTTCTCGATGAGATTGGTGAGATGCCGCTGCCAATGCAGGTGAAGCTATTGCGCACATTGCAGGAAGGCGAAGTTCGTCCCGTTGGCGGCACTCGAGTGCGCAAGGTTGATGTCCGGGTGATCGCAGCGACCAATCAGGATTTGGAAAAGGCGGTAGAGGAAGGCCGTTTCCGCGAAGACTTATATTTCCGTATCAATGTGCTGCGCTTGTCGATGCCACCGCTGCGAGACCGCGGCGATGACATCACATTATTAGCTCGCCAGTTTCTGGCCGCAGCGGTTGCGCGAACGGGCCGTGGGCTGACCTTGTCTGAGGGCGCGCTCGATGCTTTGGCCGCGGCGAAGTGGCCAGGTAACGTGCGTCAGCTACAAAATGAGATGCAGCGTGTTTCGGCCTTAGCAGAAGGACCAAATGTTATGCCTAATGATCTGTCGCCCGAGTTGGCGTTAGGTAAGGGAAGCTAGTTTGGTGTCCAGCGAGATCGTGCTCGCAACGCACAATGCGCGTTGGATTCACACCTCTTTTGGTTTGCGGAGTTTACGCGCCAATTTAGGTGAACTGCGTGAACGTAGCGTGATCTTGGAGTTCCAGCTTGGGGACTGGGCTGCCGATGTCGTCGAGCAAGTGCTTGATTACGAGCCGCGTATTGTTGGCATCGGCGTCTACGTTTGGAATGCCATGCAGGCTTTGCAAGTCGTGCGTGCATTGAAGCAGGTGTCGCCCGAAACCATCGTGGTAATTGGTGGGCCTGAAGTCAGCCATGAAGTTGCTGAGCAGGAGATCTGTGAGCTGGCCGACCATGTGGTCTCGGGCGAGGCTGACATTGTTTTTCGTCAACTGTGCGAGCAGCTGTTACGTGGCGTTGAGCAGCCCAAATTCCTAGATGCGCAGCCACCTCATTACGCTGATTTGCAGCCGCCGTATGAGGAATATACTGAGGAAGACATCGCGCATCGCATCATCTACGTAGAGAGTTCGCGTGGCTGTCCTTTCACGTGTGAGTTCTGCTTGTCCGCCTTGGATGTGCCTGTCCGCAAGCCCGACCTTGAGCCATTCTTGGACCAGATGCAGCGGTTGCTAGATCGTGGGGTGCGCCACTTCAAGTTCATTGATCGGACCTTCAATCTTGGCATTGCGCAGGCCGCTTCGATCCTGCGGTTTTTTCGCGACCGGTGGCAGGAAGGCATGTTCTTGCACTTTGAGTTGATCCCTGATCGATTGCCCGATGCGTTGCGCCAAGAGATTGCCGCAATTCCAGAGGGAGGATTGCAGTTTGAAATTGGCGTCCAGACTCTGGATGACGCAACGAGTGAACGTATCTCGCGTCGTCAAAATGTTGCGAAGTTGGAAGAGAACATTCAGTGGCTGCGTGAGAATACCTGTGCGCATTTGCATGTAGATTTGATTGTTGGCTTGCCTGGTGAAGACGAGGCCAGTTTTGCGCGTGGCTTTGATCAGCTCTGGTCTTTACGGCCCCATGAGATCCAGGTCGGGATCTTGAAGCGCTTGCGTGGCACGCCAATCACTCGTCATGACCAAGCGCATCAGATGGTCTACTCGCAGCAGCCGCCATACGATGTGTTGCAGACAGGTGCGATGCCGTTCGCGACGATTCAGCGATTCAAGCGCTTCGCGCGTTTTTGGGAGATCGTGGCGAATCGCGGTAATTGGGCGGAGACTTTGCCGTTGTTGCTTTCTGGTGACTCTGCGTTTGGTCAGTTTCAGCAGTTCTCGTCCTGGCTGTTTCAGCGGACGGCTGCTCCAACCAATATTGCGCTGGTGAAGCTTGCGCGCTGGATGTGGCAGTGGTTGGTTGAAGTTCGCGGCCTAGATGAAGCGTTGGTCGGGTCGGTAATGATCCGTGACTACGTTCGTTGTGGGCGAAATGATTGGCCTGAGTGTCTGCGACCGTTCGCGGAATCGGCGCCAGCTGATCGTAAAGAGGCGCAAAGCGTCGGGGCGTCTCGCCAAGCGCGTCACAGCACGTGAGTGAAGCCTCAGGGAATGGAGGCTGGCATGCTGGAGCAGTTTGGGTCTACCCAAGCCTGCAGTTTGGGTCTACCCAAGCTGTGATCGTCTTGATTACTCTTCGAGCGCTCGCGTTAAGATCGTGACAGCTTGACGCATTGCGGTCCGCAGCCGTTCTGATTCAGCGCCAGCCTCGGATTGGATTTGCCGTACTGCGTCGAGCATCTTGCTTTCGACTGAGTTGGCATGATTCTTGGAGCTGCTTCGCGTTCGTCCGTATTCCTTCGCGCCTGCTGGCTTGCCGCTACCTTGGGCTTGGGCGGTAGGTGTCTTTGGCTTGCGCGGTTTGGCGTTCGATAGGCCCAAAATGACCTTTGCAGAGTGAAGGGCGCGCCCGGCCATGGGAATGCCGTAGAGCGCAGCTTCTTCGCGGAAATCCGGTAGCCCCAACTTGGGATTGCTGTGCAGTTTGAAGATGCAGAACAAAATGCTGTCTTTTTGTCCGGGATAACGCTGTCTGAGGTTCGCAAGGACACCTTCCCATGAGTCGTTGCTGGCAGCGGTTTGTGGGGCGATCTCAGTCAAGGTTAGATTTTGGTTCTGGCGGTGTTTGACGGCTTTCAGCACCGACTTACGGGGCTGTGGTAGGTGTGCATAACCTTGTCGCTAGCCGACGTATCCGTCAACCGGCCTACTGTCGATAAAGGCTCAAAGTTCTAGATCTAAGCGGGTTGCCTGACCCTGTTTTGTCGATACTATCGATCTACGTCGCCCGTCCGGAGCGACCTTCGCCGCGTTTCTAGCGGCACTTTCGGAGGACAGAAAATATGTTACGACCACTATTAGTAACTGCTCTAACTGCGGTGATGGCCATGGTATTGGCCCGCCCTGCAGCCCCACAGTGATGAAGCGGAGGTGGCGGGTCCAGTTGGGCCCCACGTGCTGCTGGTGCTAGTGCTCCTTCTGCTCCATCCGGAGGCGGTGCTCGAGGTGGGGGAATCCCTCTCGACTTCCGACGCGGTCGGACTGCCAAGGACATGCTTAAGGTTGAGTGGACGTATCCGGTCTACAAGGCCACGACTCCCGCTCGTAAGCCTGGTCAACGAACAGTCGCCAAGGAAGTTGATCGTGCCCTGCCGATCGAAAAAGCCTACGAGGTGGTCGCAGTCGGCGATAAGCGCCCTCTGCTGATCCTGCGCGAGTGCGAACTCTGTAAGGGAACTGATCATGCGATGCTGAGTCGCACGCTCGATAACGAGCAGACGGTTTTGCTCACGCACTGGTTTAGGTGTGTGAAGCTGCCGCCGAACGTTCTCAACGAGAAGCACCCATTCTACAACCTCTTCAAGAAAGGCGAGGGCGAGAAGAAAGTGCCGCACTTGTTCTTCTCTGATCCGAATGGTGACAACAAAAAGGCTCTGCCGGGCGATCAAGCCCAGTCTGTGCTTTGGAAGGTCATGTTCAGCTACCTCGACCGTTGCTACGACGAGAATGCGAAGTCTGCGATCAAGCAGCTACGCAAGATCCTTGGTAGTTACGACAAGCTCGATGCAGCAGAGCAGTTGATTCGCAGCCGCATCGATAAGGAGATCGAAAAGAACGGTCCCAAGTCGAGGAAGTTGGCGAAGTTTGATAAGGATCTCGCCAAGTGTGCGAAGCAGCGAAAGGAGCTTCGTGCGAAGGAAGCTGAGTTGCGTGATCTGGCGCTGAAGGCGCCTGTCGAGCCAGCACCTGAAGCTGAAGGAGCAAAGCAGTAACTTTTCGTTACTCACGTCATAGCGAGGGTGCAGGGCTAGTTCCTGCACCCTCGTTGTGTGTACTGATGTTGCTTATTTCGCTTCTAGATTCATGATCCATTCAGGGTCTCGTTCGGGGTCTCGATCAGGGCCTCGATCGTTTCTGAAAGTTGCGGCTGCTTTCTAGCCGGTGCCATTGTCTTTGCCTGTCACGATGTTGTTTTCAACCAAGCCATCTCTGGTTCAAGTTCTACTGATCGTATGTGCTGTTGCTTGTGTGCCGCTGAGCGCCCAGCGAAAGGATGACGATGAGATTGCGAAGCTAAAGAAGGGCGATCACTATACCGGCAAAAAAGAGGCTTCGATGAAGGCTCTCGGTGTTGAGAGATACGGTCCGTTTCCTTGGGCAGACCACGTCAGCACTGCTGATGTGGATAAGGTACTCGGTGAGGGGCGGATGCTCTGGATGGAGACTGAGCACTTTCGTCTCGGCTTCAATCTGAAGACCTCGCCCCTTCCTGAGTTTTCAGATGAGCGCAAAGCGGTCGTCTTGGAGTGCAAGAAGCTCAATAAGAAGTGTCGCAAGATTCCGGCTAAGCCAAAGAGGCTTGGTCCATGGCTGCGTGTTCATCTATATGCCCAGCGATGTGAGGAGGCTTATGCTGAGTTTGCCGAGCTCGTCGGAGTAACTAGCACGACGTTCGGTGCAAAGTCTAAGGCGATTGGCAAGGGGCCATATCTGGGCTTGTCCGACAAGTTCTTGCTGATGATGTTTCAGAAGAAGTCAGATATGGCTCGTTACATGAGTCGCTTCTGCAACGGTACCAACGCCGACGATTCGATGCGTTACTACCACGACAAGACCCATCAGATGGTCTTGTGTATCTCGCAAGAAGGCATGGAAGGGTTTGATGCTGCTGGGCTTCATGGCCACATGACCTACGCCCTCTGGCAGAACATGTTGAACGGTTATCGTGGTTACCAAACGGAATTGCCGCTGTGGTTTTCGACTGGCATTGCGCACTACTACTCACGCCAAGTGAAGACGCAGTTTGTCAACGCTCGGATCGGCGACACCGAGTCCGTTGATCGGGATTCCCAGAACAAGTGGGCGCTTAAGGTGCTAAAGCGCAGTAAGCATGAGGGGGCCACGATCTCATTCGAAGACCTGAGTGCTCAGTCAGACTGGGACAGTTTTGGGTTTCACGCCCATACCCAGAGTTGGTCGCGGATCGACTACCTGATGCATCTCGATAAAGTCAAAGTTGGCTTGATCCTCAATAAGTTGAAGAGCGTGCCGGGTGGTGGCGATTGGGGTGCGCAGGCAAAACAGTTGCGGCGGATGCTGCCGAAGTTGATTTTCCAGATGTTCGACCTTGATGGCCCTACCTTTGATGCCAACTGGCGTAAGTGGGTCCTTAAGACCTACCCCAAGCGCAAAGAATAAATCTCCCAGCGCCGGACGTCTCGCTTTCGGGGCAGGCTTCCATACTAGAATACGTGCAAGCTTCCATCATATTGGCCGTTGCCGGCGCAGGCGCGCTTGGTGCTACTAGTCGATACCTATTAACGGTATGGCTGCGGCAGATCTGGGCGGACTCCCCATGGCCGATTGCAGCCGTCAATGTTCTCGGCTGCTTTGGTTTCGGTGTTTGCTGGTCTCTGGCGCAGGGGCGGATGTCGAGCGCTGTCGCAACTGCGGTGTTGGTTGGTTTCTTTGGAGCCTTTACGACCTTCGCAGCATTCGCATTCGACGGTCAGTTACTCTTGTCAGAGCGAAAGTTTGGGCTATTCGCTATCAACCTCTTGTTGCAGAACGGGGTTGGATTGTTCGCATTATGGGTGGGGATGACAGCTGTTAGTTCTCGTTCTTGACTGTTCCAGCCTGACTGTTTGCCGCTATTTGTTACGATGGTCGCAGTTGTCCTGCGCTCGTATTTCTTATGCGCTTACTGCCCTTTCTTCTGATCCTGGTGCTTGCTGTGTTGGGCGTCAGTCTCGCATTGACCGTCATGTGGAGCGGTTCGGCGGGGCAGCCTTCAGCCACCTCTACAACACACGGCGCTGCAGCGATTACGTCAACTGCCGCCGGTGAGACCGACAGCAATTGGGATGCCGTTTTGGGGGGCAAGCCTCAGGGGCATGTCTATGCGGGAGCGGCGGGTGAGCCGTCAGACGTCAACCCGTTTACGACCTACGACCCGCTTGGGCGTCGCCTGGTGCTCGCATACACGCATGACACCTTGTTGGATCATGACCCGAAGTCTGGCGAATTGCGGCCTGCGTTGTGTGAGAGTTACGAGGTCTCTGCAGATGGCACGACGTGCATCTTCACGATTCGGGAGGGCTTGAAGTTTAGCGATGGCTCGATGGTCACGATGGCGGATGTGCTCTTCGGCTGGGAGCTGGCCCAAGCGGGCCACTTGGCGATGGGCTACATTGGTCAGGGGTTTGAGCGGATTCGTAGCGTTGATTCGTTGGATTATCGCCGTTTCCGGGTGCATTTCACGGACCAGCATTTTGCCGCGGTTGAGGCTGTTGGTTTGAATTGGATGGTTGCCAAGAAGCAATTCTTTATCGAGTGCGTCCAGCGCGGATTACCCGCTGGTGAGTCGATGCCAGCGGTAGATAGTGCGCTCTTTGCGACCTTACTGGACCAAGTAGATGAACAGTGTGGTCCGGGCACCGGTCCATACCAGCTGCTCAATGAACCAAGCGGCGTCAGCAATTGGGATCGTCGCCAAGAGTTGTTGCTGACCCGCAACCAATCTTCTTGGCGCCGTGAAGTAAGGCCTGGAACTTGGAATTTTGCGGGAATGCGGACGCTATTTCGTGATCAGGCTGGAGCTCGGAACGCTTTGTTGCGCGGTGAAGTGGATTGGTATTCTGGCCCTCAGCTAGATCAGCTGCTTGCCTCCAATTCGAAACTTGCCGACGGCTACCAAAAGCTCGTCTACGACTATCCTGAGCTTGGCTGCTACCGCATTATCTGGAATTGTAAGCAAGCGCCGTTCGATGATGTTCGCGTTCGTTCTGCAATGGGCATGCTGGTCAACCGCAGTGAAGTGGCGGAGGTCTTTGGGGGCAGCGCCATGGCCGCAACGGCTCACGGAAAGCTCGGGAGTCGCGCATACCCTAGCGTCGAACCTTTGCCATTTGATCCAGCTGCGGCACGACGACTTTTACGTGAGGCCGGTTTCGATGCTGGTGCTGACAAACCGTTGCGCATGACGCTGCTGACGTATCAGGGGCATGAGCCAACGCGCCGAGTCGTCGAGTTGTTTGCTGATGCTGCCAAGCAGGCCGGCGTTGAGCTCGAAGTGCACGCACGAGAATCGTCAGGATTTGTCGCCGAGAAGGCCGCGGGAGAATGGCATGGCATCTTGGCTTTGCAGTACTTTGGTCCTTGGGGGGATCCGTATCGATTCTTGCATAGCAAAGGCCTTCAAAATATCGGTAGTTGGTCTCATCCAGATGCTGATCGATTGTCGCAGGCCGCTCGGCGGGAGCTTGACGCTGCGCGTCGATCTGACATTTGGCGTGAATTGCACGAATTGGCGCATCGTGAGCAGCCTGCCACTCTGATTGTGCACCCGCTTGCATCGATGCTTTTTAATAAGAATATCGAAGACTGTCAGCCTGGGCCACGTGGCTTGAAGCCCGACTGCGGATGGGTCGAGCCAGAGCACCAGCGTCGCTGAGCTCAGGTCTGCCGCAGAGCTAGAAAAAGATCCCCGGGAGGCTTTGCGGGCGATCGGCTCGAAATCGAGTTCTGGCGTCAGCTGTTACGCCCAGCCGCCATTGGGAGATGATCCAGGTAGCGAGTTGGGCTTTATTGGCTGGCCGTAGCCATTGGAAGCCATTTGGAAGCCATTTGGGAGCCGTTTGGAGCCATTTGCCCAGCCCAAACTGCGTGCCTCCAGCCCAGACCCGTCTGGGCTGAGCGCAAGCAGTGTCAGATGGTGGAGAGTAGGGGAGTCGAACCCCTGACCTCCACAATGCCATTGTGGCGCTCTACCAACTGAGCTAACTCCCCATCTGCACTGCTTTGCAATTCTTAGCCACGGCGGAAAGGCCGTTACGAGGAAGTGCGGCGACGAAGCTAGCGATCCCGCGATCAGGGTCAAGCTAGTTTCCACAAGGGCCGCATCCTGAGAGCGGAAACCAGGAGCAAAAGGTGACTACCAGCGGGCGCCAACTTGGCTTAGAGTCGGCCACGTCGTCGAGTGCCGCAAAGGTCATCGACCAGCGGATTTTCGCACCCAAATGGTCTTAGGTGCTGCTGGTCACGGTTCTCGGCTCATGGGACGCTGCGTTTGGTCACGCAGCGGTAGTTAGGTCAGCCACGATGGTCAATAAGGGTTCATTCTTTCAACGTTTGAAAGGTCGCTGGGGTTCTGGTTCCGGAGTCCGCTTCGAAGGGGCTGCGGCCTCGAGCAATGGCAGCAGCTCCATCCCGGCAGGGAAGTCTGGAAGCCGCACGGAGCCTGCTGAGGCGGACGTTGTTCGGCCAAGCACGGAAAGTCGTGGGGTTTCTTCTACGTTCCAGCCAGCAGCGGCGCGCTCGACGCGCAAAATGTCCGATCGCGAAGAGGCGATGCAAGCCGTCGGCGATCACTTCCAGGAACTCGCTTCTCTAATGCGTGGTTCGCAAGCTGCTAGCGACGAGAAACTTCAAAAGATCGTCGAGGCCACCAGTTCCATTCCGGCGCTCGGTCAGCAGCAGCTCGAAACTCTCCAAGTGCTGTCGAGGCAGATGGACAAGCAGAATCAGCTTGGCGAGAAGATGTCGACGACGATGACGCGCTTACCAAATCTACTAGAGAACGTGGAGAAGGCGCTAGAGCGTGCCGCCAAGACCGACGAGCGGACTGCTGCGACGGTCACCGAGTTCCATCGGACAATGGACCGAATCCACACATCGATGGGCAAGATGGTGGAGCACAGTGGCGACCAAGCCAAGGCAGCTCAGCAGCTCGCCAGCCGCAATACTGAAGAGTTCAAAAACCTTGCTGGTGACATCGCCCAGACGCACCAAGGGGCAACCAAAGAGTTGCAGCGAACGGCAGACGAAGGTTTGCAGCAATTGCGTCGCACCCACGAAGATCAGTCAAACCGCTTGCAGAAAGTTGTCGAAGAGCAGGCCGGCTGGAACCGAGCCGTGTTGGTCGGCGTTGGCTTGATTGTGCTCGGCTTGGGTGCAGTCATCATCCTGCAGTTGATGAAGTGATCCGTCGTTCAAGATGAATACTCCGCGACGCCTGTGGCTTGTGCGCCATGGAGAAACCGAAGGCCAGTCGTCGATTCGCTATCACGGGGCGAATGACGTCCCGTTAGCCGATGCTGGTCGTAAGCAGATTGGAGCCTTGATCCCGCTTTTGCAGGGGATTGCGTTTGCTCGCGTGGAGCATTCGCCTTTGTCGCGTGCTGTCGAATCGGCCGCAATCCTTCTGGCTGGACTTGAGGACCATGGCGTTAGCGCTCCGAAGGCGGTCCGGCCGGATGATCGTTTGCGTGAGATCTCGTTTGGTGACGCGGAAGGGATGACGCGCGAAGAGATCGCGGTCGCTTTCCCAGAGTTTTGGGCCAACTACGAGTCAGGCAAGATCGATGCCTTTCCAGGCGGTGAGTCCCGATCGACTTTTTCTGCCCGGATCGCAACTGCAATGACTGAATTGGCCGACGCAGACTGGCAAGGTGACGCCTTGGTGGTCGCCCATCGCGGCACGGTGAGTCAGGCGATTATGACCTTACTTTGCGCGCCAGAGTCGTCGCGAAGTGCTTATGCAGTTGAGCTGGCGAGTCTTAGCGTTCTACGGGAAACGGCCTCAGGCTGGGAGTTGGAAGTCCTCGGGATGACAGGTCCAATGCCTGGGAGCGCCTAGCCTGACGGGCTTAGCCGTAGCGCGACTTGCCATCATGGCGGGTGCTATTGGACGAAAGAGTTTTGCCTCAGACGTCGTCTTAGGCGCGGAATCGTAATCGATCTGTTGTGTAAGCGGGGTCCAGTACACAACCTTGCATGCCTCCGATGATTTACCCGACTCCACGCTTGCGGTTTGCGCCATCTCCAACAGGCTCGTTGCACCTCGGTGGTGCTCGCACCGCCATGTACAACTGGGCCATGGCCCGCAGTCTTGGTGGCACATTTGTGCTGCGCATTGAAGATACGGACCAGGCGAGAAGCACTGATGAGTCACTGCAGATCATTCTAGAGGGACTGTCTTGGCTCGGTATCGACTGGGATGAGGGGCCCATCTTTGGATCTGGTGATCGTGAGAATGGCGGCGGCGATTTTGGCCCCTACTTCCAGATGCAGCGTCTTGAGCGCTATGCCGATGCTGCTGCGAAGTTGCTTGCGTCTGGTCATGCCTATCCTTGCTACTGCACACCTGAGCGTATCGACGCTCTGCGCGCCGAGCAGAAAGCAGCCAAGAGCGCGCATCTTGGCTATGATGGTCACTGTCGTAATCTCTCGGAAGAGCAGCGCGCGGAATATGATCGTCAAGGTGTCGCCAAGAACCTGCGGTTTCGCATGCCCGACGACCGAGTTGTCAAAGTCCACGATTTGGTCCGCGGCGATGTAGAGGTCAATACCAAGCAGCTTGACGATTGGGTCATGGTGCGTGGCGATGGGGTGCCGCTCTACAACTTTGCGTGCGTGGTTGATGACATTGATATGAAGATCACGCACGTGGTGCGCGGTGAAGAGCATTTTCTGAACGGCATCAAGCAAAACCTACTATTCGAAGCTCTCGGGCAAGAGTGCCCTGCATATGCGCACATTCCGCTAATCCTGAATCAGAAGGGCGCAAAGCTTAGCAAGCGTGATCCGGGTGTTAAGAGCACGCTCGAGTACCGCGATCTTGGCTATCCACCAGAGGCGGTGTTCAATTACATTGCTTTGCTCGGTTGGGGCTTCTCAGCTGATCGCGATGTCTTCAGTCGAGCAGAGATGGTCGAAGTGTTTAAGGCTAGCAGCGTCGGCAAATCAGGCGCAAAGTTCGACTTCGACAAGCTTCATTGGATGTGTGGCGAGTACATCCGTCAGTGGTCGGCCGACGAGTGTTTGCTTCGTAGTCAGAAATGGTTGGAGCCAGCTCTGCCTGATGGAGCTTGGCAGAGCCATCATGCTTGGCTTCGCAACGTCGTCGCGTGCTACCAGGAGCGTGTTGTAGTGCTGTCGGAATTTCCGGAGAAGGTGCAGTGGCTGCTCTCTGATCCCGAGATGGATGCACAGGCAGTGAAGGCGATTGCCAAGCGGCCGGATGCCGGGCAGTGGTTTGCGGGCTTTGCTGATCTGTTGGAATCGCTGTCGATGCCGGCAAGTTTCCCGTCCGATCGTGCGGATGCTGACGAATCAGTTCGTTTGCCGACTGTGGACGGCGCTCCCGAGCCCGAGTGTTCGGTTGCGACACCTATGGCGCTCGATCGTGCCGCTCGTGCATGGGCCGAGCAGCAAGGAATCAAGTTCGGTCATTTCGTTGGACCGGTGCGTGCTGCTCTGACGGGTACCAACAAAGGACCAGGATTCTTTGATGTGGTGTTCTTGCTTGGTAAAGAGACCTGCGTCAGGCGGCTACGCGCAGCTGCAGCGCAGTAGCTTCCGTCGGATTTGCGCTGATTGAAGCGCTACTTCGAGTTTAGTTTGTTGCGATAGGCCTCGAACGAACGCATCTCCGCGTCGAGTGCTCGCATGTCCCTGTTGGTGACTCGGGATTCGCCAGCAGCGGCCATCGTAGCTGCTCGCAACAAGTCGTCGGCGCGCTGTGGATCGCTGGTGGCGATTGATTGGCGCCAGAGCCAGTCGAACCTCGTCGCAGGTTTCAGAGTGTGCAACAGGCATCCGGCGATCAGTGCGATATAGGCAGCGCGCCATGCGGGCATCCAGCGTTCGTTTTTGTTTGAAGGCGTCATGAACAAAAACGTCAATCCGAAGCCAGTTATCAGTCCTCCAACGTGTGCGCTGTTGCTGAGAAACGGCACAAACATGCCGATGAAGAGGTAGAGCAAGACAAACCGAATGGTTTGTCTAGGGCCTTCATAGTCTAGGAACCCTAGGGCACTGCTGCCGCTGCGCATTTGCAGGGCGATGACGGCGCCGATCATCCCAAATAGTGCGCCTGAACCACCTACCACTGGCTGGAATGGTGAGTTGATCAAGCAGACAGTCATGCTCGCACCTAGCGCACTGACGAGATACAGGGCCGCCATGCGGATGCTTCCAAGAGAGCGTTCCAGCGATGGGCCGATGCTAAGCAGGGCGTAGGTGTTGAAGCCTACATGCATCCAGCCACCGTGCAGAAACGCATTGGTTAGTAGTCGCCATGGTTCATCATCAGACACCAGCGTCGCCATCAGCCACCCATGTTGGTGGAGTTGCTCATTTGTTGGTGAACTTGGATCCGTCAAGAATGCGAGCGTTACGTAGGCAATCGTAACCAGCAGTGTCACGGGAATCTCGTCGGTCTGCTGTAGGAGGTTTTTCACGAAATCGCGCCTCCAGAACCTGTCGAGGGGTTGTCCGAGGTTATTCGCCAGCAGCGCACTCGGGCGCGTGCTCTGAACCAGTTCTCTTCGGAATTTAGCCGCATTTTGGGGTCTGCCGCTGCGGTTCGGTAAGCGGCAGCTGCTGCCTGGGTTTGTCCGGCATCTAGCAGGGCCTCTGCATGCCAATAGTTGCTGCGGTGGCTGCTGCCGTGCTCGCGAAAGTAGCTGGTGAATGTCTGCAGCGATTCGCTTAGGTCGCCCGTCAGGTGCTGTAGATGCGCCTTGTGTAATTGGGCAGAGCCAAATGCATGGTTCTTTTCTAAGTGCTCGGCTGCGGTGAAGGCAGACAGAGCTTCGGTTCGTGCACCGCTTCTAAGCGCGAACTGGCCAAGTAGGTATTGCGCAGCCGGCAGTGAGGGGTCGAGTTGGACGGAGCGGTGAATGTGCTTGCCAGCCAATTCGTAGTCGCAACGAATCCAAGCGAGTTTGGCAACTTCGAAGTGCTTCTGAGCGGTTTCGAAATGTTTCAGCTCAGATAGTGCCCGCAACATAGGTGCTCGATCGGCGGACCACTTGGTGCGAGTCCTATCGAGCAGTCTTCGCAGCCACGCTGGTAGCGGCGGGTAGAAGAGAATGCCCACTGCAGTTGCGCTGATGGCCAGCATCAAAATGCGCAAGCTCCACTGTTTGATCTGCAGCGCGACGACAACTGCGGCTTCAGGATTGGCTTGGTAGATACCGTAGAAAATTACGGGGAGTAATGCTGTTACCCATATTGCTGTCAGCGGCAGCAATGACGGTAGTCGTTGGCGTAGTTTGATTGGCGCAGCCATTTGGGCTTGGGAACTTGCCGTTGCTCGGTTGTCTGATTGCGGCCTAGTCATCTGCCCGAACGAATGTCCCTAGCTCACGGTTCTTGATCACGCCGGGAAACTTGAGCACTTGGTTGTGCATCACGCAGTAGATCCCAGGTGGCATGATTTGTACTGCGATCAGTGCTTCTGTCATACTTTGTAGGGCATCGGTGTTGCGCATGATGTAGGGGCGCATCGCACCGGTCAGAACGATTGGCACCTTCAGGTCTGCACAAAGCTCTGATAAGACATCGCCAGTCTTGGGCAATCGGTCCGTGCCGTGCACAATAACGACGCCGTCATGCGCCTCTGCCATGGCGCTCGCAGTCCGAGCGATCAGCTCGTGATCTTGCTCGGTCATCTCCAGGCTATCTTTGTTAAGTAGTGGTACTCTAATAATTTCGACACCGTTGAGCTGCATTCCCGCCAGCACGACGTCAAGTACGCTGCTGGCATTGCCGAGAACCCCGTGCAGCTCGTCATAGGTTTTCTCGATTGTGCCGCCAGTCGAGATTAGGGCGATGCGTTTCTTTTCGTTCATTTTCGTGTCGCTCAGATCAGTCGTTGCTGAGGAGCATCGCGTAAACGGTGGCGTCGGACCAGGGGCTTCCGCCGGATCCTTCAGGTTCTAGCAGTTTCTGGCCGCAGTTAAGGGCCTTAGAGCCAACGGATGTGCGAGCGAGGGTAGACCGCTGGGTAGGCGCCCTGCTACAACGTCGCCGTGCAATACCGCCCCTTCGGAGCTTCTGGCGTAAAGGTCAGCGCCATCGGACTTGGATCATGGTTGACGATCGGTAACGAAATCGACAATCAGAAGTCGCAGAATCTAGTTGCTCACGCATTTGATCAAGGCGTCAACCTGTTCGATACGGCTGATGTCTACAACGAAGGCGAAGGTGAGCGCGCGCTAGGCTTCGCCATCAAGGATCTGCCTCGCCACCGTCTAGTGATTGCGACCAAGTGTTTCTTTCCGATGAGCGGTGACGTTAACGATCGTGGCTTATCGCGAAAGCACATCCATGAGTCGGTCAAGAAGTCTTTGCAGCGCCTCGGCACTGACTATGTTGACCTTTACCAGTGTCATCGTTTTGATCCTGATGTTTCGGTCCGGGAAACTGCGTTGGCAATGCATGACCTCATTCAGGCTGGTCATGTGTTGTATTGGGGGACAAGCATGTGGCCGGCAGAGCGAATCGCCGAAGCTGTTGCCCTATGTCGTGACAATGGTTGGCACGTGCCGATCACGAACCAGCCGCTCTACAATCTGTATCGTCGTGAGATTGAGATTGCGGTTGTCCCAACCTCGCAGCGTTATGGGATTGGCCAGCTTGTCTACTCACCGTTGGCGCAAGGTGTTCTCACTGGTAAATACAAGCCAAACACGGCACCGCCTTCGGGGACACGGGCTGCTGACGAGTCAGGCAAGAAGTTCGTTGCTAACTTCATGAGTGAAGATCATCTGCGGAAGGCACAGGAGTTGGTCTCTCTGGCGGAACATCACGGTCTTGATGCCACCCGTATGGCATTGGCGTTTGCTTTGCGCAATCAGGGTGTATCATCCGTGCTGGTTGGTGCGCGCAGCATCGACCAATTGAATCACAACCTGTCGTCGCTCGATGTAGAGTTGTCGGTCGAGTGCGTCGCAGCTCTCGATCAAATCTTCCCCGTTGCCGACCCATCTCAATTGTCGTCGTGAACGCTCCGCCACTAGTTCGTCTGCCAGATGAAGCATCGCTTCGTCAAATGTTCCATCGTCGGTATGGCAGCCAGCGTGGGCTCGGTTGGGGCCCTCTGTTGCGCCAGAAGAGCAACTACTACACTCCCGATGACGTCTACGAGGCGCTGGTTGCGGGCATTGTTGTGAAAGGACTGTCGTGGCTTGACGTTGGCTGTGGCCGCGAGCTATTTCCGAACAATCTCGGGCTCGCCGAGATCTTGTCTAAGCGATGCGGACGTCTGACCGGTGTCGACCCTGATCCCACACTCCACGAGAATCCTTGGGTCCATGAGAAGATCAGCGGTGGGATCCACCAGTTTGATGGCGAGGCTGGGTTTGACCTCGTGACCATGCGAATGGTTGCTGAGCACATCGCCGATCCCATGGCGTGCACTAAGTCGATTGCGAGGGCGCTTCGACCCGGCGGGTTGGCCGTAGTCTTTACTGTTGCCGCAGCTTCTCCGATGCCTCTGTTGACGCGGCTGGCTCCCATGGAGTTGCGCCACATCATCAAGTCATGGTTGTGGGGCTCACAGCCTAAGGACACCTTCCCGACCTGCTTTAAGATGAACACTCGCGACGTTCTGCAGCGCCAGTTTGCCGCTGTCGGAATGAAGGAAGAGCAGTTTCTCAAGCTTGACGACTGCCGAACCTTTGCGCGTTTTCAGACCATGTCGAAGATTGAGATGGCCATCATGCGGGCGTGTCGTGCGATGGGGATGCCGTATCCAGAGCACTGTTTACTTGGTATCTACCGTAAGCACTCGGCGGTGTGATCTGGGCGGCGGTCTGATGGCCAAAGTCTTTGACGTTGCAGTTTTCTATGCGTGCAGTTTTCTCTGCGTGCAGCTGATCTAGGTTGCAGGCTGACTGGCATGATGCAGAAATGCTTGCTGGTAGCTGCGAACCTTTGGGGCAGCTTTTAGATGTCGAAACTTCCGGGTCGCCGTGGTGGTGGTGATGGCGCTAGAGTGTTGCCATGCGCTTTGGAATCAACCTGTTGCTATGGACCACTCACGTCACAAGTGAAATCGAGCCGCAGCTAGGCTTCGCGAAAGAATGTGGCTTTGACGGAGTCGAAGTTCCCCTCTTTGAAGGCGAGCCTGGGCACTATCAGCAGGTTGGCGCGATGCTCGATCGGCATGGTCTGCAGCGGACCTGCTCAGCAGGACTCGCTCCAGAGCACAATCCGATCGATGAGAGTCCCAGTGTGCGTCGTGCCGCAGTCGATCGGTTGCGTTGGGCGATTGATTGTGCACATGCTGTCGGGGCAGAGGTGCTGTGTGGCCCGCTCCATTCGGCCTTCAAGGTGTTCAGTGGCCGGGGGCCGACCGAGGTCGAATTTGGGCGGTCTGCGGATGTTTTGCGTGAGGCGGCAGAGTATGCGGCAACGGCAGGTGTGTTGCTTGCCCCTGAAGCCCTCAATCGTTTCGAGTGCTACCTTCTGAATACATCCTCGCAGATGCGGGATCTTTGTGAGCGGGTTGATCATCCATCGCTGAAGGCTCACTACGACACGCATCACATGCATCTTGAGGAGCACGATGCTGCCGCTGCAATCAAGCACTGTGCGCCCGTTCTAGGCCACGTGCATCTCAGTGAGAACAATCGGGGTGTTCCAGGTCGCGGTCAAGTCGATTGGAGCGCTACGTTCGCAGCACTCAAAGAAGTTGGCTACGACGGTTGGTGCGTGATTGAAGCATTCTCGCGACTCGACGCAGAATTTGCTGCTGCCATCCACGTGTGGCGGGACTACTTCGTCGATCCGAAAGACGTATGTAATGACGGCTTAGCCTTTGCCAAGAAAGGCCTCTGCTGAGACGCAGCTTTGGCGTGCTTAGTCTTTTTTCTCGAATGTCTCTAGCATGCGCTGGACCTTTTCAGCGCGGAAGCCTTTGCCAGGCTTGTTGTCTTGATTGGCCTGCAGGTCAGTCAAATTTGGCGTGCTTGAGCGCACTCCGTCGTCTGGTACAGGTAGATGTCCACACCAGCAGATGGCGTTTAGTACAACTTTACGGAAATCGTCATGAGCCCAGTTCCAGTGCACATGGCCGCCGGTGAAGCCGAAACTGCGACCGCCATCGGGCCGGTTGAGCGCCCAGCCAACGTGCTGAGGTGAATTTTTGGCGACCGATGCGCGCACCGCTGGATTGCCGGAGTGTGGGCCGTCTTGGCGCTGCATGGTCGACGATGGCGCGATGGCCGACAAGATTGGCGTTACTGACTGCATGCCAGCTGGAAAGCGCATGTGAAAGTACCATTCATCATTGATCGTGAACGGCTTTACGCCGCGGGTGATCGGATGCGTTGGTATGTTTAAGAACTCGGCCTGCCAGTGTGGGTTGACGGACCAGTGGGTCTCAAAGTAGCCGCCAAGCCAGCGTAACCAGTTGTCGCCGGGGTCACCGGTTGGCACTTCGACCGCATAGTGCAGGCAGACGAGCCCAGTGCCCTTTGACATCAGTGCATCGACTTTGTCCATATGTCGCAATAGCGGGTGGCCGCCGCCACCGTCTGCGAAGCTGATGATTACGTCGGCGTTGTCGAGAATGCTTTCGTCCTCGGGCCAAATATTGATCACCGAGGTTTTGATATTTAGCTCACTTGCGTCGAGTGCTTTCGCAAGCAACTTGCAGCCTGCCATGTGCTCGTGGGAGCCGTAGCCATGACTGCGTCGGCCAGCTAGAAACACAATGTTACGGGTGCGCATTGGGTCGCGCTCGACAACCCAGATGTTGCGATATTCGACGGGGTTACCGTGATCTTGGAGGTAGACGCCTCCGGCTTCGCTGCCTTCTTTTCGCGGGTGTGCTGTGGTTGCGTGTGTGAGCGCTAAATCATCATGCACCAGCATTCCGTTTAGATGAACGGTCATGCGCGCATCATTTGTTTTCTCGCCGTTCACAAACTCAGCTGCCGTGAACATGATGTCGTAGCTCTGCCAGGTCTGCGGCGGCAAGCACGCGTTGACGATTGGTCTGGCTATCGAGTAGACCCCGCCACATTCGTTCTGCTCCCCAGCAAGTCCGAAGGAGTCGAGGACTTGGCATTCGTAGCGGCCTTGGACATAGACGCCACTGTTGCCGCGACCCTGTCCGCGGGCAGCTGGTTTAAAGGGCGTCTTGAACTCTAGATGGATCCGGTGATCGGCAAAGCCTTGCTTTGAATCGCAGCCAGCGGCGAGGGTGCCTTCTTTGGTGATACGGCCCTTTTGGAATGCATCAGCTGACTTCCCGTCAAACAACACGATTGCTCCAGCTGGAGGTTGCGCTCCTAGTGTGGGGC
Organism: Planctomycetota bacterium; assembly: GCA_965662465.1. Taxonomy (GTDB): domain Bacteria; phylum Planctomycetota; class UBA1135; order UBA1135; family UBA2386. Next base: position 33,847 of record CBFIIO010000019.1, on the reverse strand, counting down.
TTTGTCGCGTGGTCTTTTGTAGTTTGCCCAGCAGTTGCCCCGATTCAGAGCGTATTGAGAGGACATTGCCGGTGGCCGAGGGGGCTTCAGACGGGCGTAAGCCTTTCGTCAAGTTGGCTCTGTCTTTTTGGAAGCCTGCTACTGTGGTGACGAGAGTCGCGGTGAATCCTTGCGTAAAGTTGGCGCCACCATTTTGGAATGCTGCCTCTGTGGTTATTCGTCGATCGTCGCGGTTCCAGCCTGAACCTGGCAAACCACCATGAAAAAGCACCATGCGCAGCCGCGCATTTGCGCCTTGCTGGTCGGTAAGAGCGATCAGTTGTGCACCGACTGGACCTGCAGACCAGCCGTCTGCGACGCCAGCTAGCAGCGTGCCCGTATACTCACCTTGGGCCTTGTACAGCGGACTGGTCAGGCTTGCTGGTTCTTGTGATGGCGCGATGCTGGCGGCAGCAAGTGCGATTACGAGTGCTGCAAGTTTGTAGCGAAGCATGGAGGTTGATTAGACTCGATTCTGGTGATTCTCTACAGCATGACTATGCCGCTTGTGCACCACCAGCTGATAGCCCGGCGGAGATGGTGTCAGATATCCGGGCTTTGGCCCAGAATTGGTCCACAATTGGCCTGAGATTGAGAATGGTATAGAAGTTCTCGGCTTTGTGGGCTGGGTGTTGCTGGCTTGTAGTTGGCGTGGTTGCGATGATCGCGCTACGCCCACCTTATGTTTTCAGAGTCGAGCGAGTGTCCGCGTTGCTTTCGTGATGCAGTCCGGACGCGATTGACGAGCGAAGTTTGCTAACGAAATCGAGTCCCAAGCTACCGTGGAATGGTGACTGCCTTAGTTCCCGGTTCTGGCTTGCGATCCAAATTAGGGGACTCGAATCGAGCACTGTCAGAGCGAGATATAGACGTTGACCACTTTCCAAGACTATTACACAACCCTTGGCGTCTCGCGTGGCGCTAGTGACGATGAGATCAAGCGCGCCTACCGTAAGCTTGCCAAAGAATGGCATCCGGATCGTCATCCGGAGAGCGAGCGCGACGAGGTCGAGAAGAAGTTCAAGTCGATTGCTGAAGCCAACGAAGTTTTGAGCGACGGCGAAAAGCGCAAGCGCTACGACTCGCTTGGCGAAAATTATCGCCATGGCCAAGATTTTCAGGGCGGCGGAGTCGACCCCGACCAATTCGCCAACATGTTTGGTGGGCGTTCGGGCATGGGCGGCGGCGATGGCTTCTCAGACTTTTTTGGCCAGATGTTTGGCGACATGTTTTCAGGTCGCGGCCGACCGCAGCCGAGGCAGCAGCGTGGCGCCGATGCGGAAGCTGTGATCGAAATATCTGTTGGCGAAGCGCTGCTTGGTGGCAAGCGCGCCTTCGCATTTCGTATGCGTATGCCATGTGAAGTGTGTAACGGACAGGGGCAGTTGTCGCATGGTACATGCCCTGCTTGTGGCGGCCTTGGGGCAAGCAATCAGCAGAAGAATATCGATCTGAAGATTCCTGATGATGTGCGCGATGGGCAGGTTTTGCGGCTTCGGGGTTTGGGCCAGCCCGGTGCAGCGGGGCCAGGTGCTTTACTGTTGTCGCTGAAGTTGGTCGCAGATGATGTCTATCGTTTACGAGGATCTGATGTCGAAGCGGAAGTGATCATTGCCCCGTGGGATTTGCTCGACGAAACCAAGGTGAATGTTGCTGTGCGTGGTGGCACCGCTACGGCTCGGATTCCGGCTGGGACTACTCCTGGTCAGAAGCTTCGGCTGCGCGGTCAAGGCTTGCATAAATCAGGCGATGAGCGCGGAGATTTGTTCTTGGTGGTCCGACTTGGGCTACCCGAAGAGCTTTCTGAGCGACAGCGAGAGTTGCTGCAGCAACTTGGCGAAGAGTCCAGCCCCGTGCGCGGTGGTGCGGCAACCGCTGATTAGTGCTGGACCGTATGACTTAGTGGCTTGGTCTTGTTCGCTAGCTGGTGGGGCGGTCGGCGATCGGTGCTCTTTTCATCGCTAGCAATGCGGACAGCGCCGGGACCTGGGAGCATCGCTGTGGGCGGTGGGCGGTTGCCCCGGGCAATTGTTGGCTATGGCTCGTGATTTTTTGCGCTACGACAGGCGAACTTCGTGTCGTTGATCAGCGGTGTTCTGCCTGCCCATCCGCATGCTTGGTCCGTGCCATCATGAAGGCTTCTTAGCGGGCATCTGCCGGTTGCTGGGTTGCTTGGGGAGCCGCTTTCGGTCAGCATCCGTGGATGGCGTTGATAACGCTCAAAGATGTCAATTTAAAAGTCGGTGACCGACTCTTGCTCGATAAGGCTTCGTTCGTTGTCGACGAAGGTCAGCGCATCGGTCTGCTCGGGGCCAACGGTTGCGGTAAATCTACCCTGTTAAGCATCCTAGCCGGCGCTTTGGAGCCTGACAGTGGTGAACGCACTGAGCGTCGAGACTTGCGCTTGGGGTTTCTGACGCAGGAACCTCAGTTGCCGGCCGATTCTCGCGTTCATGCGGCAGTTCTAGCTGGCATCGAGGGACGCTCGCAGGTGCTGTCCGATTTGGACAAGGTCCACGCGGCGATGGCCGAGGACGCGACGCCAGAGCAACTCGACCGTCTTCTGAAGCAGCAGCAGCGTCTCGATGAGCAGCTTGAGCAGTTGGGCGGTCATGATATCGACCACCGGGCTGCTGCGTTGCTCGACTCGCTCGGTATGCCTGATCATGAGGCCATTTGTGGTGACTTGTCAGGTGGTGAGCGCCGTCGGGTCGCGATGGCCCGCTTGCTGCTGTCAGACCCGGAAGTCTTGTTGCTCGACGAACCGACCAATCACCTCGACGCAGAGGTTACTGAGTGGTTGGAAGGCTACTTATTGGACGCTGGAGTACCGTTAGTTCTGGTAACCCACGACCGATATTTCCTCGATCGTCTGTGCACCCGGATCGTTGAGTTTGATAAGGGCAGGCTGCATGAATACGACGGCGGATATACCGCTTATTTGATCAAGCGCGCCGAGCGCATGGCCGCCGAGTTGAAGTCTGAAAGTGCTCGGATGAACACTTTGAGGCGGGAAACTGAGTGGATCAAGCGCGGTCCACCGGCGCGAACGACCAAGTCGAAGGCGCGCATCGGTCGTCACGCGGCTCTGGTCGATTCTGCGCCACCGCCAACATCTGCGGACTTGGAGTTCATGATTCCGGAGGGGCCTCGCCTTGGGGATTACGTGCTGCGAATTCAGGATGTAAGTAAGACGTTTGGCGATCGCGAAGTCATCAAGCCGTTTTCCTTTGAGCTAGGCCCTGGTCAGCGTCTCGGCATCGTTGGCAAGAATGGCGCAGGTAAGACGACTCTGTTGCGCATGATCATGGGGCAGCTTGAGTCGGACACTGGCAAGGTCGGCATTGGCCCAACCGTTGCCTTTGCAGGGATTGATCAAAAGCGATCAGATCTCGACGAGTCGAAGACCGTGTTGGAGGAAGTTGCCAACGGCAACGATTACGTGTTTGTCGGTGGCCATTCGCAGCGCATTGAAACGTTCCTGGAGCAGTTCCTGTTCCCAGGTGAAATGAAGCACGCTCGTATCAGTGCGTTGAGTGGCGGCGAACGCAATCGCGTCTTGATCGCGAAATTGCTTTGTGCCGGTGGCAACCTATTGGTGCTTGATGAGCCGACTAACGACCTTGACTTGATTTCGCTCAGAGCATTGGAGGATGCACTGTTAGCGTTTCCTGGAGCCGCAATCGTTGTTAGTCACGACCGATGGTTCCTTGATCGTATCGCGACTAGGGTCATTCATATGGATGGCACAGGCCTTGCACGCCTTCATGAAGGTGACCTTTCGTTGCTGTTAGCGCGATTGAAACAGGAGGCTGCCGAACGCGCCGCACAGCTTGCGGCCGCAAATCAGCAGGCCAAGGCGAAAGCGAAGGCTGCTTCGATTGCTTCGCAGAAGGCTAGCGGTGATAAGACTAGGAAGCTCAGCTCACGCGAGCAGAAAGAGCTTGCCGAACTGCCAGCTAAGATTGAAGCGGCTGAGTCAGAACTCGCTGAGCTTGATGGCGAGTTGGGGGATCCGAGCCTTTACGAGGCTAAGAACGTGCAGCGCTTTGATCAGTTGACGAAGCGTCGCAAGGAGATACCTAGCGAATTGGCGGCGCTGTATTCGCGATGGGAAGAGCTTGAGGCCGTTGCCGAGCAGGCGGGGTAGTTTGATTACTCCCGCGCGATCGCATGCGTATGCTGGTCAGGCTAGCGCAGGCGGCGAAGTTGACGGAGCATCTTCAGGTAGCGCCGATCTTTGGTCTGCCGCCAAGCAACTTGCGCATCACGCATCAGCGCATACTGACTGTTGTCGTTAGCTAAGCCCAGCACTGGGTCGAACTCATCTAATGCGGCCGGGATGTTTTCGGTGCGTCGTGAGGACGCGGCTACTGGCCGTCCTGATCGTTTGGCCGAAGCCTCTGTGAAGCGGGCTTGACGAGAACGCCTTTCTGACTTTTGGGCGGCAACACGCTGTTGATTCGATTCGTCGAGCTTTTTCTTGCTGTCAGCTTCTGCCTGCACGATTGCGTCGATCGTTAGTCCTTCTTTTTCGATGTGGAAAACCAGTTTTTTTGCCAGCACGATTCGGCCGCCTTCAACACGGATGTGATAGCCATCTTCGTCTTCGCTGAGTAAGACTCCCTGAATGATGTTTGGGCTGCTGCCGGCAGTTGCGCTTTGTTCAGATTTGGGGTCTGTCAACCAGAACTTGTCTGCTTTAGCGGGTGCGCAAAAAAGCAGCAGTCCGGCGATCATCGATAGGTAGCGCATAGCAGAATATTAGCACGTGTACGGCCAAGCGGTTTTTCGCATCGGGCAATGGTGTTGGACTGGGGCGGAACGCCCGGTGACACTGGCGCGTATCATGCGCGCGATTCTATTGGTTGTCTGGTTGGTCTCGACCCTTGCTGCTCAAGAGGGGCCGGCTCTCCGCCCTCTGTTCGATGGACAGAGTCTCAAGGGTTGGCGTGGAGATGCTTCGGTTTGGAGCGTTGAGGGTAACGCGATTGTTGCATCCACACATGGAGTGAAGCTTGCCGCAAACACCTTCTTGATTCATGAGGGGGAGTTCGCAGACTTCGAACTGCGCTACAAGGTTCTGCTTGAAGGCAACAACAACACTGGCGTGCAGTATCGCAGCCGGGTTGCGGACGCTGGTTCCTTCCGTGTCGTTGGCTACCAGTGCGACTGGCACCCAAACCCACCTTACGCGGCGATGCTTTATGATGAAGGGGGAGGCGGGATCGTTGCTCAGCGCGGCCGGTTTGTGCGATGGTCTGACGACGGCCGTACGGAAGTTGGCCGCGTTGCAAATGCTGGTGCGGTTGATGTCGCCAAGTGGCATGAATTGCGTGTCGTCGCACGTGGAGACATTGTGTGGCATGAACTGGACGGCCAGGTCGTCACAGTGTTGCAGGATCAGCGTAGCAGCGCTCCAAAGCGTGGCGTGATCGCGCTGCAAGCGCATCGTGGTCCAGGGATGAAAGCGTCTTTCAGAGATGTTTCCATACGGGAGTTGTCTAGGCCTGATGAGATTGCGTTGCCGGCGGCAGTGACCGCGTTGCTGCGGCAGGCTGAACAACAGCAAGCTGCAGAGCCTAGCGTCACAACCAAGGCTAGCTGGGTTTGGGATGCCGTCGCTCAAGCTGAGGAAGAGTTATTCTTTCGCCGCGCCTTTGATGTTTCTGTCGTTCCTGACAAAGCCCAACTCTCTGCTATCTGTGACAATCATTGTCGCTTGTTTGTCAACGGCAAGCGGGTCGCGAATGATGACTCATGGGAATCACCAACTTCCCTTGATGTTGCGAAGTATCTGAAGGTGGGCGCCAACGTCGTAGCGGTTTATGGCTGGAACGATGGTGGCCCAGCAGGGCTCGCCGTTCGTTTAGCTTGGCAGCAAGGTGACAAGCAAGTTGAGGTCGTTACGGATGCAAGTTGGCGTTGCTTCAATCATGATCCCGATGGCTGGAATGATATTGGGTTTGATGATTCTAACTGGCCAAGGGTGTCAGAAATTGCAGCGCTCGGTGCACCAGATGCAGTCTGGTCTGGGACTCATGGAGCAAGCGCGTTAGGCCAGCAGTCGAATGCATATGTGCCTCAAGTTGCGGTTGTTGATTGGGAGATCGAGAGCTATTCGAAGACCCAGCCTGCACCGATAAGGTTGCTGGATATTCCGCGTGAACTTGGTTCATGGGTATCTCTTGCCGCGGATCCGAAAGGTCGGCTCTACTCGAGCGCTCAGGGTGGTGGGCTTTACCGCATTACGCCTGCTGCAGAGCTCGGCGAGCTAACTTCCCTCGAGCGAGTGCCTGTTGAGTTGGGTGGAGCGCATGGATTGTTGTGGTTTCGCAACTCTCTCTACGCTGTGGTCAACGGCGGTCAAGACGGGCTCTATCGACTGACGGATACCGACGGCGACGACATGCTCGACCGCGTCGAATTGCTGCGCGCTCTTGATGGTAGCGGTGAGCACGGACCGCACTCGGTTGTGGTGGCGCCTGATGGCGAAAATCTATTGGTTCTGTGCGGCAATATGACGAAGCTCACCGAGATCGTCTCTAGTCGCGTGCCTACCAACTGGCAAGAAGAACGCTTGGTGCCGCGCATAGAAGACGCACGAGGATTCTGGGGCGGTTATTCGCCACCGGGTGGCTGTCTTTACCAGGTTGATCCCGACGGTCAGCGCTGGGAATTGATCTGCTGTGGCTTCCGTAATCCGTTCGATCTGGTGGTGCTCCCGACGAGTCAGGTTGTTGTTTATGACGCGGATATGGAGTGGGACATGGGCTTGCCTTGGTATCGTCCAACGCGATACGTAGCTGGTCAGAGTGGCGTTGACTACGGCTGGCGCAAGGGCAGTGCGAAGTGGGCTGCTGACTATCCGGAGGCGCCGCCTGCATTGCAGGATCTTGGCCCAGGATCACCGACCGGTATGGCATATGTGCCCGGTGCTGCTGGTGGCATCATTGGCCTCGATTGGACATTTGGGACGGCATACTTCGAAGGTAGGCCTTGGAATGTAGGGCAGCCCTTTCCGGTTGCCGACGTGACCCTTTCGCAGCAAGTTGATGGTGGCGTCTATGTTGTTACTGGCGGTCGAGGTTTGCCTTCCCGCTTGTTGCGTTTGCTGCCCGGAGGCTCGCCGGAAGATTATGCATGGAGTGATGCAGAGGCAAAACGCTTGCAGCGTTGGGGAAGCGCCGTTGCGTGGCCGGAAACGGAATCCCGTACTGCACAGCAAATCCTCGATGCGGGAATGAGCGGTAGTGATCGGATCCCCTATCGAGAAGTAGCTTTCGATGCGAAAGCTGATTGGGTGACTGCTCGCATTGCGCTCGAGCGATTGCCCGCGGAGCAGATTCGTGAAACGGTGCTTGCAGTTGATCCAACTAAGCCGGACCGGTCATTCGCTGGTTTGTTGGCGCTAGCGCGACAGGGCGCAGAGTCCGATTTGCAGCCGATTCTCGATGGGCTAGGTAAGTTTTCTTATTCGCAGCTTACGCACGAGCAGCGCATTGCTTGGTTGCGTATTCATGCGGTGGCATTGCTTCGTCAGGGGCCAGCCACCGATGCTCAGCGTCAGCTTTTAGCGGCTCGCTTGTTGGTTCTTCTTCCGGCTGGCAATGAGCGTCAAGACCAAGACCTGTGTGAGTTGCTGGCCTTTGTGGATGCTCCTGGCTTGCTTGATAAGGCGGTGCCTTTATTAACGCCGCTGCGTCCCTCGGAGCCGCCGGCGTGGGCCGAGCTGGCTTCACGAAACGCGTCTTATGGCGGCGTCATCGATAAGATGATGGCCAACATGACACCAATGGGGCAGTTGGCGATCGCGAATGCCCTGCGCATGGTGGATCACGGCTGGACGATTGAGCAACGTCGCACCTATTTCCGATTCTTAGGTCAGGCCAGAGATCGTTCAGGAGGTAGCAGCTACGACGGCTACGTGCTCAAGATTGTCGATCTTGCTTGGGATACTTGTAGTGACGAGGAGCAGGTTCAGTTGGAATTTATGGTTGGACGCATCCGCGCGGCTAAGAACAAGTTCAACAGCAAGCCTCCGAAGGGGCCGGGTAGGAACTGGCAGGCTAGTGACATTGCTGACCTTGCCGATACCGATTTAGAAGGCCGTAACCGCAAGTCTGGTCGGAACCTGTTTCACGCTGTTGGCTGCGCGTCGTGTCACTACTTCAAGGGCGATGGTGGCTTTGGTGGTCCTGACCTGACCAGTCTCAAGAACAAGTTCCGAGCTACAGATGTGCTGGAAGCGATCATCGATCCAAACAAGGTGATCAGTGATCAGTATTCTGGCCAAGTGCTGACTAAGAAAGATGGAACGGCATTGTTTGGTGTCGTTCATAAAACTTGGGACGGCGACATGGAGGTCTACGAGGTTATCCCAGCGGTAGCTGAGGCTAAGCCTGTTCGTATCCCCCTTGAGGATGTGGCAAGTGTCGCGCCGTCGCCGCAATCGCCAATGCCTGCAGGTCTATTGAACCGATTGTCAGCCGAGGAGATCAAAGACCTCGTGGCTTTCTTATTGGATGCGAAAGGCAAGTGAGTTTTGCATCCTGTCGCTGGGCATAACTACCCGAGCGGCGCGGATTGGTTGGTCAAAGACCCTCTAGGGACAAAATGAAGGCATGCCGGCTAATCAGTAGTTAAGCTTTTAGAACATGATTGCCGCCGTAACTGCTCTGTTGCCTCTGCTTTTATTGGAGCCGCAGGAGCCAATCACCGTTCATGAAGACATCCAGTATTCGGATGTTGCTCGGCAAGCCCGTAGGAATCGGCTCGACCTGTATGTGCCTACAGCAAATTCGCGCATGGGCACGCCGAGTAGCGCCATCGATGTCAGTGATAGCAAGTCGGCCGAGGTTGAACTCAAGAAAGTAGCGCCGCCGCTGGTGATGTTTGTGCACGGCGGTTCTTGGACAGGTGGTCACAAAGGCTCCTACGATTGGTTGGGCGAGGCGCTGGTGGGGCACGGCTACGCCTGTGCTGTAATCAATACGCAGCTGTTTCCGTTCGCTAAGCCCGATGAGATGGTCGCTGACTGTGGGCAGGCCTTGGGTTACCTGCATCGCCACGCCGAAGAATTCGGCTTCGACGGTGACCAACTGTTTGTGATGGGGCACTCATCGGGTGCTCATCTATGTAGCTGGCTAGCGTTCGATCAGGATCAGTTAAAAGCCGCGGGGGTTCCAAATAAGGCACTGCGTGGCTCCGTGCTCTTGTCAGGTGTTTACGACATTCGTTCGCGTCATATTGCGCTCGATGCGGTGTTTGGAAGTGACGACGAATATCGGCGGCGCGCCACGACGCTTCTGTACGCTGACAAGGCGGATGCTCCGGTGTTTATCGCCTGGGCGGATCACGACTTACCATGTCTGGCATTGTGCGCTCGCATGCTGCGCGATCGGCTGCAAGACGCTGGCGTGCCGGTCTTGGCTCGCCAGTATCCGAACTGTAATCACAAGGACTACGTGTTCGGTTTGGCTCGTGATCAAGACCGGGTTATGGGAGACGTGTTGCAGTTCTTGCGGGATCCTACAAAGGCTGCTACGCCTCGTGTGGCTGAGCGCAAGCGAACACTTTTGTGGGTTGCTACCAGTGATCAGGAGCATGAGATTGGTGAGGCGCTCGCGGCAGCTCTGCAAATCCACGGTGTCTATGTGGTCGTGCAAGATCTCGCCCAGCCAACGTCTGAGTCGGTCTCTCATGCCTATCGCAAGCTGCGTGGTATTGGCGGCAAGGCCATGACTTCTTGCTACGTCGGGGGCATTGGCCGTGGTGGTGCAATCGCAGCCTCTGTGCCCTTGACGGCAGCTAAAGATGGCCTTAGCGGCAGGATTGCTATTGGCGCATCTCTTAGTGGAAGGGCCTTGGCCAAGTTCAGTAACCGGACAGTCGCGGCAGTGACCGATGGCCTTTACAATTCGAGGTTGCTGAGCGTGCTTGGCGATCAGGATCCAAAGTCTCTAAGAGATCAGTCGATGCGGCTGTCGATGTCGTTGATGAGACGTGGGCAGGAGGCGCACTTGGTTGAGCTCCCGAATACCACGGCCGAAGCTGCTTTCTTGAAGTTGCGACCCGGTGACAGCCTCCTTATCCCGATGTTGCTGGCGTTCCTTTACCCCTGATCACCGATCTGTCGTTTACAGGATGCGTGTCACTTGATCCCGTGCACTTGAACCTGCGGGAATGGGATGCCTAATCCGTGTTTGGAGCAGGCCGCGACCAGCGCTTGTGTGATTTTGCGTTCTAGAATGTCGTAGCGGGCAGCTGCCTTGCCGCTGAAGTCTACTTGCACCGTGTAGTCGAGCGAACTCGCGCCGGCTTCCGCTAATTCTACACGCAGGTCTTTGGTCGCATCGCCATCTTCGTCTTGGCCAAGTGTCTCGCGGATTGCGCTGGCGAGCAGATCAGGAATTTTGATAAGCGCGTCCTTTTGATGGGTGTAGTCGATGCCAAAGGATGAGCTGATTTCAAAGCCGTTTGATAGGTTGCGCGGATTGAGTGCGAGGAATGCTGCAGTGGGGTAGTTCCGGGCCGCATCATGTCGTTCGGCAAAGATCACGGTCTCAGGCGTTTGCAGTTGGATGCAGCCAACCATGTTTTCAATTGCCACGAAGTCGCCTTGTTTGCTCGGAAACCAGGGCTCACCATGACCACTAATGCGAGAGCGTTCGCCAATTAGCTGGCCTACTGGAATACGTAGTGTGCCGCCGGTCAGTGCTGGATTGGTCAGCTTGCAGTAAAAGCGCAGCGCGTCTACCCGGTAGGGTATTCCATCAATGAGGATGCGCTCGCCTTCGCGGACTGAGCCGATATTCAAGATAAGGCGAATTTGTTCAGCATAGATCGGCGCTGACTTTGCGATGACCCAACCCACACCAATCGCGAAGATGATTCCCAGGGACATCATCCCGTATTCGTCTCTTGAGTAAGGCACCATCCATGTTGCAATCGCTGCAACGATTAGGGTGACAACACTCAGTGTTACTTCGGTTAGGCGCGCGGTGAATGCGCGGGCTTGTAGCCTTCGAACAATGAACTTGCTGAGGAATCGCAGTGTGAAGAAGGTCGCGACAAACGCCAGGATCGCCAGCAGAATGCTCTTGCCGCTGTCGGTGACGCTCTTGAACTTTTCAAGTAAGGCTTCGCTCCAGGTCTTCGAGTTTTCGTCGGCGATGATCTGTGCCAGTTTTGCTTCTAAGACTTTGCGTTGGGCATCAAGACTGGCGACAAGAGGTTGCCAATGGGTGCTTAGCTCGTACTCCGCCTCTGTAACGGCCAGCTCATTCTGAGGGGTTTTCCCGGCCTGACTGAGCTCGCGGATTTTGCTGCGGATTTTTTCGCTGGCCTCACTGGCCATTTGGCGGCGTTCGATAGTCGTATCTAAGTTCGCTTTGATGTCGTGTTTTTCCCGTGCTTCGGCGGTCAAATCCTTCATGAAGCCTACGAGTGGCCGCAGTGTCTCAAGCAGGTCGCTTTGCATGTCGAGGCTGTTGGCCTCAGGGGAGTCAAATTGCTGGACGTCAATTTGGGTGATTAGTCCTACGAACTGCCACCTCAGGCGCTCAATGTCCCTGTCAAGGGTCCTGGCTCGCGTCTGGTCGTTGCTTTCCGCTGCCGCCTGTCTCTGGACCCGTTTGTCGCGTAGTTGTGCCGCTAGGCTACGAAGAGCATCGGTCGTTGGGTCGTTTTGAACTGTTGGCGGCGCTAAATCTGGCCCTTCACCTTGGACAGCCGGGGATTTGGCGTCTGGAGTCGGGCTCTGAGCCTGAATTGGAGCTGCTAGGAGTAGCCAGCAGGCAGTGGTTGCGAGGGCAAACCGGAACAGGTTCGTTAGCATGAATCATAACGTAGCGCAGCACTGGACTGGTTTCGCGAGCCAGCCCGGCTACACCAGTGATAGATGAGTAAAGAGATTTCGACGAAACCCCCGAGCGGCATGCGCGACTTCCTAGCTGAAGACGTGGTGCGCCGTCGTCACGTCCTGGCTGTGGTTCAGCGAGTCTATGAGTCTTTTGGCTTCATGCCTCTCGAAACCCCGACCATAGAGAACCTGTCGACGCTGCTTGGTAAATACGGCCCCGAAGGTGATCAGTTGCTTTATCGCCTTCTCCATCGTCGGGACAAGCTGACCAGGGCGCTCGACGCTGGCGCTAGCAGTGAACTAGATTTGGCTGCCGAAGGGCTACGTTACGACCTTACGGTGCCGTTGGCCCGGGTGGTGGCGAACTACAAGAACCTCCCGGCGTTCTATAAGCGCTACCAAATACAGCCAGTGTGGCGAGCAGACCGTCCAGCACGTGGCCGCTTCCGCGAGTTCTATCAGTGCGACGTCGACATCACTGGCACAAAAAATCTGGTCGCCGATGCGGAAGTCTGTGGCGCCATTGCCCAAGTGTTACGTGAGCTTGGTTTCGAAGGCTTCAAGATCTTAACGAACCACCGTGAACTGTTACGTGCCTTAGTTGCAGATGCCGGTATCCCAGTCGAACAAGAATCGCTTGCTCTAATAGCTCTCGACAAACTAGATAAAGTTGGAGTCGAAGGAGTGTTGAAAGAGCTTGCAGAGAAAGGTGTGCCAGAAGAGCAAGCAAGTGCCCTGCTGCAATCGCTTGATCGCATGCGTGAAGAGGGCGCTCTAGAGAGCATGTGTCAAGGTGATGGCCCTGCGGCTGTTGGTGCTCGTGAGTTGACTGAGTTATTCCGTCTTGCCAGTGGTGGTCCAGCTAGCGAGCACCTCACTTTCGATCCAACTTTGGCGCGCGGTCTGAGTTACTACACTGGGCCAATTTTCGAGATTCATGTTGATGGGCTTGGTGGCTCGATGGGGGGCGGCGGTCGCTACGATAATTTGATCGGGATGTTCCAAAAGAACAGTGTCCCTGCAGTCGGCTTTTCGCTCGGGCTTGAGCGGGTGCTGTTAGTCATGACTGAGCGCAATATGTTCCCGCCGCTGGGCATCGGGCCGCAATTACTTCTGTGTCGCATGGCAGAAGTCGACGCCTCGCAAGTTCTAGCTATCGCTAGCGAATTGCGCTCTTCCGGGGTCCGTGTTGAGGTTTACGCCGATGCAGTGGCGATGAAAAAGCAGCTGCAGTATGCAAATGCTATAGGAGTCACGCATGTTGGTATTCTGGGCACACAAGAGCTTGCGGACGGAACTATTGCCGTCAAGGATCTAGCAAGCGGCGAGCAAGTTTCGTGTTCTGTAAAAGACGTAGCTGCTCGCGTGCGTCGGTAACAAGTCGCGCGGTGTATACTAATCCTATAGACATGTCTGAATCGAGTGCAGGAAAGACCAGCGATTCGTCGCATCCATTGCGGACGGAAGAGTTATCCCTGGTCTCTCGCATTGTCGCTGGACTCAATGTTTGCGGCGCTGCTGACGCTCAAGATTCGATCGTCGCAATCAATCACCAGCTGCATAGCCTCGAGATGTTTGGTGAGCTGCTGAATCGCTATCCGTCACCTCTGACAGACCAGATTCTTTGTGGCAAGAAGCGAGGTCTCGAGACGCTAGTCGACAACATGGTTGTCACCGACCAGGCCACGTTCCCATTCCGGGCACCAACTCAGGCGCTTGTTGGGCGTACGATCAACATGGCGCAGATAAACTTTCTGCGCATGCTATGGCATCTCACCGGCAGCTTGCCGATCGGCGAGGAGGCGAAGCAGCTTGGATGTGAAGATGCAGTGGTGTTGCGTGAGGCTGCGGCGCACCGGTTACGAGGTGCTGTTCACACCCGGTTAGTTGAAGAAGTTCTGGCCGATATTGTCACAGATGGGTCTGTAGATCGGTCGTTGCGAGCGCAGGGCGTTCGCAGCTTGGCCCATTTATGGGGCAATCGTCTAACGTGGCGCGTGCATGATTTCTTTCCGATCTTGGCAGCCACGTGGGAAGCTCGTCAGCGTGTGCAAGTTATCGGAGGATCGCTAGCTGGCAGTTGCGAACTCATGCAGTTGATGACCAAGGGCGGCGATGCAGAGTTCGTCGAGTTGTTTACTGGTCGAGACTACGAAGAGGTTGAGCTGCAGGCGTTCCGCGAGTTCTTGTTCGGCACTTCATCTGAAGAGCTCGAACGATTGGAGTTGCTCATGGCTCGCGAAGGCAAGACAAGCATTGAGCTTGATAGTCGGCTGGGGAGTTCAGCCCGCGATGGTGGTTCGATCTTGTTCGAGTTTTTTCGCGCACGCCTAGTCCAATGTAGTGCACGGCGCGTTGCTGAGTTGCCCGGTCCTCGTCACACTGCCGAAGGCTATGTGATGTTGGCCTGGCTCGAGAAGCAGCCCTAGTCAGGCGGCTGTGACTGCCTCGCGACAAAGCCCCAGGCAATCGTTTGCTAGTGGGCAGCTAGCCAGTTCTCGCCGATTCCTAGGTTGACCTCTAGAGGCACCTTTAGTTGTGCTGCGCCCATCATCTCGTCCCGCAGCATCCGCTCAACTTCTAGCCTTTCTTCTTCAGGGACGTCGAGAATCAGTTCGTCATGTACTTGCAGCAGTAGTTTGGTTTGCAGGCCACGTTTGATCAGGGCTGCATGGACAGCCAGCATTGCACGCTTGACGATGTCGGCTGCGGCCCCCTGAATCGGAGTGTTGACGGCCATGTTCTCCGCTGCGATCCGCTGCATCGCGTTCGTCGAATCGATATCGGCTAGCGGTCTACGGCGGCCAAACATTGTGCGGACTTCCTTATCAGTTCGTGCCTGTTCCAGCGAGCGGTCGAGGTAGTCTTTCACCCCTGGTAGGGCGCGGAAGTAGCTTTTGATAAACTTCTTTGCTTCGGGTGGTCGCATGCCGGTTTCGTTTGCTAACCGCGATGCGCCCATGCCATACATCAGGCCGTAGTTGATGATCTTTGCCTGGTTGCGTAGCTCGGGCGAAACCATCTGTGGAATTAGACCGTGCACCAATGCCGCAGTGCGTGCGTGGATGTCTTCGCCCTTGTTGAACGATTCCACTAGCGCCTTGTCTTCTGATAGGTGCGCAAGAATCCGTAATTCGATCTGCGAGTAGTCGGCAGACATAAGGTGCCAGCCGCTCTTTTTTGCGATGAATGAGGCGCGAACCTTGCGACCTTCTTCGGTGCGGATTGGGATGTTTTGTAGGTTGGGGTCTTCGCTACTTAATCGGCCTGTTGCCGCAACCGCTTGGTTGAATGTGGTGTGGATGCGACCACCTGGTTGCTGTGCTAGTGCAGGCAAGGTGTCTATGTAGGTGCTCTTAAGTTTAGTTAGTTGGCGCCATTCCAGTATGAGTTGCGGTACTTCGTGTTTGGCTGCGAGCTTCTCTAGGACATCGTGATCGGTCTTGTATTGACCCTTAGGCGTTCGCTTTGGCTTGATGTCTGCAACCCGGTGCACTTCTAGCTCGTCGAACAAGACAACGCCAAGCTGGGCTGGTGATGCAAGGTTGAACTCGTGACCGGCGCGTTCGAACACGCGTGATTGAAGGTCCGCGATGCGGGCTTCGAGCTCAATTGAGAGCAACTTTAGATGGTCAACGTCGATGGCGATGCCAGTGTTCTCCATCTCGAATAGCACCGGAACGAGGGGCAGCTCCATTTCCCGGTATAGTGCCTTTGTCTGATAGCGCTCTAGTAACTCGCTAAGTGGTGTTACTAAGCGCAGCACGAGATCTGCCTCTTCGCACACGTAGTTTCCGATCAGTTGTGCATCGATGTCAGCAAAGGTTCTTTGCTTCTTACCGGTGCCTAATAGGTCTTTCGCGGAGGTCTTTTTGAAGGCGAAGTGCTTGAGCGCAAGGTCGTCGAGTGAGTGGGATCGCAGTCCTGGTTCGGTGCAGTAGCTGGCTAGCATCGTGTCGAGATCAATTCCGCTGATCTCGATCTGAGATGCTCTGAAGGCCGCCATTAGCTTCTTCAAGTCATGGCAGTGTTTTTTAGGTGTCTCGGCAGCTAGCAGGGGGCGCAGCATTTCGATGTGTCCCTTCTCATCATCTCCAAGCGGGACATAGACCGCTTCGCCCTTCGCTAGTGCGAAGGCCATTCCGACGAGTTGACGCTGGAACATGCTCTTGCCCGAAGTCTCGGCGGCAATCGCAATGCTCTCGCACGCTGTTAACCGATCTATGAGTGTCGCTAGCTCTGATGTTTCTGTGACGACAGAATACTTCTGCTCGATATCATCCTGTGGCGGTGACTGAGCAGCTAAATCGGCCAGTAGATTCTTGAAACCTAGTCTTTGAAATAGCGGGCGCAGCAATTCTGCATTTGGTGCTGGCGGACCGATGTCTTCAAGCGCGACACCGACATCAAGATCTAGTTGCAATGTGACTAGTTCTTTGGAGAGCTTCGCTAGTTCACGGTTGGTGTCCAGGGATAGCTTGATCGATGGCTTTTTGACTTCGTCGAGGTGCTCATAGATACCATCTAGTGTGCCGTGTTTTTGAAGCAGGTCGACAGCGGTCTTTTGACCAACTTTGGGTACGCCAGGAACGTTGTCTGAGCTGTCGCCCATCAATGCGAGCATGTCGACGATTGCTGTGGGCGGCAGACCCCATTTGTTGATGCACGCTGCGGCATCGAAGATCTCAGGCTTGCTGGTGGAACTGCGCAGGTTCCACAGCTTGATCTGGCTGTCGACAATTTGCAGGAAATCTTTATCGCCCGTAACGATGTATACGTCCATGCCGGCATCGCGCGCGCGGACAGCAAGTGTGCCAATGACGTCGTCGGCTTCGTGTTCTTCGGCGGCGACGACTTGTAGACCATAGCCTTCAACGGCAGCGCGGATGTCGTCAAGTTGCACCGCCATCTCGTCGGGCATCTTGGTGCGCGTGGACTTATATTCGGGGTAGATCTTGGTCCGTAGGAGGTCTCCGCGTGGCCCGTCGAAAGCGATGGCCATAGCATCTGGCCGTTCGCGTTCGATCAATGCACGAAGTGTTGTGCAGAAGCCATACGTCGCAGCAGTCGGATGCCCATCCTCCGTGGTTAGTGGAGAGCGGCCGGTGCCTTGGAAGGCGAAGAAACTGCGGTAGGCCAGAGCCGTACCATCGATCAGGAATAACCGCTTCGCCATGCAGTCTTTTGTAGCGTGCGGTAGCCCTCGATCGAAGCGCTGATCGGGCTATGAAGCAGCTATCAGCACCTTCCGGGGCGCGCTGCTTACTTCTGGTCGTTTGGCCGCTCTATTCCTGGCGGTGTGGCGGGCTCGTTTTCGGCCGAGGTATCTTTATGTAGAAGCAGCTTGAGTGAGGCAAACCCGCCAATCAGAACAATGGTGCCTACCGTGGTTACCAGCGCGAAACGCTTCTCGATGAACTCCTTCATCCCGGGGCCGTAGCGCTTAAATAGCCAGGCTACTAGGAAGAATCGTGCGGAGCGACCGATGGCGGAGGCGATCACAAACATCGGGAAGTTGATCGCGCAGACCCCGGCCAGAATCGTGATGACCTTGAAGGGAATGGGGGTGAAAGCTGCTGCAAAAACGATCCAAAAGTCCCAGTTCTTGTAGAGCTCACGAACCGACGCAACGGAAGTAGGGCTGACACCAGGGATATAGTCGTAGAAGAAGGTTCGGACGCCTTCGTTTTCCCAGAGGAAGTAGCCGATGCCATAGCCGGCTATGCCACCTACTATGGAGCCGATTGCGCACCAACTTGCGAATCGATAGCTGGTCTGCACAGTGCCAATGCACATTGCGATTAGCAGGACATCTGGTGGAATTGGAAAGAAGCTGCTCTCGGCGAAGGCCAGCAAGAACAGCGCTGGGACGGCATATGGCGTTGGCGCCCAAGCCAAGACCCAGTCGTATAGACGTCGTGGTAGGCCGGTCAGCCAAGGCCAAATGCCCTTGCTATCGTTGTTCGGGCCATCACTGTTCTTCATCGCGGTCTTGGCAACTACGCCATCACCTTGTTCAGAGATTCCTGATCTGCTGTTCACATTTTTACTATCGGACATAGAGCTACCTGCTCTTTCGTCGGTTGTCTGGGTTCGAGGTCCCCGGAGCTAAGTCATGGATATCAATATGAACTGGTCCGTCTTCACCACGAGAACTAATTCTCGGGGTGTATGCGATGCTCCATGGCCCTTTGTTTTGGCGTAGTTCCTCGAAGTATGCAGCGCCACGCACAACTCTAGCCGGCATGATTTCTGAACCCTTTGCAACCCGAATTCGCAGGTGCTTGCCTCGCGATTCGACGAATGGGTTGCCGATGACCTTGCAGTCGTGGGTGACGAAGCGTGGTCTTGGATGACCATTTCCAAAGGGCCCAAGCGCTTCAAGGCGGCGAATAGTCTGTGGTTCTAGTTCCGCGAATGTCGCCATACCATCCACACGGTATGGGTGTTCTTTTGGCGCAAGACGTTCGCAAACTTCAGCGAAGCGTTCCCGGAATGCTTCGAAGTTCTCACGCTTGATCTCAAGGCCAGCTGCTGCAGCGTGGCCACCGTGTGCTTCTAATAGGTCTGAGCACTCGCCGAGAGCATCACGCAGGTTTACGCCATTGGTGCAGCGACCCGATCCTCGACCGATGTCACCATTGAAGGCGAGTAGCAATACTGGCTTTGCGGTCAATTCGGCAATGCGTGCAGCGACAATGCCTAATACCCCGGGATGCCAGTTGTCTTGACCGAGGACCACTGCGGAACCGACGTCACCCGAAGTCATTTGCTGCACTTCGTCCTGCAGTTGACGTTCTACCTTCCGGCGCGCTTCGTTATGCCCTTCGAGAACTTTTGCTGCGATCTGAGCTTCGGTAAAGCTTGGTGCGCAAAGCAAGTTGACGGCGTCGTTGGCGTGGCCGACGCGGCCTGCGGCGTTGATTAATGGTGCAATGCGGAAGGCGATATCTTCGACGCCGGCGCCGCGGTGTAGCAGTCCAGCAGCGTCCATCAGTGCGCGCATGCCTGGATTGCGACTCATCGATAATGATCGAAGCCCATGGAAAACTAGCGTTCGATTTTCGCCGCAGAGGGGGGCTACGTCAGCAACCGTTCCCATCGCTATGTAACCCATCGCGTCGACCAAGAACTCGCCGAACTCGGGGCTGTGCCGCATGGTGCCGCTGAGTGATTCTGCAATGGCGGCAATTAATTTGAATGCGACACCGCAGCCAGCCAGATTTCGGTCTGGGTAGCCAGCGTCTGGTAGCCGTGGATTGAGTACCGCATAGGCTTCGGCGACATTTTCGGTTGTGCCGTGGTGATCCGTAATGATGACGTCGATACCGCTTTTTTGAAGCTCGCTGATCGGCCCGATTGCGTTGGTGCCGTTGTCTACCGAGATCACCAGGGGAAATCCGCCATCTTTGATGGCTTTGACGCTGGCCGAGGAGAAGGAATATCCGTCGGCACGGGCCGGAATATAGGGCTTCGAATTGCAGTGCAGCATCTTCAGGAACTTGTGCAGAAGCACGGTTCCGCTAATTCCGTCTACGTCGTAGTCGCCATGAATCAGGATTGGGTCCCCATTCCGCAGCGAAGTTTGGACGCGGTCGACCGCTTTCTGCATGTCCTTGAATTGAAAAGGGTCGTGCAGGCTGCCAATATCCGGCCTCAGGAAGCTTTTTGCCTGTTCTGGGGTTTCGATGTCACGGGCTAGCATGACACGTGCGACTAGATCTGGCAGGCCAAGTGACCGTGCCAAGGCATTTTCGCGAGGATCTGGTCTTGGAGTCTCGAGTGCAGCGCGAAGCATGATTGGTCGGGTATGGTAACGATCTAATCCGCGATGCCCAGAACTGACGCCGACCGTTCTTCTGCCCTGAGGCTCTTGCCCTCGGTAGATCAATTACTTCGAGACGACGATTTGCAGTCGTTGTCTCGTCCCGTGGTGACCCGTGTCGTGCGTGGTCTCGTAGATGAGTTGCGGAAGGGGGCGCTGGACGGGACCTTAGACGCTGTAGCTATGGAGGCTAGATGTGTTCGTTCGGTGCTCATCGCGACCATTCAGGAGCGCTCTGAGGCTGCCTCACGACGCCGGCATGAGCGGGTCTACAACGCGACCGGTATCGTGCTGCATACGGGGATCGGAAGGGCCCCCTTAGCACCAGCCGCGGTCGAAGCGATTACTCAGGCAGCTGGTTATGCAATTGTCGAAGTTAATCCGGCAACCGGTCAGCGGGATCAACGCGAAGAGGCCGTGGTCGAAGTCCTAAAAGATTTGACCGGCGCCAAAGGGGCTTTGATCGTCAACAACAATGCAGCAGCAACCATGTTGATGCTGGCTGCGTTGACCGCGGACACTGAGGTTGTGATCTCACGAGGAGAGCTGGTGGAGATTGGCGGAGGCTTCCGCATACCTGACGTGATGCGCCGAGCAGGGTGCACGATGGTGGAGGTTGGTGCGACGAACAAGACGCATTTGCGCGACTTCGAAGACGCAACCACTGAGCAGACTTCGGCATATTTGAAGGTTCACCCAAGCAACTACAGGATCGAAGGATTTGCCGGCACGCCTTCCGTTGCAGAGTTGAGTGTGATGGCCAAAGAGCGCGGTCTCCTAGTTCTAGATGATTCTGGTTCTGGGCTACTGTGGAACGATTCGTTGCCTGGTCTAGTAGACGAACCGCGCGTTGTAGACAGCTTGCATCAAGGCGCTGACGTAACGTGTTTCAGTGGCGATAAATTGTTGGGCGGTCCACAGGCAGGCATTTTATGTGGTGATGTCGAACTGATCGCTCGTTGCAGAGCTCATCCGCTATATCGCGCGATGCGCTGTGACAAGTTGGTGCTGGCTGCGCTTGAGGCAACGCTTTTGCTCTATCGAGATCACAATCCGCTCGCAACGGTTCCAACTCTGCAAATGTTGGACGTCTCAATCGAAGATCTCGAAAAGCGTGCGCAAGCCCTTGCGGCACTATTGAGTGGATTAGGTGCAACGGTCATCGCCAGCGAGTCTTTTGTGGGGTCTGGAGCAAATCCAACCAAGCCGTTGAAGAGTTTTGCGACCGCCCTGCCTGGTGGTGATGCGGAATGCGAGCGATTGCGCAATGCGCGACCAGTTGGGTTATTTGCGCGGGTTGCGGATGCACGTGTGCTTCTTGATGCTCGCACGCTGTTACTAGAAGATCTCGATGTCGTTGCCCTGGCCGTAAATCAGGCCCTGAGCGACTAGCCGCGATTCTGGACAAGGCTCCGGTCACTATCATCAATACAACATGGCTGAATCTACCGACGTTCGATTGACCCGTTACGCCTCGAGTTCTGGTTGAGCAGCGAAGCTGCCACCTGGGAGCCTCGGGCAGGTTCTCCACTTATTAAAGGCTAAGCCGAATCCCGATCTTCTTGCGGGGCACGCAGGCTTTGAAGATGCCGGTGTGATGCGTCTCGATGAAGATCGTGCACTGGTTCAGACGCTCGATTTCTTCCCGCCTATTGTTGACGACCCACGCTGGTTCGGTCGCATCGCGGCGGCCAATTCTCTGTCTGACGTTTACGCGATGGGCGGCAAGCCATTGACCGCGATGAATATTGTCGGTTGGCCCAGGGAACTCGACATTCAGATTCTTGGCGAAGTGTTAGCTGGCGGTCTCGACAAAATTGAGGAGTCCGGTGCGGTGCTATGCGGTGGCCATTCGGTCGTTGATAGTGAAGTCAAGTATGGACTGTCGGTGACTGGAACCGTTCATCCCAAGCGCTTTTGGCGAAACGCCGGAGCACAACAAGGTGATGCGCTTTTGGTCACCAAGCCTCTCGGTATGGGGGCCGTGTCCACAGCCATGAAGAAGGATAAGTTGGAAGCAGGCGCTGCGAGCGTAGCGATGACTGAATCCGCGATGCATGTGATGGCAACGCTCAACAAGTTGGCAAGTGAACTTGCCTCAGAGTTTGATGTTCACGCCGCTACCGACATCACTGGTTTCGGGTTTGCGGGACACTCGTGCGAGATGGCGCAGGACACTGGCTTGCAAATTGAAGTTGATGCGGCGCAACTACCTCTGATGGACGGGGCGCTTGAGTTGGTTCGCTCCGGCTCATTGTCCGGAGGATGTGCGCGCGGTAAGGAGCATTTTGGTGGCCGTGTGCAGATCGAAAGCACGGTCGACCAAGCGTTAGCTGACCTAGTGTTTGATTCTGAAACTTCGGGAGGCTTGTTGATTGCCTTGCCGCAGTCACAAGCGCAGACCTTGTCAGATCGGTTGCGCGATGCCGGGGTGCCTAGTTACGCAATTGCAGGGCACTTCGTGAAGCGTGGTGACGATGCGCCGTTGCTTCGATTCAAGTAGCGACCACTTGGCATAGTCGGTTGCGCGATGCAGGCAGCTTGCCAGGCCGGTCAGGCGTTTGCCGTTGCGTCGTGCAGCCTAGTTTGGCTAGGCATTTAGTCGCAGCTCATGATTTCGTCAGACCTAAGCCGTGTGACGTTCAGTCAGAGCTCGGAGAATCGCTGTCAGCATCGTCGGTTCCGTGCTGATTTGGCGCATCCTCAGTTGCTTCTCCAGGGACATCGCTTTGCTTGTCTGTTGTGTTGTCGAGCTCGCCGTCGGTTGGTTTGCTGCTGCTGTCGCTAATCTCTGCCAAGATTTTATTCATGCGGGTCGCCGCGCTGATGCCTTCATCAAACAAGAAGTGAAGGTGGGGGACCAACCGCGTGTGTAAGACCTTAGCCATCTCACGCTGGCAGAAGCCGCGGGCGCGATTAAGGGCTGCAGTGCTATCGCGCTTGGCGCGCTCTTCTTGGTCTGATCCGGCAAGGACTGACCAGTAGGCCTTGCATTGCGTAAACTCGCTGTCGAGTTCGATGCGCGTAATCGTCACCATCCCCATCTTGGGGTCGGCGATTTCGCGCTGTAGCACCTGCGCGAGGCGCTGTTTGATTTGCTGGCTCAGGCGAGCAATGCGACGTTCGTTCATTGGAGGCTATTGTTCAGGCGAGAGGATCTCGAGTTGATGGTCGATCATCGACCCATCGCGCCAATCGCGTAGTTCGTTGATGAGATGATCCATCGACGAGTTCACATGTTTGTTGTCACTCCCTGCGACAACTGCGCCGAGGGTGGCGAAGTTTGTGGCCTCTTGATCTTCAAACTCGGTGATCGAGACATTGAAGGAGCGCCGCAAACGATCTTTCAGGTTCTTGATGACGGAACCTTTTTCCTTGAGAGATGTCGCGTATGGGATCTCCAAGGTGAATTGGAGGACTCCGATGTAGAGCATGGCTCAGGGTGGGGGAATGAGGGCTGTCCCGCATGCATGGATCACATGCACGCGAGTGTGGCGACTAGTCGCCCAGTTTACGCTTGATGAGGGTGGTTTGGACGAACTCGAGATTGTCCTCCTCCCGTAGATCTTGGAAGCCATCAAGGGTCATGCCGCACTCGAAGCCAGTTTTGACTTCCTTGGCGTCTTCAGCTTCTCGGCGAAGACTAGCCAGTTTGCCGGTCCAGATGACCTTGCCACCACGCGACAGTCGGACGATTGTGCCGCGTCGAGCGACACCATCGATGATGCGACAGCCAGCAATCGTGCCAAACTTTGACGACTTGAAGAGCGCGCGAACCTCGGCATGGCCGATGACCGATTGCACTTCTTCTGGAGCGAGCACACCTTCCATGGCGTCCCGCACCTGATCCAAAAGCTCGTAGATGACGGAGTAGTAGCGAATGTCGACGCCAGACTTCACCGCGAGGGCTCGAACGTTGGCGTCTGCAACCGTGTTGAAGCCAACGATCACCGCGCCTGAGGTTGCGGCGAGGTCGACGTCTGCTTTGTTGATTCCGCCCAGGCCAGAGTGCACAACGTTGACGCGGACTTCGCTGGTGGCCAAGTCGTCTAGGCACTTGCGGACAGGCTCCAAAGATCCCATCGCGTCGGCCTTCAAGATCAACTTGACCTCTTTGAGAGTGCGTTCCGCAAGCTTCGCGGAAAGTGTCTCTAGCGTGACGGCGGAGCGCTCAGCACGCGACAGTTCACGCACACGACGCTGTCGTTCTTCGACGACTTCCTTGGCCTTCTTTGCATTCTCGACCACGAACAGCTTGTCACCGGGAGATGGCAAGCTGTCGAGACCGAAGATCGTGATCGGAGTGGCTGGGCCAGCTTCCGAAAGGTTGGTGCCGTGGTCGTCGATCATCGCGCGGATACGCGAGAAGCTTTCACCACAAACGATCTGATCCTTCAGGCGCAGTGTTCCGTCGGTCACCAGCAAAGTAACCACAACACCTTGCTCGGCAGATTGCCTAGCTTCGACGACGACGCCCTTGCCCGGGGCATCTGGGCGAGCGTTAAGGTCGAGCAACTCGGCTTCTAGGTGCACGCGTTCGATCAATTCAGGCAGACCGATCAGCGTCTTGGAGGAGCACTCGATCATGCCAATCTCGCCACCGAAATCTTCGGATTGGAGCCCCTTGACCATCAGCTGCTGCTTGACTTGCATCGGGTTGGCTTGCGGCAGGTCACACTTGGTGATGGCCACGATGATTGGGCAGTTCGCTGCCTTTGCGTGACTGATTGCCTCTTCTGTCTGTGGCATGACACCGTCGTCAGCAGCCACGACTAGGACAACGACGTCCGTCAAGTCGGCACCACGTGCCCGCATTGCGGTGAACGCTGCGTGGCCGGGGGTGTCCAGAACGACAACGGACAAACCATCGTCGTTCGTGACCTTGTAGGCGCCGATATGCTGGGTGATGCCACCAGCTTCGCCGCGGGCGATGTCACTGCTGCGCAGTGCATCCATCAGCGATGTCTTGCCGTGGTCAACGTGACCCATGAAGGTGACGACTGGTGCGCGCTCTGCCGTTGCTTGCCCTGCGCTTTCGGTGACGAGTTGTTGGATCAACTCATCCATTGCCTCCTTCGCTTCGACAACCTTGATGTTGCGCTCAAGCTCAAGCGCGACGAGTTCTACTTCGTCGTTGGTCAACATCGAGTTGATGTTCTTGCCGCCAATCTTCAGGCGGAAGGCAAACGTCGCGATCAGTTCGTTGACCTTGATGCCAAGGCCTTCGGACAGCGCCTTCATCGACACTGGCTCCAGTACCTCGATTACCTTGGTCGGATCGATAGGCGTCGCCATACGCGCCCTGCGACCTGTTCCGCCGCGAGCATCCCGGCCACCTCGCATCGCTGGACCTCGGCGGTTGCCTGGTCCCATCTGACGCATGCTGCCACGTTGCTGCATTTTCTGCAGCGCGGCGCGGCGGAGGTCGCGAGGTGCTGCTGGTGCTGAACGGCGGGTCGCGTCGCGGATGGTTTCTTGCGGCAGCTCGATGCGGCCGAGCACGGTCGCCTTTTTCTGCGGCACGAGCAGCTTGCGCACGTTGGACTTGCCTGCGGGGCTTTCGGCCGCTGGCTTAGCTGGCACCTTACTGACCGGTTGCAGGGTCGGCCCTGCTGGGCGGGCTGCTGGTGCAGCCTTGGCTGTTGCGGGCGCCGTTTCCTGAGCTGCAGGCGTCGCTGCACTCGCCGCAGTAGCAGTGCTAGGCGTCGCGGTTGCCGGCGCCGATGTGGCAGGCGTTGCAGTGCTAGGCGTTGCGGTAGGGGCCGCAGTGCTAGGCGTCGCAGCGGCGGGCGTGGCCGTTTGAGCAGCCGCGGCCGCCTCCGTCCCGGTAGGTGCTACTGCCTTTGGTGCCGGGCTGCTCGTCGCGGCAGCTGCTTCAGGCTTGCTCGGAGCAGGATTGCTCGGAGCAGGATTGCTGGTAGCAGGCTTGCTGGTAGCAGGCATTGTCTGCGTCTCAGCTGCTGGTTTTTCGGCTGTTGGAGCAACAGCTGGCGATGGAGTCGCTTCGATCGCTGCAGCACCAATGTCTGGTTTCTTCGCAATTGGAGCCGGCGCGTCGTTCGCTGCGGCCTCAAGCTTCTTTCGCTTGGGGGCAGGTTTGGGTGCCTGTGGCTCGTCAAGAACTGGCGCACTTGGCAGTTCACGTTTCGCGGCAGGTGCCGCCTTCTTCAGTGCGCCCTTCTTTGGCAACGCCTTTTTCAAGGGCAAGCCGTCGCCATCTTCAGCGGCTGCGCTGAGCGAACGCTTTTTCTTCAAGCCCCCTGCTGCGGCGCTGTCATCGCTGACGGCCTGCCTGCGTAGACCTTGAGCTGATAGACGCGCCTCGACCATCATGAGGTCGGCGTCGTCTAGGGCTGTCATGTGTGTTTTGACTTTCTCGAAGCCAATCTCACGCAAGAGCTTCGCCATATCGGGACCCCGCATCCCGAATTCCTTGGCCAGTTCGAAGACTCGTACTTTTTTCAATTCGCGTTTGCTCCTCAGTCACGGCCGTTCAAAACGTCATCGCCAGACTGGTTGGTTCTTTGCTGTAGCTTGCGTGGTGGGTTGGTAATTTTTGTTCGCGACGAAGACTGGATGTCCTAGGTCGCCGCGCTCGTGCACTAGTTTGGGCTAGTGGTTTGACCGGAGTCGCTGGAAGCATCTCCGGCTGGTGGTGCATCTCCGGCTGGTGGTGCGTTGTCTGCGGATGGCTCTGCAGATGGCTCTTCAGGAGTAGCGCCTTCGGCGGCCGCTTCTGGGTCACCAGTTGGGATCGCCTCTTCACCGTCGAGAGCGCCGTCTTCGGCAACCGATTGTTCGAGCTCGGCGCGCGTCATGATGTCGATGTCCCAGCCAGTTAGCTTGCTCGCTAGGCGAACATTTTGCCCTTTGCGGCCAATCGCCAAGGACTGTTGGTCTTCGCCAACAATCACAAGGGCCTTTTTGACGTCTGGATCGAGGGTGATGTCACCGACCTCTGCTGGCTTGAGTGCATTAGCAATCAGGGTCATGGCCTCGTTATTCCACCGAATGATGTCGATCCGCTCTCCGTTGAGTTCGTCGATGATGGATTTGATGCGATTGCCGCGAACGCCAACGCATGCGCCGACACAATCGACCTTGTCGTCTACCGAGTCGACTGCGAGCTTGGTCCGGTAACCAGGCTCTCGTTCGATGCGACGGATGGTGATCGTGTTGTCGGCGATTTCTGGAACTTCGAGCTCGAACAAAGCGCGCACCAAGTCTCGGTGTGTCCGGCTGAGGATGACCTTGACCCGTGGTCCGACTTTCTTGACCTCGAATACCATCGCGCGAATGCGTTCGCCGACGTTGTAGTTTTCGCTACGCACCTTTTCGGAGCGCGGCAGGATGCCTTCGAGGTTGCGTCCCAGGTTCACGATGACGGTGTCGCCTTCGAAGCGCTGGATGTTGCCGCTGACGATCTCACCGAGCTTGGACTCGTATTCGGCGTAGATTACGTCGCGCTCGGCTTCACGAACCTTGCCAATGATTGCCTGCTTGACCGACATCGCGAAGATGCGGCCCTGATCCGACATGGAGACTTCGTAATTGCACTCAAACTCACCGCTCTGGCGGTCGAGCGTGATCTCTACGTCATCCACGCCGTATTTCTTCGCGAGCGCGTGGGACATCGCATGTTCGATGCCTTCGATAAGCGCTTCCTTGTCGATCTCCTTGTCGCGGGCGATGGAGTCGATGTAGCGTAGGATTTCAGCGTGGTTAGCCATTCCAGTTGCCGGGGCGGTGCGTGCTGTTAAGAGGTCGGAGAAAAAGTCGAATCGACAACACGAAAGAACCGCACAGGCGAGAGGATCCCCGCCCCCCGACCTTATGGGCGGGGTTCCTGATTGGTCATGCGGCCCCGTTGGCAGCTACCAGCTAGGAAAGGATCCTGTCGACTGTCCGGGTTTCCGGGTCTTCAGTCCCCCGTGGATCACAAAAGATCCGCGGGTTGTGCGAGCACAATAGCCGCGGGGTCGGCCCCGGGTCAAGCGAACCGTCGTAACCAACTGACGATGGAACGTATGGTTACCTGATGCGGCTCGGCGCTAGAGTGGACTATCCAACCATGAGCAACCTCTCGGACCCCTTGCAGATGCGCCCCTTTGAACTAGCTGACGCGGAGTTTGTGACTCCGTGGCTAGGTGAGTCGGGCTTGTCAGCACCGCCTAAAAATTCGGCGTGGCCGGAGCGTTTGCTCCGTGATGACCGAATCTTAGCAATGGTTGCGCATGCTTCTGGGGTCCCTGCTGGCTTGGTTCGCCTGGACTGCGGTCCGGACGGTATTGCCGAGATTACGATCGTTGTGGCGCCAGACCTGCGTCGCGGTGGTCATGGTGGGCTGATGTTCCAGCGTGCGCTATTACGGGCCCGCGAAGTAGGTATGCGCCGTTTGGTGGCCTATATTGACATCGCCAACGCTGCTGCATTGGCCTTTTTCGGTGAGCAGGGTTTCGAATCCAGAGGGGTGACGGGAAGCCGTATTCGGATGGATCGGATTGTGCACCACAGCGATCGTGCTGCGCCACTCGACGTGGAAGGCTAGTAAAAGGCCGGTGCGATCAGATTTATGTGATCATCAGATCCGAGGCGTCTGGATCTCGACCTGCAGTCTGGCGCGATGCTCGTGCTGGCAGCGATTTCTAGGCGCCAAGGCAAGCTGACCGGCTACCCAGTTCTTTCCCGGTCCCTGGGAAGATGGGCTACTTTCCCGAGCTAAATTTCTTTTCTGGCTAAAATCGGCCACGGAACGCCGAGCAATGGAGCAGCGTTGTGGGCGACTGGGCCATCCGCGCCTGAATAAAAACTTTGGCTAGGACGCCAAAATCGGGATGCCTGCTGATGTCGAGTGTCCGAAACCCAGTTTTACGGCCATAAGTTGATCTCGACATTGCTTTATCTCGGTTCCTTTCTGGCCGTCGAGCGGCGCCAACGAGTGCCATAAGTGGCCTGCTAGCCGGTCGAACGTCCTTACGATGTGCTGGAGACGGTGCGCCGATCGAGCCTGGACCGAAAAACTCCTGTTGGCACCGTTGTAGTGGCGCTGTTTGCTCATGGTCGAGGAACTATGCAGACAGTCAGTATCGCCAGGCTGCTGAAAGGGCAGATCGCAACCGATAGCCAAGTCGAGATTCGCGGCTGGGTACGAACACGTCGTGACAGCAAGGCTGGCTTGTCGTTCATTCAGGTCAGTGACGGTAGCTGCCAGGGAACGATCCAGGTGGTCGCCAAGAATGAGTTGCCGAATTACGTCGATGCAGTGCAAAAGCTGACGGCGGGTTCGTCGCTGATTGTGCAGGGCACCTTGGTTGAGTCGAAGGGTCGTGGCCAGACTGTAGAGATTCAGGCGGCGAGTGTTGAGGTCCTCGGTTTGGTTGACGATCCGGAGACGTATCCAATCCAACCAAAGCAGCACAGTCTTGAGTTCTTGCGTGAGCAAGCGCACTTGCGTCCGCGCACCAACACGTTTGGCGCGGTCGCGCGGATTCGTCACGCAGCTGCATTTGCGATCCATGACTTCTTCACTAAGAACGAGTTCTTCTGGGTCAACACGCCGATAGTTACGGCCAGTGATGCAGAAGGTGCGGGCGATATGTTCCGAGTCAGCACGCTCGATGTGACCAACATGCCCAAGGATGACTCGGGCGCGATCGATTGGAGTCAGGACTTTTTCGGTCGTGAAGCATTCTTGACGGTGTCGGGCCAACTCAACGTTGAGGCCTACTGCCTCGCGTTATCAAAGGTCTACACCTTTGGGCCGACGTTTCGCGCCGAGAACAGCAATACGACGCGCCACCTTGCGGAGTTCTGGATGGTGGAGCCAGAGATTGCGTTTGCCGACCTGAACGACGACGCCGACCTCGCGGAAGCATTCTTGAAGCACGTCTTCCAACATGTGCTCGAAGTGCGAAGCGACGATCTTGAGTTCTGTGAGGAGCGGATCGAAAAGGGCGTGATCGAACGCTTGAAGAAGTTTCAGGAGGCCTCGTTTGAGCGGCTGGACTATGGCAAGGCGATTGACATCTTGCAGAAGAGCGGCAAGAAGTTTGACTACGCGCCGGAATGGGGCATGGATCTCCAGACCGAGCACGAGCGCTTCTTATGTGAGGAGCACGTCGGTCGGCCAATGGTTGTGATGAACTATCCGAAGGACATCAAGGCGTTCTACATGCGCATGAACGACGACCAAAAGACGGTCGCCGCGATGGATGTATTGGCGCCTGGCATCGGCGAGATCATCGGCGGCAGCCAGCGCGAAGAACGTCTCGACGTGCTCGATGCGCGGATGGCTGCGATGGATCTCGATCCGTCGCACTACTGGTGGTATCGCGATCTGCGTCGCTATGGCACGGTGCCGCACGCCGGCTTCGGGCTGGGCTTCGAGCGTTTGATCGTCTACATGATGGGCCTGCAGAACATTCGCGACGCGATTCCATATCCGCGCGTGCCGGGTTCGGCCACGTTCTGATCACGCGAGTGCTCGCGCTGGCTTTGCAATCGACTGTTGTCGCAATCGGCCGTTGTCGACGGTTGCACTGCTTGGATGCAAGGGCACCCAGAATCTGCCTGCAGCCTCGCGCATTAGGCCCGAACAGAGCAGCACTTTGTGCCGGGCCTAATCGCTGCCGGGCCTAATGTGGTGCAGTGCTTCAATGGGCGGATCAGATTCCATAACGGTGTTCACAGTTCGGCCGAATCGTTGTCAGGCGCCGACAGGATCTTCTTGTAGCAGCAGATGACCAGCGTGGTGACCGCTCCGATGGAGGTCAGCATGAAGATCCAGCCGGTCATGGTCAGTTCTGTATTTGCGAGCATTGGTATGTCCTCAGTAGATGTTGTGGTGACCGACTAGTCGTTGAGTGGTTCTCGGCCGTCGATGTCGAGGCCGAGTTGTTTGCCGCGCTTTGCGCCCTTGAAGACCAGTAGTGCAATGCCGCCGATGGTGGCTAGCAGCAGAATCCAGGTCTTGCGGGCATCGCCGGCGGCTTCGGTGTCGCCAAACAGCGTGTCGATGTAGCCCGGTGCGTTGTTGATGCAGAAACCGACGACGACGATCAGCAAGAACGTCGGCGAGATGTACTTCATGATGAAGCCGAACACCGCGGGGATGCGCATGTTCGAGCCTTCATGAGCTTCCTTCAGGCCCTTGTCGATGCCGAAGACCCAGCCAAATGCGATGATCTGGATGCCAGCGACGATCAAGATGAAGAACGTGCCGACCCAGAAGTCGATCGTGTCGAGTGCGATCAGGCCCTTCGAGAAGTAGAGCACGAACAGGTTGCCGATTAGGCCCCAGATCGTGACGATCACGGTCGAGCCGACGCGGCTAACGCCGACGCTTTCTTCGATGAAGGCCTTAGTCGGTTGCAGCATCGACAGCGAACTGGTGATGGCCGCCAGGAACAGGATCAAGAAGAACGCGCCGCCAAAGATGTTGCCACCAGGCATGGCCGCAAACACCATCGGCAGGGTCTTGAAGCCGAGGCTCATCGTGCCGCCCTGGCCTTGCTGCGTTACGGCAACGCCAACAAAGATGACGGATGCGGTGACGGCGATCATGCCGCCGAGGGCGACTTCGAAGAACTCGTTGGTAGCTGAGGCCGTCAGGCCCGACAGCACCACGTCGTCCTTCTTCTTCATGTAGGACGCGTAGTTGATGATCACGCCAAAGCCGACCGACAGGGAAAAGAAGATCTGCCCTGAAGCTGCCAACCACGTCTTGAAGTTGGTGAGCTTGTCGAGTTGCGGGTTCCAAAGGTAGCCGAGGCCATTCAGGACACTTTGGTCCGGCTTGGCTTCATCCGGCGTGCCGAGGGTCAACACACGAATGAGGATGATGACCCCAAGGAGGGCCATGATTGGCATCGCGGCTTTGCAGACCGCTT
Source organism: Planctomycetota bacterium (assembly GCA_965662465.1). GTDB lineage: Bacteria > Planctomycetota > UBA1135 > UBA1135 > UBA2386. Next base: position 2,232 of record CBFIIO010000019.1, on the reverse strand, counting down.
CGATGCCCTTCGAGATCCCGCGGAAAATGAAGAAGATGTTGATCGATGCGACCAACAAGAACGTCCACACAATCGGGTGGACGCCACCGCCGTCCGGCTGCGAGAACAGGATGCCGTTGCCGCTGGCTCCGGTGATCTCGTTGAAGAAGGTGTGGGTGACTTCGACTTGGCTGCCCTTGGTGTCGGGATCGCCAATGGCCGCGGCCGGATCAATGCCGATCCCGCCGGTGACATACTTGACGAAGAAGTAGAGGCACCACGTCTCGATCAGCACGTAGTAGAAGTAGACCCCGAGCGGGATCAGCACTCCGAACACGCCGAGGTAGCGGCCAACTGGACCCTTGGTAAAGACCCCGAGGATTGCCGGCGCGCCGTGGAAGCCCTTGCGGCCGCCATAGCGACCCATGGTCCACTCCGCCCAGCCGATCGGAATCCCGAGCAGCAAGAGCGCGATGAAGTAGGGGATCATGAAGGCCCCGCCACCGTTTTCCGCGGCGTTGCCTGGGAAGCGGAGGAAGTTGCCGAGGCCGACTGCGGAGCCGGAGACAGCGAGGATCACACCGAGGCGTGAGCCCCACTGTTGCTTGGGTTGATTCGTCATTCCGTGAGCGAGGAGTGGCCTAGAGGCTTGGTTTGCGCTGCGACTGTGGCTCCACAAGGCCTGTGATGCAACCAGTTGAGCGAGAAAGGGCCTGATATGGGCGTATTCGACAAGCCCGGTTACGCCGTATTTATATGGCTTCTTGGTCAGAATCTGGCTGGCCAGATCCCGTCGGGGTTACTTGTCGAGCCCAGCCCGCAGGCGTGCGGCGGTGTGGGCAGCCGGGACAGAATTGATATACATGTCGCCGCCAAGTTCGAGGCCAGCCAATGTCCCCGTGCGAGGCTGGAGTTCGAAGTGCCAGTGAAAGTGCTCGCCTTTATTCAGCAGTGGCTTAGGAACACGATGCAGCCACATGTTGCAAGGTGGCCGATCTAGACCGCCACCAACTGCTTGAAACCATTGGTGCATGGCATCGCCAAGCACATCTGGGTTGGTGGACAAAAAATCGGAGCCGCATTCACGTGGCATCAGCCAGCTTTCATAAGGCAGCTTTGGTGGGTTTGGTGCCAGTGCAACAAATTGTTCGTTCTCGACAATGATCAGTTGTTCGCTCTCGGCCCTTGCCAGCGATTCGCAGGTTAAGCACTTGCCATGCGCGCTGTTTTGCGAGCGCTTGAGTTCTAGCCGGGGCGGTAACGTCGGCAGCCCAATTACTTGGCTGTGGTTGTGTGCGATGGAAGCTCCTGCGCGCGCGCCAACGTTCTTAAATAAGAATGCGCAAGCTACGCCCTCTATTGCTTCGATGGCGGCAACTCGTCGTTGCCAGACCGCAACGGCTGCCCGCATCGTGGCTGGATCAAGATCGCTAGGGTGTTCGTAATGAGTCGAGCCTTCCGCGATCACCTCGTGATGATCGGTTGCTGGATACAAGTTGTCGAACGCGCGCACGATCCAGCCTGGCTGGTTTGCCTCGCTGTCTGTCGGTCGCGAAGCATCTCGCTCGGGTGGTGTGTCCGCTTCATTGCCGCTGCAGAACGGGCAGCGCTTGTCGGTAGCTTTGCTACCGGTGTGCATCGGTCGCTTTTGCCGCTTCTCGGCCATTAAGATTGGGCGACCCGTCGTTGGTTCGACCACGTAGCGAGGTGATCTGTCGCTCACTTGATTCCCTCGTGACGGTTGCGATAGCCCGGGGTGTTGCCGCAGTTGCTGACGTTTTTCTCGCAGTCAGAATGTTTGCAGTCGGATTTTGCGCAGTCGATGAGATCGACGTTGAAGAAGGACGTCAAAGTACATGAAGCGGTCACCGTATTGCGGCTTGCGTGCAATCTGAAGCAAGCAATTGTCGAAGTCGCCCTAGGTCTACCTTGGTTGTTCATGATTTTGCTGCAGCAGCTCCGGGCCCACTGGCTGAGGGGTGTGTGCGTGCCGCTTTGTTGTATCGCGATGCAAGAGTTTGAGCGACCTTGCTGTGATTCGCACGATCATGTGAACGCTGTTTAACGATTTAGAGTTTTTGCTGCGGTGTGAGGGATGGCAGCAGCTTTGCGCGTGGCAGTAGCTGGTCCAATTCTGGGATGATACCTGATTCGTTCGCATAGGCCCTGAGACTGCCATGCGCATGCACGATCTTGCCGGGTGGGTAGACGAACCAGCGCTGATCGTTGTGGAACTTCTCAGCGCTTGGTTCA
>CBFIIO010000018.1:58236-65403 GCA_965662465.1 Planctomycetota bacterium | reverse complement strand
CCGCCATTAGCCAATTCAAACAGGCCTGGCTTGTCACGGTCAGCGCCAGTAAAGGCACCTGCCACATGCCCAAAAAGCTCACTCTCCATTAGCTCAGCAGGCAGAACCGAGCAGTTTTCTGCAACGAACGGACCCTTGCTGCGCCCCCCCCGATCGTGCAGCGCACGCGCCACCAACTCCTTACCAGTCCCAGTTTCGCCCTGAATCAGAATCGACAGATCAAGACTGGCAAGCTTGTCAATCTGCGCGCGCAGATCATTCATAGAGGCACTATTTCCAAGCAGACGATTTGACTGACGCTTTGAAGAACGCGTTGCGACAACTAGCGCCCGCTTGCTGTCGGTAAGCTCTGCACGCATCTCTTCTTCGCGCAACATCCGGTCAACTGCAATCGCAGCTTGATCGGCGAGTACTTCCAACGAATCCTTGTCATGCTCTGAAAACACACCAGCGCGTCCCGGATGCTCGACGTAGACAGCGCCCTGAGTACCACCTGCGCTATGAAAAGGTGAACATATCGCGCTGCGAATCCGAAGATTCCGCACTGACTGCATGGCCTGCAATTCTTCGTTCGCAAGAACATCAAGTCCAGTGAGAGTTCGCTGTTCTTGCACCGACTGATTTGCGAGAGAGCGGCTAAATGCATGGGTCGTCGAAGCCATCTGGCCACTTTGGAACTCACGACGAATCCCGTCACTGCGCATGACTAGCAGATAACCGTGTCGACCACCGGTAAGAGTCACCGCAGCGTCAAGTAACGCGTGCATTGCTTCATCAAGCTCAACCGCCTGCGCAAGCTTACGATTGACTGCTAGGAACATCCGGAACAGTTCGCGGTTCGGTCCATCTTCGCTGCCTTGTCGCATTTTATCTCCGTTGATTTCGCGAGTCTTCTCAGCCATCTCTTTCTGGACTAACGCTGCCTCTTCGCGAAGTCGGATCGTATCCGGCACCCCCACCAACGCGAGCGCCGCCTCGGCCTCAGCAACATCGCCAGCCCGAACGTGTGCACGTGCTAACATGATCATAGACAAACGGGCAGTTTCTGTATCGCCAAGCTGTAGCAAACTACTTACGGCTTCAGAAAGAGTTGTTCGCGCCGTCTCGATATCGTCACGGGCCAACGCTGCAATTCCAAGATTAGCCTTCGCGATTGCGGCACGACCCTGATCACCAAGTGATTCGTATAGTGCATTGGCCTCTCTAAACCTGCTGGCGGCTTCGGCATGTTCCCCCATATCCTTAGCAACGACGCCGAGGTTCAGATGGCTGCTTGCTGCATGACGCAAATTGCCTATTCGCTGAGCAAACTCGACCGCATTTTCAAAATGTAAACGAGCCGCATCGAGATTGCCCCGCAAGCGCTCTAAGTGCCCATAACTCGTGAGCAGCGAAGCACTCGCATAGGGATCCTCATCGCTATCGAGTGAGCTCTGACATTGCTGTATGAGCTGCTCACATTCCGCCAGCTTTCCGGACTGGACTAAAACAGCAACCCGAAGCAAATGATCAGCAAGTTTGCTACCGCTATATTCCAACAGCTCATAAGCGCGATCATGCTCACCGCGCGCCATCGCTAACTTTGCAGCTACCCGCCTGTGCCGTGGATCGGTGGCAGCGCCAAGCGGCGCCAACTCTTGCGCAGCCAATTCATATTGTCCTGTATCAACCAGCGCCTGCGCCCGAAGAACTGGCAACTCACTGCATATCGGCAACGCGCGAGCTGCTTCACCTGACTCCAACAGCCCTTCCACAAACGCGAAACGTGCATCAGACTCATCGCGATCATCGGCCTGCAGCCACAGGTAACGAGCACGCTCAATCATGCCTTTCTTCATGGCCTGACGAACTTGTTCAGCAATTGGCTCACTGGCGTCACTAAACACCACCGATGAGCTTCTGCCGATTTGACCACTACGGGCCGCAGGCCAGACCCATCTTGTTCCAGCGGGCAACAATTCGCCTCGCTCTACCAAACCGCGAAGTGAATCCGATATCGCACCACTTGTTGAACCATTTGATAGAAGCCACGCAGTTGCTTGATCAAGCGCGCGGCCTTCTAAGCCAAGCGTCGTGGCAACATGTGGCGAGAGCCGTTCGGCCGTCAAGTCTGGGAGATGAAGACGTGTTCCTGATTTTCCGTCGCGCTGCAATAAAGCGTCATCGACGCGATCAACGATTCCCGTGACATCGGGCATTGTGACCAGAAGCTGCATTGCGATCGCGCGACGGTCACGGGCTTCACCACCGGTAATGCGAACGTCATGCTTGGCAGCCATCAAACCGGCCAGTTCAGGCGCGAATATTTGGACCGGATCTGGAGTCAAGGCAGCAACTGATGGTCGCCCTGTGCCAGTACCGCACAAAGCATCTAAGGCAGAATCCGCATCCGGAAAGCGCTTAACCGGTTGACGAGCTACACACCCCCGAATCAATTGGCCAAACTGCGCCGGCAATTCACCCGCGTCAAACATGCATGCCTCAAAAAAGCTTCGAGAGGGAAAGCTGCGCACAAACTCAACTAAGTCCAATCGATCTGCTGGAATCAATGCATGCGCGACCATTGCGCCAATGGAAAAAAGGTCTGCGCGCTGATCGGGTATGGCACCGAGCAAAACTTCTGGTGCAGCAAAGAACAGAGTGCCGCCTTGGGAATCTGAACCAGATCGAACTGCCAGACCAAAGTCGAGCAAGTGCAACTGACCATCGTCATCAAGCACCATGTTGCTTGGCTTTAGATCGAGATGCAGAACCCCACGCAAGTGCACAAACGCAATGACCTCCAGCAACTGTTGCAGAACGTGATGCAACGCGACGGGTTCTCGTGGCAAGGATTTCAGAACCTTGCCATCCACATGATCGCGCAATACGAAGACGCGGTCATCGGGTAGGCGGCCAATTTCGTGGATCGCAGGGATCATCGGATGCGCTACCGAGGCGACAACCGAGGCCTCAGCAGAACTCTCACCCGCTGGCAGAATCCTCAGCACAAAATGCTGATTGTGGTGATCAACGACACGCAGAGTCCGACCCTGACCGCCATCGTATTCCTCGACCAATTCGAGTGGCCGCGAAACGTGCGCAAGTAACGATGACACAGGCTCTATCACGCGTCGATTTCCTGCATCCTCACTGTTTGAATCAAAAGGTCGCCAACGACACTGTCGCAAATCCCGACATGACACGCCGAATCAATGTCGCATCTAGGTGCGTAGCAGTTCTGCGATTGTATCGGCATTCGCAACATTCAAACGGAGTTGTGTTGCTCTTCTGCGACCCGACAACTGCGCAGCCCGTGGACGATCTGATTTAAGCTCGATGCACCAGCATCGAAGCTCTCTGGCATTGGAAGAATTGCCGCATTCAAAACAAGCCACTTGGCTGCCCGAAACTCGTCCATATCGGCCGTGCAACTCGTGTCCAACCGGCCATCACTGGCCCGGATTCTCATGCGCATTTGCGAGACGAATTGGGAAGACGAACCAGCCCATCGACCGATTTCGAAAACGCCAGAAAGTGTATCTGTTCTCCAATTACAACCCTGCGCAACCAAACAGCGCTTCAAGTTTTGAAAGGAGACATGACGCAAATCGGGAAAATTAATCAGCCACATTGCGAAGTTAACAAAATTAAAATGCTCGCCATCATCCCCATGGCAACGAATGATCGCCAAATCAAACACCCCCAAATACGGTGGAAGTCACTTACTATAAAAGAGATGCGGTTGCAGCATGGAATGCGAAATAGTAGAAAACTGAAGCTTCGGCTCCCAGTCAATGAGAACCAATTTCAAATCCATGAACTTCTCACTCCTAAAAGCGTTCACGTCCCTCGCCACGATCGTGCTTTCTGCAACGGCATCTGCTCAGGGTGAACCGCCACCGTCGCCGACAGATCCACTTGCCTGGGGCATGAACAACTACGGGCAAACCACTGTGCCGAATTTGACGTTTGCAAACATGCACTACGATCAAATCGCAGCTGGCCGCTGGCACTCCGGCGGCTTACGAGACGATGGCACAATCGCATGCTGGGGCCGTAATGACGAAGGGCAATGCAACGTCCCATCGCTTCCGGCAGGCACCTTCTACACTGGGATTGCAACTGGCGGATGGCACACAACTGGAACCCGCACTGACGGGACCGCAATTGCGTGGGGCCGTAATACTGATGGACAGTGCAACATTCCTTCGGCTCCCGAAGGTCTGGGTTACACGCTCGTGGCAGCGGGCGGATACCACACATTGGCTCTTCGCAGCGACGGCATAATCGTAGCTGTAGGGCAAAATTACCAAGGGCAATGCGACGTCCCAGCACTCCCCCCTCACCTTCACTATGTTGATGTCGCAGCAGGCCTTCTTCACAGCCTTGCGATTCGCAGCGATGGATCCCTAGTCGCATGGGGCCAAAACACTGACGGGCAGACCGATGTTCCGGCACTGCCATCTGGAGTGATCTTCGAGCACTGCGCAGCAGGCCTGTTCCACAGTCTGGCTCTTCGCACTGATGGCAACATCGCTGCATGGGGATCTAACAGCAACGGCCAACTCAATGTTCCTCCGCTGCCTCCGTTCACTCAGTTTGCAGCCGTCGCAGGAGGCGCCGCTCACTCCGTAGCATTACTAACTGACGGATCCGTCAACGCATGGGGTCGTAATGTCGAAGGACAGTGCGATGTCCCAGGTGCCGGCGGCGTCGATGCATTACAGGCAGTGCTGATTGCCGCTGGAGGCAATCACACACTAGCACTACCACTACCGGCAGGACCACTGGAGCCACCAGATACTCTCGGCCCTGGCTCACTACGCTTCGAGCAAGTCCCTAAGCGACCTGGAATCAGCACCTACATCCGCGACAACGAGTGGGCGATCATTCTCGGCAAGTCGCTCTTCTGGGACCAGCAAGCCGGCAGTGATGGCGTCGCATGCGCGACGTGCCACTACCACGCTGGAGCTGATAACCGCACCATTAACCAGCTTTCGCCGAAAAACAACAATACGGTTGGCGATTGGGATGCGACCCAGACAGGCACAGGCGGTCCAAACTACATGCTGCGCAAGGGCGACTTCCCGTTCTACGTGCTGCAGGATCCAAACGATCGCGAATCCGCGATTCTCTTTAACAGCAATGACGTCGTCGCCTCGGCTGGCGCCTTTACGTCTGACTTTATCCCAGGCCCATCTGGCACCATGTTCGATCAACTGTCGCCAGTTGCCGATCCAGTGTTCGAATGGAACAGCAGGAACACGCGCCAACTTCCTGGTCGTAATGCGCCAACCACGATCAACGCGGTCTTTATGTATCGCAACTTCTGGGATGGCCGCGCAAACAATGAGTTCAATGGCGTTGACGGGTTTGGCCCACGCAACCAAGACGCCTTCGTTTCGGCTTGGATCGGCGGCTCGCTTGAAGAAGAACGAATGCGATTAAGCAACAGTTCTCTGGCAAGTCAAGCAGTCGGCCCAATCGCCAGTAACGTTGAAATGGCGTGCTCAGGCCGCCTCATTCCAGACGTTGCCGACAAACTGCTGACACGGACTCCGCTCGCTTACCAACAGATTGCAGGCGATGACAGTGTTCTCGGTCCCCACGTCGCTGCTGGCGGATCTGGCCTGACTTACACTTATCAACAACTGATCGAGTTGGCATTTGTCAGCAAATACTGGAACGCGCCAGCCAACGTCCTGGCAAGCGATGGTAAGACGCAGCTTCAACACAACTTTGCAATGTTCTGGGGTCTCGCAATCCAAGCTTACGAATCAACCTTGATCTCGGACGGCACCCGATTTGACGATTGGGCGGAGGGCAACGCTTCGTCTCTAACCTCAGACGAGCTTCACGGACTCGAGGTCTTCCTTGGCAAGGGTCACTGCATCAACTGCCACAAGGGATCTGACTGGTCTGGAGCTGGCCTACACCTGCAAGGCGAGGCCAATGAAGGCGGCTTGATCGAGCGTATGCGCCGAGGTGATCTCACCATCGTCCAATACGACAATGGCTTCTACAACATCGGTGTCCGCCCAACTTTCGAAGACATTGGTGTCGGTGGTAACGATCCGTGGGGCAACCCACTTTCCTGGACTCAACAATGGAAGAGATTCCTGAATAAGGGAATACCGCTTATCGACCGCAACTTCCAAGTTGACCCGCTGAAGTTCGAGGTCCAGCACTTCTTGAATCCTTTCCCGACGACGAGCCAGCTCCAAGCAGCCTTCGGCAACGATGCCCACAATGTCGACGGAGCATTCAAGACTTCTGGTCTGCGTAATGTCGAACTGACCGGCCCTTACTTCCACAACGGCGCCACCGCCACACTTGACGGAGTTGTCGAGTTCTACAACCGTGGCAGTAACGTCCGCTCAAGTGAGCAGGGCGACACCTCAGGGTTCGGACAAAACTCTAGTAACCTGTCACCTGACATCCGCAACCTCGAGTTGACCACGGTCGAGTCAGCAAACCTGGTGAAGTTCATGAAGGCACTTACCGATGAACGCGTCCGCTGGGAAATGGCTCCGTTTGATCATCCGCAGCTGGCTCTGCCACACGGACACGCAAACGCAAACAACCCGCAGTTTGGCCCCACTTTCAATCAGGATGTTGGCGATATAATCCCAGCCGTTGGTGCAAGTGGCCGCGGACCGCTCAACTTGCCGCCGCTGAAGTCCTTTGAAGCGACCCTCCCTAACTAGGGAGAATTGCTGCGATCGGCGCGCCGCGGCTCCGGCCTGCGGCTAGCGCCCATCGATCGCACCTCGCGGTTCAGGCGAGCAACACCCGCTCGCCAACTGCAGCTTGAGGCCATTGCAGACCCAGGTGCAATAAGCGTCTGGACCACTCCGCCAAAGCCTGACTAGTAGAAAATCTACTAGCTTGGCAAAAGCGAAGCTGAGCGTTCGTTCTCAGGTAGGCAAGCTCCTTGAAAAGGCCTCGTTTCCAAGCGATCAACCGGTAATTGCAACATTCCCGTGTATGTCAATTAGCCCGCCCCACGATTGCAACACAACAAAACTCATTGTGATAACCTAAGACCATCATGATCCGCCCTCCCCTTGCCTGCGCCCTGCTGCTGTGCACATCATTAGCTTCACAGAACATCACGCTGGCTGAAGGCACGCCATCATCGCTGACAATCGTGACGCTTCCGGAGAGCAACCCAAACGCTGCGGC
>CBFIIO010000018.1:0-58226 GCA_965662465.1 Planctomycetota bacterium | reverse complement strand
CGGCTACCGTTGTACTGCAAGACATCGAGTTTCAGCCGATCGAGATCACTGGCCGAACTCTTGGCCAAGAATTAGACGTAACCAAAAGTCGCCTTGTTACCAGCAATGGCCTGCATCGAGTTGAGCTTCCGAGCGGCGGTCGCTTGTTCCGCTACAAACGACAGGCAAGTGCTTATTGGGGCTTCCTGCATGTTACCGGTGATGGCTCTGCCCACGTTGTGCTGGAATTACCAAGCCTCATCAGCACAGACCCACTCGAAGTCGACCCATTCGAGGATCGAATTGGAATCTCGAGAAACGGTGACATCTTTGCCGTGCCGAGCATGACCGGCGGGCTCTACATGGTGAGGCTTGACGGCACAAATTACGCTAGCACCGGTGCTCCACATAGACTGGTCGCGCCGACAACGTTCGTCGAAAACAGCTCATTGATGGTTGGCGATACAGCAGCCTGGTTCCAAAGCGATATTTTAGAAGTCTTCTTCTGTGATTTCGCAGACAACGCGATACCTGTGGATGTCTCCCCACCACAGATATTCGAGGCTGAACTCGATGATGAAATGGCCATGGCAGGCGATGGCTCGAGCGTAGCCTTCCTTTACGGTAAAGAAGACCAAGAAGGTATTTGGATTGCCGATCTAAGCGGCGGCATCACGATGCTGCCCATACCGCAAAGTGACTACGAAGATCCTGACTACCTCCCCGAAGGACTTGGCTCATCACAATTGATGCTCAACGAATCAGGCAGCCGCCTGTTCTTCGTTGACAGCGATATTCGAGAAGAACTGTTCTTGCTCGACACATCAGGTCAATTACCGCCGCTGCAAATCACTGAGGATCAAATCTTTGAACCATATATCGGAGTCCACATCCTGCCCGGCTTCTTGGCTGACGAGTTGACGATCGCGATCGGAGACCCAAACCTGATGGATTGGTATCGGGCGAACCTCTCCCCCTCAGGCGGAACCGTCGAGAATCTGACCGACACAGGCTCAGCAACGCAGCCTTACACGCAAGGCTTACTCGATCCGCAATTATCAATCCGCCAACAAGGCATCACATTTGCCGTTGAACAAAGCAGCAATGCACTCAACATTCGACGGATAGACCCGGCAGCTGGCAGCGCAACCTTGCTGCACACGAATGCAACCAAACCGCCCACGCGAGGTAGCTCGACAACCACTAGGGCAGACATGGTCGTGCACACACAGCAAGGCGACAGGCTCTACTCATCATCAACTTCCCTACCCTTGTATGCGCTCCCGTCATGGCTGGCGATCGACGGCTCTGCTCGCGGACCGGTCTTTTCCGTAATGCAGGTAACATTCACAGGCACAAACTGGAGCGTGCCTGTCTTCTTCCTACCAAACGGTCACTTCGTTCTTACGGACATCTATGAGAACATCACGCAACTGATTATGACCAATGCAAACGGTACGATCATAATCCATGGCAATGATGCAACCTATCTGACACCAGGCTTCAGCACGACGATCAACCGTCCACCAACTGCTTGGCGGCGCTGCATCTCAGGTGCCGGAGTCTAAACAGCACCACTAATAGCCGGCTCGCTCTGCTAGCGAGTCACATTGGCGGCATGATGAGTATCGAGCCCGTAAGGCACGAAACCTTCAGAACAGTCCGCCAAACGCAATCAGGTGTTGCGCCCGATTGACGGGGCTCTGGCCATAACACAAAGCCAGGGTGATCACGCGGGCCGATGATCACAGACACCGGCAGCCGCCTGCCCGCTGACGCAAGGCGATTCGGCAGCGAAGAATCGAGCACCGCTAGCTTCCAGCCCGTCGGCTACCATATGTGCTAAATCAGGATCAAACTGCCGTCCGGCCTCCACTCGAAAGAAGTTGACGATCTTAGGAATCGACCAAGCCGGCTTGTAGCTTCGCACTTCAGCTAACGCATCATAGACGTCCGAGATAACCAACACGCGACACGGTAGCGCGACCTCTTCTTCGAATAATCGACTGGGATAACCGCGCCCATCCCATCGCTCGTGATGCTGATAAACCCACAAGCGAACGTTTTCCGAGACATTGAGTCCCTGCAAGACTTGATAGCCAATCTCTGGATGCCGATTCATCAACGCACGCTCACCCGAGTCTAGAGGTCCAGACTTCAGCAATATGCTGTCAGGAATTCCTATCTTCCCTACGTCGTGCAGCAGACTGGCCCAACGCAGCGACACGCGCTCCTCCGCTGACAGTCCGACCCGACGGGCCAATGTGTCAGCAAACCGAACGACACGCGCAGCATGACCGCTGGCAGCTATGGCACGATCCAGCGCAAGGCCACTTTCTACATGATTGACGCTGACCGAGCAGGTTGATTGAAGTGACATACGCTGCCCCAATGGCAAGCGGCGTACCACCTACAACTGAATGCGAAACCGTAGCGTTTTCGACCGCAACACCACAAAAAGTGCCCGCATTCCTGTCACAACAAACAGCTTAGACACCCGCAAAACAGGCAAACCAATGACGCTTACGCAATGAAGTATCAGTTTTGACCAAGCGGCATCGAGCATGCCATGGGCTGCCATCTGATCACCGCTTGCAGGCGGTCACGATCTCGTTGCAATGCATGCTTGGACAAAGTGCTGTGCGACACCTCCCCAACTCGCAAGTGATGGACGTTGCCTTGCAGACATAGCAGCTACAAGCTTGTCCGGCGCCGATAACAGATCATGCAAGCATGCTTTAATATGATTGTCATCAGCATCGCTTGGAAGCACCCAACCGTTCTTACCGTGCTCAATGAAGTCTTCGATTTCACCAGCAGCCAATGCAAGCACGGGCAGTCCAGCAGCAGCGGCTTCAGCAACCGACATTCCAAACGACTCACTTTGACTCAATGACACCAGTAAGTCTGCACGCGCAAAACGATCGGCAACCTGCTCGATAGAAACCGCACCAACCAGATCAACTGGCAAACCTGCACTCGCCTGATGCAGGTTTGCAACTTCAACACTGCTCGCGTCAGAAGATCCAATCAGTGCCAAACGCCACTGCGCAGAAATAGACTCCAGCATACGAACAAGACGCACTTGGCCTTTACTTACGCTAACTGTGCCAACGCAGACAATCTGAATAGCTGCACCGGGCACGTGAGCGGACCGGGGTTGATCAAAGCAAACGTCAATCCCGGGACGCACGACAGCAGTAGAAAGACTACTAGACGCTACTGAGGCCGCTGTGGTCGCGCTCGTGGCGACAACGTGCATCGGTTGCTTACACCAGTTCAATCGTGCCGGAACCATATGCAGCAAGGCGACACAGTCACCAGGAAGAGGCCTAGAACTCAACTCTGCAAACAAGCCATCAACAACAATGACCGCATCAGGGTCTTGAAGGCGCAAGCTATCAACCAATGCATGCAACCCATCTGCTGTCGCAGTAACAATGTATCCTTGCTCAGGCGACAACTGCCCAAACACTGATGATTGATAGCGGTATCCACCCGACGTAAACCCCGCTTCGCGTTTTGGCTCGATCAGAATGATCAAAGTAATTCGCTTTCGTAGCTAGCCCAAGCAACCCGACTCTCTTCTAAGGTGACTCGAAGCTGGCCAGCAAACTTACCGGCCAGGGCGGCACTGACTTGACCGTGAATCCACTTAGCTAAAAACTCAGTCGTCGTATTCTGACCAGCAAACTGCGGCAGCTCATCGAGGTTCGTAAACCTCAATGGATTGAGCACCTGCTGCAACGTTTCCGTAGCCAACCCGATATCAAGAACGATCCCGTTTTCATCGACACGGCTCGCGGCATACTCGGTAATAACCTCATAAGTAGCGCCATGCATTCGTTGTGCAGGACCAAAGACGGCACCACTCAAACTATGAGCAATCATCACATGGTCTTTCACGGCTACACGAAAGGTCTCAGAGCTCGGCTGTTTCGAATCACTCATAATTAACTACTGGGCAGAGGACAGAAGACTGCCCTGCATAGATGGAGGCGAAAGTCTCGGGCAGATCAGCAAACGCGATCTCGTTACCGAGCAAAGCACCAAGCTGTGAATCTGCCAACAGCTTCATGACTTCAGTGGCGCGGGCTGGATACCCCAACGAACGATGACTACTGGCTACTGTGCTGACCTGCGAAGCGACGATGCGTTTTCGCTGGTAATGAAAGCTATGGCCCAGCTGCAGCGTCACGCTTTGGTCGCCATACCAAGACAACTCAAGGACACGCCCCTCGAAGCCGACTGCGTCAATCGACAACTGCAAGCCTGTCGATGTAGCACTAGCATGGAACGCAACAGCAAATGAACCCGAATCTACTTCAGCGGGATCCATCACGATATCTATCCACGGAACTGCTTGCGCCATTCGACGACGCTCAGGATCACACTCAACCATCACCACTGGCCTACCGTGCTCCTTCGACAACACAAAGGCGACCAGCAGGCCTATCGCACCTGCCCCAATAACAGCAACCGCTTCCCCACCACCGAGTTCCGCGTCCCAAACCGCGTTGCGGGCCGTTTCCATATTTGGAAACAGCGTCGCCATAGAGGACGAGACCTCGTCGGGCAACCAGTGCAACTCACTCCTTGCGACGATTGCCTGGCATTGATGCGGCCTCATGACAAAAGCACGTCGGCCACTGTCTGGGCCATCACCAGCGACGCCAACGAAGCTGTAGCCATAGAGGATGGGTAGCGCAAACGAGCCTTGCATGCCGCGGCACGCCATCGAAGCGGCACTCTCAACAGATACATGGCCCCGCCCAACTAAGCGCTCTGTGCCGACGCTGACGCCACTACGAAGCGCCCGAAGAGACACGTCGTGATCGCTTATCCCAGGCAGGGTCACATCACGTAAAGAGCCGGAGCAAGGCGCATCGACCCAATAGCCTGTCGTAGTCATTTGGTTCGCCGCATGATTGCCGATGGGTTCTGCCATAACCGTTGCAACTCATCCTTTAGAGTGCGGGATACACGTCAGCAAAACGTGCCCATCTAGAACGGCATGATCGACCTGCATTTGCATACCCTGGTCGACGTGTTCGATGGCAGGTAATTGAAGCCCAGCAAGCCCAGACCCAAGGACCATAGTAGCAATGTGGACCTGCAAGACGTCGAGGCAACCAGCTTGCAAAAACGATGACAAAGTGCCAGAGCCACCTTCAAGATAGAACGAATGAAGGCCACGCGATCGTAGCTTAGCGAGCACTTCTTCTGGATGAATGCGGCCGTCGTCAGCCTCGACTCCATGAAGGTTGACGGAGGTCGCCATGGCAGCTGTATCCACCGACTGCAGGTAACTATCACCCACAAGCACTTCGCATCCTGGGTCCTGCATCACCTTCAAACTCTGCGCATGCTCAAGAGCTCGCCCGCGGCCACTAATCACAATCCGGCGAGGATCAGGCCCTAAGACATGCCGCACATTTAACTGCGGATTATCGCTGAGCGCCGTAGTGGCTCCTACAATTACGCCTTCTAACAAAGCACGCATGCGATGCGAATGCCGTAGATCGGCCTCGTTGCCGATCCATTGTGACTGACCATTTTCACAAGCAATGCGACCATCTAATGTCTGCGTCAAATGCCCTGCTACATAGCTGCGGCCTTCACGCTTGGCCTTGGCGGCACCAATGATGACTGGCAAATAGATACGCGCTGCATTGATGAGACTTGAGTCCAATGCACGACCTGCCAACTCAAGCGATGGTAAATCGCCGACCTTGCTGTCATAGAAAACGACGCACTTGCATGCATCCACTGCCTCTTGGCGGCTTCGAGGATCACAATCGAAATCAACGAGCAAGACTTCTTCAGCGTGCTGCCAAGACACTTCGGCAGCATCTTGACAACTCCACTGACCGCGCTTGGCAAATGCTATACCTGTGACACCTTGCTCAAGCAGCTTCCTAGCCTCAAGCAAAGCGTACCACGGCAAATCTTCGGACAAGTTGCAGGTCATCAAGTGAATCCCAAGAGAAATCTCGGCTGCCTCCGACAATAGCCGGAAGATAAGGATTCTACACCCTGGAGATTTTTTACTAAGCGTTGCCGCAGTGCCATCGGCCCCAGGTAGCCTCACTTTCGCAAACTCTCAAATCTGCGTTATGCTTCAATTAATTGCGGATGGAAGCCCTAACAACGTGGTCGCGCATCCAAGCGCTCGTGTGGACTCCAGCACTGTTGCTCTGCACTTGCCTTGACGAGGCGTGGATATTGACATGGCGCATCCCTATCGCGCTTTTAATCATCTGCTCTACGGTTTCGCTGGTCGCGGTTTTGAAGGCTGGCCGCTCCCCTGCTAACGCGACAACCCTAGCTCGCGCTCTCCTGCTAGTGCCTCTGCTGTTTACTCACATCCCATCTGCGTGGATATGTTGGGTGCTAGCAGTCTTCATCGCCTCCCTAGATATGGTCGACGGAGCAATCGCGCGCCATCTTGGCCCGACACCTGCAGGGGCCATTCTAGACATGGAAACAGACCAACTCACCGTTACCACATTTGCTCTGCTGCTAGTCAGCGCAGGAAGTGGCCCGCAAGTATTGCTACTACCGTTGATGAGGCCGGCTTTCGTGCTGGGGGCATGGCTTTATAAACTGCCGGCAACCAACCCCAAGCCTATCGATGGTGACAACAGCCGTGGCAGACGTGTCTGCGCCATCGTCATGATCGCACTCTTAGCGGCAATGGCACCCGGAATGAACTCTATGCTGCGCGAGACTTTCACAGCTTCTGCAGCCCTACTACTCATGTGGTCATTCTCGAGTGATTGGCAATTTCTGATGCGAAGCAGAAAAGCCGCGATGGAGCATCATGAACTTCACTGACATCACCATCCTGCTGGCCTATGGCACCCTGGTGATCGAGCTAACTGTCTTCCCGATCCCCAGCGAAGCCAGCACGCTGAACCTACTCAGGCATGATCACCGAGAGAAACCCTCAACGGATGCGCTCTCGAGGGCACGCGATCGCTCTCGAGTCAGCAAGTTGCTGAGGTTTTTTCTGCCGACCTCAGTTGGAGTATGCCTATTCGCACTGCCGCTACTTGCAACCCTGTGGCCTCAACTACGAACTGCTTTTTTTCCAATAGGTTTCAACGAAGTCACCAATCTTGGCCTCGCATTCATCATTGCAGGAAGACTGCTCACTTTTAGCTCCGTCCTACAACTACGTTCCGCTAAGCGACGCAAGCGCATCCCCAATGGCCTGTTCATTTACTCACGCAACCCCGGTTTAGTCGGGATGTTCAGCTTCTACATTGGCCTCTGCCTAACCCTTGGTGGCCCCTGGCTTTGGCTTGGCCTTCCCCTTTACTTAATGAACATGCATCATCGTGTATGCCTTGAAGAAGCCCAGCTCACAGCTACTCATGGCGGCAGCTGGCGGAACTATCAGCAGCGAGTCGCACGCTATCTTCCAATTCCTGGGCTAAAGTGATTCACAATGACCGTCCCACCAGTAGCACAAGACGAGGTCGCGGCTTGGTTCGATGAGACCTACCAGCAAAAAGGGTTGCGCTACCTTCGCCCACCTCGCGCCTACCCAATTTTCGTACAATTGCTCGGCCTAAATAGTGGCCAACACCTTCTAGACGTCGCATGTGGACCTGGCATGGTATTGCGAGCAGCTCGAGAACGCGGTGTCACTGCAAGCGGCATAGATCTATCAGGCGAAGCGATTGCCCTGGCGCAGAAACTTTTGCCAGGCATCGATGCACAGGTCGGCAATGCCGAACAGCTACCATTTTCTGACAACACGTTTGATGGAATTACCTGCCTAGGCTCTCTTGAGCGCTTCCTCGATCGTGATCGAGCACTCAGCGAGATGGTGCGAGTAGCCAAGCCAACGGCACGATTCTGCTTCCTAGTGCGCAACGCAAGCACACTAGTCTGGCGCTTCTGGCGCGAAGGATTAGGCAACCGCGAAATCGCTGGTCATCAAGACGCAATGACGCTGTCTGCATGGCAACAGCTATTCGCCCGCAACTCACTCACCATTGAATCCGTGATACCTGATCAATGGCCCAGGCAAAGATGGCGACAACATCTACCTGGCCAGTCGCCGCAACCCGGCCGAAAAGAGCGTATTGCTCATTCCTTACTACCATTGCGGTGGTGCAATGAACTCGTGTTCACCCTGCGCCCGACGGAGCACCTGAGTGACTGACCAAGGGCCTGTTGCGCTCTACGACTCACTCGCGCGCTTCCAATGGTGGCGGCGAGCACTCACTCGTAACGCACCGGGTAGTGGGTTAGAGATGCGCAAACGGCTGACGCCTTCCATGACAGACGGGCCACTCGACAACGGCTCCAGCTTGGACCAATGGCTGATAAACCAAGCCGCCAACCCAACTCGCGACCGCATTTTAGATCTAGGTTGTGGCTTTGGTGCCTCGCTGCTGAGGTGGATGCCTAAACAGACCGTCACGGACAATGGGCACGCGTTCGGAGTCACCCCAAGCGCCTATCAGATCCGAAGAGCCCGCCAGATCTCTAATCAACTGGGTGTAGGACCACGCTGCACGTTTCTGCAGCAAAACCTAGAAGCCGATCTGCCGAGCGATCTGGACGTGGTGCTAGCGATTGAAGCGTTGGGGCATACTCAGAACTTGTCCCTAGTGCTGCAAAACGTACGAAAGTCGCTGCGTCCTGGCGGCACGCTGATATGGCTCGAAGACTTACTCAATCATCCAGCAACAGATGATGTAGATGTCAGCACGCTCGCACGAGACTGGTCGTCACCCCCACTACGTGATCTAGCTAGCATCCACAGCGAACTCAACAAAGCCGGCTTGCAAGTAGTTTTAGAGTCGGACCTGACGCCACAAGTTCCACATCGCAGTTTGCCACAAATAGAACGGTCCTGTTGCGCGGCGAATCGATGGCGACGCCTCTTGCCACTGCCATTTGCGCGCCGTATCGCACAAGCCTTCCTGGGCGGATTCGCACTTGAACGGCTATACGCACGCGACTTGGCTTGCTACCGATTATTCGTCGCAACCGCACCGGTGACGCCAGAGTGACAAGACTGAATCTGGTTAGCACAGGCTACTGTGCCGGTCGTCAAGGCCAGTCGTCAAGGCCGGCCGTCAGTGCCTAGAACATCGAATGATAGCCACTTGCCAGAGTTATGCGGGGCCATTGTTCGAGCCACGGGAACTCGAATCAAACCGATGGATCGCAACCGCAACACCGACGCGGAAGACCGCACCGGCTGAAGAAACATCCATCGGTCAAACAGAGCGCCACTCGCTAGATCGAGAAGACCAAGCGCAATCCATACTCTGAGCCGGAGCTCGACGGTGCGTAGCCTTCACGACTTGCAGACCGTAACTCACTGCCCTTTGTAGTCCACGCGCCACCGCGCAAGACACGGGGCCCACCAAGTGCGGCACCGCTAGGAGCTGTAGGATCGACAAAGTAGTGATCTTCACACCACTCCCAGACGTTGCCATGCATATCGAACAGGCCCCAAGGATTGGCGCCAAACGAACGCGTTGGCTGCGGACTCGTCGCAGCTGGTGACTTGGGTGTTGACCCGTATGCCCACTCGGAGTTGAAGCTCGCGATATCGGCCACGACTTCATCACCAAACGAAAACGCCGTGGTCGTGCCAGCACGGCAGGCATAAGCCCACTCGTTCTCAAGCGGCAATCGCCAACCGGTTGACCCCATATTGTTGAGGTCGGTTACGAAACCCTTCGCGGTGTGCCAGGAAACCCCCTGAACCGGCAACGAATCTTTGTCAGTAAACTCACAATCAACTGGCAACTCAGATCGAACAGCGAGCCACTCAGCAATCGAAACCTCGGCCTCGCCGATGTAGAACGGCTTAGTGATTTCGACTTGACGAGAGACCTCATCATTGTCGCGATCGATTTCGTTGTCTGGTGACCCCAGTTGCGCTACACCAGGCTCAACCAAGACCAACACCATTCCCGTAGGAATATGGCGAACTCTGCGAGGCAGACCTTGCCAACCGCTAGCTTTACCGAGCGATACAAATTCGGACCCGCTCCCCGTAAGAACGGACAATTCCGCGGCTTCACTAGAGGCCGCGCTTGCACCCTTGGTGCAAGACGGCAAAGCCACCGCGATCAGCATCGCGCCAACACAGGCACTACGGATAGCAATGCTCTTGGTTCGTGATCTATTGGTTATTGACATTATACGATCTCAACTTTGTTAGATAGGCGGCCTCGTGCAGGCCAATAGCCGGCGCGAAATCTCTGGTAAATGTAAAGCAGTAGGAAGACGACACCGAATCCCATGGACCCATATTCAAAGGTCGGAGAAATGCGGGTCTTCGATGCAAGCAACGAGCCCGGGATGCCGGGATCGGCCGAATCAGCACTAGCAAGCAGAGCCGATTCACCTTTTTGGCAGCAAGAAGCAGCCTCACCACCTGAGGCGGCCATCGCCTCGGCACGAGCAGCTACACCAGCCTGCGAGGCCACCACTCGCCGGCTCTCGGTTTCAATGTATTCGACCACTGAGTCAACTTGCTTACGACTCAGCGACATGTTGGGCATGGCAACGCCCTTGTATTGTTCAAAAAGCTGAAGGGCCAATGGATCCTTCTCAGCCAACATCTTGTCGGGTTCAGCAATCCAGCGGGCCAGCCACTCAGGATCTCGCCTGTCCGTCACTCCCGATAAGTCTGGCCCAATCAGGCGGCCAACTTGAGCAGCTGTAACCTGCTCACCAATTACGTGGCACGACGCACACCGCGTCCTAAAAAGCACGGATCCGGAGCTCACGTCACCCAGCGAGGGGGCATTGGCGTAGCTATCTTGATTACTTGACGGAGTCGTCCAGTTGTGAAGCCAACTGCCTACTTGATCAGCAAGAAAATAGGAGTCTTCAAACGGAGAACGTTTCATCCATCGCCCAGTAGCCTGATTACCAATGATCAGGCTGGTGTTGTGGTCTTTCGACTCCTCACCCTGGATTTCCTCGATGTAGAGTCCGAGGCTCTTGCGGATAGAGATGATGTCCTGGCCTTTACCAGTTAGAAATGTCCAACCAGGTCCGGCACCATACATCTCTGCGTAGGCCGCCAAGACTTCAGGCGTGTCGGTGATTGGGTCGATGGTGATGGAATAAAGGAATACGTCCTTGCCAACGCGGTCGCCCAGAATCGCCGCCAGCTCGGCAAGCTTAGCGGTTTCGAGTGGACAGACGTCGGGACAGGTCGTGTAGATGAAATTGATTACGACAACCTTGCCCTCTATGAGGTCGTCAAAGAACCGAAGCTCTTCACCCTCATGAGAGGTCAGGGAGACGTTGGGGAAGTATCCTGCCCCCCAACGCGCGCCACCAGAAGTTCGGGCAGAGTTAACCCCAACCGCATCTTGTGCAGAACTTCCTGCAGCGAAGAAAAGAGAAGCTGCGAGGGATGCAGCCGCAATTCGAAGCAAGCGTTTACTTAACCAAGTGGCCATAGGACCTCTCTGCGTCACTCGCGTCTGGATCTCCAGTTCGGTGAGTCGACAAGGCATATGTCTGCACGTAACTCACCCCGTCCCAACTTGGCATCGGGGTCGGCATCACCAAGACCTGACCAGGATTCTCGATGTCCCACCTCATGAGCATCGCATGATCCTCATGCTGGGTATTGTGACAGTGCTCGACATACGAGCCAACAAACTCGCGGAAGCGCAAAGCAACCACAACCTCATCAAGACTGTCATCCATCCGACCTAGGCGGAAGACGTCTTTCCTCGCCCAGCGCTCCCATTCCGGAGGAGCCTCACCACCACGAGAGATGATTTGGCCTTCTTCGAAGTGAATGTGAATTGGATGGGACCAGCCGCCACCGCCATTTTGAAGGGTCCACAGCTCAACCTGGGACCTGTTGACAGACGTAGAAATCCGGCGCGTATCGCCATAAAGGCCGCCACCGCCATCGGTCTTCTGGGTCCATGGCGCTTGGTCAGTGCCGTTCGAACGACCAAACTCAAAGGTGTGCTGATTGGCAGCGTCCAACTCAGCTTGCGTGAATGTCGGCAGCGGAATCATCTGCAGGTCTGATCCATCAGGACCATTGCCGTTGCCCGAAACGTAGTCGGCCGGATCCATGCTCAAGTCGGTGCCACTATACTCATGGACAACAAACTCTAAGCATCGAGTAACGCAAGGGTCAGTGTCATATGAGTCACCATCAGGCTCAGGTAGGTCAAACGGTGCACTGGATCGATCGTGGTATTCGCCACTGAGAACTTCCTCGATGGGGATTTCTTCATTGGGCCGCTTGCCATTCTTGTGCTCAAGAATGTTGACCATGAACAACTTGGTGCCCGGCGCGAACTGTGAGAAATCAACGACGATGTCGTAGCGCTCAGCAATCGCTAAGGTTGGCAAGATCCCGCGGCGATTCTTGTATTTGCCCCATTTAGTAGCCCCATCGAATGCGACCGAGTGCTCCATGATGTTGCCATCATTGGCCACCATGTGGAACGGTACGAGGTTGTAAGACAGGCCGGATCCTTCGCCGCCTTCGATTTCCCCACCACTGCCTTGCACCTCTTCAACGAGCGCAAGTCGCATGTAACGAGAGACCGATCCATTCAGGATGCGGAATCGGTATCGACGTGCCCGCACATCCAAATAGGGTTTCCAAAGCCAGTTGCACAGCATCTGGTCGCCAATGAACCCGTCCAAGTTGAAGATGTTGAAGAACAGTTGTCCCTCAGAATCCCAAGCCTTGTCGGAAAACGTCAAGTTGACGTCGTAGTCACGGTTGCCCCAATCCAGCGCTGAACCACTAGGCAATCGTAAATTGACACCATCAACTATCGATTCGTTGCCGCGGTCGATGGCACTGTAGTAGTTCATCATCGCCGCGTTGCCCTTGTAGACATTTTGCGCCGTGAAGTCGAGCATGTGGTCGTGGAACCAGTGGGTGCTCATGACCTCTCGATAATCGCCAGGCAGAGTTTCGATGCCGCCATTGCCGTCGGGTGTTCCCATCCGGATGTCGGTAGCGTTGGCATTGATGGAGTCGTGACCAGCAACGGCCATTGGCCAGTGGTAATCGTAAAACTGCCCTGGGAAGAAGAACGACTGCGCGTAGCCGTCACTTTCCGATGGATTGTGGCCGTTGTGCTCGTGCGTCGTCAGCGTATGCAAACCAAATCCATTGTTTGCCGACGGATCGATTGGCAATGCGTTGTAGTGACGAAAGAGAACCGGCTTCCCGTACCGAGCCATCAACAACTTCGGTGGAAACGTGCCATCGAACGTCCAAACTGACAGAGGATCCTGAA
Organism: Planctomycetota bacterium; assembly: GCA_965662465.1. Lineage (GTDB taxonomy): Bacteria > Planctomycetota > UBA1135 > UBA1135 > UBA2386. The sequence continues at coordinate 44,970 of CBFIIO010000018.1, read as the reverse complement.
CAGGAAATGACGGATGAAGTTGGCAAGAGATACCTGAACTCGTGCCGTCAAATTGAGGGCGAGCGTTACCAGCGACGTCTGGCCCGGCAACATTGTGATAGAGCCCCCCAGGAGCAAACTCACCTGCTGAGTATTGGTGCATCTGCAACGAGTCTCGAAGCCCGGAATTGTCGTGCCCGCCAGCTTGTGCTGTCACAAAATACTGCTCCGGCAAGAACTCTGACCAGCGCTGGTGCGACCAGTTGATTCCCGGTGGACGACCCTCAGCTGGGGAAGTCGTGACAGGACGACCCAGGAAGTTCGCAATCGAACTACTCCATGGGTTGAGATCGATGTCATTCGACCCGGCAGTCGGGAACGGACTCGGCAACGCTCCGCTTGAGGAAACGTGCTGCGCAAGAAACGTATCCATCTCGGCAAAGTCAGGACCAGAGGCACTGCTGGCTGGCGATGGAAACGGTGTTCCGCTCGCAACCGCAGTCTCTGACCCCAATGGCTGAGGTCCAAACTCCTCATAACGCAGCATGCGCTGTGTAAACCCTTGCGCCCCGAATAGCGGGCTAGGCTTTGCGCCAGTAGGCACATCCATGCCACCGTTGCCCTGCAGATTGTTGGTGTTGATGTTGATGCCGACATCCTCAAATGTGCCGGTAGGACCACCCTCGATAGCATTTGCGTATGCCGCCTTCGGGACTAGCCCTTCAATCTCATCGTCGTCAATGATCACTGAGATCAAGACCGAGGGATCTGGCAAGGCTGCCACAATCGAAGGCAGTGCCAGACACACACAACCCATGACGAGGTAGGTTGAACGTAGCGACTTTGCCTTGTGAGCCACTGGCCTTGCCGACGGCGTCGCGTCACGAGAAGGATTCGGACTTTGCGGTGATTTCATGTTGATGCTTTATTTGCTTGGTCGTGCGAGGCGACCAAGCGATCGAGGCATCCAACCTTCGCCGGCCCATACCAGCGAAACGTCAGCGACCTCGGGGGCCAAACGAACTCCGCCTTTATGTCTCAGGCATACGAAATCGCAAGGCCCTAAAGACTCGCAGTTTCAATAGAATCCACCGGCTTCTCATAAAGCATCTTCATTAAAAGCTTTATGGATTCAGGAGAATTGAGATCTGGTATGAGAAAACCGTACACCTGACAAAATCTGTGCAAAAACATTCAACCATCTACCAGATAGCAAACCTGGAACGCCGAAATCATACCCTTTCGCAATCCCGACCACGAAAAACCGCCTGACAACCCTGCGCGAAAAAGTTCGTGAGCACCAATCATTAAAGGCTTTACGAAAAGGCGTATCGAGCTATCAGATTTGCGACACGTTGCCATGCAGCAACAATTCCCATTACCGAGATGAACTCAGCGGAACATGCTACGAATCCGCATTCTCAATCGACACGACAGACCGGCCGCTCGGCCTCCTCAGGCGCCTGCCTATGGACAAAGGCTGAGGACACGACTGCTTTCGCAGGCAAGCTGTAATCGCAGCACAGGAGCTTGACCGCGACTGCATCCGTCACACCGCGAAGTGCTCCGACGCATCACTCCGGCGCCTAATGCGAGTCAAACCAGCACCGCCTCTAGATTGGCAAGGACCATTCGCGCCTCTATTCCCCCAACCCCACACACAACCTTCTACTTGAGCGGTCGAGCTGCATGCCGGTGATCAGACGGCGGCAGACAGATGATTTGAATAGCGCTGATTGACGAAATCGCCATGCCATCTGCACGGAACCGCCAAGGCATCTACCCTATTTTTGGCGGCAGCGGCTACCAAAGCCTGACAACAGCTTCAACCGAACACTTACAGGCTATCCAACTGCGGCGATTTGCACGCAATCACCTAACACGAAATGCCCGTAGTAGCCGATACAAGCATCCCGATTGCATTAATCGGCAACCAGTAGTCCATGCGCCGCAATGACGGCGCGCAAGCTCGCCCGTAAGGGTGCGATCTTGACCGTATTGCCTTAGGGTTCGCCAAGCCGCTGCTTACTTGCCCCATTGAATCACAGCCACATCAACTGATGCGCCAACACAAAGCCGCCGCGACGCTCCAGCTGACATGGGCTTGCGTATTGGCCGGCATCTTGATGCTGGTGTGTTTATCACAGACCGTTGAGCGCACTCCTGACGAACGCGCCTACCAAATAGCCGGGCGACACCTTCTTAAGAGAGAGGGCATGCATGTCGGCGAACAGCTTTTCCAGGGCCCGCTCATATTACTGGGAACGCAGATCTCCGACGACCACGGGGAATCGGTCATCAGTTCCAAGGGACTGCTAAAAGCCCGACTTGGCATGATGGTCTTTCCATCGCTACTTCTAATCGCGCTGACTTTTTGGAGCCGCAGAGCACTAGGAGAACACGCTGGCCTGATCACTGCATTCCTAGCCGCCACAAACCCGACGCTTATTGGCTACGGTCCGTTGCTGTCGTCGGATATCGCGTTTACCGCTACTTCGATACTTGCGAGCTGGTGCTGCTGGCGGTGGCTACAGCAGCCAACCTTGCTGAGACTGCTGTGTTTTGGAATGGCGCTTGGCGCAACGATGGCAACCAAATACACCGGAGCAATCACTTGCGCAGCACTCGGCTTCATTGCGATTGCAGCCCCCACATCGGGATTTGACCCATGGCCAACAAAGGCCACGAACTGTCGACGACTACCGCTGCGGTTAATCGGATCCATCTTCGCAGTTAGCATTGCCGCAGCCATCGCACTCGGCTTCTTGTATGCAGCCTACCTATTCGCTTCGCCCCCATTTTCTAGCGACAAAGTAGCAGACCTATCATCGCCGATGATTCGATCACTGGCGAGGATGCCGCTAGGCTCAAGCTTGCTTGGAATACTCCCAGAACCAATGGTGCTGGGAATTGATCATCAAGCCAAATGGTCTGGCCTAACTTCGAATGGCTTCTTCTTAGACCAGAGGGGAAATCACTGGGGCTACTACCCGCTGACAGTAATTTGTAAGACACCGGTCGCAGTCTTAACAGCGGCAGTCGCTGGCATATTCCTATGTCGACGTGCGACTACATCTCGCGGCTTGTGGCTCACGGTATTGATTCCGCCCTTGACGCTACTGGCTTACTGCAGTGGAACGCGCGCATTGCAAATGGGCATCCGCTACGTCCTACCTCTGATACCTGCCATAATCATGTTGGCGAGCGTAAGCCTAAGCTATGCCTGGCGACACGGCAGGACTGGCAAGCTGATCGCTGGTCTTGTGATTTGCAGCTCCATCTTCAACTTGACGAGTTGCTGGCCACATTACATAGGATTCTTCAACCAACTCTGTGGCGGCCAAACGGGTGGCGCGCGCCTGTTCTCTGACAGCAACTGTGATTGGGAGCAACGACGTGAAACAGGTCGCCAAGCCTTGCTGACACGCAGCCCTGACCTGTTGTTTCTACGCGCGAATGAGGGACCACGCTTTGGCTCAATCGCGATCTATAACCGAACACTCAACTCTCTCGATCCGCGCGATCCGTCGCGGGCATATCATTGGCTCAACCGCTTTGAACCATTCGATCATGATGGTGCCGCATGGCTAGCTTACAAAATAACGCCAAATGACTTTGAACAGGCCATAGCAGCGGGTGACAAGCGCGCAGCGGAAGAACTCGCAATGGCTTGGCTTTTAGAGCACAACTTTGACGCTGCACGACGCGCGATCAACCTTGTTCCCATTGCAGACTTTGATCCGACGCTGATTCAGGTCGCAGCGCTCATTGAGAACATCGAAGCCGCTGGCAATGATCCCGCACAGCGAGACTTAGTAGCCAATAACCTGACCACTGTCGGCTACCACGAACTCGCCTTGGCACTGGTCGATAAAAGCAACCGGCAGAACGCTGTTAAGGTGTTCTGGCTCTTGACGTCGATGGACAGACAATTGGAGGGAGCTAACTTTCTTGAAGAGCGGGGAGCGGATGGATCGCGAACGATCGAAGAAGTCTTCCTACTAGTGGCTAGCCTTTGTGATGGCGGCAAGAATTATGCCCAGCAACCGATGCGCGCACTCGAACTAATGAAAGCTGGTCCAATGCCCGCGGTTGGCTCACCCGGACACGGGCCGTGGCAAGAGTTGATGGAGCGCGTGAAAAAAGCAATCAACCTGGAACGTCGACTCGCCAACTACTAATGAGCGCTCCTCCCCCTAACAACCAACGTCAAAAAGTCATCGTCGTCATGCCGGCCTACAACGCCGCAAAAACGATTGAGGAAACGCTCAACAGCATTCCAAAAGGCACCTACGACGAGTTGATCGTAGGTGATGACTGCAGTCAGGATGACACTGTCGCAGTAGCCGAAAATCTTGGCCTGCAGGTGTTAAAAACCGAGCGCAATCTCGGTTACGGCGGCAATCAAAAGATGCTCTACCGAGCCGCGCTTGAGCAAGATGCAGACATCGTTGTGATGCTGCATCCAGACTTCCAATATGACCCGAGCCTAGTCCCTCACTTCGTCGGCTTCCTTAGAAACGGGGTGTGCGATGTAATTCTTGGCAACCGTATTCGCTCCCGACGCGAGGCACTTCGCGGCGGCATGCCAGCATGGAAGTATTTGTTCAATCGCAGCCTGACGATCATGCTCAACTTCACCTACGGAACAAACCTTGGCGAGTTCCATTCAGGCTTCCGGGCGTATCGAAGATCGGTCCTCGAAAAGGTTGACTTCGAAGCGAATAGCGACGCATTTGGATTCGACGCGCAGTTCCTTGCGCAGTCCATCAAGCACAGATTCACCGTCGCGGATGCGCCAATGCCGGTTAAGTATTTTAAGGAAGCATCTTCTATTGGCTTCATCCCATCGGTCCGGTACGGGATCGACAACCTCAAGGCGGCAGCGCTATTCACACTAAGCCGACTTGGGTTGCGCTTCAGCCTGTTCGCCACTCAGACAGAAGCCGACGGCAAGTAAGTAGCACTAGCACTTGCCCAGATTGACACTGGTGCATTCGCCTTGCACTGGCTGGCAGCAAGGATCGGTCAGAATCGCTTCAAGCAGCAACGCCGATGACGCGCTGCCGTGTAAGCCTTCAGCCCCGACTGCGCCGGTTCTCTTCGGTGTGCGTTATCGTTGCGTCCAAAGCCTCCGCCACCATTTTGTTTTGGCTGCTCATGCTTGCGTCAACCATCTAGCCGGGCTCGCATCAGAGCAGCACAGCAGCAAGCAACGCTTACTGCCACCCGCCGGGTAAACCACAGGCTTTACTGGCACACCGTAACGTCATCACTAGCAACTCGCTGGACCGTAGTCTGTGCGTAGATGCCAGATTGCGAAAACACTCGCATGTGCCCCCAAACGATGTAACGGTCGACCGACACATCGATGTTCATGCCATCTTTGCCGTCAATCAAAGTTGCTGAATAAGACACGCTTGGCCTAGAGTTAGAAGTCCGATGCCATGGAGGAATGAGTCGACACGACTTGGCGGATCGCCGTTCTGCTACTCGTTTCATTCCCCCTGTCACGCCTAAACAGATTGCGACAGCAGCAAGGAGCCTCACGACCCGGTGAGGTTTAGGAAAGCCTGTCGACTAGCAACCGCAAGTGAAGAGCCTGCCCTATGAGTAACCGACGATTGATTCATATGGCGGCCAGTATTCAGCCGTCTGCATACCTCGTGAGGGCGCTCTACGAGCGGCAATTCAGAAGCAGCACTTCACTCGGTAGATTCCGGGGAGTTTACCCAGACTTTGCAACTGCAATTGCCTCTGCCCCAAGTGGCCGTCCAACAGGCTACGACCATGAAGCTGCAGGCCAAATGTATGCTGATAGACCAGTCTTCCCCGAAGACTACGCAGTCTTGTTTTGGCTGATTCCGCTTCTGCAGCGTGGCCTGCGTGTCCTTGATTTTGGAGGACATGCTGGCGGCATGCTAGACGCTTTCCGAATCCTGCCATCATGGCCTAAGGATGTATCATGGACGATCTACGATCTTGAGGCAGCGGTTCAACGCGGCATGGAGCTGAACGCGTCTAGACCGCAGCCCCAACCAAAGTTCGTTACGCAACTAGAAGACGCAGACTCTGCAGAAGTATTGCTGGCATCAGGATCACTTCAATACTGCGACACGTCCTTACCAGACATTCTTGATGGGTTGCGCTCCATGCCGTCACACATCATCATCAACCAGATTCCTCTGCATGAGACCGATGAGTTTGTAACGCTGCAAAACATCGGCACTGCTTACTGCGCTTATTGGATCCGCAACCGTGGAAGGTTCATGAAGAGCCTGATCCAGAAAGGCTATGAACTGGTCGACATGTGGGAGAATCCAGGTAAGAACTGCTTCATTCCCACTTACCCTCGACAAACGCGCCCCGTCTACTTCGGTGCTCACCTGCGTCGAACGACGTAACACGCAGAACTTGCACGATAGCTAAGCAACATTGGCGAGCAAAGAGAGGCCCGACAAACGCGGGCACGCATCGGTTGAGACCTTGAATCGCAGCTGAGGCAAATCCTCAGACAACTTGCGAATCGGTCTCTGCACAGGCGACCGCTAGGTCGGCCAATCGATCATTCAGTAGCCTCGGTAAGCGGCATGTTCCGAGGCCCCATTGCTGGGCAATCGCGGTTGCCACCAGCTTATATGCAGCATGACCGACAGATGCTCAAAGGCCAACCGGACTCCAATTCAAGGCTGGGTCATAGCTAGTGATACCTGCGACAATCGCAGCAGTACGATCACCTAAATCTCTTTCAAATACGATGCCTTGCTGATTGACCTTAAAGGACATCACGCCCGAATTGCCGTAGCTCACGGGCCAAGCCAAGAACCCAAACCCCTCACTCAAGCTACCACTCGCGTCAACATAGTCCCGAGCACCACCCGGGGCACCCGGGCCTTGCGCAGTCAGAATACGAAAGAGGTAGCCGTGATAGGGAACGGGCACATTGGTCGCAGAGCGTCGGTAACCAGAAGCATCAGCAGCCGCTACCAATGGGCCTAATGGACTATCGGCCCCACCATCGGCTACAGGCCAGTAAAGACCATCGTGAGTCCCTTGACTGCTTCTCCACTTACCCGCAAACCGCGGCGGCTCACCATCGCGCCCAACGGATGCATATTCCAACTGTGCTTCAACACATGCGCGCAAGGTAGCGATCGTCGACAGTTCATTTCTGCCAACACGACGGTTCAAGATCTCTTCTTTGCCTGCCTCAACATCAAATCGCCAGCCATCCCCAGCACGCACAATCGGTATAGGTAACGGCCAGCCGTCGTCGCCAAGCAGAGCGACACAACGATCGTCATCGACCTCGTCAAACACCAGCTTCTGCGCAATCAAGGCACGTACGACTGCTAGATCATCACGGTCTGAAACATCGTCACCAGATCGCAGCACATCAAAGCCGCCAACACCAAGCAACTCTTCAGCAGCGTTAGCGTTCTCAGCACTTTCGAGCAGAGTTTGCACGGCCGCAACGGGCGTCGGAAACGTCAGCGTCGATGACGCGCATGAGCCAAGAGCCACAGCGAGAACGAACGTGTAGTAAGAACAGTGCATTTAGAAATTCCTGAACGAAGAGACAAAACTAACGACGACGCCGACCGCTACTAGCCCGGGCACGACCTGCAGTCGATCGCGATCGACTGCTGCGGGATGAGCTGCCACGTAAACTAGCTGCACGGGCATGCGCAGCATTGCGGGAACCAGTAAAGCTACTGCTCCTACTGCTACTCGTAGACCGCTGCTGGGATTTGCGAGCAGATGCCTGGCGAGCCACCGATTGCCTTGCGGTGGATTGCCTTGCGGTGGATTGCCGTGCAGTGGATTGCCGTGCAGTGGATTGCCGCGCAGCAGGCTTCGGCACTCGGGATGATGACGAGCGAGAGCCAGATTGGAAGCCACGTGCTTGATCGCGACTCACGCGACTCGAAGCGCCACCACCAAACCGCTTCGCCGTACTAGGACTGGCATAGCGAACGCCCTTGCGGTGCTGAGGGTCGTGCTGCCAACCGCTGTTTCCCGCTCTGCTTCGCAAGCTGGACCGACGCGAACTAGTCTCTGTCCGATTGATGAACGTGTTGTGCTTATTGACGTTGATGCTGATGTTCGTGCGGCCCCAACCCCAATTGCAACGACCCCACATTGCATTTCCGCAAGCAACTCCAAGCCCAAACGAAAACAATGCAACGCCCGGCGGCGGCGGCACGTAAATCCGAGGGTAGTAGTAAGACGGGTAATACCAGGACCCGTATACAGCGGTCGGATAATAGGTCGGCACATAAACGATGCTTGGGTTCGCGGCCTCAATCACGATGATCTGATCTGATTGATTCGTGATGATCTGCTGCTCGGTCGACTTCAGATTGCCAGCCTCTAAAGCCTTACGACGCATGCTCTGGACCACATCCATCAACGCCGCCTGATCTGCCAGAAATGCATCACCTAAATCCTGCGTCCAATCTAGGTTGTCATTCATGCGCTTGAGCACGATCGGCAAAACGCACAGCGACTTCACACTAGGATCCCAAGTTTCAGTCTGCAAAGCCTTGTCAAGCGCAGCTTGATCTAGCTTGGAGTTCTGCGCCACCCAGCGTGCAGCCTCGACAACTTCTAAGGGATACGTCGACGCCATCAGCACCTGAGTCAACAACGCATCCGGATACAGAGCAATCGGTGCAACCAACTGCTCAAGCTTCTCGGAGATCAACCCCGATGGCTTTGAGACCACTCCCGAATCTTGGGCGACCACGCATGGGGCAAGAAACGGCAAGATCGACAGAAGCAGAAAACAAGCGGCTTTAAGCATAGGGCTGAATCTGAATACGCGTAAGGCTTGCATAGTAGACTGCCCTGAGCAGCTAAACACATCGCAATCGACGGACGATGTGGATGATTAGCCACTACTGGAACAATTCCAATCCAGACAGCAAAGATGCTGACGACGAACAGTCGACATCCACCTCAACCTAAGCGCAGCACGGTCTCGCCGGACAAAGCAACAAAGCCTGCAATCCCAATGCTCGGCCCGACACTGGCCGCCATCCAACCACGCCGCAACAGAACATCGTTAATCCTGATGAGCGAGGCAAACAAATCGCGCACTGCTCACCTGTCGACTAGCCTATGATTCTCGAACCCCAAACGGTGTCGCATGAGCAAATCCGCAGAACCTTCACTAGGACGGCTGATTGTCCTGATAGCCAGCAGCGTCGTTGTCGTAGCAGGCATGAAAGCTGCTGCAGCATTGGTCATCCCGTTTTTCTGCGCAGTATTCGTAGCAGTCCTGAGTCTACCTCTGCTCCGCTGGCTGGGGCGAGCAGGACTACCAGCAAGCCTAGCGCTTTTCGCGGTACTTCTATGCATGGTGCTGCTTGCGAGCACGATCCTAATTGTCATAGGCTCCTCCCTTGCTGGATTCGAAAACGAATTCGCCACATATAGCGATAGCCTTCGCGCTCTATACGCCAGAACCAGATCTTGGCTGTCAGGATTTGTCGAGGTATCCGATGGCGTTGACTCAGCAATCGACCCGCAAGCCCTGCTCGCCTACATAGGCCAAGCCGCCAGCCAACTCGGGGCACTGATGAGCAACATCTTCGTTATCTTGCTACTGGTGGCCTTTCTGCTTGCCGAAGCTGGCAGCCTTGAAAGCAAGTTGCGCGAAGTCTCAACAGATCCTAAGGCAGCGACGGCACGCATCGAGGCCATTCGCCACGGCATCAGCCAATACTTCTCTATCAAGATCGCCGTAAGCCTAGCAACTGGTTTCCTAGTCTACTTGCTGCTTTGGACCGTTGGCGTTGATCATCCTTCGCTGTGGGCCTTCGTTGCCTTCCTGCTCAACTTTGTGCCCAATATCGGCTCATTTCTCGCGGCGATACCGGCGATCTTACTAGCTCTTGTGCAGCCAGAATTAGGCATAGGGTCTGCCGGCATTGTTGGCACTGGATTCCTGCTAATCAACATCGTGATCGGCAGCGTCCTTGAACCTCGAATCATGGGCAAAGGGCTGAATCTTTCGAACCTCACAGTTTTGCTATCACTGCTATTCTGGGGATGGGTTCTGGGACCAGTCGGAATGCTGCTATCTGTGCCACTGACTGTCGCCGCCAAGATCATCCTGGAGGTATTTCCAGAGGGGCGCCCCATCGCCCGCCTTCTTAGCAGTGGCAGCCATCCAGACACGACATCTTGAAACCAAGTCGACAAACTTGAAATCGACTTCAAAGGTCCCCACATCCACAGCCCCACTTCGCAGAACCACTTCGAAGAACCACAGCGGCTGAAGTCCCCGGCAGACACCTCCGCTGTGTGCCGACTCAAGCCACGTGTGCCGACTCAAGCCACGTGTGCCGACTCAAGCCACGTGTGCCGACTCAAGCCAGACGAAAGCTGCTCTTAAAGTTCTCGCAGTTGATCTCGCAACCTAACCAGTCGCCAACCATCAACAAATCCTTGTCGAAGATCGCCGTGATTCGCTCTAGTTGCTGACTAGAGATCGTGGGCTGTGACTGCATCGACAGCTTGCCACGAACAATCGTCCGAACGGACTTCGGCACGAGTAAGCGGCGCAGCAAAGCCATAGGCTTGGACTCTACGAGCAGCTTGTAACCGTAGAACTTACGGTGCCTATGACCAGCCGCATTCTCCTGCGCCAGCTCTTCAACCCAATGGAACGAACCGCTGCGACCAAGGAAGCTCGCGACCTTCTCCAAAACAGCTTCCGGCTTCGCAAGGAAGTCATCGAAATGCAGGGGCAGCAAACTATCTCGCCCGAAGGCCTCAAAGTATGGGGCCAACTGCATACCATAGCAGCTGTAGTTGATCAGCTCAGGGAAACGATCGATCGCAGTATCGATGTCGCAAGAAATCACTCCCTCAGACCATTGATGGATGTAATGCGAAACCAACCGATCAACCGGATGCCGCATTATGTAGATCAGCTTGGGCGCAGAGATCGCACTCTGTAATCGCTCGATCGTCAGGGGATAATCAGGCAGCTTGGTATAGTGGGTACTAGACTCACCACAGATGTCGGAGGAGTCCGCATCACAAAACAAACCAGAATACCAATCTGCGCCCTGCTCGTAGATATGATCATCACTGAAGAAGTTGGGTTCCTTCGGCGACGACATGAACACCCCAGCCTGAGCATCCAACTGACGATGCAAGGTGGTCGTGGCACTCTTCATTGAGCCGATGACGATGAAGTCAGGTTTTCTTGCCGGAGCGACCAATAATTAGCGCCGAGTACAATAATGAATTGGATGCATAGCCAAAGCCGTCGGAAACGGCCGTTGTGTGAATATCCTACAGATGTTGCCAGACTAATTGTGCACCAAGTTATCCAAAAACGACCGAACAGCGAAGTCGGAAACGATCTCGCCAGGGAAATAATGGCTGTTGGCTACTGATCGCAACCAACCGCCGCCCAGCCCTGCGCTTGAAATCAGCCCAGCAACTCAAAGGTCTACGGCAATCTAGCGAATCTGCGCGTCTCCGCCTCACTTACCGCGCGGCTGCCCGCTCCCAGTCAGCCGCCAAAATCCAATCCAAATATCCCGGTATTGAGCCTCTACGACATTCGCAACATACGATCGACTCAGCATCCTTCGGACTAGTGAAATCCCCCAGCCGATTTGCCAACACACATTAGCCAAAAGCAGACCGCCCGAGCCGAAGTGCTTGCGGTAGTAGCGAGCGCGAGACTCGTAAAAGTAGCGCGGCAATCGCTTCCTTTGAGCCGTTGCATCCTTCACTTTTGAACTGCCGCCGCGGAGATGCACAACACGCGCATTTGGATTGCTTAAAATATGCCAGCCCGCTGCGTGGACACGCCGACAATAATCGACGTCTTCGTAGTACATGAAGAACCCATCGTCCAGCAACCCGACATCTTCAAAGACCTGCCGTCGAACCAACACACAAGCAAAACTCACCCATTCAGGACTTGAGCAATCACTTGTCAAAGGCAAAAGAAGATCGAAACGACGCAGCAACTTCGTGACAAAGCCAGTGCTCGCTGCATGGATCAACTCCTGGACCGGGTGATGAAAGCGGAAACAGCTATTTTGCGGGCGACCATCCGGCCACTCCAAACGTGGGCTGACCATCCCAACCGATGGGTTTTCACGAAGCGTCTGAACCAACAACTCCACCGCACCAGGACGAACAATCGTGTCGCTATTTAGCAGGAGTACGAACTCGCCAACGGACGAGTTGATCCCGATGTTGTTACCCGCGGAGAAGCCTGCGTTCACATCGGAGCTGATCAACTTAACATTACTGCCTGCGCCGACATCAATCGTCGACCTCAGCTTGTCGAGAGATCCATCATCAGATGCATTGTCAACCAGCAGGACCTCAACATCGGCCTTGCCCTCGACAGCTAAAGAACGAACGCTATCAATGCACAATCCCGGAGTTTTATAATTAACGATAACAACGGAGCACTGTGGCCGATCAGCAAGTTCCATGATTGGCGGCATGCCTATTTAAGGTGCCCCTTGTCGACCTGATTGATGCGCGACAAGACACTCGACCTGCCTGGCAACCGATCAAACCGATAAGCCAACTTGCGCAAGACTGCCAGGCAAACCCCATACCTTCGAACATCGAAAGTCGAGGTGTACAACTTGCTGGCAAGGCGCAGCCAAAAATGCTCCAGGAAGCTTGGCGGCTTCGGCGGCGAGTTTTCTAGCCGGTAGCCTCGAGCAACCATTAGATCACAAGCCTTAAACTCAACGAGTTCAACCTCCCGCTGAGACTGCTTGCGACGCCACTGCTCGATTAAAGATATGTCAGGGGCCGAGTAAGTTGAAGACTGATGGTAATCCAACATCGCAGGATCGTATGCCACCCCCAAAAACTCACAGACAGCACCAAGGGTCTCCCCCAGGTTTGAGATGAGGTCTTCGTAGGTAATCTCAAGAACGGACGCAGGGTTATCCTGCGCAGCAAACCTATTCCATGAAGACTCTGTATTGATCCAATGGTCGACACCGCTGTAGGTGTTACCTGCCCAACCCATTGGAATAGCCGACCTCGCTACATCACGAGGGTCACGCACGATGTGCAGAAGTTTAGCTTCGGGAAAGTAACGGTGCACGTGTTCGAAATTACGATGGATGTTCAGACAGAGCTTGGCTTCGCCACTTATCTGCTGCACCAAATCGCGAACAAGCTTTTCATAAGTGTCGCACTCGGGACGAATCTCTAGTTCGTGCGAAAGGAAGATTCGCGACGACTGCAAGCGAGCGATGTATTCATTTACATCAGGCTCACCAGAAGAGCCACCAATGCCATCGAAGAGAAAGTCGCACTCAGAAGGGTTGTCAATCTCTGGGTGCGAATTGAGCATCAGACGAAAGACCGTCGTCCCAGATCTAAGGGCACCACATACAAAAGTCAGGCTCATCGAATCAGGCTCATCTAATCAGGATCATTGAAAAGCAATTACGGATGATACAGCTCAGATTATTGCGACACGTCTGGTGAGCAAATCCGACAACCGGCTAAAGACTACTGGAGCGCATCATTTAATGGGATCCGTTGACATGCCGCGCAAGAGACCACCAACTGCACTAGATGACATAGCCGCAGCAGCCTCTAGGCCAATGCAAGACACCGCTATCTGCCCGATCAAACAGAGTGACGACGAGCACACGGCACCTCAGCAATAACCTTTCGATACGTATCTAGCACTTGTTCTGAGCAATAATTCACCTCCAACGACAGCCTTGCACGCTTCGAAACGGTGTCCAATAATTCCTTAGGCGCCATCATTACCTTCCGCAGTACAGCGGCCAAGCTCTCGGCACTGTCCGCCTGAAATACGAAACCCGTTTCACCATCTTGCACGATGGCAGCGACTCCACCAGCATCCGGCACGACCACAGGCAAGCCTGCAGCCGCAGCTTCCAAGATCACCATCCCAAATGGCTCCGACGGACACAGGTGCACCAGAAAGTCATACTCGGCCATCTTGACACCGAGTTCGCTGGAAAATCCAGCCAACGTGACCGGCAAATCTTCGGCATCAACGCGCGCCTGCAAAACCGTCGACTGCCCGCCAGTGCCATAAATCGTGAAGTCCAATTGCCGCAACCCAACATCAAAATGAAGCGCATCAAGCAGTAGATCAACGCGCTTTGTGCTCACGAGCCTAGACACCACAAGGCCTTTAACTGCACCACACTGATCAAATGGGCGCCTGGTGACAATTGCATCCCGACTGGCCTTGCCAAGGAAATTGGGGACGACGCGAATACGATCCTCACGCACGCCATGAGCAATCAAACGGCCCCTCACAAACGGTGAGACCGCTGCCTGCAAGGCAGTAGAGCGATTCATCAACTTCTTGTTGCCGTAACTTTTGCGATCGCTTGCGCCACCATGCACAAAATGAACATGGGCGAGCCTGCGTCGCCAAAACGCATTTAGCACAGCAATTGCAACCCAGTGCTTAAGACTCGTGCTGAGGAATACGAGTTCGGAGTGCGCAAACAATAAGCGCCAGATATTCAGCATGAGCACGAACGAGTTCGAACACACTCGCACACTGATGCCCAACTCCCTAGCGTGCTCCACCAAAGGCCCTGGAGGACACAAAATTATCGGGCGATACTCACCACGGAACGCTGCCAATAATTCAAGCGACATGCGCTCCGTTCCATACAGATTTGCGGAATGCAAACCGTAAACGAGCGGCTTTTCGGCCGACCTCGCCAGGTCGCCTACAGCATCTGTTGGTGAGGTCATGCGGATCTAGCCATGATGACAGCGGGCGCAACGAACGAACAACACGCCCGAGGCTTCACGCTACATGAGGTCTCCAACCGACCAACAGCCATTTACCCATCACACACCAGCGTAGCTCAAGCCATCAAAAGGATGACATAATGGATCAAAAACGCAACCGAGTCACAAGTTAATAGCGACTAGCGACTCAAGCTGTGGATCGGACCTATCGACCCGCAGCGGCTTTGCTCACAAGCCGAAGACAACCGCCTGGCAATAGGCAGTGCTGGAGGATGCCAATTACCAAAGTGGCAACGACACATTACCAGCGGCTAGTACGGCTTATCTACTCCGACTTATCTACTGAAGTATCACCAAAAACGTCTCCAGTTCACAAGGCGAGCGAACTCGCCTCATAAATATCTAAAGATCAGTTGATCGTGACCTGCAACGCATTGGACGTGACGAACGGCAGCGCGGTGCCAATCCCTAAATCCAAGGCCGCAAATTCTACAGCAAGATAAAAGCCACTCAAAGCGGGGTTGTTAGGGATGGAGATCGGAAACTCAACATGCCCATCGGGTGAGTTAGCTCGCACATCCCCAACGCCAGCAGCAAGGCTTGCGGTGACGTCAGCAGTGGTGCTAACAAAGCAACCAGGTGCGCCGGGCAGCGGCAGACTAGGGAATGCTGGGGTAAGACCAACAAACCCGATAACCAACGTTCCCGGGGTGAACCCAGAACCTTCTACTGTGAATCCAGTGTTGCCAACAACTGGCGCGGAGTTAGCGAAAGCAGTACCGAGTGAACCAGACGAGTTCGCACAGGCAGGACCGAATGGCACGACGCCTGGACGGTCAAGCTTGCCGCAATACAAGCGATACTTGAATGCCTCGGGAGCGTTCATGTTCGACCAAGCACCCGTGATGATGTCTCGCCTCATCATCGGCAAACTCAGTCCGCCGAGACTTTGAATCGGCACTCCAGTCCAGCCGGGCTCATTCAATCCAATCCAGTAGTTGGTGTTGGCCTGAAGCACGACAGGTGTATCAAAATTACAACCCCGCCAAGAGTATTGGTTCGTCAGGCGGAACGTGCCCTCAGCTAACTTCTGGGACGGCGCAGTTGCCGTGCTGGACTCGGTCCAAATCGACAGCCTCGCGAACTCCCCCGTCTGACTCATGTACTGATGCCGAATAAAAGTCTCGATACTCTCAACGACAATGGTGCTGGTTGGCGTGATCTGCCACGCGTACGTCCCGGGGGAACCATTTGATATACCAAAGAACGCTGACGATGCAGCGTTCGTACTATCGTTCTCGGACATGCAAGGTGCCGATTGAGCTACAACTGATGAGCAGCAGAGGACAGCGGTTAACGACAGGCGAGTGATCAGCATCGAGTGATTGTTGAAGTAAGGCGTAAGGCGAATAGGACCCAATGAAGTCAGATTGGGCTCTGACCAGTATACTTGATTCCAAATCAACATCTAGGCGATTCGAAGCAGACCGCTAATGCATCCCCCCCACCAGTGACACACCGGGGATCACGAGCACATTGGCCTAATCCTTCCTTAACATTGAGCTTTCACCGACACCGACACCCGAACACGGTCAAATTTTCCCGATATAGACCTCACGACAGTAGACCTGAGATAATCTTCAGTTGGTCAGATCGGCCTAAGAGACCCTGATTGCGACAATAGGAATGCCACTGCCGCACTCTGGAATGGCGAACGAGTCAGGAATGACTCAACGGCACGTCGCCAACCGATGAGGAACACCGGCGAATGGCAACTCAACGCTCGACCGCAACCAACGGCATTACACATGATGTGCACTTCATGCGTTGGCAAGAACACGATCGATGTGCCATGATAGGAACACTCAAGTAATAACTCCCATGCGCAACTCAACACTGGCCGCCTCAATTCTAGCCTTAACGGCAACCCCGGCAATCGCTCAAAACCTCGACCTCGACAAGGTCGGAGGAGCAATTGCGGGCACTTTGACCTGCCCAATCCACGGCGAGCCAAACGAGCCGTATGCGCTCCTGTTGGATCTGATCGAACGGCCCACCTTCCTGCCACAGTTCGGAGTTCTTCTAGACATCTCTGACGAATTCGCATGGCTAACGGCGAACACCCCCACCTTTGTTGGCACAACTGACGGCAACGGCGACGCGACGGCAACCACAGCGATGCCGACCGACCCTAGTCTGATTGATTGCATTTTCTCGATGCAGGCGATCGCTGGATCAGGGCCCTACAGAGTCTCCAACCTGATCCGGGTAACGCCGCAGGTCAGCAACACTTTTCGACCTACCCTTATCAGTCCTCCTCTGCCAATCCTTGGCGGTGGCGCACTTCCCCAAGAGGATGGCAATGTATTGTTCGTAGGCGGCTCTGGACCCGCGGCACTTGCTTACAACTCGCGCATTGAATCGTGGGAGACGGCCGGCAGCACCTTCGGAGTAGGTCTTCTTGCCCAAACAACGCCACTCAGTGATGGCCGAGTGCTATTCACCGGCGGCTTGAGCCTCACCTCGGGACAGCCAACCGACCAAGCTGCGATCTACGATCCAGCCACCCAAACGACGACAACGCTCACGATGTCATCACCGCGAGCAGGCCACGGCGCATCACAGCTTGGTAACGGTCTCGTGCTCGTCACAGGAGGCCTGCTGAGCTTTGATCTGACCGACCCACTGACACTCCTAACTGGGATCCAAGCATCAACAGAGTTCTTCGACCCAGCCACCAACACGTTTACCTCCGGGCCAATCATGCTCGAAGCACGTGCACTGCATACATCGACGACCCTAACGAACGGTCAAGCTCTGATTGCTGGCGGCATCACGCTGCTTCCGATCATCAACCTGCCAACAGTCTCGACAACTGCATATCTATTCAATCCAGCTAACGGCAACTTTGGTCTCCCATCGTTCTTTAGTGGACCACGCTTCCTTCACAGCGCGACCGCACTGAGTAACGGCAAGGTTCTAATCGCTGGCGGACTGAGCTTGGACCTGACAGCATTCCTAGCCTCAGGAAACATTGAGGACATCGTCATCGGCACGCGAGAGGATTGCCTAGTCTACACATCAGGCTTCTTTGGCTCGTTTGCAGCAGTGCAAGGCATGCAGGTTGGCCGAGCTGGCGCAGCCATCGCGGCCCTTCCAAACGGCGAAGCTTTGATCGCTGGCGGCTTCCAACTGACTCTGGACATTGGCAACGGCGAGTTCATTGCCAACGCCACAGATACCGCGGATGTCTTCTCACAGAGTCCGAATGCCATTACGGCGACTGGCTCCATGGCCGCCCCACGATTGTTCCCCGTGACGACAAACCTATCCGATGGAACAGTCATGGTGGTTGGCGGCGGCCCGCTGCAAGCTGAAGTCTTCCAGCGATAGATCAGCAAAGGCTCGATCACGATTGACGGGCTAACCTCAACCCTTAGCGGCGCGCTGAAGTCACGGCCGAAAATCTGCAGCAGCCGCCTACAAGGCTGCCAGCCGACGAAACCGCTTGGATATACGCAAGTAGAGCCGAGTCCTCACAAAGACTCAGGCCGCCCTACCATCACTTGCCGGCTGGCAGGCCGGACACAGATACAGCCTTCTGCCAGCGCTCTCTAATTTCTCGACGATCTCGCCGCATAGCCGGCAT
The DNA here is from genome assembly GCA_965662465.1 of Planctomycetota bacterium. Lineage (GTDB taxonomy): Bacteria > Planctomycetota > UBA1135 > UBA1135 > UBA2386. The sequence continues at coordinate 26,582 of CBFIIO010000018.1, read as the reverse complement.
TGCTTGCCGCTGCGAGCGAACACGTAGTGGCGGTAATCACGGCGCGCCACACCCTCCGAGCGCAATCGACGCACGTCATCAAGGTCATTGGTGACACCGCGATGCCGGTAAGATCGCAGGGTGATCTCAGAAATCGCGGTAGCCAATTCTTCCCGCGACACTTCGCCAAGGTCAATTGGCCGAGCCTCCGGCCGCAGGCGCGCCACGAACAAGATCTCGCTACGCAAGTAATTACCAAGCCCACTGACGAAGGTCTGGTCGAGCAAGAGCCCACCTAAAGACCGACGACGGAAGCGCGAGTCCTGCAATCGGGATTGAATCTCTGAGGGGCCAACGTCCTTCGACAACACGTCCGGCCCCAACCGAGCTAAGAACGAATGCGACTCTAACTCTTCGTCGCTAAGCACCTCGATATCCGAAGCACTGTACAGCAAGGCAGAATGCTTCTCAGTGTGAACGGCAAGGCGAAGCTGCCTATTTGTCTTTGGCAGTTGCCCACGCGGTTTGACAAACCAGCGACCATAAAGCTGATTGTGCGAGTAAATGTTCACACCATTCGCGAAGCGAATGAGCATCGCCTTCCCCCGGGAGTCGACGCCTAACAGCGGCACACCACGTAGAAATCCTGACCAGCGACGCAAATGCTCAAATGCAAACCACACATCGGCAATAGGCTCTCCAACCAGAACTCGGGCGATGCTATCTGCTTCCCGCCTGACTTCTGGGCCTTCAGGCATCAGTAGGCTCCCCATCAACAAACCACTGCACCAGACGCTCAGCTAGCGCCACACCACTTAAGTAGGCCCCCTCAACGCGTGGACCACCGCACCAATCGCCACAAACACCAATTCTATTTCCGGCATCAAACAAGTGCCGGCCTGGCAACGGCTCGGTAGGCAGCGCATACCGCCATCGATGAAGCCGCGAGTAGACAGGCGCGTCGAGACTGACCCCGGTAGCGATTGTGAACGCCCGGCTAAGTGACTCAATCAGACGATCCTCGTCTGCCTTAAAGTTCTCATCTGACCAACTTGGCGAAGCATGCAAGACCAACGATGACTTGCCTGACCTGCCAGGCTTGGAGCTGTCGACAGCAATCCACGACAACTCTGACTCATCAACGAACGCCCCATCAAACCCCAAGTCTAGTCGCTGATCGAAAGCAAGGAGTAGCGCAAGACACGCAGAAAATGGCACTGCACTTGCTGATGACGCAATACCGGGCGCCAGCGGCCCAATCATGCCAGCAGCCTGCGGTGCTGGCGATGTTACCATAACCGCATCAAACCCATCTTCTCGCTGACCAGCATGACTGAACAGAGACATCTGGCTGCCAAGCTTTTCAATCCGGGCGACATGAAAGCCTGGTTGGACTGGGCAAGATTCGGAAAGATGCTGACAGATAGCACTCATGCCGGGGACGCCCACGAAGCGTGCTGAATGCCGGTGGTCTTTAGACCGCTCACTCGAATCGACTTGCCCAGCGCGCAACCTTACAATGCTGGCACGCCATTCAGCGGCAACGCCAGCATGAAGCCACTCTTCAACCTGGGCCACAAATCGAGGGTCTCGCGCCGTAAAGTATTGGGCTCCAGAATCGAACGCGTGAATACCGCGACGATGAGTGGAGGCACGGCCACCTGTGCCACGCGACTTCTCGAAGACAGTCACCTCGACTCCGTGATCCCTGAGCAGACACGCACCGGCCAAGCCTGAAACACCCGCGCCAACAATCGCCACTCGCTTTGAAACCACAGGCATCTTCACAAAACTCCTTTCGCATCGATGATCCGATCAGATGCAAAAGCCACAGAGTTGCATGCAGCATGCACCCTATCGCTCAACCCCCGACAATCACACAACCTGCTGCCTTCACGTCTTCGTAGCAGGCTCAAACGTCAGCAAAGCGTCGTGACTGCAAGATCTCACAGCCAATACCTGCGCCCGCTATGATTCAGGCTCACCCGAGACCGAAAAGCGCCCGCAGTGCAGAAACTCGGATCATGCCGTGCTCGCCGCGCCGTCATCAAGCACCTCAGTAACGCCCTGAATCATCGTCGCCGCGCCGGGAGGAACTCGATCCCAGAGGCAGCGCAGATGCTCAACGAGGATCTCGCGATCTGACAATTCACGCAAACTGCCGACATCCGATGCACGTGCACATTCACCCCGCGTTATCACCTGACCGTCAAGCATTGGGTTCATCAAGATCGAGCGCGCCCCACCAATTCGCAGCAAAAATTGATCGGGCAGTTTGATGACCGCCGCCTGCAGGCCAGCCCAACGAGCAACCATCACATAGATTAAGGACAGCGTTATTTGGGCGCCAACACCAGCTCCGACAACCTTGTGGATCATGTAGTGATCCGAAACTAGCGGCTCACGCACGACCACTTGCAGCCCCATTTTCTGATGGATGCATTTCGCCAGCAGCTTCACGCACTCAGGAGTTCCTTTGCCAATGCATTCGTCTCGCAATGCGTTGGCATGGCTTCGCAAGTGACCAATGAGCCGGTCAGGGCTTGGAACAAAGGTTCTGACCATTTGAGTTGACAACATTTGCCCCTCAAATAGCGCTCGAACAGAGTCGCGGCCAACGCGCCCCAAGTCGAGACGCTGAAAGCGTTGGAGCAATTTGCCGAGCTGAATGTCGCGTAAAATTGCCCGGCTACGAGTCCGGGTCGCCATGTGTTCCGATTGCGCTGTTTTGAGGAGCGAAGGAACGGAGTGATCCCCGAAGCTGGTCAACAGCACCCGTGCCGGTCGATAGAGTCCGGCAAAATCGAGCCGCAATATCGAGATCAACGCTGCGATCTGCCCTGGAGACGGATTCTGTTGCTGCGAGGATGAGGCTTCCATTGGCGATGCTGACAGCTTGATATGACAAAGCCACTCATTACCAAGGGCAAATCACTCGATTGCAGCTGCCTTGTCGACGACCTGCGCCACATCGGGCTACGGCTCAACAATAAGCTACTTGGCCAAAATCAGCGTAAACCGCCGCCAACGCGACTGATCAACAGTCGCCCACATAGGTCCAAGCAATCACGCATAACCACTAACTTACAGTCCCTTCCAAATGCCCTAGGGCATGACCAACATGATCGCGACAACGCGACTGTTGTTTAGGCAACTCACGCCACAAGGTCCGTAAGTAGTGAATCATTACTTCACGGTCTGCCAAGTCTCGAAGCTGATCGCGAACAGAATGCACGCCGCAAGCACGCAAATAGCGAGCACAATCAGCCTTCGGAATAACGCGGCCACCATGGAACGGATCGATCAACAAAGACCGCGGCCCGTGTATACGAACCAAAAAGTGATTAGGCAGTGCCACGCCAGTGGCCGTAAGGCCGGCCCAGCGAGCCACCATCATGTAGGTAATCGATAGCGTGATAGGTGCACCGACTCCATTGGCGACGACTCTATCGAGAAGTAAGTTGTTGATGGTTAGCTCGCCTGCATCACACCCGCTGAGCCCCATGCCGTTGCACAATCGGTCCGTGAGCATCTTGACGCTCCGAGGAAGGCTCATACCGGCAATTTCATGGCGCAAGGCATTAGCCTCGCGAATCAGCTGAGCCGCCAAACTGCGAGCGTCCGGCACGAAGCTGCTGACCATCTGTGCGGTGATCATAACGCCATCAAAAAGTCCTAAGGCCGAACCACGCCCTATTTGCCCAAACTCCAATCCCATAAATCGATCCAGCAATTTCGCTATCTCGATTTCACGAAGGATTGCACGGCAACGCGTCCGCGTCGCCATGCACTCAGCATTGGCATTGCAGGTGAGCATCGGCACCGCACTGTCGCCCCACGAAACTAAGAGACGACGAGCAGACCGGTGCAGAACCACAGAATCGTCCGCCAGCACCGAGATCATTGCCTCAATGTGAGCACGAGTTGGGTTAGATGGCTGTGGTCCTGAGTTCGTCATGTGCGGCCGAAAAGTCCGAGGTCAATCAGCCCAGTATCAACATCTGTGCCAACCACAAGATCAGGCAGCAGTGTCCTGATACCGAACACCGCTGTGTGATTTTTGGCCAAGTCCGCAACGCCCAATAAGCCTGACCGAGAGCATCACTTCCTCGATCTCGAGACCCTGCTACCCACTCCTATCGATACACGTAGACTTGCCACAACCAACAGGCGATCGGCCGTAAAGCCCTTATTCAGAAAGCAATTAGCCAGGACTTGATACTCCCGGGCAACGCGCCGGACAGCAACTTGGGGCAAGGACTGCACGGCCACACTCCGTGTGATCGGAAAGCTAACACACGTGTGCACATCTAGCGCACCTGCGGCTGATTCACGCAACGGCATATTCATTGCTTGGCCTGCTAAAGCAAATGCATCTACCAGGTCTAACAAGTGCGAGTCACTCCATCATCTCGTCCACAGGCGTCTGTGAACTTCAAATGAGGATCACGATTCCAAACCAGCCCCTGCAACTGGCCTGCGTCTCCACGATGACACCTCCGCACAGTTTGCCCCAACTTCGCCAAACGCCATCCCGACAGCACCAGGATGAGCCACAAATTACATCTTCCGTCGCAACCCAAGTTCAGCACATCGCAACTGTGCCCAACGGTGATTTCATGCTCCAAGCATCTTCCTCCGACAATGCCCTCGATGCCAACCGCTCAACCGCAGCGCCAACGACGCCTGGCAACCGAAACGGCAAACTGCGCATTGCACTGCACCTGATTGCAGCGCTGATGCTGACCCAGGTAACGCCTGCCCAAGCACCAGACTTCTATGACATCGCAACAATCCGTGATGTCTACCTGCAATTCTCTCAAACCAATTACTGGCAGCAGATGGAGGCGAACTTCGCAGCAAAGACAAACCTTGAAGCTGACATGACGGTGGACGGCGTGGTCTATCCAGACGTAGGTGTCCGCTTTCGTGGCGAGACATCGCACAACTCACTACCTAGCGCGCCGCAGCAAGGTTGGGACAAAGAGAACTTCAAGATCTCCATGGACTTCACGGTCACAAGCCAAGACATCCAAGGATACGACAACCTAAACTTCAACAACTGCTTCTACGACCCAACATTCTTGCGTGAAGTAATGTCTTTCTATGTCATGCGACAACATGGCGTAGCCCCCAAGGCCAACTGGATTCGCCTGCACATCAACGGCACCTATTGGGGCCTATATGTGAACGCGCAGCAACCGAACAAAGACATGTTCAAGGAATGGTTTCGGAGCAATGACGGCAACCGCTACCAATGCAACCCAACCATCGGCGGCTACCAAAATGGTCGCTGCTGCTACACCTGGCTAGGCACCAACCTGACCTCATACTTTGATGCATACAACGTCAAACAAGGTGATGCCGCCGACTTGATGAACATCTGTGATGTCCTCAACAATACCCCCAGCGGCACGCTGCAATCTGTATTGCCCGATGTGTTCAACGTCGACTCATTCCTTCGTTATGGCGCGGTGATGAATGTCATCACCCATGTCGACAGCTACCTGGAGTCTGGCAAAGACCACTTTCTTTATGTGGATGAAGTCCACGGCGACGGCACCACTCTGCCGCGAAGCCTTAATGAAGGCATGTCTGAATCGGCAACGCTTCCGCCAACCGCATTCACGACCGACCCCGAACGGCCTGCATTCACACAGACGCTGCAGTTTCCGGATTGGAACGAGCGCTATAAGGCTCACTACCTGTCGATCCTAGAGCAGACCTTTAACGCCTCCACTTTGGCACCACTGGCTATTCAGTGGCACGCAATGATTTCTCCTGACGTGGTCGCCGACACCAAAAAGATCTACTCAACGACAGCATTTCAAAACAACCTGCAAAGCTCGGTAACCATCCAGACACCAAGTCCAACTCCAACCAACACGAACATTCCCGGACTGGTGCCATGGATTGCATCAAGATCTAACTTCCTAACCAGTCACGCCTACCTAAGCGCAACGCGCCCAACGCTCAGCAATCTCCACCATACGCCTGCGCAACCAACACCTGCCAATACGACCTACATCACAGTCGATACCAGCAGCGTAGCGGCCTCAGTAAACCTTTGGTCACGCACCATCGGCAAGTTCCAAAGATCCCCGATGTTTGATGACGGCCTGCATGGGGACGGCGCTGCAAACGACAACACCTGGGGCATAATAGTCCCGCTGCAATCGCCAGGCACACTTATCGATTACTACGCTGAAGCAGTGAGTAGTAGCGGTGCAGCACGCTACGAACCCTTCACCGCTGAGCTCGAACGCGCTTGCAACAAAGTCTTATTCACATGGCCAATTGTCCCCAGTGACATAGTTATCAATGAGTTCGTCGCACAAAACGTGACGGGGCCGGTCGATGAAAATGGCCAGCACGAAGACTGGCTTGAGCTATTCAATTCAGGCACACAAACCATCGACGTTGGCGGCATGTCGCTCAGCGACTCCTTTACGGATGTCAAATGGGAGATTCCGGCCAATAACCCCATCCCACCAAATGGAGTCTTACGTATATGGCTGGACGAAGACGGCTCCCAAGGCCCACTGCACGCCAATTTCAAACTGCTATCTGCCGGTGAGAATGTAATCCTTTACTCAGTTAACGGCACGGAGATCCACGACTCATTTACATTTGGTCAGCAACGCCCTGACATCTCGACTGGAAGACTGTTGGACGGCCAGAGTCAATGGGTGACATTCACAACGCCCACCTACGAACAAAGCAATGAAATCGTGTTCTGTGGCAGCCGGACGTATGGAGCACTCGAAGCCGATGCTCATGGCATTGACATTGCCCTGTCAGGTAATCCACAGGTAAATACGACAATCACCTACACTGCCTCGAACGGTCCAGCTAACAGCTTTGGCATACCGGTAGTGGCACTAGGCAGTAGCTACTTCGATCTAGGAATAGCCAACATTGATGAGGTTCTGCTAGTTTCGCCATCGACACTTGTCGTATTGCCAGCCGTGCTGCTTGACGGCAGTGGCTCGGCCAACTTCGACTTCTCGATTCCAAGCGGTGTAGCCTCCATCCAACTCAATGCTCAGTTCTTAAACTTGGCAGCATCTGGCTGGGACAGCAGTCCAGCAATCGAAATCGTCATCTGCCCATAAGGCCTGCAATAGGATGACATACCAAAATCGACATGAATGCAAATTCGTCGTGACTGAAACGGTTGCGAGGAAGGTATTGCAATCCGTGCGCCCGCACGTGGAACCTGATCCGTATGCGGCAGCACAACCCGATCACGCGTATGAGATCGCAAGCCTCTACTTAGACGACGCAGATGACGCACTCTACGACGAAACCATCGACGGCCGATCCGAACGATACAAATTACGCATCCGAAGCTACGGAACCCCTGTCATAGCAACGGACCGCATCGTCTTTCTAGAGGTCAAGCGACGCTTCAATAGCATCGTCCGCAAACTACGCTGCCCGGTGAAACACGATCTACTCGAGAATCTGATCAACGGCACCAATCTGGATTACGAAGAAGTCCTGCCGACAAAACTAGCCAAGCATCGGCCGGCGATGACGGAGTTCCTGCGCCTCGCAGCATCTCGATCTGCAGGCCCCCGCTGCATCGTTCGCTATCGCCGCCAGGCATATGTCGGCATAGACGACCTAGACACTCGAGTCACTTTCGATCGCCACCTAAGCACACTGCCGACGCATTCGGCAATGATCCAACACCGCCATAGACGCTACATCGCCGTCCCTACAGGCGGTGTCATCTTAGAGTTAAAATTCACCAACCGGGCGCCGCCATGGATGACCGCAACGATCCGTAAACTAGAGCTCCGTCGCCGCTCATTCTCAAAATATTGCACGTCAATTGATGCCGAGCGCCGAACAGCTAGCGCGGATTCCCAGGAAGCCAGCGCATAGCAACCAACAAGTAGCCACAGCCTCGAAAAGATGCCCGAGTTATTACAACAACTAACAAGTGTGGAGACTGCGCTGCCTTCACTGCGCACACTGCTGTTCTACCTACTGCTCGCATTCGTGCTCAGCAAGCCGATTGCATGGGTCTACATCTGGACGCACCTCGGTACTAGCTACTCCCGCTCATTTGTGCATGCACTGGTCATGCTATCGATGATCGTCGCCTTAGTCATGCTGGCTATTGGCGACAGCATGGCGCGTGCCTTTGGATTGTTCGGCGCACTGGCGCTGATCCGCTTCCGCACCCCCATCAAGGACAGCCGCGACACTGTCTTCTTGTTTCTCTCAGTAGCAGTAGGCATCACAGTCGGCGTGCAAAACGCATTGTTAGCGGTCGCCGGCACCAGCGTCGCGCTACTCGTAGCCGCTTACATGTTCACCGTTCGTTTTGGCGAACGAATCGATAGCGATGCAGTCATACGATTTACTCAAGATCAGGACGCATCGGACGATGGCGACCCACTGCTACGTAAAATACTGCGCCACTACTGCAAGACCTTCGCCCTGATCAGCATGCGCGATGGCCGCAAACCAAGCACGCTAGACCTCTCCTACCAAATCATGTTGCGCGCGCCAGAATCCCATCGGGCACTGGTTAACGACCTGCACCGAATTCCAGGCGTCCATAGCGTCAACATGTTAATGACCAACGAACACGAGGAAGTCTAGTGGCAGACTGGAAACCCGAATACACACCGCCCTTAACACGACGGGTTGCACGCAATGCCCGCCGCCTAGTGCCCCTAACAGTATGGCTAGGGTGCGCTACTCTGGTTGCTTGGCTTAGTCTATTCGAGGACAACAGACTCTCTGTAATCGGCATCGTAGACAGCCAGCGAGCCTCGATTATCACACCCAGCTCGGGACGCATCACAGCCATCACAACAGCACTTCACCAAACAGTCCAGCAAGGCCAAGTCATCGCTCGACTCGACGATACAGCCATCCGCTTACGCTTAACTAAGACCAACCAAGAACTCGACATCCTTCGTGCAGAAATCGAAAAAGAACAAGCTGATATAGTTGCCGAAACTGGCCGACTTGAGAACCAGCTTGATCTGGATGCGACCATTGAGCGTCGCCGACTTATCGCCAACGTTGAGTCAGCACGACTCACCGCATTGGCAACAAGAGCAGAGATTGAAGAGGTCCGAATTCGCGCACAAGGTGCAGCGATCGAGGCGGATCGAACCGCCTCTTTAACAACTCAAGGATTTGCTTCGCCATCCGAACTGGTTCGCTTGCGAACCCTGAAAGACGCACTCAACAAGCGCCTTACGGAACTGCAGAAGCTTCACTCTCAACAAAACGCACGAACCGCCACGTTCGAACAGCAGTTATCTGATTTTCAGCCGTTGGCTAGTGCACCCGCCGGCGTAGAGATGTCGCTGACACCTCTACGACTTAAGTTGCAGCGACAATCAACAGAACTCGAAGAGATTGAGCACCTCCGCAACCAGCTACTGCTACGAGCACCAATCCCGGGCCAAGTCACCGAAATCGCAGTAACGGAAGGCGAATGGGCCTCATCTGGACAAACGGTTGCAACGATCGTTGCCAGTAAGCCAAATGCAATTATTGCCTATGTTGCAGCGTCGCAATCAGAATGGCTACAAAACGCCGGGCGATTGGAGGTGCAAACCGCATCACAGATGCATCTAGGTGAAACCGTGATTCGCAGCATCTCGCCCACAACAGTGCGCATGCCCTCACGACTATGGGCTGATGCAAAATCACCTGAATGGGCCATTGCAATCGTTTTAGCCCCGACAGAGCGAACACGGCCTGGCGAGCTAGTGCACATCGTTCGCTCAAAGACGCTGTAACCAACGACTAGCTAGGCTCGCAAACGTAGACCGCTCATCAGGAGTCTAGACCAGCAGCATGTCAGACCCAGGCTACTATAAATTCAAACTCTTATAGTTATTATAGACATTACCACCTACCGAAATTACAGCAACATAAAGCAATTCGATTGCTTGCTATGCGAAATCACCCATCCTGCAAATCTTTACATTACAAGCAATAAGAGTAGTGCTCCACACCATGCGAGCCGCCCGTATTCACGCAGAGCATCACATACAGCATGCTCGACATCTGAACAGGTAACCCGACCTCATTGAACGGCACATAGATTGCATTAATCTGAAATCACCAATCCCGCACCATCGGGCAACAACTCCAGATCCGCAACCATGAAGCACGCAACACTCCTAGCCGTCATTCTCTTTACTTCCCTAGCTACAGCACAGCAGGTTCGCATGTTCGGCGAACTTGAGTTCGACGCCGGAGTATACACGCTGGCAACCCCAGGGGTTGTATTGCTACCCGGCACTCTAGACCTAAGTAACGATGTAGGCGAAAACGTCGAAGTTCACGGCAATCTCTTGCCAGGAACACCAGCAACAGTCCAAGTAACTTCGGTCGACCAAACTGAGGACAGGCTGAAGCTCGGCGGCAGTTCACGCATCGGCGAATCAATCGACTTGCGCATTGAGAGTGATACATCACCGATCTACTACCTCATTGCCTCGCTAGCTCCCGAGATGGCCCCACTGGATAGTATTCCACTACTAAGTGGCACTTTGTTCATTGAGTTGCCAGTCGTTGTCATGAGCGCTGGACTACTGCAAAACACATATGAACACGTAATGCCAATCCCCAACAACGCAGCGCTCGTTGGCATTGATATCTGGTTTCAGACCGCATTAGTAAACACTGAGTTTGTTTACATCAACGCAGTCCAAACAACGGTTCGAAGCAGCTAGCAAGAACCGAGCGAACAAGATCTCAGTGCTGCAATCAATCGATGCTACACAGATTGATCTGATTGCAGATGCTCTCCTGGAGTCTGAGCCTTTCCCTACGACCAGCAACAATAGTCGTAACTAGGCTGCGGAAACCAAGTGCCGACGCGACAACAGGTCGCCGGCTACAACGCAGCTTAGGTAGAAGCTGATACCAGCCCGCCCAATGACACGGTGGACGACAGCGAGGCGACCTAGTATCGCATCGGGCTATGACTATGCCTCGACCTTGTCGCTTGGCACAGTCAACAAACTGCGCCAATTCTGCAAGACGAGCAGCATAGGTAGAATACCCGCGCTCAGCAGTGTCCAAAGCTCATGAATCGGTCCAAAGCCATGTGTCGTCACAAGCACCAGATAGGAAAGCGGTCCCGTCCAGGCCAACATCAACAGCACCCGGTACATGGCGGGTAAGTTGCAAAGCGCAATCAGCGGCAACCACCAAAGGTGATACCACGGCGCGAAGTTCGGCACGAACAGCATCACAAACACGACCATCGCCAACACCGCAAGCCTGGCAAAAGCCTGCTCAGAGCGTACTCGTCGGATCGCCCAAATTACCAGGCATAGTGACCCCAAAGCGCCGACCAACCGCAGAGCTAGGCCTGCGCCGGATCCTAGGTAGCCCCTAACGATAGATGAGACCGAGCCACGTGCGACGCTGTCCTGATTCAGGATCCAAGCGAAACCGTCGTCGACTGACCAGTAGTGCGCATAGCCGACTGCGACGAACAGCAAGATGAGCGAACTACCTAGCGCAAATCCGGACAGCCGCCGCCGACGCCAAGCTGCGCAAAACAGAACTGGCAAGATAAGGGGGCTACCATGCTTTACCAGCATGCCGCAACCGTAGCCGAACGCGCCAAGGCCATACCGACTACGAACTACCCCATAGCACATTACAGCTAGCCCTAAGGCGACCAGCGCATCGTTGTGAGCCGAACCGCAGCATTCGAGTAACAACCACGGATTCCAAAGCCATAGCACCAACCCAGATCGCGCCTGCCGCTCAGTTGCTGCCAACTGAATCGTCCGATATATGACTAGAGACGTGCCAATATGCGATAAAGCCATTAGCAACTTCCAAAGATACGCACCGGCCCACGGCGAGTCTGGTAGCGCACACAGCCACTGCAGCGCGGCTGCTATGGGCCCATACGGCATCACCCACTTCGGCCACTTAGCAAGTTCTGGACCAAGAAAAGGCGCCATCGCAGGATCGCTCTGCAACAACTCCGGCGCCGTGATATAGGGATTGCTGCCGAGCACTTCGACCCGGCCCCGAGCAAGATAATCCCAAATGTCGTTGCTCAAGAACGCGGGAGCCAACATGGCAACCAAGGTCAACAAAGCACCCGTGCGAATAAGGAAACGCACATCGAGACTGCCGGCCTGACGGACAGCTCGGCCAAGGGCGACGCAGCCGCAGACCGTTCCAGCGATCATCACAAAACCTTCAGCAACATTCAGAGCCCAGTGCTGACTGCCACCATAGACAAACTCATGACGCACTGCGCACAGCATCACGAGCAGCTGCCCTAAGACCGCCAGCTTAAATAGCTGACTACTGGTGTATTCGCCGGGCTGCGGCAAGTTCTCGCGATTGGAAGAGCCCCCGATCACGCGACGACCTCGCAACTTTCATCGCCCACTGGCTCATACAGGAAACGCCGGATATTGCTCACAGGCACAATCCGACCAATCTGCAGAACAACTTGCCGCGCATTGCTGCGGTAGCTGGATACGGACGATTCTCTGAAGTCATCAAGCCAATGGGTAACGATCACCCCGTGAGTCATGGCAACCATATACCACATGAGATCAGACCAACGCGCAGTCCAGATCGCCTCGACAGGAGAGTCTGAGTCTCGCACTGCCGGGGACCACCGTCAACTAGCCAGCACAATCACCGCGATCCGAACAGACCAGATACTGTCAAGCTACTGCGCCGGTCTACCACGAATTGGCTTCAAGAAACTGTTTGCCTACCTAGAATATCCAAAGCTTTAGCGACGCAACCTCAGTTGGTGTTCGACGACGACTACACGATTGCTGAGCAAGCAGAGCTGCACAGCGCGACGGACAAAGATAATCAGCAAACGAAACCATGGAAACGATCGCGCCAAGACCCCCAAGCCGTCGCCAACGCAGGATCATCATCCGCGTGGCTGCCATTGCATTCGGCTTGCTAGCAGCTTTGCTAGCGGCAGAAACGGCCCTGCATTGGCTTCCCAAACTGATCCCAGCCAATGTCCTCCTTCGCTATCCTCCAGAAGGAGTTGAGTTCTTTGTGCCTGGCCTGCTCGACCGCACCCCCCTGTCAGCAGTGCCCCTACCTACTGGCAGAAGGCCATACCAAGGCCCACCACCTCATGATGCATCGACCCAGTCATCATGGCGCGGAATTGCATCCGGTCAGGGAGAAACTGAGACACTCATACTGCCAGCAGATAAAGATGGTTTGCCAAACGTTGCCAGCTACGAGCACCCAGACGTCGTGCTTGTTGGGGATTCTTTTGCGGCCCTAGCTGGCCAAACGCAACCGACTGGGCTCGTGCCGTCGCTAGAACAAAAGCTCGATGTAAAGATCTACAACCTAGGCATACCTGGCATCGGTCCAATCCATCGTCTGGTTTTTCTACGGCGGCAATGACTTCCAAGACACGTTCTATCTGCAGAAGTCCATGGAGCGTGGCATCGCAACGCACGGAGAACGACGGCGCGACACTCGCCGCCCATTCTGGATTCTGCCTGCAATTGTCGCGTCTTGGTGGAGCGGCCCACCAAGCGCCAACAAAGACGAACTCCCACCATTCGAGATGGCCGGCCAAGAGAACCGTTTCACTTGGTTTCACCCGGACAAGCTGCGCTTCCTAGCGATGTCCGAGCAAATGATCCAACCCTCGCCGGCTGCAGCCGCCATCTTACAATCGCTAGAGGAGGCTCGTAATGCTGCCGCTGACATCGGCGCCGAGTTCCTCGTGGTATATATTCCTAGCAAAGAACAGGTTTGGCTGCCGTATGCAGAGTTGCAACCAGACCTTTTGGTTCAGTACTTAGAGGCTTCAGCTCTTGGAGTAATCCCCGTTCCCGATGCCCCCGACGCCGCGGCTGCATTGCTTCGCGAAAACTCTGGCGCCCTCGAGAACGTGTGTGCCAACTGGTGCGCCAGCCAAAATGTCTCGTATTGGTCGGCAACGAAATGCCTGCGCGACGAAGTCGCAAATGGCAGGCAGCCCTACTACCGCGCGGACTCGCACTGGCGGGCCGAGGGCCAAATAGCATGCGTTGAGGCTATTGCGGTGCAACTCCGCAAACTGGGCATCGGTCGATAACATGATATGGATTGCCCTGGGATCACCGGACAGGCAAGTCGTTTGGCTGGACAAGTAAGACGATCCAGCGGGACCATGGCGAATGCAGTTTCATCCACTACACTAACCAGATGGACCTAGGATTTGAGACGATCGGCAACGCCAGCATCATCGTGCATGATCGGCGACCCGTGCTTGCTACAGACCCCTGGCTATTTGGCGATGCATACTTCGGTAGCTGGCGATTAAGCCATGCGGTTCCGCAGGAGCAGCAAGACCACGTTGCCGCCTGTGACTACGTGTGGATTTCTCACGGCCACCCAGATCACCTGAGCCTGCCATCACTTGAAAGGCTACGAGGCAAAAAGATCCTGGTGCCAGACCACTATGGTTCACGAATCTATAAGGATCTAGATGGACTCGGATTTGATGTCCAAATCTTACCCTGCGGCAAATGGTTTCCGATCAGCGATCGCGTCCGAGTTGCGTCGTTAGCTAACTACAATCAGGACGCCACGCTTGTCATGGACGTAGATGGTCACTTAATCATCGACGCCAATGACGCCGGCAACCGAGGCAGCAGCAGGTTTCTCGACCGAGAACGTCAACGATTCACAAAGCGGAGCTTCATCGCCTGCCTCACCGGTTACGGCGATGCAGACATGATCAACTTCTTCGACGAACAGGGCAATCGCGTGCTCCCGGCCGCGGCCAACAAAGAACCATGTGGCCCGGGCATCAAAGCTCTACTAGACCACTATGACATCGACTACTTCGCTCCGTCGAGCTCGATGCATCGCTACAATCGTACCGATAGCGGCTGGGCTGACGAATATGCAACACCCGTCGACGAGCACGCGCGCCACTTCGATGGCGGGCGAAGAACCTGCCTACCAGCATTTGTTCAATTCGACCTCTACACTGGCTCCTACCAACAAATCAAACCACCAAAGAACGATGGGCCGCTGGTCCCCCCTGAGCAATTTGGCGATGACTGGAGCACCCCGCTCGAAACCGAAGATGTCGAAAAGCTGCGCCAATACCTCACCCGCGTCACGCACCTGCCGCACGCACTCGGCTACGTGAACTTCCGGGTTGGCGGCAAAGATCACGTCATCGACATCCAACGCGAACACAAGCGCGGCGTCACCTTCGAGACCCCACGGCAATCGCTGATGCAGGCTATCGAATGGAACGCCTTCGATGACATCCTGATCGGCAACTTCTGCAAGACCACACTGCACGGTGACTGGTGGGGCAAACAGGGCGCAGATGCGCTCTACCCCCACGTCACGCCATTCTTAACGAAGTTCGGCGATAACGGCGGTGCCTACACACCAGCAGAATTGCAGGCCTACTTCGCGGACTATTTAAGCCGTGGCTATACGGAGTTCTCAGCAGAACCAAGTGAGCAAGAAATGCGCGCCGCATTGGCGCCCTATCTACCATCTTGACCGCCGCCGCGATCACCGCTGACTAGCAGTTGACGCCATCTACAGCGCGACACCGTCGCGCCGAGGACCAGCCGATCCACAAGATTGCCATCAGGCAGCTTAAGCAGGCCGTGAATCTACAGCGCGACACCGACGCGCCCAGAGCCAGCCGATCAACAGGGTTGCCATCAAGCAGCCTAAGTAGGCCGTGAAGGTCGCCCAGTAAACGGGGATCACTTCTGGCACGATGGTGCTGACCGGATCAATGCGCACGGCAGGCCCATTGGGCGTTTGCTTAACCAAAACCGCCGTCCCGATTTCGACAAACACCGGCGCCTGCAGCTTGATCGCGACAATGCTCAATCCCGAGAACAGCAGCAGCACGGATGTGCCCCACCGCTCGCGCAGCAGACGCAAGCCCGCAAATAATACAGGCACAAACAAGAAACAGGTGAACCGGTAAACATCGTGGGCAACGCCGAAGACGGCGTGCTGACAGAAAATGAACAGCACGATGCCCAGACCAGCGCAGCGCCAACCATCGCGGAACAAATGCCAGGCGACTAAAATTGGCAGCAAGCCAAACCAGATAAAGGTCGACAGCAAATTGAGCGCGACAAGGCCGAACGTTCCGACCGGAAAGTAGTCAAGCGCTGAATAGTGCTCCATGGTGAGCACCTGATCCGTCGCTTTGGCGCCAACATAGAAGCGAAATGCGACATAGAGGACCGCCACAACTGCACCGCCAATGAAGTCATCCCGCCAGCGCACGGGGCCGGCATGTTCATTTGGAAACTGCTCGCGCCTAGCAGATTGGTGCCGCCAATACAGCAGCCACGGCCAGAAGAAGAAGATCTGTTCGTGATGCATCACGCTCAAGAACTGCAGAACCCAGAACAGCTTTGCGCGATCGACGGCGACAATGGATGCAGTCAAGAGCAAGAAAGTGACAGGGTCGGGATAGCCGACGTGTCCCTTATAAATCTGCACGGCGCCGGTGAACGCCAACGTCGTCGTGAGCAGCAACGCCTGCCAGAACCGGGCGCCCAGAAAACGCGCCGCAGCAAACCACATGGCAATCATTAGCGCCGAGCAGCCATGCGTGAACAATCCATATCGTTCCCCGCTGAAGCCGAGCAAATTCGCCACCAAAGGACTGAGAATCCGGTGCGGGAACTTTCCGAGCCAACCAAAAGGGTCGGTCGACATCTGGCCATAATTTGCGCCAAAATTCATGGTCGTGCGCAAGGCAGGCTCAGTCAGGCACGTCAACCCAAACACGGCCGCACCAACAACCAATGCAGCCAACCAAAAGGCAACGAGTTGGCGAAGACTGCGGCTCATAGGCGCAGCAGCATATGCTGGCATGTCCAAAGTAAAAAGCGCTACACCAGACTGCCTTGCTTAGCAGCTAGCAGTTTTTTGCCACGGATCATCGTCACAGGGCTAGTGAGAACGCCTATCTCAGATGACCACACAGGTTGTAGGATACAATGACGACGGTTCAACGACTCGAACTGCGACGGCCAGACAACGCGGAATCAACGAACTGTATGCTCCTGCATCCGAGCGGAAATTTTCTGCCGCTCACCACAAAATACCGAAACCAACCCATGATGGCATTCCGACTTGACCGTAGTGCACTCCAGACGGTCACCCTACGCCCTCCACGTAAGCCGTAGCCTTGACGCATCCACTGCTAGTCGAAGGCGAGACGTGACCAATAGACGTATCGACTACGCAATAGCCGCATCCCGACCAAACCAAGGAGCATCGCGTGAAAACGCCACTGCCGATCGAGACCGAAACCAACCCACTGCTGCGCCATAGCTCCTGGGCTCTCGCTGCATTGGTCGTGATCGCGACATTGTTGCGATTGCCACTAGTCGATCGGCCAATTTGGTTCGACGAGGCTTGCATGTCCGATCAACGCATCGGCACCACACCGCAACTGCTCTCGACGATCTATACAGACATTCACCCGCCGCTCTTTGTGCTGTTCATGCACTACTGGAACAGCTTTTTTGGCGACGGTGAACTCGCGATGCGAATCCCCGCCATGATCAGCGGGATCCTATGCATTCCACTGACCTTCTGGGTCAGCCACCACCTAATCGGCAAAGGTCCAGCCATGGTGGCGGCTGCCTTGCTCGCCCTGTCGCCGGTACACGTGTGGTATTGCACCGAGGCACGCCTCTATGCACCAATGATCACGACCACCCTATTTGCGTTTGGCGCCATCGACCGGTTGACAGACTCAAGTAGGCCAAAGAGCCGCATGCTTTGGTGGCTTCATCTACTGAATATTGGAGTGATGCTGAGCCTTCACTTCTATCTCTCAGTCATTGTCGTAGCACTCGCTGCCATTGCGCCAATTTTGACACGCGGGCTAGACAAGGCCGCAAGCTCTATCCTTCTCTGGCACGGCATCGGCATCATGCTGCTCGCAGGGTTCATATTTGCCAAAATGCAGTTTGGTGAGTTCGAGACGAGCCAAGACTACCTTCGCGTCTTGACCGTGGGCGAAGTGTTCTTCTTTCTGTTTGAGTGGTGCTGGACGGGCCGAACACTGCCGACATCTGACTATGCACTGCTGCGCGCACTCGGCGTGGGGTTCGTTTGGCTTGGTGCAGCCTTGTCGGGACTTGGACTGCTGTATGTAATCGCGACCATTCGACAAAGACCGCGCGCACTGCTGATCGTGCTCGGCATGACCCTGCTACCGTGCTTCATGCTGGTATTAGTAGCCGCAGGCTTCAACAACACCTACATCGAGCGGTCGCTGATTCCGTCGCTGCCATTCGTCTTCATGCTGGCAGCGGCCGGCTTACGGGCGCTTCCCGGCAAAGTAAAGCTGCTGGCTGTTACTATCACGACAGCACTTGCGTCACTAGCCCTAGTGAGTCTCTACAGTGGTTTCGCCACCAAATACACTCTCTACAAACCGCACCCAGACTGGCGCAGCGCAGCCAGATATCTAAGTGCACAAATCGATGCCGGCAATGCCAACATTCCGGTCTACACATCGGCCCCAAATCCACGATCGCTGAGCTACTATGACCCACGAATCCAAGACGCTAAGAATCTAGAAGTCGTGCTTACTCCCGCAGAACTAGCGGAGAGTGTCAGCAACAACTTTGGCGACTGGCTTGGCAACCTTGCCAAGTCGCGCTTCACCGAGTTCGCCAACTACAATCGCAAGCTGTTGGCGGAAGCGCAGCTGATCATCCGCCGCTGCAAACCAACACCAAGCGAACTAGATTGGCCAAGCGACATCAGTGGCGACACCTGCTACGTCGTCCGTAACGAATGGCACCCTGGCAGCCACGTTGATGGATCAGTTGAAGCATTGCTGGAGCACCCAAACACATCGGTCTTGACGACCTATCGATGCGAGGGGATCAGCATCTACAAACTCCGCGTCACCAAGTAAATGCAGCGCGTGACAAGAACTGCAGCCTGGATCAGGTGACCCTCATGGCCAGCCAGGGCACGATTGGAGCCCTCACGCCCGTTGCCGATAGGTTATATTTCCAATACGAATCGCGCATTCGCCGCCAACACCCACAGGCAAGCTCTCTCTATTCGCAGTCAAAGCCATGCTCAAGCAATGGACCGCCTCAGACCATGCCAGCGATGCCTTCAGGCGCGGCAGGCTGTTGGCATGGTGCGCGATGCTGGTGTTTGCGTTGACGATGTGGTTCGCCGTGCCCCATGGCATTGGCTTCTCTTGGCGCGAGTGCGACACCCAGGCGATGGCCCGCAATTTCTTGAGCGATGGCTTTGAGCCATTGCGTCCACGGATTGATTGGCGTGGTGACACCGACGGTGCCGTGGAGTCAGAGTTTCCGCTCTACCAACTTGCCATAGCCACGATCATAGCGTTGCTGGGCGAATCCGAATGGCCAGGACGACTGCTAGCCCTCCTGGCCATGCTATGGGCAGCATCGTCTCTTCACCGCTTACTGGAACACCGAACTGGTCCAAGCGGCGCGCTCGCGGGACTACTTACATTCTTGGTTTCTGGGAGCTCTGCGCTGCTGGCGACGCGCGTGATGCCGGATGCCTTCAGTCTAGGTCTCAGCCTGGCAAGCCTGACTGCATTCGTGCGCTTCCTCGCCACCGGCAGCTTCCTGACATTTTGGCTGAGCATGATTTTGTTGACGCTGGGAGCTCTGCAAAAGCCGCCAGCGTTACAACTAGGCCTCGTGATGTTTGGCTGGACCGCCTTACTCGCTCCAAAACGACTACGCGAACCACAGCTTTGGCTGGGCTTCGCAACAGTGCTCGCAGTCGTAATCGCATGGCTGCTGCACAGCAAATCGCTATACGACGAAACAGGCCTCACCTTCGGCGTAATCAGCGGTGGCGACATCAAGTTTCCGAATCTCGAACACCTGTTTTCAGCGAAGATCCACGCGCAGCTTGCTTGGACTAGCCTTCAATACGGCCTGTCAGCTATCGGCGCCCTTGCACTCTTGTCGCTACTAATCAAACGGCGAATCGACGGCACGGACTTGGTCTTATTAAGCAGCGTGCTACTAGCCCTGTACGGCGCGCTCAGATACAGCTACCACCACAAGATGGGACCGCACTATCACGTCTTTGCTGCCGTCGCCGGAGCTTGGCTGGTCGCGCGAGCATGGCCGAAACGAGCAAGTCTAGCAGGATGGACGACGCTCATCATTGCGATCACTCTGCAAGGAGCATGGCGCTTTGAGGTCGAGCGAACCATGCGCAGCAATGTAGTCAACCAAACATTGACAGACATCGCAGCATCTATACGCCGCCAGTCATCGCCTGATGAGCTATTGATTGTTCGCAGTGAAAAGCCCCGCAAAGACGAACTCTGGCAACGACGCCACAACTACGAAAACCCGACGATGCTCTACCAGTCACGCCGCCGAGGCTGGGTCTTGGCAGACGACGACTTCACAGTAACCGAACTAGAAAGGCTTCGATCGCGTGGGGCGCGCCTCATCTATAATCCAAGGCCAGGGCAGACCACCCCAGATGTCGAGCAGTGGCTAGTTGCTGAAAGCGAAGCCCTGATTACGAGCCCGCGCTTCCGCCTCCACAGGCTTTACACCAAAGACTAATCCGCCGCCAGCAAAGCCACTCGATGCAGTCTCCAAGCCGCACGCCCACTTGTAGCAACAACAATTACGACACCTAGAACGGCAGTAAACTGCGCTGGCTACAAACACCATTCCAACTCCAAACTGCCATGGACACACCGTCATCCACAGCATCGAGAAGCGCAAGCCGGCGCATCTACGAAATTGGCATTGGAGTGTTCGTAGTCATCACATTGATTCTGATGCTAGGTGGCAACTGGTCGATCCTCGAAGCTATTGGCATCCAACCCATGGAAATGCCCTGGGCAGATGCACGAACCATCAGCGGTGCGTGCGTAGCCCTCGAACGCGGTCTCGACCCGCTCGTCGCCAATCCTGGCGACCCCTGGCATCGAGTAATGAACTACCCGCGCCCCTGGCTGTTGTTTGCCGCGATCGGATTGCGACCAGAACACACCTGGGTTTTGGCATGGCTATACGTCAGCGCGCTGCTTACCGCACTGCTCCTCCTTCGTCCGTTAGCGCAGGACCACACCACCAGCTACTTCTTGTTGCTTAGCGTTTTTGCGCCGACCAGCTGGTTAGCAATCGAGCGCGCAAACAATGACATATTGATGTTCAGCATATGCTGCGCAGCAGCCGCGCTGATTTCACTTCGTCCCGCGATCGCTGCGCTGCTCATCGCAACAGCTTCGTTACTCAAGCTGTATCCGATCGCAGCCTTAGCAGCATACCTTCGTGAAAAGCCAATTGCGGGGCCCTGCTACCCATCCATCCTCCTCGTGCTATTCACGGTCTATGCGTACGCAATATCGCATGACCTTCAGCTAATCACTGCCGGAACTCTCAAAGCTGAGTGGCTATCCTACGGGATCAAGATTGCGCCCAGCATCATTGCCAAGAACTTTGCCATCGCAGAGGGATTGCTGATTTCGATGGCGGCACTCGGACTTCTAGCGATCTGCATTAGCGGCTACTACCTGCGACGAAAGACGCGGCTAGGCGCTGCTGGCTCGCCATTCCACACCGCCGCATTTCGCATCGGCAGCTCGATATACCTCGGCAGCTTCCTGGTCGGCAACAGCTTTGACTATCGACTGATGTTCCTGATCTTAACGGTGCCACAACTGGCAGCTTGGAGCCGCGCCAAGCATCCCCGCTTAAGGCGAGCATCCGTCGTCCAACTGATCATCGTCTTGCTCGTGCAATGGAGCCAAGCATGGCGCGCCGGCATGGAATCTCTGACCGGGCAAAGCAGTCTCGGTCTAGTACTAGACGAGGCCCTGACTTGGTGTTGCTGGATAGGGTTAGCCATCCTGAATCTACTGACTTTACCCGACTGGTTGGTCCCGACCTCAACACGGGAGCTGGCATTCGCCGACGACTGCGAACCTCGCGATACCACTAAACAGACTTAGTCTGCATCCTTAGTTGCTCTGCCCTGCTTGTGGCGATCGAAGGCCACACACAGGTCGCCACATAGCTCAAGCTAGAAGCAAGCGCCAAGCGGCCGCAACCGTAACTTGCCCACCGCGTCCGGACGGAGGACGGCGGTGCAGCAATAACGCTCATCCGTTGCGCCACCGGCTGCCGCAATCAGTTCTTCCTCCATCTCGTCTGGTGGCTCAAGCAAATCGCCACCTGCCAACACCTGCACTCGACACGTCGAGCAGCAAGCGGCGCGACATGAAAAGTCCACAGGGGCTTGCAGACGATCACAAAAATCGACGAGGGGTTCACCGCTCACGGCCTGTCCAGCGCAAGACGGAGCGGCCCCGTCATGCTCTACAAACTCAATATTGACCGCGCTGCTCATGCGATTTGTTCCTCTCTCAGCTGGACTTACCATCGCCGAAAAGACCGGCGATGCACTGGCTGAGGCAAGCCGTGATTTCTAGCAGATCCCCGACCCGCGAACAGCAGCACAATCAGATTGCGTGCGACAGAAAAGCACAGGGAATGGACTTGATCACAGGCTTATAGCGGTCCATGGAACGATAGAACGGACTACGAATGACTCGAAATTCACCTCGTAAAAAACACTTAAAACAACACAACTACCTGTAGTTGAACTGCTTGAAAAACATCTGACGCCTTTCATATGATAGGCTTATGGTTGCTATACGGCAGACGCAAACAACTAGCGTTCATGTTGAACTTGCTCAGGCTAAGGCCTCTGGAACAACACCAGTCGCGTAACACAACCCAACCGACTGACGCCAATCCCCCCACGCCCCCACCGAAGTTAGCTCGTCAAACATGTCTTCCAGCGAAACAGCACTTGAGTCAAGTGGCGCCCCCGAACCTGACACATTGCAACGGTTTGAAGAGGCGCATTCGTTCTGGCAAAACGACTTCTTCGACGCATGCGACAAGGGCTTGCTGAGCAAGCAGGACCTAGCTTTCGTCTTCGAGCAGTACTACCTCTACTCGAAAAACTTCACGCGCTACCTGAGCGGTCTGATGGCCAACCTTGACGACGACCTGCTCCGGTCGCGGCTATCCGAGAACCTCTGGGAGGAGGGCGGCGAAAAGGAGCCGCATCAACGGCACGCGCAGATCTTCCGCAACTTCCTACAAGACGGATTGCAGATCGACATCGCAAAGATCAAGTATCTGCCGGCAACCCAGCACTTCGTCGAGCAGTATCTGTCCAACTGCATTCATCAAAGTGCCCTCCATTCTAGCGCGTTCTTGTCGCTCGGCACCGAAGGCATCGTCTCCAGGATGTATACGATCTTGGTCAAGGGCATGCTGTCGGCAGGGATTGAAGAAAAGCACCTTGAGTTCTTCCGTATCCACATTGGCTGCGACGATGAGCATGCGGCGACGCTGACTGACATCCTCAATAGCTACCAGCATCTTCCTGAGTGGGAACGGCTGGCGCGCAAGGGTCTCGATTTATCGCTGCGCCTACGTCGCGACTTTTTCAATGAGATGATGCGCGAGGTGCGCCGACGTCGAGTGGACGGACATCTTGATCGCATCCAGCAAAAGCAATCGCTACTGACCAAAGACGTCGGCTCAGAGCAACTCAGCTTTGCGCCGGCCATCAAGAACGATACTTCGATCTACCACAACAAGATCGAGGCAATGAACATCGACTTTACCGTCGATCGTGCGCCGTTCCCGGCAGAGGTCATCGACGCACGCGTCGTCCGGATCCCTGCAGGACGGAACAACGAGCGTCACAAGCACGCGCATGAAACCGTGTTCTACATCATGGAAGGTCACGGCCAGGTGATCATTGATGACCGTGCCATTCCGGTGCAAAAGGGCGACTGCGTCTTTGTGCCACGCTGGGCCGTCCACCAATCACAAAACAAAAGTGACGGCGAGATGATGATCCTCGCCGTGACGGACTTCCATTTGACAGGCAAGGCGTTCTTGGGCGACTACGAAGCGACGGCACGCAAGAAACGCGCACCGCAGCAAAAGATCGCACCGCAGCAAGAGTCGGCAGCAGAACCACAAGAACGTTCGACAGAAGAAACTGCGTAGCAGCGGCCGAAGAGAAGAGATACGCATCCGGCGAAACGGTCGCCACGCCGCCGTTAGTTGACGGGCTGGCGATCGCTGCGCCAATGGCTCCGAAATGCGCCGTCAGAATCGTAGCGATCGGCCTGTCCTGCGGTATGGAACTTACGGTTGGGTCGCGGGTCATTGCCAACGCCTGCGACATAGATCCAATTGCCGTAGTTGCTGGCGGGGTCATAGTCGAGCAAGTGGTGCTCAAACCAGCTCGCCCCCAGCCGCCAGTCGAGGCCGAGATCATGGACGAGGTAGCTCGCGACGTTTTGGCGGCCGCGATTGGACATGAAGCCGGTGCTGGCTAACTCGCGCATGTTGGCGTTGACGAAGTCGCACTTGGTGCGGCCTTCGCACCATGAGGCAAAGGCACGCTGGTCCGTCCGCTTCTTCGGCGCCACGTCCTTGATGCCCTGACGGTAGAAGATGCGGTCGCCATAGCGCATCGCGACGAAACGAAAGTAGTCTCGCCAAATCAACTCGAAGATCAGCCAGTAGGTATCGTCGTTCTTCTCGATTTCGGCCTCGAACGCGCGCACTTGGGCATGAACTTCTCGCGGTGAGATGCATCCCAGCGCCAGCCACGGCGAGAACTTTGAGGAATAGTCGGCGCCAAGCAGGCCGTTACGGGTTGCTTTGTAGACGCGCAGCTTTTTGGTCGTCCAAATGTAGTGATCTAGACGCGCAGTTGCCGCGTTTGCGCCACCAGTGAACGCAAGTACGCCGCGTGGATCGCCGACTTTGGACTCGACCCCAAGGTCACGCGCAGTAGGCACATCGCTGGACAGCAGTCCGACGGGCACCTTGACCTCTTCGGGTGCTGGCAACGGCTTACAAACCTTCGCTCGCTGCTCCACCTTGCGCCGAAACTGCGTGAACACGTCGGGCAACTGCGCCAACGAAAACGGCAAGTCGTCGGGCCGATACATCGTCAGCTGCTCATGCAACCTCAGATCGAGGACTTGCTGCACCTCTGCTTCACGGTCGAGTTCTTCGCGGGTGTGCTCGGCGGTAGCAAATACGGCCGTGCAGCCATGTTCTTCGGCGAGGGACTTGAGGACCTCGGCGGGAGATCCGTGGTAGATACGCAAGGCACCGCCGAGGCGCTCCAGGTTGGCCTTGAGGTCTGCCAAGGCCTCGAGCAGGAACCTGGTGCGAAACGGCCCCATTTTGACTTGGCCCCAGCGGTCCTTTGCCCACCATGCGGGGTCCAGGACAAACACCGGAACGACCTCGGCTGAGACCTGCAGGGCGGCTTGGAGTGTTTTGTTGTCGGTGATCCGAAGGTCGTTTCGAAACCAAATCAGGCTGCGCATGTCAGAGTTCTTCAAGGTTGGCGAGCAAGTAATCGCCGCGCTGCAGCACGGCATCTTGCTGTTCGCCAGACATCTTGTCCCAGACGCGGTAGGCCATACCAATTCTTGGATTGCGCTGCAACTTGCTGCGGTTGCGCGCGTAGAAATGCCAGTAGAGGCTGTTGAACGGACAGCTGTTGCTGCCGGTTTTGTCGGCTGCGTCGTAGTGGCAGTCGCGGCAGTAGGGCCCCATCTTCTTCATGTAGTTGGCAGAAGCGGCGTAGGGCTTGGTGCCAACGATGCCGCCGTCGGCAAACTGGCTCATGCCTCGGGTGTTGGTGATCTCGACCCACTCGATGGCGTCGAGGTAGATGCCGAGGTACCACTGGTCTACTTCGTTGGGGTCGATCCCGGCAAGCATCGCAAAGTTGCCGGTGACCATGAGTCGCTGGATGTGGTGTGCGTAGCCGTACTGCAGACTTTGGCGGATCGCATGCTGCAAGCAGGCCATCTTGGTATCGCCAGTCCAAAACCAGCCTGGCAGTGGCTTGTCGGCGGCAAAGAAGTTGAGGTCGGCAAAGGCCGGCATGTGGGCCCAGTAGACCCCTCGCATGTATTCGCGCCAGCCGAGCACTTGTCGAATGAAGCCCTCAACCTGCGTGATGTCGGCGTGATCTGGATCGGATCGAAAGCGCGCTTCGACGGCACGGATGACTTCGAGCGGCGATAGCAGCTTCGAGTTCATGCAGAAGGAGATGCGGGCGTGGTAGAGCGACCAATACTCAGGGTGCATGGCATCCTGGAAGTCGCCAAACCGCGGCAGGCACTCTTCGACAAAGAACTCGGGTAGCTGCAAGCCCTCTTCGCGAGTCACCGGCCACAGAAAGTGCTCGGCGTCGACAGATCCGATCGTCGCGACCTTGCACTTCTTCAGCATCGCAGCCAGCTCGGACAGGTCGCGATCAAACAGCAGTGGTTCGACCGGCTGGTGGCCCTTGGGCAGCTTCTTGCGATTGGTCGCGTCGTAGTTCCACTGCCCGCCAATCGGCTCCGGGCCCTTGGGCCCCTCCTCCATCAGCACCTCGTGCGCCTTGCGCATGCGGCGATAGAAGGACACCATCAGATAGGTCTTCTTGCCCTTAAATTGTGTCGCCAAATCGCTGCGCTGCGTCAGGAAGTGGTGCGTATCCACGGCTGC
>CBFIIO010000017.1:0-66482 GCA_965662465.1 Planctomycetota bacterium | reverse complement strand
ACGGTGCAGAACCCAGCGCTTGATGGCTGAACTCCTTAGAGCCGAACTGTCCTGTACCGGCCTCCGAAAACCAGAGACCGACCCAGGACATGAACAAACTACCCATCCCTGGCACTACCGCAAGGTACTGTCAGCATGGAAGCACGATACAAACGATACTCCGCGGCATTCAGTTACCCCGTAAGAAGACCTTGGCAAACCTCTACCACCTGCCCGAACTACCCATGGAAGGCTCTGCGAGCCTATCTGGCGACATTGCCCACCACCTATCACGCGTCCTGCGGGTCCAGGTAGGCGACAGCATTTTACTCGGAGATGGCCAGGGCAAAACCTCGACCGCAACCGTAACAGCTGTCCAGAAAGGACTTGTAGGCATAGACATGGGGAAAATTGTGAGCACAGCAGCTACCCGCCCATCGCTAACGCTAGCGTTCGCAGTGCCGCGCCCCAGCAGAGCCGACTGGCTTGTCGAGCACGGCACAGAGGTAGGAGTGACCAGATTTCAGCCCCTCTGGACCGAGCGGAGCCGCCCCCAAGGCCTTCGTGCCGATCGCTGGAGAAAAGTAGCCAGGGCAGCCGCCGGTCAATGTGGACGAGCATGGCTCCCTGAAATCCATGAGCCAATGGAGTTATCGACATTGCTGTCGTCACCGCCCCCCGGCACAAGACTGATTGCCGACCAGAGTGGTTCGCCGATACAGCTGGCTGAAGACACTTCAGCAGCAGTGCTTTTGATAGGCCCAGAAGGAGGATTCTCACAAACCGAGCGCACAAGCGCCGAGCAAGCCGACTTCGTGACAGTGAAGTTCGGCGCTCACATCTTACGCACCGAAACCGCAGCTCTAGCAGGAGCCGCAATTCTATTGCGTGACGCAAAATGAACCGGCCGTAATTCCTGACTCCGACGCATCGTGGCCAACGGCCATTAACCAACGGCCCAAAACGAAACGAGGCCGTCGCCCAGTAGACGACAGCCTCGCTAGCAGTGGTTCGCGCCCCTATTGACCGACAGTCGCGACGCCAGCGTTCGAAGTAACGATACCGAGCTGATTCGCGGCAAGATCGAGCACAGCCCACTGGTGGTATGCAGTGAGACCCGTGAAGACCGCTGAGTTCGGAATCGAGATCGACGAACTAGCCGTGCCGGTAGCGCTAATCGTAACCAAGTTCAGGGCAGTTGGCGTGGCATACAAATCACAACCAGGAGCTCCCGGCAGCGGCACGCCAGCATTACCCGTCGAGGACAAACCCGAGACCAAGATGCCAACAGAAGACGGAACGCCATCCACCAAGGACAAGTTGTAGGTTGATCCAAGTAGCGGCAATGCATCCGAATCCAACACGGGCGTCGGGAACAGCGGCAGACTTGTGCAACGAACACTCCACGATGGACGCATCAGCTGAAACGTCCATGCCCCACCAGCCGCAGGCCTAGTGTAGCCGAGATTGAAGGTGCCAGTCTGAAGATCGTTCAACACGACGTTTTGATTCGTCGAATCAATGGCAACGAAGTAGGTGCCGTTGACTGAGACAGGCTGAGAGAAGCTTGCCGTATAGAAGCCTGGCGTTGCACCAATCGTGATCGAACCAGTAGCAATCGGAGTCGTGCCCGGGATCGCGCCGGCATTCGCATAAATGTAGGCCGGGACCGTTACCTGACCACCTGTTGACCGGCTGTAGATATCGAAGCCAACCACCGAAGCGGCGCCGATGTTGCCAACGCGATAGGCGTAGTCATCCGCGGAGGTCGTGCCTATCAGCAGTCCACCGAGTGCATTGACAGATTGGCAAACGCCAACCGGGATCATTGCAGAAGTAGGACAGCCGCTCCCAAACTGGGCAAAGGTCGCAATTGTACTGCCACCAGGAACTTCAGTTTCAACCTGCACAAACGCGGCACCAGGACCGGGACGCGCTTCGTCGATTTCGCAGTTCGAAGTTCCTGGCGCAAAGTTCGCGTCGAACCCGAAGTTGTAAATCGTGTTCCACTCAAGCGCGTTGGTGCTCGTTGCGGTGAAAACAATCTCATTGCCAACGCGCGCCATGCTCCAATCGTTGGCGCTGTCGGTGTCGATATCGCCAAACGTGAAGTTGCTCGCAACCGCCCCAGCATCGATCGGGATACGAAGCGAACCACCAGCGCGATTGTTGTCGATGTTGTGGACTGCGTATTCGTAGTGGTAGTTACCGCCACCGAGATCTGTCACCTTACTGGCGACAAAGAAGCGGCCGTCATCAAGCCCGTTACTTTCGCTGTTAACGGTCGCACCCGGCCAGCGCGAAAGCACCGATCCAAACTCCTGACTCTCCGAGTTATTAGAGAAATTCCATGAGTTGCCGCTGAACGTCGGATCCATGCCACGGTGGGCGTTGTTGTCACCACGGTTGGCAAGCGACTCACCGTTGTGAATCAACTGCAGAGCGTAGTAGTAACTCGCACCGACCGTCGTCAGATCGATTTCATCAACAGTGACGCGGTTATCGACACTGTCGAAAATCGTCTGACTCAGACTCCGAACGCCATCAGCAGCTGCTGGGTAACCAGCCTGTACCGGGTCACCAATATCGAAGTAGCTACCGACTGGGTTCCAAGTGCCAAGCCACGGGTTGATTTCTTCTGGCGGGCCAAGGTAGGTCCGGCTGGCGTTGTTACCAGCGGCGTAGGTGTCGGAGCAGTTGATCCCCATCAAAGAACCCGTTCCTGGATTCTGGCAAGAACCGCACGACCCGTTGACGTTGATCGAAAGGAATGCGTGCTTGCAGTAACTCCACTCGTTGATCTGCTCAATCTTGTCGTCGTGCAAGCGAACGATCAAGAATCCGAACATTGGATGGTTCGGCTGCATTGGCGCCTGCCACGGGATGTTAACCGACCCTGGGTTACACATCGTGTTGAGCATGGCCATGCCAATCTCCCCATTCGGATGCGCAGGCCCACGGCGACCGTAATAAGTCAGGTTGTCGATTACAGTCAGACGTCCATCGAGACCGGCGACTGTATTCGCCTGAGCTGACAGGCCAGCTAGCAGTGTTGGAGCAACCGACAGAAGTAGAAGTCGTTTCATAATCGCGTAAACCGAGGAACAGAGCTGGGCCTAGAGCTACTAAGCACTCTTTTAGCTTAGGACGTTTGCCCAAATCCGATACCCAACAACGGGCACAAGTCAGGATATGGCTGCCTAATTGGAGCGTTGGGACAACAGATTACATCCATGTCCTCAAATCTGACAGGCTGCATCGCCCATGCCATGCAGGTTAAAGCCACTCGACCAATAATACGGGAAACCGTAACCGAGCCGAAAATAGGTGACGGCTCGTGGCCACCACCTAGCAACTGCAGCTCCTAGTTGATGCCAACTAACAGCTCGAGACCATTCGATGTGACCAAGTTGAACGCATTGATGCCCAAATCCATCACCGCAGACTGGTTGCGCACCGCGATACCGGACAGCGATGGATTGTTTGGGAATACGAACGCTCTCTGACCCGTTCCCAGTGCAATAGGGAACAGATCGACGACGGTCAGATCTTGGTAAAGGAAGCAACCAGGCATGCCCAGGAACGCCAGATCAAGACCACCTGACAGCGGCGTCAACGACAAGATCGACAAACCTCCGACCGCACTCAATGGCGCATCATCGGTAATCAGCTGGATCGTTGTGCCAACGATTGGGCGATCCGACGAGACCAGCGAAATGTTCGGAATGCTTGTCCCGGCTGAACTGCAGACGGTAACTCCAGCATTGAGGCTTGCCGAGATATCGGTCGCGCCTGGATCGGCTGCGTTGCCGCCAACAGTGAAGCCGATCAAGTAGCCATTGCCGCCAGCCGCGACATTTTGGTAGACCACGTGAACGTCACCGTTGGCCCAATACTGGATCTGGAAGGTCGCAGTGCTGCTGCTTCCATAATAAGGCACCGCATCATATGAAACGACAGCTCGGCTAGAGTTCGCGTCAAACTGCACGCTACCGCCAGCGCTCGGGTTGAGATCGTGCCAAAGCGGCGCCCAACGAGTCGCGCCACTCAAAAAGCCATTCAAGGACGGATTGTAGTCGGTGCCGTTGGAAACCGGCGAGACGAAACCATTGGAGCAAACCGTCAGTGAGTTGGTTGACCCACCTGGATAGTTCAGCGTGAAACCCAACTGCTCCGTCTGATCGTCATCATCGGCCAGCGACAACTGCGTGCCTGCTGGCGCAATCCAGGATCCAGCGCCAGGCACCAAG
The DNA here is from genome assembly GCA_965662465.1 of Planctomycetota bacterium. Classification (GTDB taxonomy): domain Bacteria; phylum Planctomycetota; class UBA1135; order UBA1135; family UBA2386. Next base: position 62,253 of record CBFIIO010000017.1, on the reverse strand, counting down.
GCGTATTCGCCACCAGCATAATCAAGAGTGAAAGATGAGTTCGACATGTCGAAGCTCTCTTCATAAACAGCCTCGGTGCAAACTGTCACGCTACCGCCACACCCGGTGCCGACCGATGTCACAGTTGCAAACGTAGCGCCGCTCGGCGCCTTCGCCTGCACGAAGACATCCGCAGCACCAGCGCCAGGACGATGCTCGCCAATCGAGCACTGCGTTGCGCCAGGAGCGAAGTCCGCATCGAAACCAAAGTTATAGATCGTGTCCCACTCAATCGGGTTGGTTGCCGTCGATGTAAACACCACTTCATTGCCTACTCGTGCAGCAGACCAATCATTCGATCCATCACTGTCGATGTCACCAAACGAGAAGTTTGAAGCGGTAGCGCTGGCGTCGATAGGCAATCGGAATGAGCCACCGGCGCGACTGTTGTCGACATTGTGAACCGCATACTCATAGTGGTAGTTGCCACCACCGAGCGACGTCACCTTACTGGCAACAAAGAAGCGTCCGTCATCACTACCATTGTGGCCGACTTGCACATCGGCGCCTGGCCAGCGATCAAGAACCGAACCAAACTGCTGGTTCTCAGAGTTGTTGCTAAAGTTCCAAGTGCTGCCGCTAAAGGTCGGGGTCATTCCCCGGTGAGCGAGATTGTCACCACGATTCGCAAGAGCTTCCCCCCGATGAATCAACTGCAGCGCGTAGTAGAAGCTTGCGCCAGGAGTCGTCAACTCCACCTCGTTCACCGTCACTCGATTATCGACAGAATCGAAGATGGACTGACTGAGACTGCGGACACCATCCGCAGCAGCCGGGTAGCCAGCCTGCGAAGGGTCGCCGATGTCAAAGTAGCTACCGACTGGGTTCCAGGTGCCAAGCCAAGGATCGATCTCTTCCGGCGGACCAAGGTAGGTCCGGCTGGCGTTATTGCCCGAACCATATGTATCCGAACAGTTGATCCCCATCAGTGACCCCGTACCAGGATTCTGACAAGTGCCACAGGAGCCATTGACGTTGATCGAAAGGAACGCGTGCTTGCAGTAGCTCCACTCGTTGATCTGCTCGATCTTGTCATCGTGAACGCGAACAATCAAGAAACCGAACATCGGATGGTTCGGCTGCATCGGTGCCTGCCACGGGATGTTGACCGATCCCGGGTTACACATCGTGTTGAGCATTGCCATGCCGATTTGCCCGTTAGGGTGACTCGGACCACGACGGCCGTAATAGTCAAGATTGTCAATGACGGTCAGACGACCATCGAGACCTGCAACCGTATTCGATTGCGCGACAAGACCAGAAGACAAGGCTGCAACTGCTAGAAAAGAGAGGCTACGCATGGTGGATAGGGACTCAAACAAGCTAGGCGTCGCCCGGGGAAGACGATTGCGTTTACATAATCGTAGCACGAACGAATAAGCAATGTTGCCCTGCCTAGATACGGACCGCCAAAAGAACCCGCGGCGATGCATCTGCAAGCAACAGGCACCAAGTATGGCCCAGCCGTGGCGGGCACCGCCCCAATCAACGGTGCGCAAGACGCGCACTGGATTGGCGTGCTGGGCAAGGAGCAGAGGCCTCGCTTGCCCGCAACGAATAGCGGTCCGTGAACCGCTAGCTAGTTTCCGACTGTCGCAATGCCGCCGTTCGACATTACGAGACCAAGATTGTTGGCCGCAGGATCCCAGATCGCCCACTGGTGGTAAACGTTAAGTCCCTCAAGCGACACCGAGTTCGGCACCGTAATGGAGGACTGCGCTGTGCCACTCGCGGTAGTGATCACCAAATCCGTCACTTCTGTTGAGCACAGAAGATTACAGTTCGGCGCACCAGGCAAAGCCACCGGCGCACCATTGGTCAGACCCGAGATCAAAATAGCAAAGCTCGAATCGAGAGCACTCGACACTGTTGGGCTGTAGCTAGCTCCTAGTTGCGGTGAACCACTGACCCCCATAGCAGGAGTTGCGTAGGTCGTGACCGGGTTCCAGGTGATCTTGTACGACGGGCGAGACACAATCCCGGATTGCTGGAAGTTGCCTGTAACCGCAGTCCGATAGAAGCCAACGCCATTGGCGCCAGCAGTCAGATTCGAGACCACACCACCTGGCGAGTTCTCGTAGCCGATGTAGAAGTCTCCATCAACAACAACGGGAGTCGTTAGCGTTGCTGCATAGAAACCTGGAGTCGTGCCCACTGTGATGGTGGTCGAGGCAAGCGGCGTGTTAGAAGGGCCAGAACCGCTGGCAGCATAGATATGAGCCGGGCGAGTGATGGAGCCGTTGTTGGACTGCGTAAAGATCTCAAATCCAACCACCTCGACCAAACCACTGCTGTTGGCGCGGTAGGTGTATTCGTACTGGTTGGTGTTACCCGACAGGTTGCCGCCAGCAGCGTTCAGATCTTGCGTCGCGCCACCAGGGGTGCCAACCGAACCTTCACAACCAGCACCAAACAAATCGTAATTCGCCAAGATCACGCCACCTGGAACCTCCGAGTTCACCTGGACCAAAGCGGCTCCCGGGCCAGGACGCGCCTGATCGATAAAGACACCACCTGCACCGGGTGCCTGATCTGCATCAAAGCCGAAGTTATAGATTGTGTTCCACTCTAGGGCGTTCGTTGCAGTCGCCGTAAACACGACCTCGTTACCAACCTGCGCAACGGACCAATCGTTAGCACCATCGGAGTCGATATCGCCGAACGTGAAGTTTGACGCCGTGATACCAGCGCTCATTGGGATTCGGAAAGAACCACCAGCGCGGCTGTTCTCGACGTTATGCACCGCGTACTCGTAGTGGTAATTACCACCACCGATCGCATTCACCTTGCTGGCCACAAAGAAGCGGCCGTCTTCAGTGCCATTGCTGGCCGACTCGACGGTAGCGCCAGTCCAGCGAGCTAGGACGGATCCGAACTCTTGGAATTCTGCATTGTTGTTAAACGACCAAGTACTGCCGTTGAACGTTGGACTCATGCCACGGTGAGCATTGTTGTCATCGCGGTTAGCAAGTGCTTCGCCTCTGTGAATCAACTGCAGCGCGTAGTAGTAGCTTGCGCCAGCCGTGGTCAATTCGACTTCGGGGATGGTGATGCGGTTGTCAACGGAGTCAAAGATCGACTGGCTAAGGCTACGAACACCATCAGCAGTAGCTGGGTAGCCAGCCTGCGTCGGGTCGCCGATGTCAAAGTAGCTGCCGACTGGATTCCAGGTGCCGAGCCACGGGTTGATCTCTTCCGGCGGCCCAAGATAGGTCCGGCTAGCGTTGTTGCCTGCCGAGTAGGTGTCGGAACAGTTCAGCCCCATCAACGAACCCGTTCCCGGATTTTGGCATGGACCACAGGATCCATTGACGTTGATCGAAAGGAATGCGTGCTTGCAGTAGCTCCACTCGTTGATCTGCTCGATCTTGTCGTTGTGAACACGAACCACCAAGAAACCGAACATCGGATGGTTCGGCTGCATCGGCGCCTGCCACGGGATGTTCACCGACCCCGGGTTGCACATGGTGTTCAGCATCGACATGCCAATCTCACCGTTGGGGTGAGCCGGGCCACGACGCCCGTAGTAGGTCATGTTATCGATCACCGTTAGGCGGCCATCTAGGCCAGTGACGGTGTTGGACTGCGCAGCCAGGGCAGACGACAGCACAGCAGCAGAGAGCAAGACTAAGTTTCGCATGTAAGCAATAGGTATGGTGGACAGACCGAACCTACATAGTCTGGCCTAAGTTACTGGCAAGGCCAAGCCCCAGCGCAAGCGGGGCATTACGGACGCCCGTAGGCGCCCTGTGCGCTCAGCCCTGAATCACTGCTCAGGGCCGGCGACAGATGGGCACGAATTACCGGTGTTGCAACCGGCATTCGCTGGGTTCCACCTGTCTATTCTAGACCTACTGGCCGATGGTCGCCTGACCAGCGTCGGAGGTCACGATCTTCAGCGAGTTCACCGTCGGATCCCAAACGCCCCACTGGAAGAAGAACGACTGGCCAACCAAACCGCTAACGTTCGGCACCGAAATCGGACTCGCAGCCGTGCCGGCAGCAGTCGTAAGTTCGAGCGAAAGAACAGAAGTGGCGACTAGCAGATTACAGCCAGGCGCACCGGGCAACGGAGTTGGCGAAACACTTGACGTGCTCGAAACGAGAATCGCAAAGCTCGAGCTCAAAGCATCGCTCAACGTCAGGTCGAAGGTGTTACCAACAGACGGCAAACCTGTGTTGCCCATCGCCGGCTCCTTGAAGCCCGTCGAAGATGACTGACAATTGACCCGCCACGAAGGGGTATCAACTAGGTTGGACTGCGTCCAGTTGGTCGGCCCATTGACGAGGTCGCGATAGAACGCAACGCCCCCGGTGCCTGAGTTCAGATTGCTAAGGTAGACGTTTTGCGCGGCCGTTTCGTAGCCAACGTAGAAGTTACCATTGACGCTTACTGGCGACGCAAAGGTTGCTGTGTAGAAACCGGCTGTTGCACCAATCGTCATCGTGGTGCTAGCTAACGCCGTAGCAGAAGGCGCGCCGCCTACTTCCGGGTAGATGTAGGCTGCAACCGTTTGCGTTCCACCAGTGGACTGTGCAAAGCAATCGAATCCAAGCACCGAGAGAGGACCACTGTTGGTCACGCGGTGCGTGTATTCGTTGTCACGCAAGTCTTGGCTGATCGTGCCGCCGGCACCATTCAGCTCAGGACAAGGCACTGGCGGCTCAGGAACCGAACCCGGGCAACCCTGACCAAACGTCGAGAAGGTCGCGAGCGTTGCGCCACCGGGCACTTCCGTGTTGACCTGGACCAAAGCAGCACCGGCACCCGGACGAGCTTGGTCGATCGAGCAGAAGCCCGCGCCGGGCGGGAAGTCTGCATCAAAGCCGAAGTTGTAGATTGTGTTCCACTCGAGGGCGTTCGTCGCAGTCGCCGTAAAGACAACCTCGTCACCAACCTGCGAAACGGTCCAATCGTTAGCACCGTCGGAATCGATGTCGCCAAACGTGAAGTTTGACGCCGTGACACCAGCAGTCATTGGGATTCGGAAAGAACCACCAGCGCGACTGTTCTCGACGTTGTGCACTGCGTACTCGTAGTGGTAATTACCACCACCAATCGCATTCACCTTGCTGGCCACAAAGAAGCGGCCGTCTTCGGTGCCATTGCTGGCCGACTCGACGGTAGCGCCAGTCCAGCGAGCTAGGACGGATCCGAACTCTTGGAATTCTGCATTGTTGTTAAACGACCAAGTACTGCCGTTGAACGTTGGACTCATGCCACGGTGAGCATTGTTGTCATCGCGGTTAGCAAGTGCTTCGCCTCTGTGAATCAACTGCAGCGCGTAGTAGTAGCTTGCGCCAGCCGTGGTCAATTCGACTTCGGGGATGGTGATGCGGTTGTCAACGGAGTCAAAGATCGACTGGCTAAGGCTACGAACACCATCAGCAGTAGCTGGGTAGCCAGCCTGCGTCGGGTCGCCGATGTCAAAGTAGCTGCCGACTGGATTCCAGGTGCCGAGCCACGGGTTGATCTCTTCCGGCGGCCCAAGATAGGTCCGGCTAGCGTTGTTGCCTGCCGAGTAGGTGTCGGAACAGTTCAGCCCCATCAACGAACCCGTTCCCGGATTTTGGCATGGACCACAGGATCCATTGACGTTGATCGAAAGGAATGCGTGCTTGCAGTAGCTCCACTCGTTGATCTGCTCGATCTTGTCGTTGTGAACACGAACCACCAAGAAACCGAACATCGGATGGTTCGGCTGCATCGGCGCCTGCCACGGGATGTTCACGGACCCCGGGTTGCACATGGTGTTCAGCATCGACATGCCAATCTCACCGTTGGGGTGAGCCGGACCACGACGCCCGTAGTAGGTCATGTTATCGATCACCGTTAGGCGGCCATCTAGGCCGGTGACGGTGTTGGACTGCGCAGCTACACTTGGAGCTAGCGCTGCGAGCAACAACAGCGAATGGATTCTCATGGAATGAATGGGGAGCAGGCTAGGTGGAGCACTAACAACAGTGCAGGACCTGATAAAGGTTACCACGTCTCACCCTATTACGAACACCGTCAGCGCAATTGGCGAACCGAAACAACAACGCGAAGGGCGCTTTGCAGGCTTGCACTTCGGCAGCAAGACCCGGATCGTGGCAGTTGCATGTACCGTTTCGCCCTTATCATCGCCCTTGCCCTATCCATCGCCGCCCCATGTTGCAGCCAATCGAAGCTGCTCCGACACCCGGACATACATGGCGATCAAGTAGTTTTTACCTACGGCGGAGACCTGTGGCGCGCGCCAATCTCAGGTGGCACGGCATCCAGATTGACATCGGCGTCCGGCGTCGAACTTTTCGCAAAGTTTTCACCTGATGGTCGATGGATCGCCTTCACTAGCCAGGTCAATGGCGACGAGCAGGTTTGCGTCGTCCCGAGTGAAGGCGGAGAAATCCGACAACTGACCTGGTATCCCGCAGACGGACCACTGCCCGCGCGCTGGGGCTACGACAATCAGGTTTACGGATGGACACCAGATGGCACCGCGGTGCTATTCCGCTCCCTGCGAGAAGCCTGGACCCTGACAGGCGGCAAGCTCTACACCGTAGCCTTACCCGCGGTCGCACGACAACGCGGCGCTCTGCCGGTGCCGCTGCCGATGCCACAGGCAGGCGCTGGTGACTTTTCCCCCAACGGCGAACGAATCGTCTACTCCCCCCTCTTTCGAGATTTCCGCACATGGAAAAGATACCAAGGCGGATGGGCCCAAGAGCTGTTCATCTTCGACCCGAGCACTGGGCAAGCCTCCAATATCAGCAACCATGTCCGTACCGATCGCGATCCCATGTGGATCGACAACCGCATCTGGTTCGCGAGCGATCGCACCGGCACACTTAACCTGTGGAGCTACGACGTCACGACAGAGGCCGTTCATCAGGAAACATCGAGTAACACATGGGACGTGCGGTGGCCTAGTGCCGGCGGCCCAAATGAGAACCGCATTGTCTTTGAGCAAGGTGGACAACTCCACTGGCTCGACACAAAGACTCGCGAAGACACCACGATCAGCATTCGGGTTCCGGATGAAGGAAGCCAAAAGCGCCGACGACAAATCAACGTCAGCGGCCATATCGAAAACTGCGACATCAGCCGCACCGGCAATCGCGTGGTGTTTGCAGCTCGTGGCGATCTTCTAACCGTACCCAAAAAGCACGGTGACGTCCGCAATGTTACCCGCACCCCGGGGGCACATGACAAACACCCTGTGTTCTCACCTGATGGTTCGACAATCGCGTTCGTCAGTGATCAAAGCGGCGAAGAACAAGTGTGGCTAGTCGATCACAAAGGTGAACAACCGGCGCGCCAACTGACCAAGGGCCTCAACACAATGCTCTATGAGCCAGACTGGTCACCCGATGGCAAATGGCTGGCAATCGGCGACAAAGATGGCGTCCTACGGGTCTGCGAAGTTGCCTCCGGGAAACTACTAGATGTCGCCGACGAGCCGCGCGGCCAGCTGAGAGACTACAGCTGGTCACCATGCTCTGGACATCTAGCGTTCTCAATGAGCGACACCACCGAACTGAAACATCTCTACATCTGGACACGAGCTGAGCAACAACTTCGCATGGTGTCGCGTGAGATGTCGAATGATTCGTCACCCGCATGGGGACCGCGAGGCGAACGGTTATTCTTTAGAGGTCTCCGTGGATTCCAACCCCGACTCTCCACCACTTATGAATGGGACTTTCAAATAGATCGCGCCTATGGGATCTATGTGTTGGCACTGCGCCAAGATCTACCCGCGCTGCTAGCAAGGCGAAGCGACGAGTCGGTCACTGCGGTCCCACCCGCCAACGCAGGTAGCGCAACGGACACGAAAGCGCCGGAGTTTGACTCCCCGATCACGATCGATTTTGACGGTCTAGCGAACCGAGTCGAAACGCTCCCTTTGGCACTCGACAACTACGTTGGCCTGACCGTAGCGAACAACAATCTCATCTACGCTCGCCGCGGCGGCTCTTATTATGGCCGCGGCAGCGACAAACCAATCACGCTGCACGCTTTCTCATGGCAAGAGCGTAAGGAAGAACAGCTCGCAAGCGGGATCGACGACTACTTCGTATCAGCGGATGGATCCTTCGTGTTGATCGAAGCGGGCAACAAATACTCGATCACGAAAGCGTCACCGGAGGGCAAAGACAACCAGCACCAACTCGACCTCTCTGAGCTCAAAAGTACAAAGGTAGCAAGCGATGAATACTGGCAGATCTTCCACGAAGTCTGGCGCCGCTACCGTGATTTCTTCTACGTCGACAACATGCATGGCCATGACTGGCAGGCACTACGCGATCAATACGCGCCGCTGATTGCACATGTTCGTCACCGCAGCGATCTCAACTACCTCATCGGTGAGATGATTGCCGAGTTGGGCGTCGGCCACGCCTACATCTCGGGTGGCGACCTCGAATCTCCGGCACGCTCCACTCCGGCTTTACCCGGATTCGTAATGCGATTTGACGACCAGAGTCGCCGCTACCAAATCGCCCGCATCCTGCAAGGCGAGAATGATCACGCGACCTACCGCTCACCAGCGACGGAAGTCGGCGTCGAACTAAACGAGGGCGACTATGTGTTAGCAATTGACGGCCAAGAGTTACAAGCCAACCAGAATCCATATGAACTCCTACACGGCAAGGCCAACCGAGAGATCCGATTCCTGGTCAATGACCGACCGCTGACGGACGGTGCGCGCACTATCCGACTAATGCCAATACAGGCCGAAAAGAATCTCCACTACTTGGCCTGGGTTGCTGCAAATCGCAAACGGGTAACAGCCCTGAGCGGCGGGAAGATTGGCTATGTCCACCTACCAGACATGGGTGCAAACGGCATCCGTGAGTTCATTAAACAATACTATCCCCAACGCCATAAGCAGGGGCTCGTCCTTGATGATCGATACAACGGCGGCGGCAACGTCTCAGAGATGGTCATCAATCGCTTACAGCGTGAATTGATGATGTGTACGTTCGGTCGCACATCGGGATTCGAACCATACCCACGCGCGGTGTTCCAAGGACACATGGCCTGCCTGCTCAACGAAACATCAGCAAGTGATGGCGACATATTCCCAGCGATGTTTCGGCGAGCTCAACTAGGCCCCCTCATCGGCAAGCGCAGCTGGGGTGGTATCATTGGGATCACCAACCGCGGCACCCTAATCGATGGCGGCACCGTTAATGTTCCTGAGTTTGGCAACACCGAGCCTGGTCCCAAGTGGACGATCGAGGGTTACGGAGTCGACCCCGACATTGAGATAGATAACGACCTAGCATCGATTTTAAGGGGCGAGGACAAGCAATTAGTCAAAGCCGTAGATGTGCTACTTCAACAAATCCAATCCAACCCCACAAGCATGCCAACCGCACCACCAGCACCAGTGAAGACCGGCCGATGAGCAAACAACGCGACAATCGCTCTGGACGAAATGAGCGGCAGCCACAGGCCACACGTGAGAACAGCCGCACACGCCGCTCGGCAACAAATGCGCCGATGCACGAACTAACCCTGAAGGTGCGCGCCACCGGCCGACATCCTTGGTTTTATCGCAAGATGGTCACCAAACCGAACCCGCCGATTCCGGCAGGTTCTATCTGCTCGGTAAAAGATCGTGATGGTCGCCTATGTGGCAGCGGATTTTACAACTCGCGCTCGGAACTGGCGCTTCGAATGTTCGCAGACCACACGGTCACAGACCCCAAAGGTCACTTCCTAGAAGCTCTTGAGCGTGCTGTTCAGCTTCGTGAGCAGGCACTCAACCTACCTGCAGTAACCAATGCTTATCGCCTAATACACGCGGAAGCAGACGGCTTCCCTGGACTAATCCTCGACAAGCTAGGCAATGCAATCGTCGCGCAAGTGGCATCGCTTGGCATGCGCAAACAACTCGAGCCGCTTGGCGAATGGCTGCTGCAGCATTACCAAAACAGCAAGCTAATCTTACTCCAAGACAAAGAGTGGGCAGAGCGCGAAGGGATGGGCAAAGTGCCGCATGCACACCCGATCGCAACAGTAGTACACGAGCACAAGATTAACTATGCGGTCCAAGCTGGGACTGGCCATAAGACCGGATTCTTTGCAGACCAACGGGACAACCGACTGCTCGTCCGAGGACTATCAAAAGGGCGCAATGTATTAGACCTTTGCTGCAACAGCGGCGGATTCGCGATGAATGCCGTTGTTGGCGGAGCTAAGAGAGTGCTTGCCGGAGACCTTGACGAAGTCATGGTTGAGCACACCCAGACCAATGCAGCAAACAACCGCCTCAAGATGGATGTTGTGCACGGCGACGCATTCGACATGTTGCGTGATGCACAACAAGGTGCCCACGATCTAATCATTCTCGATCCGCCCAAATGGGTCGCTAATAAGGCGCAAATCGAACTCGGTCTATCGCGCTACTTCGACCTAAATCGACTAGGCCTGGAAAGAGTCGCTAGAGGCGGCCTTGTCGTCACCTGCTCATGCTCCGGCAGCGTTAGCGAAGACAGCTTCGTACGCATGCTTCGCGATGCCGCCGCCGCCGCCCGACGCGATGTTCGCATCCTACATTTGAGATCAGCTGGGGCTGACCATCCGATCTCATTAGAATGCCCAGAGACGCGCTACCTCAAGGTTGCGATTCTTCAGGTGCGCTAGGTAACGCCGCATGACGCAGCCCCCGCCATAAATGGCTGCGATTACTTTCAAGAAGAAGTAGCGCGTGCTGCAAACAGCACCCCCGCAAACAACAGTAAGCCGCCGATCGGGACCAAGACGATAGCGAAGCCAGGGTCTTGCCCCATCGACATCAAGCCCCCACCTAAGAATCCGACCGGCATCAAAATGCCGGCCCACTTAAGGAACTTCGAAGCCTTTGCCAAGAGTGCAGTATCAGTGCAACCCTTCAAGCTCATCGCAAAGATGATGTTGATCAGAGCTAGCAAAACGCCATGAGAGTGCGCCAACGTCAGCTGTAGTCGCCGCCCCTCACTATCGACATCTAGATACCAACCAATCTTGAATCCATGCATTGCTTCCAATGCGATCCCAAGACTTAGCCAGCACAGCAATGCCCACCAACCAAAGCTTCGGCTGCCCATCAACGGATCTGTATCGTTAGTTTTCATTACTCGACCAATCGAATCTTTTTGTTGTTCCGACGCTTAAGCAGTTTGTCGAAGACGTCTTTGTCCAAAACGCCACCGGACTGAATCAAGACTTCTGGACGCACTCGCGCCTTCGCGCCAGTGCCTTCTGTCCAGACAGCCAATGCGGCGGTCTTGGCACGCCCCGCCAAGTCACTGGTACTGTCAAGCCGATGACGAAACGTCTCGTAACCCGGCAACGTCCGCAAGGAACGCTCCGCAATCAGACGAACCGCCGGATACGGATCCACTAACAACTCAGATAGATATGGCGGCAACCAATCGGTGCCAGAGACAAGTTGCGCCTCCGGCCAACCCAGTGACCATCCCCACAAAGCTCGCTGACCGGCATCGCCCTCCAGCAAACCCCGCACGCTAGCGGCGATCGTCTTATCCGCCCGATTCATGCTTGGAATGGGCGTCCCATACCACTCGTTCATGGTATTTGCAGTCCAAGCCAAGGTCTTATCAAGATGGCACTGGTTGCAGGCATTCGGTCGGCCGGTGCTTTTCTGAACCTTAGCGCTCGGACTTTCAATGCGATGAGTACGCACACCCTTCATCAAGCCATAGGTCGTATGCGGCATATGACAATTGACGCAACTACTACCGCTTGAATCAACTGCATGATGAGTATGCGCAGCGATGTTCTCGCCATATTGCTCGTGACACTTCATGCACGAGGCATTGTCATCAGGCGAATTGAGCTGATCATTAGCCCACTCTTTACGATCGCGCGGGTCATCCTTTGCCTGATGCATCTGGTGACAAGAGAGACAGGTCATTGCACCCTTCTCGTGACAAGCGGATCCGTGCAACGCGTTGTACTCTCGCCCAGCAGTCCGAATCAGGCCATCCGCCCAAAATCCCGTGGCATCGCCTTTATTGCGAAAGACTGGCTTCCGGGACTTCTCGACATCGCCACCTGGGCGATACGCAAAGCCCTTATCAAACCAATCCATCATGCGCGTATCAGTGAGACCATAGTCCCAAACCGCATGACACTGACCGCAGACCTGAGTCGAGCGCTGCGCATCAAGATTCGCAGGGTTGATGATGGTCGGATCCGGCTCACCGGACAATCGCTGCCCGTAGCGACGCAGAGGATTCTGGTTAGCTGCAACATGGGCCTCGCCAGGACCATGACAACTCTCACACGAAATACCTAGTTCAGCTACTCGAGTATCAGCACCACGCACCTTCCCTTGCGCGACATCAAGCTTCGGCCTTCCCTGCGTTGCATGACACTTGATGCAGACCATATTCCATGCACTAAATTGCAACGAGTGCTGCTCATCAGGCGGCAACACAAACGATGCGTCACGGGTAACCCAACGGTTCTCCGCGATCAACCACTGAACTGGTAGCTGGCCAAGGATGCGGCCATAGGTGCTCTCAAACCAGTACGCCTGCATATTGTGCGAGCCTGTGGTTAGGCCGATGCGACGTTTAACCCGGACCTGTCCGTCACCGGCAGTTCCGTAAGGATCGAGCATCTCGACAAAGTAGTCGTCACCTTCCTGACTTAATGTGTAGAGCTCATCATTGTGATGAATAGCAACGTCATTGAAGTCGCCTAGAACAGTCTGAGGAGACGCCTTCTGCGTCATGCTCTGATGATAAGAGTCATGCCAGGTATCATGCTCATGAGCATGACATGCACGACACTTTTGTGACCCTACATACCCATCACTAGGATCTGCAATGGGACGACCTTCGACGTCAACCTCTGCGACTGGTTGCTGACTAGTCGCAAACATAGTCGCGGTAGCGATCGCAGCAATCGCGGCCCCCAGAAGTGCACCTCCCGTCCTCCACTTAGTAGGCAGCATCAGCGCACACAAACCAAGTGCGAGCGAAGCTACCGGTATAATGACGAGGATGTCTGCTGACATAGAGGATCGACTGCTAGGAAAGATAGGTACTTGAGTTCACTCGATACATCCTGATCTTACTTCTACTTGAATCGATCAAGAAAGCGCTCAAAGCCAATTTCGCGACAAACGGCTGCAAGGTCAGCAGTTGGCCCCAGCCACTGCAAGTCTTCAAGCTTCTCCTTGATCGGCACATCGGTACGCAGAGTTGCCAGTGTACGGTAAAGCAATGCATCGTCACGTCGAGCAGCTAGGCTCTCGGCAAGCGATTGGGCGCCACGAATCTTGACTTGCCAATCCCCAGCGTCGACCGGGATTGCATCTAAATGGCCGTAATGAAAAAGCATCGTTGCTGTCGACTTAGCTCCCCATTTGGGAACCCCAGGGATCCCATCCTGATCATCTCCAACTAAGGCTAGGTAATCAGGAATCGACTTCGGCGCCACACCGAACTTTTCGTACACGCCATCTTCATCGTAGACCTTCCGCTGCTTCCGGTCGAACTGCACGATGCGCTTACCATCGACCATCTGTGACAGATCTTTATCGGGCGTGCAGATAAAGACACGGTCTATTCGCTCATCATCGGCGAATCGAGCAGCACCAGCAGCCAGACCATCATCCGCTTCAAATTCGACCATCGGCCAGACCACCAAGCCGAGAGCAGCGACTGCCCGCTCAGCCAACGGGAACTGCTGCCACAAACGCGGGTCCATGCCTTCGCCGGTTTTGTAGCCATCAAAAAGATCATTCCGGAACGATTTGACCTCAGTATCGAAGGCGACCGCAACATGGCTTGTGCCAGGCTCCCGCAACAAGCTCCCCAGGCTAGCTAAAAGCCCCCTCACCGCCCCTACTTCACGGCCGTCTGGAGCCGTCGCTTCGGGTGCGCCGAAGAAGCTTCGAAACAATTCGTAGGTGCCATCGACTAAGTGAACATTTACCAGTTCGGACATATCGATATCTTGCCCGATAGCCAGCGAAGTCCGTAGCGGGTATCACGTCACTAACGTGAATGAAGTTGACTTGTATTTGCGACGGGCGCTCCCGTCGCCAGGTGGATGGCTCCCGACCGATCTAAGGCGCGCCGCTGTCTTGTGCCCAATCATCACCCACAACGGTCAAGACCATATCTTATTCGTAATGCGACCAAACGATGCACAAACGCATCCAGGCCAGATGGCATTTCCCGGAGGCATGCATGCGAACCAAGAAAACCCCCTAGATACAGCACTACGTGAATGCCTAGAAGAGGTTGGCGCACCTAATGAAGCAGCTACACCACTCGGAGAGTTACAACCACGTGAAAGCTCTTCGCATGTCCATGTCCACTGCGTGGTGGCACGCGTCAATGCCTTCAACCTTCGCCCTGACCCCCGTGAAGTTGCGAGAGTCATCTTCATCCCGCTGGCAGAGCTTCTTGATGAATCACGATGGCAAGACAAGCCTGCCCCGATTGCATCATCGGGCCAGCAACCTAGCACCAGCCCGCATTTTGAGTTCGGCAGCGATCTCTTGTGGGGATTGACTGCTAGGTTTGTACGAGAGCTAGTCGATCTGCTACCGCGAAACCTCGGATGATTATCTATCTGCTGCGCTTCCTATTACTGGCATTCATTGTGCTCGGCGTAATCACAGCATTGCGCCGACTGGCCGGTAAAAAGCATCAAAACAAGCCTGCGCCAAAAGACAAGAGAGCAGACTTATGGACCGGGATGTCCGAACACTTTGAACAGCTAGATCAAGACCTTGCGGCAGCTAAGCACTGGAGCCATGACGAACTAGCCCTAGCAATAGAACAATACGTCTTCAAGTTGCAGCACAGTGATGAGGACAACACGAACCTCTTACAGCGCATTACGCAACAATCAGAAACGGCAGTTGCGTTGGTGCTCTCACTGCTCGCTAACCCAGACATGCAAACGAGGCTGCGCAAAGAGCCTCGCGGCGAGCCAGCACTATACAGAGCATGCCAACTGCTCATGGAGCAGCCGACAGAAAGAGCCATCCCCTATGTGCGAAAACTACTCGCAGCCAGTAACGACAGCGTTACCTGTAAGGCCTCTTACTGGCTGGGTTGCATTGCCAACAAATCAACAGTTGACGACCTCGTAAAAGGCCTGCAATGCGATCAGCCGGCCCAAATAAGTCGAATAGCTGCAGGGCTACTTCGTGGCAAGCACTCGCCAGACAGCGACGTTGCGATGCAGCTGTTTGAACATCTCGCGACATTGCTTGCCAAACATCCGGAAGACTGCAGCGACACGATTGCAGAGCTGCTTCTGAGTTGGGACCGAAGCAAAGCGCTGACAAGCTTTGAGTTGGCTGGCATCTTGCAACCGACTCACCCGGGATTCGCCAAGACACTAGACTTAATGCGTGTGTCTCGCGTATGGCTGCCGCGTGAGCACTTGCTATCACTTTGGCAAGGGATTGCGTCAGAAGCGACAAAGTCACGCGAGGCAACAGCTGCCCTGCAAATGCTTGCCTGCCACAAGCACGAAGAAGACCAACGCCTGCTGATGCATATCCTGGATCGAACAGACCCAAGCTCATCAGCCGCAGCGATGGCATTGCTAACGTTCCATGACATCGACGATTGGGTCATTAATGTCAGTGCAAAACAACCCGGCCAACGCAGCAATGCGGCTCAAGCGGCACTTTGCATTTGGGACTACACAAGCAACATGCAAGCAGGAGGCCACAGCCGTTATTTCTTTAACTCAGGCGGCAACGACTGGCAGCTCACCATCGACAGTCTTCGAAGGGCTGGCGACAACCAACGAGCAGACGTGTTGACCTCGGCGACAGAATGTTTTTCGTCAGCTCCAAGCACCGACAGAGAGACCCGGCAGAACCAAATTTCAGAGTTGTCTCTCGCTAAGAGCCAGGTCTTTGCAGAAGCAGACAAACGCTATGCAAAGGTCGAAACACCGCCTGAAACCATCACCACGCGCTTCATACTCGTGAACTTGTCAGACTTTCACTGAGCAAGCGACAGCATCAAGCGGTACGGCCCTAGCAATGCTTAAAGCCTAGCCGCGCAGCTCCGCACCAATCTTGCTAGCATTGGCACGCACCTTATCTACGAACTTACTTTCGTCCTTATCGGAAAGCGTTCGGTCATCAGCTCCCAGCGTGACGGTGAAGTTGAGCGACTTCTTACCAGCAGGCAGATGCTCGCCGCGATAGACCTCAAAGAGGTCGACCGCACGAACTAGCTTACGACCGGAAGCACGAAGGAAGTCGGCGACCGTAGCGGCGTGCATCTCAGCATCGACCATCAAAGCGACATCAACCGGCAACTCAGGATGGGTCGGAACCGGCGTGTAGCTCGGCTCAATGCGGCCGCTAGCTTGCAGTAAACGAATATCAATGCAGGCAATGGCGACGTTCTTTGGCAGGTTGAGCGCACGCGCAACTCCGGGGTGCAAATGGGCGACGTAACCCACGGAAGAACCGTCCCGATCTAGAGCAACTGCTCGCGCGGGGTGAACCCACGGCTGGCCCTCGCCGCCCCAACTACGAGCAAGGTCGACCGGGTAACCAAGGCGAAGCAACAAACGACGAACGTCTTCACGCAACTCGCCATAGGGATGCACAGCGTCGCTGCTGTCCCGGTTGGCATAGACGAAACAGAGTTCTCGAACTTCTTTCGGCAAGCCATGCTGATCAACGGTTTCTGGCTGATACCCCTTACCCGTTTCTACCAAGCGCACACTTGCAGCTTGACGCAGATTGCCTTCGACCATCGATAGCAAGCTGGGCAAGACATGCCGACGCATGCACGTGATCTCAGGAGCAACAGGATTCGTGACCCTGACATACTGCTGCGCTTTAGCCCCTACAGCCTCAAGCACCGCATCTGGCGTAAAGCTGTAATTATAGATTTCGTTGCAGCCAAGCTCGAGGCAGCTGACCTCGATCATACGACGCACAAGATACAACTCTTCATTGCGAGTAGGTGGCTCAATGACACCAACTAGAGGTTGCTCTGGGATGTTGTCGTAGCGATACATGCGCCCGACTTCCTCGATTAGGTCATCCTCAATCGCCACATCCTTCGTGGCGCGAAAGCTCGGAATCGTGCACACATAGCCATCGCTATTCGTGGCAACCTCGAACGACAACGAGGTCAAGATCTCCTCAACCTTCTCATCCGATAGCGAGATACCGAGCTTTAGCGCAAGGCGCTCACGGCGGAGCAACAATGGCTTCGGTTCGTAGACAAAGCAATGAGGGTCAACCAGCGGGCCGGCAGCACTGGCACCCGGACAATGGCTCTGTAGCAACTCGAGGAAGTAGTAAACTGCAGCCTCAGCATTGCTCGGATCTTGGGCTTTTTCGAACCGCGTGCTGGCGTCTGTGCGCAAGCCCAACCGCATCGTTGTGCGACGGATCGTCGACGCCCGAAAGTTCGCCGACTCAAGGAACAAGCTAGTCGTGCCTGCCTCGACCATTGTGCCTTCACCACCCATAATACCAGCGAGGGCTTCGGGCTTATCGTCAGCACAGATCAATAGATCTTGGTCATCGAGAGTGCGCAATTGCCCATCGAGCGTTGTGATCGTCTGCCCTTCTTTTGCACGGCGAACACGGATCGTGGCATCGCCAATATGGCGTGCATCGAACGCGTGCATCGGCTGACCAAGATCGAGCATCACAAAGTTACTCAAGTCGACCGGCAGATTGATGGCGCGCTGGCCAACCGCCTGCAACTGCCAGCGCAGTTCGTTTGGCGATGGGCCACTATCGACACCATCGATCATCAGGCCGCAGTAGCGCGGACAGGCTTCCTGATCCTCGACCACGACCTTTACTTGCTTACCATCAACCGGCATCGAACTAGGACCGACGATAGGTTTCAGCTCGCGCCCGTAGATCGCAGCCAATTCGCGCGCAAAGCCGTAGTGCCCCCACAGGTCAGGACGATGATTGATGGACTTATTATCGATTTCAAAGACCCAGTCTTGGACTGCACAAACGTCCACAAAACGCGCACCAATCTCGGTGTCAGCCGGCAGGACAAAAATGCCATCGGCCTCATCTGACAAGCCAAGTTCGGACTCCGAGCAGATCATGCCGTGCGACTCGACACCACGGATCTTGCCGACCTTGATCTTGAGGGCACCCTTACCGCCGACTGCCGGCAAAACGTCACCAGGCTTGATCACGACGACGCGTTTGCCAGCGTCAACGTTAGGTGCACCACAAACGATCTGCACCACGCCGCCACTCTTGCCAAGATCGACCTGGCAAACTGACAGCCGATCAGCATCAGGATGCTTCTCACGCGCCATGACGTGACCAACAACGAGAGGCTCAAGCCCGTCGCCAAAACGAATCAGCTCCTCAATTTCGGCTGTACTCATCGTCAGATCCGCGAGGATCTGCTTTGGGTCGATGCCATTGAGATCTACGTGACGCGACAACCAACGGTGGGAAATTTTCATCGTGGCACCTCCGGGAACTGCGACAAGAACCGCAGGTTGCCACCCATGAAGTGGCGGATGTCATCAATGCCGTAACGCAACATCACGACGCGCTGTAGCCCCATCCCGAAAGCGAACCCGGTGTATTCCTCGGGATCGAGGCCACCTTCTATCAGCACATTGGGATGCACCATGCCGCAGGGCAAGATTTCGATCCAGCCACTCTGCTTGCACACCGAGCAACCTTTGCCGCCACAGAATGGGCAATTTACATCGAGCTCAAATCCCGGCTCAACAAACGGGAAGAAGCCAGGACGCAACCGAACCTCAACATCGCGCTCTAGGATCACGCGCAAGCAGGTCTTCATCGTATGGATCAGGTTTGCGGTGCTAATGCCGCGCCCATTCTGCACGCGGTCGACCACCAACCCTTCCATTTGGTAGAAGCTGTGCTCATGGGTCTTGTCGACGGTCTCGCTGCGAAAGCATCGGCCGGGAACAATCACCTTCAAGGGCGGCTCAAAGCCTTGCTTCACTAACCGCTGCAACGTGCGCACCTGCACCGGCGAAGTATGCGTGCGCAGCAAGTTGCCATCGTCTAGCCAGAACGTGTCCTGACTCTCGCGCGCCGGATGGTCACCAGGAATGTTTAGCGCATCGAAATTGTAGTACTCCGACTCAATCTCCGGACCGTCTTCCCACTGGAAGCCCATACTGGTGAACAGATCCACCAACTCGTTCTGGACGATCGTGATCGGATGCAAACCACCTCGCCGAACCTGCGCACCCGGCTCGGTTGGATCGAAATCGGTCGCGGCCAAATCTTTTTCAAGCTCAGCCTGTTCGAAACCTTCGCGCCGCGATTTCAGCCCCTGCTCAACCGCTTGCTTAACCGCATTCGCAGCCTTACCGAAAGCAGGGCGCTCCTCCTTAGGTAAGCCGGTGACGGAACGAACCATCGCCAGGACCTCACCCTTCGGACCAAATAGGCGCTGATCTAACTCAGCAAGCTTGGCTCCATCAGATGCCTCGGCGATCGCCTGCAGCCACTCTTCCTGTTTGGCGGTGATGTCCATGAATCAACCTTTGTCGGTACAGCACAACGGCGCTGGACAAGCCAGCGCCGTATCACTCGTGTCGAGTGTGTGTAGCGTCCGCCCCAAAAAGAAGCGAAGCACACGAATTGCTTTATGCGGTGGCGGAGCGGGCTTGCCCGCAGATTGCCTCGAACGTCATCGGATCGTGGATCGCCATCTCGCTCAGTTCCTTACGGTTGAGCTTGATGCCGGCCTTTTGGATACCGTTGATGAACTGCGAGTAACGCAGATTGTGTGGGCGAACCGCTGCCGTCAGGCGAGTGATCCACAGGCGACGGAACATCCGCTTCTTCTGGGCACGCCCAGAGAAAGCAAAGGCCTCAGCCCGGATTGTCGTTTCCTTGGCGTTGCGGAACAGATTGCCACGGCTTTGGCGGAATCCCTTTGCACGCTTGAGGACGCGATTACGACGCCCTCTCGTTGCGGGACCATTGGTTGCGCGACTCATACTTGGTTATCTCCCACCTAGCAGGAATGCCATGTTGTCATTGATCTTGCCCGCACACGTAGCAGCGCGACGCAAATTGCGCTTACGCTTACGTGACCGGCGCACCATAAGGTGCGACGTAAAGGCATGGTGAAACTTGACCTTACCCGTCTTGGTAAGCTTCATGCGCTTAACAACGGCTTTCTTGGTCTTCTGCTTGGTCATGTCTGCAGCTTGTTGTAGCTCAGTAGTGGCGGTGTGCCAATGAGAGTGCCCCAGTGAGGGGAAAACTCACGCTTCTGAGTAATGGAAGGGCGAAGAAGGTAGCGATCGATCGGGATACCGGCAAGTGCAGCTTGGGGAAAAGTCTGGTATCCGGTGGACAGGACTACGAAAACCCCATGTCGTCAGGGCGTTGTACTGACCATTCCTCATGGATCTCACCATCTCATTGTCTCACGTTCTGGCCTACTTATCGCTGGCCTTCGCAATCGCTGCCCCCGCCTTCCGGCGTGTCGGGGTGGGAATTCTTGCCGCTGTAGCAGCAATTACGGTCATCACGGCGCTCAGCGGGGACGGGACTCGGACCCTCGAGACAGTCCATAATTACGCGGGATTTGAAGGCTCCGCAATGGAAGTCAGCATGGTGAGCTTCCCCACAAGCACCTTTACTGCAGACACTTGGAAGTGGGGTATCCCGTTCACCGCGTTCGCAGCCTTCTGGATTCTCACCTTGCTGTCGCTCAAGGATCGGGACGTAAAGAGCCCATGGATTCTACCATTACTGTTCGCCTGGACAGGCCTAGCCACTTGGCTTCTGGAGCAAGCATATGCCGCCCCATCCATGCTTGTGCAACCAATCGGCATCGATCGATTTCTGTGGCCCGCAGGACTCACCCTCTGCCTAGTGGCATCGAGGACCGCAAAAAGCCTGCTAGCAGTTTTCATCATGATTGGCGCCGGCATCACAATTGGCCGTCTTCCCGCAGCATTTTTTAGCCTTTATGCCAGCAATCACGCCTTGGGCACCTCGCTAGATATCCATGGGATCGTCGACATCGTCAATCCCATGACGCAAATGCAGTTCGAACCACGCCTGCAAATGGGGTCCGACGAGCAGAAGTTCTGGTTGATCTGGCTCGAACACGTGATTTTCTACCCAGCCGTATACCTGATGAGTTTATTCGGCATCGGATTCGGCACCTACATGTTCCACAAGCATGGCGACAAGCCGGCGTAGAGGCGGGCAAGAATCTTCGATCGGCCATCCTGCGGCTTGGCGCTAACGGCCTCTATGGCGCAATAATTCGCGAGGAGCCCCGATGCCAAACCGCTCAGTCGCGACATCGCAGAGCTGACAGCTCCGACTCGGGAACCTGAACCAGCAACGGCTTGGCCGCGGGGCGGAGCCAAGTAAGCACGCGAAGCAAGTTGTCGCGCGACATCGATGTGCAACCACTGGTGGTGCCTTCAGGCCCTCTCCAAACATGCAAGAAGATGGCACTGCCACGACCAGGAACAGTCGGGCCGAGGTTGTGGTTGACGACCATACCCAACTCATAAAGGTCGTCGTCGCGCAACATGCGCTCAAAAGAAGCCCAACGACTCTTTGGGGCATTGTCGCTGCCTAGCGGAATTTGCCGCCATTGATTGTAAGCCGGAGAATCAGCTGCATCGACGAAATAGTCGCGGTCGGTAGCCTGGCGGTAGGGCACCAGCAAACCCTCGGGTGGCTGCGACGCGTAACCAAACGCGGTGCCTAGCGTAAAGACCCCTGCCGGCGCACGACCATCGCCTTCGTGCTTCGTGGGCCCATCACCATCCATGTGCGCGCCAAGCCCCCAGCCGAGACCACTACGACCGATACGAGCAGGGATAGCAGGCGACGCAATGCGCCAATCGCTACCGACGCGCTCCAAGAGAAACAAGGTTGCCCTAGTTTCACTCCACTCGGAAGTCGTGCACAGAAGGACCTGCTGGGTAGATCGCGGCAAGCCCAGACTGCGCAATGATCGCTGCTCAGAAACTGTGCAGGACGAAAGCATCAACAGGGCGAACAGCAACGCAGTCCGAATCATGACAACCAAATCAGTTGCGGCCGCCACCCAGCATCACACAATGCAGGATGACGGCCGAAGCTCAGACGATCAGAAGGAACAACTACTTCTTCTTGCGCTCGAGTTCGTCAGCGAGATCGCCGGCGCCGTAGATCTTGCGTAGCGACTCGATAATGATCCCGGTGTGAACCGAAACCGTGCGAGAAACCTCGTCATCAAACACGTAGCGGTTGCCAAGCATCTCGATATTGCCGTCGAAGATGAGGCCGACCACGTTTTGGTCCTTATCGATCATCGGTGAGCCGGAGTTGCCGCCGATGATGTCACAGGTCGCAACGAAGTTGAACGGCGTCGACAGATCCAACGCCTTCTCCTGATCGAGCCAAGCCTGCGGGATGTCGAACGGGTGATCGCCGCCGAACTCGTGGTAGCGAGCGAACAGGCCGTAGAGGGTAGTGTAGTGTGGCGCCCTAGTGCCGTTGTAGTCATAGCCCTTAACGACCCCGTCGCTAATGCGCAGCGACATCGTCGCGTCGGGTGGGATCTGTGTGCCGTAGGCAGCGAAGCAGGCTTCGCCGATCTTGACATTCAGCTCGTCCTCCTCTGCTTGCAGTGACTGCAACTTCTGCCTGTCGCGGTCGCTGATTGCTTGGGTGCGCGCCGTCTGAATGCCTGCGATGCGATCCCAGATGTCGCCATACGCTTCCTGCAGGGCAGGCTTCTTGGCAATCTCTGCTCGCAGATCAGCCTCCGCCTTGGCCTTGATCTCCATGATACGCTCGTTGCGAAGACCGTCGAGGTAGCCCTGCAAGGCCTTGCGACCGTTTTCAGCGCTCAAGATCTGCGGCAGCAGCTTCTTACGCTTCTCCTCGTCGTCGCCCACCTGCTTCTCAAAGTTGGCGAGTCGGTCTTCGTAAAACTTGACCCGCCGCGGCAGCTGCTGGTCGCGCTCGAACTCACACTGTGCGAGCGTCTTGAGGCGGCCGGTGCTACCTGGGTTACCAATCACGAAGACGGTCTCGTCTTCGGCTGCCCCCTCGGTCTTCCAACTGAAGCAATGCTCCTTAGAGTCGACCGGCTTACCGCCTTCGTAGGCGCGCAAGAAGGCGAAGTCGAGGCCCCAACGCGGGTAGCAGAAGTTGTCCGGATCGCCGCCGAAGTGGGCACTTTGGCCGTGCGGGACACAAACGAGGCGGAGGTCGTCGTAGATCTTATGGCTGTAGAGCTGATACATGCCGCCCTGATAGAGCGCGATGACCTGATGCTCGAGTTCGGGGTGAGCTTCCTTAGCGGCGGCGAGAACCTTCTCTTCGCCGTCTGCACGGACCTCCTCGGTAACGTCCTTTTGCGAAATCAGCTGCGAGCACTTACCGCCCGGAATCTTGATCTCGTTCTCGTAGGCGCCGGCATAGAAGCCGTCCGTCTGCCAGTCATTGGCGCCCTGCACCTGCGCGACGAAATTTCGAGCGCAGTGATGGTTCGTCATGATCAGGCCATACGGACTCACAAACGAAGCCGAACAGAAGTAGCGGCCTTCATCACCGAGACGCAGCGCCGACATACGGGCGTGATCCAGCCACTTCTCAGTCGGCTGCCAGTCGTAAGCCTGCTGGAACCATCCGAGCGGTGCATGCTCGAACGTCCACATTCGGCCCAGCTCCTTACGAGTCTGGGCGCTAGCCGGAGCCAAACACAGTCCAACGAAAGCAAGAACGGCCGCAACTCTAGCCGCGAAGAAACGCCGCCTAAGTGCGGCACCAGGATTAGTCATGTTCATGTCGAGACGGGCAGTCTAAGTGCGCCGCCCCACCTGGACACAGCACCAGACGAGATTTCCCGCCCCGAAATGTCAGTTAGACACAGAACCGACAGATCTCACGTAGGCCGAACGACTCCGGTTTTATTCCGCAATAACCGTCAGGTCGTTTACGAATCGCTCACAAACGTCCAAACAGTCACTCAGCTCAGGGTGGCGCACGACGATCCAGCCATCACCAACGACGACCTTCCGCCAATCGCGGCGCGGCTCACCAATCGGAGTCAGCTCGATACTGGCAACGCAATCTCCATATCGTCGCATCAAGCCACGCAAACCACGATGCTCGCTAACCAAACCATCGCCCTGGGCGCGCTTGAAGATCATCGCGGCGTTGTATTTCTTCTCGGTGTCCTGGCTAAGCCGACCAAAACATGTCGCCTCAGCCCATCCCGTAAACAAGTCGATGTCAGCAGAATAATTCATGGCGTGCACGAGGCGGGCGCCAGGTGGTCGCCCACCAATCTCACCAAATACTGCCTCGCCGGACGCCGTCCGAAACCACTCCATATGGGTAAAGCCGGACTCAAACCCCAACGCTTTTAACACACCATGACCAAGCTCAACGCCGGGTCGAGGAAACTCATCCTGGATATCACGCAGCACAATGTTCTGCATAGAAATCCAAGGATTTTGCGCTAGCACCATCGGCTTAGGCCGATACCACGCGACGTTCTCAAACAAGATGTCACCGTCAGCACAAACCGTGTCATAAGTGAGCTCTTCGCCTTCGATGAACTCTTCGACGGAAAGCTCTTCGACATGACGCGTCTTCTTTAACGCCTCCTCAAACTCTTGCCGATCGTTACAGCGATACGTATCGACACTACCAGCACCATCAATAGGCTTCAGGATTGCTGGGTAGCCGACGCCCTCTAACACCTCCCAAGCCTCGCGAACGCTACGCGCTCGACCGTGACGAGGGACCCGCAGGCCAGCGCTCTCGACAGCTTGCTTCATCAACTCTTTGTCGCGGACGATGACGGTCTGCGCCTTGTTCATGCCAGGCACCGTGAACGTCTCACGCAGCGTCGCGGCGAGATACATCAACCGCTCCCACATACATTCAACGCGATCAATCGACTTCCCACGCATCCAAGCGCCAACTTCTGCAACGACCTTCGCCTCATCCGAGAAAGACTCAACCCGCAAATAATCCGCCAGAGCACTGCGTGCATCTTCCGCGAGAGCCTGCACAGGCTGGTCACCAACGCCGTAAACCTTGGCGCCAATCTTTGCGAGACCGCGGACAAACAATGGCATCTCAGCAGGGAAGCCAGGACTCAGATAGATGACATTCATTACTTTGATGATGGCACGCGACGCGAACCCAAGAGTTGTGATTAGGCTAATCCAGATCAAACAAATAGCGGCAAAGCCTCACGCGGCTCAACCAACTTCAACACGAACACGACTAACAATTTGCTGCACAGCATCCTGCACAAATTCACCATCAGGATGACGGACAATCAAAAATCCATCACCCTCATAAGTCGATGCTTGAGGCTGGCCCACCTGCGGTAGCTTGCCCTCAACGATGAACTCACCAAAATCACGCTGCACGGATTCCAATCCATGCACAGCACGAATGATCATCTGCCGATCACCAGATGCTGCAGCATCATCGCACTGAGATGTAGCCCCAGCCAAAGCTTGGCCGCGCAAATACGCAGCACCCGCTGAGTAACGCCTTTCGAGCGGCGGAAGACGCTCGTAGATCATCAACTCAGCAAACACCCGGTGCATATCAACACCAAGTACATGCCCCATAAGCGCAGTAAACTGAGCGCCCGGCGGGCGGGCAGCCACCTCGCTGATTGCGATGCTACCGTCATTGCGACGGAACCATTCCATATGCGACATACCAGTCCACATCCCTAACGCGTCCAACGCTTTTGGACCAACCGAATGGATCTCTGCAAATTGCGGCTGATCTAGATCGCGCGGTAACACCACACACCACTGAATCCATGGGTTGTCCATGACCTCAAGGGGCGTTGGATTGTAGCAACAGATGTTGTGGAAGACGTGCTCACCATGCAGCGTGATCGAGTCAAACGAGTATTCCCGCCCCTGCACAAACTCTTCGAGCAAGATCTCATTGCCAGGCTGTGGGCGGACACTCATCAGAAACTCACGCAACTCGACCTCGTCATTACAGCGAGATGTCGCCTTGGCGCCTGCACCTGCTGGAGGCTTGCCGACTAGCGGGTATCCGACTTCACGACCAAACTGCTCCGCTTCTTCGACAGTTCCGCACAGGCGGTGCCCGGCACACGGGATCCCCGCTTTTTGGAATGCCTCCTTCATGAGTGCCTTGTCGCGAAACTTGCTCGAGGTAGTGGCCCCCATACCTCGGATCTGCAGCTGCTCGCGCACTGCTGCCAGCGGTTCCTGGAGTGGCTCCAGGATGCCTAGCAGGCGCTCAACCTTCGCAACCCGGTCCTGCAGCTTGACGACCCCCGCAGCAATATGATCCGCACTCATTCCGTCGGCTACCTGCTCAAAGCCGACCAGCCGTTGGCGGAAATCTTCTGGAAAGTTCTGCAGCCCATCCTGGGACACCACGCTCAGCTCCACGCCTGGCAACGTCGAGGCCGCACGCGCGAACCGCAGGGTGTTCTCCATCGCAAAGGGAATCGCAAAGACTACGTGCACCATTTGATCAAAGAAATTAGCCCGGATTGATCACCAGCGACACGACCGAGTACCACGAAATCTGCACGGAAAGAGCAACTAGCGACTGGTGACACCAGATCCGGCCCCCTCCCAACGCGCAATACGACTTGCGTCAGGCAGCGATTGCTCTCGCACGAAAAGCAACTACATGCCAACATGAAACGTCATGCGTCCTATGCGCCTAGCCCTCGCCGCCTCTGAACTGACACCCTACGCCAAGACCGGCGGTCTCGCCGACGTATTGCTCGGTCTTGGCCGGTGGCTCGGCCAACCAGCAACGGATCAAAGTGCCAACGGTCCAGGTCATGACGTCCGACTTTTTGTGCCGTATTACAAATCGATCGCCGAGAGCGGGGTCGCTGTCACAGATCTTGAAAACGGGCAGGACATTGACGTCCGCTTTCCGGATCGCACGATTCGATTTGGCATCAAGGAAGGCAAACTGCCGAACAGCGATTGCTCAGTCTACTTCGTGGACTGCCCGGAACTCTACTTCCGCGACAGCATCTATACAGACGACGGCGATGAAGCACTGCGGTTCGCATTCCTCAATCGAGCTGTTTTGGAAACCTGCCAACGCCTGCAGTGGGCACCAGACGTTATCCACTGCAACGACTGGCATACGGCGCTGCTGCCCTTATACCTGCGCACGGTCTATGCATGGGACAAGCTGTTTGCGCAGACCAAGACGCTGCTAACGATCCACAACATTGGCTACCAAGGAAACTACCCCGAAAGCCAACTCGATACACTTGGCCTCGGTGATCAACGTGCCCACGTTCATCATGGAGATCTGAAAGAACAGAAGTTCTCGTTCTTAAAGACAGGAATCCTGCACGCAACCAAGCTTTCGACCGTCTCGATCACCTACGCCAAAGAGATCCAGACCGACGAGCATGGCATGGGCATGCAAGAACTGCTGTGTAATCGCAGCGCCGACATCGTCGGCATCGTCAACGGTGTTGATTATGGCGAATGGGACCCAGGCTCAGACCCACGGATCCCTCACCATTACTCAGTAGATGACATGTCCGGCAAGGCCAAGATGAAAGCGGCCCTGCTAAATCGGTTCGATCTGCCGCACAACTCACGTGCGCCCGTCTTCGGCGTGGTCTCACGACTAACGTCTCAAAAGGGCTTCGAGCTTTTTGCTGACTCCATTCCAATCTATCTCCAGCGAGAAGACATGCGACTGGTCGTGCTTGGCTCAGGTGAGAGCAAGCACGAGGACTATTTCCAATGGCTGCGTGATACGTGGCCCCAAAAAGTAGGTATCTACAAAGGCTTTCAAGAGGAACTCGCTCACTGGATTGAAGCCGGCAGCGACGTGTTCTTGATGCCCAGCAGGTTTGAGCCGTGCGGCTTAAACCAGATGTATTCGCTGCGCTATGGGACGCCACCAATCGTTCGCCGCACTGGAGGACTCGCCGACACGGTCCAATCATGGGATCCCGAAACGCAAACAGGCACAGGGTTCCCTTTCCAGGAGTATTCAAGCCAAGCTCTCTCCGGCACCATCGACTGGGTTCTGCGCAACTGGCGCGACCAAAAAGGGTGGCAGAAGCTCATTAGAAACGGCATGACCCAAGACTTCTCATGGGACCGTCAAGGACCTGAATACGTCGCTCTATACCGCTCGCTCACTGCATCAAGCTAGGACGAACCACAACCATGCACGTCGCATTCGTAGAACCCTGCTTCCCCAATAACCAACGCGAGTTTCTTCGAGGTCTGCTTAGCACAGGTGCCCGCATCTCAGCTATCAGCGAGCGACCAATCGAGGCGCTGCCCGTCGAACTCCGAGAGGGGTTATTTCAATACGAGCGCGTGCGCTCGGTCGTCGACGAACACGCCATGGCCGAAGCCGTCAAACGGCTATCGCAAAGAGTCAAGGTCGATCGCCTTGAAGCGACCGTAGAGGCTCATGTGATGGCCGCTGCTCATGTTCGCGAGCAACTGCAGATTCACGGCACGACATCTAAGACTGCCTGGCTGTGCCGTGACAAACCGGAAATGAAGGCTGCCGCACGTAAGGCTGGCGTAGCGTGCGCCGCGAGCGCTCGCGTAACCGCGATCGCCGACGCCGAAGCCTTCGCTAAAGACATCGGCTTCCCGCTGATCCTAAAGCCACTCGACGGAGCAGGAGCCTCAGGTACACATAAGGTCGAAAACGACGAGCAACTGCACTCGATACTTGGTGAGCTAGGTGTTGCGAGCGGCAGAGAAATCGCAATTGAAGAGTTCCTTACCGGCGAGGAAGGCTTCTACGACACGCTTGCTGTCGCCGGCAAGGTGGTCCTCGATTTCGCCTGCCATTACTACCCAAACGTGCTCGAGGCCATGCGAACCCGCTGGATCTCACCACAGATTCTAGTCACGAACCGCATTGACACAGCCAGCTATGACGAAGTGCGCGAAATGGGTCAGCAGGTGATCGACGCACTCGGCATCTGGACCTCGGCAACCCACATGGAGTGGTTTACTGGGGAGAAGGGGCTCAAGTTCTCTGAGATCGGCTGTCGACCACCAGGCGTTGGGGTTTGGGATCTCTACTCCACAGCCAACGACTTCGACCTGTATGCAGCGTGGGCACATGCGATCGTTCACGAGGACGTTCCGTTCAAGACAAGCCGCAAGTTCTCAGCCGGCATGATCGCACTGCGTCCGGACCGAGACGGAACCATATCTCATTACGAAGGCGCTGAGCAAATGCGTGACAAGTTCGGTGAACACATCATCGACATGCACCTACCACCGGCAGGAACGCCAACGCAAGAGGTTGAAGGCGGCTATATGGCGAACGCATATGTCCGACTGAAGCACACTGACTTCGATCAACTACGTCAGATCATGAACACAATCGGCGAAACCGTGAAGGTCAAGGCGCGGTAACAGCGTCGGCTGGCGCCAGCACGACCTACTGCATATCCATCCGGAAACGATCGACAGTCGGATCGAGCGCACGTATCGCAACTGCGCCAACAAATCCCGGCCCCGGCGAAACGTCAAGCATCGACCAGTTCGCAGGATCCTCGCGACCGTCGTGACAGACTAGAAACTCAGGCTCCGCCCCCAAGCTGACTTCGAACGAATCAAGCGGCAGAGACAAGCCTTCTCCCAACGCTTTGATATAAGCTTCTTTCCTGGTCCAGCACCGATAGAAGGCCAACTCGCGCCCATCACCCGAAAGCTCTTCGAGCTTGGCAAACTCTGCATTCGCAAAATGTCGCTGCGCGATAGGCGTCAAACTTTCTAGATGACGAACCTTTTCGACGTCGATTCCCAACTCCGTCTTAGCGATCCCAATCAATGCTAGCTTGCCCGAGTGTGAAAGGTTGAAGAAGAGCCCTTCATGATCCAGATAGGGCTTACCACGCGGCCCTGTTCGAAACTCAAGGTCAGCCGCATTGGACCCAAGATATCCGGCAAGGATCAAACGCAGAGCGCCATGGCCTATTTGGTAACGACGCTGATGTTCAGCAAATCGATAGCGCCCTAAGTGCTCACGCTCAGACTGAGACAACAGCTGTCCAAATGGCTCAGGATCGCCATCCAAAGGAACAGCCCACACATGCACACCGCCCTCGGAAAGCGGCACACTACCGGGAGTTGCTTGAGAGAAAGTGGCGTGAAGCAAAAGTTCATCCATGCGATGCCGGACAGCCTACCCCTTAACCTTAAAAAACTAACCGTCGCATTAACTAAGACTAACGAACTTGCAATGAAAACGGCGCGGCCGGCAAATCAACTTGATTGACCAAAGACCACTTAGGAACAGCGCTCCATGCGTAGCGAACGCTACGAGGCTCGGTGACACTCTCTGAAACAGCGATCAAATCGCCTTGATCGATTCGAACTGATGCTGGGTGATAGACACCATCACTGCCAGCGATTGCAAAACCTTCGCCGCGACGAGGACTCTGATCCATGATCTTGAGGGCACTGCCGCCGCTGTCAAATCGGATGCGCACAGAAGCACCATCACGGCTAGCAGCAACGGCTCTCGGACCTCGACTCACGACGCTGTCGCCATAGTGATCCTCGCGAGCCAACAAAGCCAGCCGAGCACCGACAGGTTGCTTCGCCTTGGGATGAATGTCGCCGGCGTCCCCACAGTCAAGCGTGACAACCATGCCGGTATGCGGCAATTGTAATGCCGCCGCCTGGCTCGCACGTAAGGCTGCCGCTTCGCCCTTGTCGTTGCCGTATGCATAGGGCGCGATTTGCACAAAGTAAAACGGCACCTCTCGGCCAAACGCACGACGCCAATCCTTGATCATCGCCGGGAACAACGTTCTATATTGCGCAGCAAGATTACGGTTGGACTCTCCCTGGTACCAGATACAGCCCGTAAACGGGAACGGCAGCAGCGGCTCAATCATCCCATTCCAAAGGACCGAGGCGCGGTTCGGACCACGACTACTGCTCGGCCACCTCGGCAGTTTGCTCAACGCGGTGATCTTCTGGCGCTGCCACGCTCCAGCTAAAGGCAAAGCTTCAGTCGCACGGCCCTCCTTTACCGACAAGGACATGCCAGCCGATTCGCCAATGATACCGCCCTCGCCACCGGTATCGATGATTCGAATGCGCAGATTAACGGTCTCCACATCTGTATGCTCAGCAGCAATGACATAGTCGCGAGGCTGCGACCAAACCCCCTCGCGCTCACTCCCAGCAACACGTTTACCGTTCCAAAAAATGGTATCCATGTCGTCGATTGCGCCGAGCTGTAAGCGAAGCGATTTACCACGCAAACCGACCGGCAATGCAATTACCCGCGAGTAATCAACGACACCGTCAAAGTCTGCCAAACCTGCTTGCGACCAAACCTCAGGCAAAGTGACCTCACTAGGCTTTCCGAGTGACTCACTCTTATTAACCGCCTGGAAAAACTGATCACGACTCCTTGCCATCCGCTGCTCTGACGACCCAGTCTGCAAACTTTGTAACTGCGATTGAAACTCAGGAAACTCAGCTAGCCCTGCCCCGCGTGTCCATGCTTCGCAGCGTGTCCCGCCCCACGAACTGACGACTAAGCCAATAGGCCCTTTGCCTGCCAGCAGCAAATCACGGGCAAAGAAGTAGCCTACAGCAGAAAAGGAGGCGGCAACTTCTGGCGAGCAGACGCGCCATTGCCCACCAACATCACGCGTCGGCGTATCACTAGTTTGTCGATCGACGGTGAAGACACGCAACTGCGGGTAGTTTGCGTTCTTGACTTCGGCATCACAGTTGTCGACCCCTCGATTGCCGGTGCCGACTCGCATTTCCATGTTCGATTGCCCAGAAGCGAGCCAAACATCACCTATCAAGACATCCGCAACAACGATTTTTGATGTCTCGTTTCTGACTGTGAAGCTACCAGCAGTGCCACGCTTCGGCGTCTTCAGATCGACCTGCCAACGACCATCAGCAGAAGCCGTGGTGCCCACTGCTTCACCCCATGATGGTGTCACCCAAACCTCTGTAGCAGCCCCGCTGTTACCGTGAACGGCAACCGTTGTCGCCGAAGGCATCACCATATGATCGGAATAGAGCGGCCCTAACTTCAAAACAGCTTGGGGAGTAGCTGCAGCCGAAGAGATTTGGCAAGGGAGCGCTGCGGACAGCAACATTCCAACCAGAGAAACAACGATCGCCTGAAGCAACAACATGGTCGAAACCATACGCGCATTCGACGAACAAGCGCTTCAGTCTCTTGGCATCAATCTGGCGACCCGTCCATTACTCCCGCTAGACCACACTGAGCCATCGGCAGCTTTGGAAAGCGCATGGAAGCCAATATTGCCAAACGGACTCCAATTACGCCCGGAGTCGAAGGACCAGCTCGCACCATCAGAGCCTACGGCTAGTAAAGACTTTGCGTCGAACCATACCACCGCCGAGCGAAATCCCCCTGCATCCACTACCGACCAAGTATCGCCGCCATCTGAGGAAATCGCGCCCGAGGCCTTCTGCACATCTGGATTCGCATAGTCACCCCCAACAACAACGCCGAGCTCACCGTTCCAGGCAATCGAGAAGGCCCCCTTCGAACTGCCACCATTTTGCAGCGGCAAAGTCCGAGACCAATAATTCTTGGTATCAGAGCCGACAACCTCAGGCCCCAACTTGACGACTCGACACGGCCCACCACCCGTCACTAGTGAAAAAGTCTTCGACGCACCATCAAAGGCAACAAGACATGTCCCGCTCGCCGCAAATGCCGCCTCTCCAGGCAAGGGGGCGGGCAGCATCAGACCCGAACGATCTTGCCAAGTTCGCCCAGCATCGCTGCTTTCCAGCAAACAAAACTGCCCATCGATGGCGTCGCCAAACATCACTCCATACTGACCAGCAAAAGCCATCGCATCAAAGAACGCGGCTGGACGTTCATCACTGTGAACAATTTGCCAGGTCAAACCACTATCTGCCGTTCGATAGACTGTTGCAGGCTGACCAGCGACCATGGCAATTACATGGTTACGATCGAACGCTTCGACGTCGCGAAAGTCACAGTCCCCGGTATCGGGAGGTGCGATATCCGCCCAGGTTTTGCCGCCATCAAGGGTGCGCAGCAATGTACCACCGGAACCACTTGCAAATGCGACCTGCGCATCAACTGCACACAAACCTCGCAGACTAGACTTCGTACCAGTTGGCACCAATGTCCACTTATGGGGTACGCGCATCGGGGCGGCCTGGCAGCCTGAAAAGACCACAACAGAAAGGCAGCAAGCCAACCACACTAGGCGACAATACGGGACATTCATGGCGAGAAAGTATCAGGTCAGAAGTCATCAACTACCAGCAAGCCCTTGCCCGCAACCGCCTCCCGGTCGCTTAACGACCTTTTTGCAGTTTACTCTCGAGCTCTTTGATCTTGGCTGTCACAGCCTGATTGCGGGCCTCCAACTCTGGATTTTCAAGGCGACTTATCAAATCTATGATCGCACCCCGCATCCAATTACCACCGCGACGATGCTCATCGTCAGGCCTCCTTGGTGGACGCCGACTATCACCGGGTGGCCTAGAGCGACCTTGGCCATCGCGCGGAGAGCGCTCACCGCGAGAACGCGAACCACTGGGCCGATTGCCTTCACTACCTAGATCAGAGCCACGGCGACCTGGACCGCGGCTTCGTTTGCCATCCGGATCAGAGAGTTTCGGATTTCCGCGAGACTCAACATCGCCGCGAGCGTCATCTCGACGTGAAGCCGAACCGGCAACTGCATTTGCTTTACGAGCTTGCTGCTCCTCAATCAGACGCATCAACTTCGCTGTAACCGTCCGCTCATGCATCTCTATCGCTGCGACAGCCTCTGCCGTCGCTTGCTCTATCTGGCCTTGCGCATGACAGAACAATCCATGCCAAGAATGCGCCTCGATCAGAAAATGCTCAAAACGATTGTCCGCGACTCCGTCCGCAGAAACCAAGCCTCTGCCGATACTGATCGCCTCTTGAAGCATCTGCCTAGCAAGATTGACCCTCTCTGTAGCAGCATCTCCCTCGACTCGGCGTGCACTCAAATGAAGCTCAAACCCATACTTCGCTTGTGCCCGAAGCAACATCGCACGGCTCTCCAGATACAAAGGCTGAGCAGCAAACAGCAACTCCGCAGTTTGATAAGCCTCCTTAAACACAACGAGCCGCGCGTCAGTTGAAGCAGAAGGCCGACCAAAGATGCGCCCGCCAAGACCGCGGCGCGAACCTCGCGCACTAATCAGCAAGGTCTCACAGAATTGATAGCGATACAAATCTGGATGCGTAACCACGAGTTCGCGCAAAATCGACACGGCCTTACTAAGATTGCGCGAGTCGGCACCAGATCTGCCGCCCTCAATCAAAACGCGCGCCCGCAAGGCTCGCACCCTGTGGTCATCAGGATTTGCTTGCAGCAATCCTAGAAGCAACTGCAATGCCTTGCCGAGTTCGGATGTTCGCGGCCCTGAGCGACCTGGACCATTCGCAGAACGACTTGGTCCCCGCCCTTGGCTGCGTCCAGAGCTTGAAAATCGCTTGCTTCGCGCAATTTCAAACAGAACCTCTGCCCGCCTCAAGCGCACATCATCACTTTCGCTATTTGGCAGCGACTCAAGCAAGCTAAGAGCCTTTTGCCAACTATCCCTGGCATCTTGGTATTGACGAACACGCAACTTGGCAATGTCGATATGCAAAGACGCTAGGTCACCCCGTACATCACGATCTGTAACACCTGAAAAGCCTGTCAACGCCTTTTCAAATGCCTTTTCAGCTTCGCTCAAGCTACCCACTTCGCAAAGTCGCAAATGAATCGCGCCAACGCGTCGATACGCGCGCGCAATTTCATAGCGAAGTGACTGGCTCTCCTCGTTCTTGTCAACGAACTGGTCGTAGACCAACATCATCTTGCGCAACAAGACAACATCACGCTCAGTCAATGGCGAATGCACAACAACAGTCTGCTCGCCAGTTTCAGGGTCCTCATCTAGACTCAGTGACGGGTCGCGTCCAATCAGCGCATCAAAGACACCACCGAGCGTATCGATATTCAGCAGCAAGTTCGATTCGGCTCGGATGGCCTCCTTCTTAGCCAGCGCCTCTGAAATTTTGACCTTATCGAGCGCGTCTTTGGTCTGTTCCTCTGATGCTGTGACGCGCTTTAAAGCATCTGTTTCGATACTGTAAGCGACCCAACCTGTAATTGCGGCAAGCAGCACGCAAGCTGCTGCACTAGCGACCAAACTAGCGGCCGCACGATTGCGGCGACACCACCGCCAAATCGTCGCCACGGCCGATAGCGGTCGAGCTTGAATCGGCCGGTCTTCAAGAAATGCCTCTAAATCATGCTGAAGCGCCTCGACAGTCGGGTATCGATCGCCCGGCTCCCGTGCCATTGCCTTGCCGACAATGATGGCCAGATCTAACGGCACCTCTGGAGCAGCACGCTGCAGGAGTTCAATTCGCTGCAATTTAACGAGGTCCATCAACTCGCTGCGACTACGGCCACGAAATGCCGGCGCCAACGTCAACATCTCGTAAATCGTTACACCAAGCGCATAGACCTCACTACGCACGTCATACGCGCCAGCAAACTGCTCTGGCGCCATGTATTGAAGCGTTCCTAGTAGATCGCCCGATTGCGTCAGCCCCTCAGCCTCAAGCGCCTTGGCGAGACCAAAGTCTGTCACCCAAAGATGATCATCGCGATCGAGCAGTAAGTTGCTGGGCTTTATATCTCGGTGCAACGTGCCAAGACTGTGTGCATAGTGCACGGCGCTTGCAGCAGCCACGCCTATTCGCGCAACAAAGCGTGCGCGACTGCGCCACTGCCCAGAGCCCTCAAGAACTAACTCACTCTGGGTCTGCCGCCACTCATCAAGGCTCTGGCCACTCAGGTGCTGCATGGCATACCAGTGGTAGCCGTCACTCTCACCACTTCCATAAACTGGAACAATGTTGGTGTGGTGCAAACGCGCAGCAATCTGGGCTTCGCGCCGAAACCGCTCGAGTTGATTCCCAGTTAGTAAAGATGCCTGAGGCAGAACCTTGAGGGCTACTCGCCGATCCAATGACTCTTGCACTGCCTCGAATACCACCCCCATACCACCTCGGCCGAGCTCTCCTTCGATACGGAAATCGCCGAGACGATCGAGCTTGGGCAAGGAGGCCCGGATATGGCCAGTGCCGCTCGATGCGCGATCACGCTTAACATCTTCCAACTGCAACAGCATCGGCAACAGATCCAGCAACTTGTCGCTGTAGTCAGGATGCTGTTCCGCAAACACTTCCGGGGTAACAGGCTCACCAGACCGATACAGACCTAGGAACTGCTCGATCAGCAGATCGAGTGGGTCACGTTCCGAATCATGGTTGTTCTCGGTCACATCTACCAAATCACTGCTCGCCGATGCTGCCTAGAAATCCCTTAAGCCTGCTCAGAGCACGCACGTAACGGTTGCTCGCAGCATTTTCCTGGATGCCGAGCACGACCGCGGCGTCCTTATTTGACAGGTCTTCAAAGTGTCGCAGCATGAGTACTTCGCGATCTATCTCATCCATCTCGTGCAAAGCTCCTTCGATCTTGGTTCGTATCTCTTCACGCATCATCGCCTTACTCGGCGAGGTAATATGTCCTACGAACAAACCCGACATCGTACCACTTTCCGGAGCAGAGACTTCCTTACCCGCGGCCCGCATTTTGGCCCCAAGGTGCTTTCGATACAGGTCGATCATCGTCTGCTGAGCGATCAGCCGCACCCAAACTAGAAATGGCTTATCATCCTTGCGATAAGCGTCCAGACGCTTTTCGACCTCTATAAACGTCTCTTGCAAGACATCCTCTGGGTCGAAACGGCCGACCAGTCGAGGGTCCAGCCGAAACTGCACCATACGGATCAGGCGAATACGATGCAGTTCAAAAAGTGGACCGATAGCAGCATCATCACCGCTGCGTAAAGCAGCTTCGTATTGAGCTTCATCGGGATCGATGTTGTTGAGCATTCAGCTATCAGTCTAACTGTTTGTAATCAGCATTGGGGCAGCTTCCCTGTTGCTAGCATTCACTCCTGCAGTTGTGAAGACAGGCAGCAAAAGTGGCTGTAGTCGCAACCATCAAAGAACATGAGCGTAGTTACGTATTCGATTGCCGTATCGACACTAGCAGGGTCAACAACCGTTGAGACCGGACGATCCGGCCAAAAACGTCCGTAGCACATCGCCAGACAAGTCTTTACCGGTGAACAATCGTACTTGGGCCCTGGCTTGGTGAAGAAACATCTCAACGCCAGGAATGACGGTTGCTCCAACCTCTCTGCAATCGCGAAGCAATTTGGTGAACACTGGCTGATAAACCATGTCGTGAACGAGTGTCCCTGAATCAGGCGTATATCCTGGCAGCAAGCGCTCGTTGACATCCCTACTAACCCCGCCAACCGGCGTGGCATGCACGATCACCTTTGGCTGCAACTCATCCAAAACAGCTACACTGAGACTGCCGAGAGAAACATCATAGGTCTCGGCAAATTTTCGGATCGGATCGTGCGAGCGTGCGAGAACCGTAACTTTATAACCAAGCTGCAACAGCGCGTAAGCTGCGGCTCGAGCGCCGCCACCAGAGCCGAGCACAACCGCTGCGCTACCCTCTTCATTGACAATGCCAGCACTCTCAACGGCGGCATAAACACCTTGGACGTCCGTGTTATGACCCAGCCAACCACCACCATCAGCAGCCACCATTGTATTGACAACGCCAACTGCTGCTGCCTCGTCGCTGACATGCAAGCACGCGTCGAGCATGCGCTCTTTATGCGGAGAAGTAATCGAAAAGCCTGCCGCCCGATCGCTGGGTAACATGGCGATTACAGATTCTGGCCGCGACGTTTCTAAGTGCACGTAGATCGCATCAACGGCAAGCCTTCGGAATGCGCGATTATGAATCCATGGCCCCAACGAATGCATCGCGGGTCGACCAATCACGCCATACAACTTGGTTTGCGCGCCCAGAGAACCAACACGATACAACTGTGCCAAGGTGACAACATTGGGCTGATCAGGCACAGTTGACGACTCAACACCAATGCTGCCGTAGACCAGTGGAGCCCCCATTGCTGCGGCTAACACACGAGTTGGCCAAGCAGTCCGCCCCATGGCAAATGCAACCGTTGGCTGCACAGATTGGTCCGTATTCTCAAGCAATTCAAACACGGGCGCCGCATCCGCTAGGTCATGCGCTGTCACCACCAACTTGACAACTGTGCCAGGCACTGACAGTTCGTCGCGTATTTGGCGCAAGTCCTTCGGCACTCCGGTGAAGCTATGAAATGAACGGATCCGCAATTTTAATTGCGTAAGCCCTGCAGGTGGTGACCACTGCTCCCACTGCTCTAGATCAATACCCTCAGCACCACTATTCAGTGCATGCGTCAATAATTCACGCCGTGCAGTCAACGTGCCGCGGAAACTACCACCATCTTGGGGAGTGCGACAGGCAACCAACACTGGCAATCGAATTGCTGCAATAACCGGCTCCAGACTTTCTTGAGCCGGCCAAACATCGAGGCGCAGCTCAACCCAGTCAGCTCCCAGCATGGCCGCCTTGTTGGCTTGCTGAATCACTTGCTCGCGGGAACGCGCGAACACGCTTGCGATAATGTTAGCCATGTGACGAAGAAGTCATGATGAAGTCCGCTGCGCCAATAGCGCTTTGGCAAGTTGCTCGCACTCAACGGAGGAAAGACCTTGCTTACGAGCCAATAGCAGGGCCTGCTGCATCAAGGCAACATATGTCGGTACAGCTGTCGGCGACGATTGACTTAATTCGCTCAAATGAGCACTGACGGTATCAACATCGCCGCGCCGCACAGGTCCGGATAGCGCAAGCCCAGGCCCGACTTCTTCAGATGCAGTTGTTGCAGCTCGCATCAACGAAGCAACAATCAAACTACAATCCTTATGCGACAAACCGCCAGCCTGCTGCATCAGATTTAAGGCTGTATCGAACAGAGCAGTCGCACCATTCGCAGCGAGAGCGCAAGCCGCGTGATATAAAACACGGTGATGACCCGAACATGAGACTGGACGAAGCTCGAGCATTGCACAAAGGCGATTGAGCAGGCGCATGCTGCGCGACTCGCCAACTAACAATGCAGGTGCCCCCTGCATAGTGTGCGGCTCCATCGATCCCGAGAACGGCAGCAATGGATGCAGGGATCCAGTCCGCACCCCAAACGAAAGCGCCGGTGCAAAGACATCGAGGCTGTGACGACCGCTGGTGTGTAACCACAAACTGCAGCGCCTAACGCCGCACGACACAGCCGAGCGTACGGCGGACTCTAATTGCTCGTCACCAACTGCAAACACGACGACATGCGCTTTGTTGACATGCGCAACTGACGGATCACCTAGCTGTGCATCTGCCCAGTCGTGAGCGGCGACAGAGTCCAACTCTGGCTGTATGCCATCAAGGCAAGACTTGGTGCGAATGCGATCTCTCCCAATCACCGCCATCACATGCCCACCTGCGTGCACGAACTGGCGGGCGAAGGCTATGCCTACACGTCCTGGGCCAACAATCGCGATCCGCAGTGCCATAAGTAACTCACGCTGCTAACGATACTACATGCGTCAGCGGCCAATATCTTAGCGCAAGCTGCAGCATTGGACACTGAGTCCACCAAAGATCATTCGCCGGCTACAGCCTCGCCTGGAAGGCCGCCTGATTCTTTTGCGACTTGGGCACGACGACGTCGATTACGCTCTTCTTGACGCCGCTCAAGCTCTTCGAGGTATTCATCGTCAACCACCTCACTGATTTGATCGAAGTCATCAAAAGACTTCGGCCGGTATGACTCTCCGGCGCTCCGCGCCGCCTCGACCTCTTCGGCGTAGGCCCGCACAACAGCACGATGCATTTCAATGCGGGTTGCCGAGTTTACCGGGTGCGCAAGATCTGCGTGCAACCGTGATCGGCCTTTAGCATCCTTTGACGCACGATCTGGATCGAGTCTGGCTCCACAGTGATTACAAAACGCAGCCCTGAGATGATTCTTATGATGACACCGCTGACAATTGTCCGCGAGCTTACGGGATGGCATCGCCACAAATGGCCCGCGACTACCTTCAATGATCTTCAAATCACGCACAACAAATGCGTGATCAATCGTAACGCTACAATAGGCCTTTAGCTTGTTACGCGGGTCATCTGACAGCTTAACTCGCACTTCCGTCACCTGGAAGTTGGCAGCATCTGCGTCCTGATTGTCTTGATCCTGCATCACCGTTCTCCCTAACTGGCCGCAGCAGCTGACACTGCTATTGGCTACTTAAGACATCGGGTCCCTTGGACGGCCCCACAACGACTTGGGCAGCTGCGAAGATGGCTGGTCGAAGTCAATTGCAGGTCCGCTACTTGCGACGACAAATTCGACGTCACGGTGCTCTGTCTCCGCCAGCTCCACCGCAAGGTGGCGTTGGCAGTGATCTGCTGCTGCGAGATCAGCGGCCACAATGAACAAAGTGGAACCACTGCCCGACATGCGCACGTGGGAGTAGCCAGCTTTTTCAACAGCTTGACGGAGGCGACCCAACTGAGGCCTGATGCGCTCCGCAGCACTCTCTAGATCGTTAAAAAGCCTATTGCCCAAAGCCGCATGCAGAATACTAGGGACCGAAATAGTCGCAATGCTACCAACCTGCGTTGCTGGACTCCACGTAGAGGCATGCTTTTTGTAGACTTCCACCGTGCCGCAACCGTAGGCAGGGAGCAAAAGCACGAAGTGACCGGACAAGTTGTTCGTCTCAGTGAGATCTGTGCCGATACCACGACCCCATTGCGTCCCGCCACGCAAAAAGAATGGGACATCTGCTCCCAACTGCGCACCAATTGCTGCTAACTGCGGATCACCCAACGCTTCTCGAGGGGAACTGCTGTCCGCCGAGTCCTTCGCCAAAATAGCATTGGCAAGACGCAGCACAGCCGCGGCGTTGCTGCTGCCACCGCCCAGCCCACCGCCATTAGGAATGCGCTTATGTAGGCGAATATGAAACCCACCTATCGCGCTTAATCCAAGCTCCTGACGCAATGCGACCAATGCCTTGACCGCTAAATTACGCTCGTCGTCAGGCACCAGTAAACGCTCATGATCGGCGGTCACGGTGATGCCAATGCCACTGCCTTTACTGTCATATTCGACAACCACATCATCATGCAGATCGAGGGTGTGGAACAGAGACTCTAACAGGTGGTAGCCATCATCGCGGCGCCCGAGGATACGCAACACCAAGTTGAGCTTAGCGCGCGACGGCAGATAGAGCGCCTGCGGGCCAGTCATCAGATCTCGTCCTCCGCCGTCAGCGACAGATTGTCGAGTAAGCGTACTGGCGTCTCACCTGCGATGAACTTACCTGCAACCAACAAGCGTCCACGCTCAACGTCACCTGGCGGCAGCTCCAGCAGATCACCTTCGCGACGTAATTCTATATAATCAACAGCACATCTTGGTTCTGACGCCAGAACTGATGCGGCGTGCTTCAACAGTTGGTCGCGATCGCAAAGACCACTGCGGAACTGCTCACGCGCGCTGCACATTGACCGATAAAGCACACTGCTCGCCTGACGATCTTCAGCAGTGAGGTAGACGTTTCTACTAGACATTGCCAGCCCATCAGACTCACGCACTATCGAACACGGAACAACCTGCATCGGGAAGCCAAGATCACGCACCAGCCGTCGCACCACAGCAATCTGCTGTGCGTCTTTCTCGCCAAAGTATGAGCGATGTGCACGAGTCATCGCAAACAAACGCGCCACCACAGTAGCCACTCCTTGAAAGTGACCATCTCGAACAGCGCCTTCCATTCCCTCCGCCTCTTTACCGACTGCAACCGAACTGCAGAAGTCGTCACCAAACATCTCTCCAGGAGTTGGCGCGAACAGTAGATCGACGCCCTCTTCGCGACAGATAGCTAAATCGCCCTCAAGATCACTAGGGTAGACGGCAAAGTCTTCAGTTGGACCAAACTGAAGCGGGTTAACATATACAGTCGTGATGACACGGTCACATTGCTTGCGCGCCTGCCGCATCAGACTTGCATGGCCTTCATGCAGACTCCCCATGGTAGGGA
Organism: Planctomycetota bacterium; assembly: GCA_965662465.1. Classification (GTDB taxonomy): domain Bacteria; phylum Planctomycetota; class UBA1135; order UBA1135; family UBA2386. The sequence goes on along the minus strand of CBFIIO010000017.1, from coordinate 20,125 downwards.
CGATGCCTATGGAGCAATCACCAGACAACCACTCCGAAGTTTTCGCATCCAAGCCACTGCTCGAATCAATCACCAGTGGCGTAGTCACCGGTAAATGTTGATCTACATCTACTCCAAGCTCACGCAATGGATTGCAAACAAAGTCGCGCTCGAGGTAACGAGGGTGAGGCACCACTAGATCGTGCGTGTCGATGCACCGGTTACCAAACAAGATAATATCCAGGTCTAACTCACGCGGATGATTCACCGCATGTGGTGATTGACGGCCTGCCTTGGTCTCAAGCGACTGCAACACATCTAACAAAGCCATCGGCCCCATCGATGTCCGCAGTTCGATGACGCCGTTAAGAAAGCGCCCTTGAGCGGGGCCTTCACCAACCATGTCGGTTTCTCGGATAGTTGAAACCCGCATGACCTCGACACCGATGCAAGAACGCAACTGGTCAATCGCAGCCTGCACATGACCATGGCGATCGCCGAGATTGCTACCAAACGCTACGTAAACGAGTTCCAACTGAGGTGGCTCGGAAGATTGGTTAGAGAAGGAGTTACCGAGAGACAGAACGGGCACCAGACATATCAGCTAGTTACGCGAAGGCAACGAGCGTGCAGCGAGATCGCGACCCGGAATATCCGCGTCATCGCTGTCATCGTCATCATTACCGCGACGACGACCAAAGAGTGCTCGGTAGGAACCAAGCGCCATCCCCCAAATCACGTAACCAGAAGTCAACGTGACCATAGCAAGCTGCCATTCGACAGCGGCAATCGCGACCACAACAACCATCGCTACTAAGAACGACATGCTGTGCCGTCCCTTAGCAAGCGCGATCACAAAGTGTGGATACGGGACACTGCTGATCATCAGCAATCCCAGCAAGACCAGAACTGCTGGCAGCGCTACGACAATCAAATTGTAGTGCTCCGGCAGGAACAGCCAGTTTCCAATCTCGGCAGACTCAATGCCTCGAGTGCAGAACATCGCAATCATCGAGCAGACGACTGCGGCTGCAGCAGGTGATGGCAAACCCTTGAACTCGCAGTGATCTTCCTCGTCCGCTCCAGTCTCGACGTTAAAACGCGCTAAACGCATTGCTGCACCGGCCACATATACTGCAGCCGCGGAGTAAGCCAACCTCGGACTAATTGGCAGCAGATTATTCGCATCAGCCTGGGCATGGAGATCAATCAAGATCTTAGCAATGAACGCCGGCACAACACCGAATGTCACCATGTCCGCCAGACTGTCCAGCTGCGCCCCAAAGTTCGATGTCTGCCCAGTCATCCGGGCAACGCTGCCATCGAGGGCGTCAAAGATCATCGCCACAAACACTAGGATTGCGGAGAGTTCGAAATACGGCATCAAAACGGCGAAATCGACCCCCGGCACATTCAGCCGCAGGGCGTCGGCAACTTTGGCTGCAGCTAAGAACCCAAATACGAGATTGCCGAGCGTTACTAGGCTAGGCCAGATGGGCACTTCCTTGAGTCGTCGGCGCAACCGCCTACGAGGGCGGCGCATGGACAGTTCTTCGAGTCGCGGAGTCGTCATTGGGAGGTTCGATCCTATGGCAGGAGAGGGCCAACGCAAAGAGAGCGAACGGACGGAAAACAGGAACTAAGGTCCATTTGTTGTGACAACCGACAAACCCGACACAACTTTATCCTCCTATGGGGCTTCGGATACTGCACGATCTACCAATCGCGTGCATCCAACGGCAATTGCAGCTTCATCCCGCCACTAGTGACCTGTCCAGTGCAAAAATCCTTCACAACCGTGCTCAACTCTTTCAACCTGCTATCTCGGCCAATTATGTCAAAGATTGCCTCCGGGATCCTGATGGGCTGCCTATCAGTATCAAGCCTCGCGGCGCAACAACTCTCCCCTGAGCGCCAAGCAGGTGCCGCAGCTGTCACCGTTGAGAACTGCAAAACCTGGCTTTACAAGCTAGCCAGCGAAGAACTCGGCGGTCGCGGCACTGGCCAAGACGGCTACCGCCTTGCTGCGGAATATGTCTCGGCCCACTTCAAAGAATTAGGGGTCAAGGCGCTGGGGGAAGACGGTAGCTATTACCAGACCGTCCCTTGGCAGCAAACCAAGGTCGCGAAGGCTGAGATGACGTTCACACTGAATGGCAAAACCATTCTCACCGTGGCACCACAACGCATGAATGGCCGCGTTTCGACCAGCGCTGAGGCGAACGGTAACGTCGCATTGCTCAACATCGAAATCCCTCCCACCGAGGGCCGAGGTCGCCCACGAATTCAGGGCCTAGAAGAACTTGAAGCAGCCAACCTAGAAGGCAAGGTCGTCATCGCCGTCGTGCGCACCGACCGCAACGGCATGAGGTATGCACCAATACTCATCGGACGCGCACTGCAGGGACAAAAGACCGCAGGCCTAATCATAGCAACCACTGACGAAGTAACAGGAGGCCTGACCGGAAGCTCTGCCATGGGGCGCCGCGGTCGCAACCCAGCTGCATCTGCTCGTCGCCGTAGCCCGCTCGTGGTTACGATTGGTGGGACGGACCTCAAGAAACTACTGAACAGTGTTGGTCAGACACCCGAGAAGATGAGCGAGGGACCACTCATCGTATCCACTAATTTAACGGCTGATCTAGCAGTGGTGACCGAGACCGGGAATGCACCAGCCATGAACGTTTGGGGTGTATTGCCGGGCAGTGACCCAAAACTGAAAGATGAGTATGTCGTAATAGGTAGCCACTTAGACCACCTGGGACGCAACACCGCCGGCTTCTATCCGGGCGCCGACGATGATGGCTCAGGCACAACTGGGGTCATGGCAGTTGCCCAAATGTTTGCCCAAAACCCGGTCAAGCCTAAGCGCAGCATCTTGTTCGTCTGCTTCTCTGGCGAAGAACGTGGCCTAGTTGGATCAGGCTACTTCGTCAAAAACTGCCCGATCCCACTCGCATCCATCGCAGCGGAATTGCAGATGGACATGATCGGACGCAGTGAAGAAGAATCCCTTGATGGCGGCCGCCGTGTAAACAAAGGCGAAACTGCTGAAGACAACAAGAACGTCATCCACCTAGTCGGTACTGAGAAGTTGTCTCAAACGCTGCACGACATCTGCATGACTAGCAATGACACCGCAGAATTCGACATCGAGTTCGATTCTGAAAGCCTATTTACGCGCAGCGACCATGCAAACTTTGCTTACCAAGGTGTGCCGATTGCGTTCATCTTCACAGGCATTCACAAGGACTACCATCAACGCACGGACACGCCGGACAAGATTGAGTATCCGAAACTCCTGCGCGTCGCGCGCTATGTCTACGACATTGGTTATGAGGTCGCAGACCGCAGCGACCGGCCCACAGTAGACATGAACCTATGGAAGGCATTCAAGAAGAGTGACCGCCGAGGGCGGATGCCCGAAATGCCTGTGGCACCAGTAACCGGAGGCTAGCAGCGCCCTCGTCACAGCAACTGGATAAAGCTGCGACGGGCGACCTCAGTTGTGATCTAGATCCGACGGCTGCCAGCCGACCGCAGCGTTACTGGTGGTGAAAGGATCTCATTCATAACAATCGCACGCCGCAGATCACCCATCGCGTAGCGACGCTGCGAAACCGGCACATCCACACTCGTTTTAGCCTTAACACGACCGCCCAAGTTACCAATGGCACCACGGGCGCTTGGTCGACGCTCAGATTGGCCCACCTGCGACTTCTGCAGATGGCGATCGCGAATGCTATCGCCAATACGCGACGCCTCATGTAGTTCCAGATGATGTTCGGTCAACATCTCGCGGGCATCGAACATCTGGCCAGCATCGTCAGGCGATAGCGGCTGCGGCACAGGCGGCGCGACTCGCGGAGGTGCTGAAGCAGGTTCGACCGGTGACCCGGTATCCAAACCGAGGATACGGCGCATCTCCCTGGCTATCGCCTCAGGTGACTGACCACCTGCAGGAGCAGCCTGCACTGGTGATGGCGCCGACTTCGCTGCTGGCAGGGTTGCTTGCCGCGCGGCACTAGACTTCATTGAGACCGGCTCTGCATCGCTGCGGGAACCACCCTTAAACTTACGACGGCCCGCCAATCGTGCGCGACGCCCGTCGCCAAGATCACCCATCACGGCTTCGTTCTTTACCTTTGCAGAAGGCTCGGCTTTCACCTCAGAACGCACAGCTGGCGCAGTCTTAGACTCCGCTTCACGCCGGGCATTCGCCTTCTGCCGCGCCTTGATCTGGTTGCCGATAAAACCAACCAGCCAGATCACGACGAAGAGGAAGACAATCGGCCTCCGCATCAACTCCTGCAGCAACTGCCCCATAGCTTATTCGTCCTGACCACGCATCTTCTTGCGCGTCTCGTCGTTTTCAAGATGAGCTTCTTCACCGGCTGCTATGCCATCACGCATACGCGTATCAGACTCAATGTTCTTGATCTTCTGATAGTCGAGAATGCCGAGATTGCCTTCACGGAACGCGTCAGCCATCGCCTTTGGCACTTCTGCTTCGGCGAGCACGAGCTTCGCACGGTTAGCAGCAATCCCAGCGACGTTTTCTTGCTCCTCGGCCACAGCCATTGCCCGGCGACCTTCTGCCGAAGCTTGCGCGACGCGCTTGTCAGCCTCGGCTTGGTCTGCCTGCAAACGCGCCCCGATGTTGTCACCAATATCGACGTCAGCGATGTCAATCGAAAGAATCTCGAAAGCCGTGCCAGCATCGAGCCCCTTCTCTAGCACACCCTTAGAAATACGGTCCGGATTCTCCAAGACATCCTTATGCGACATCGAAGAACCAATCGTCGAAACAATGCCCTCCCCGACACGCGCGATGATGGTTTCTTCTGTGGCACCACCGACGAGACGCTTGATGTTGGTTCGCACCGTGACACGAGCCTTCGCCAACACCTGGATGCCATCCTTAGCCATTGCCGCAATCTTGGTGCTTTGTGGGCAGTCGATAACTTTTGGATTCACACACGTCTGCACTGCTTCGAGCACGTCACGACCAGCCAAGTCGATCGCAGCAGCCTGCCGGAAATCGAGGCCAAGATTCGCACGGTCGGCAGCGATCAATGCCTGAACGACGTTGAGGATGCGCCCGCCTGCGAGGTAGTGTGCTTCGAGATCACGCACATTCAACGGCAAGCCAGCTTGCGTCGCCGAAATCGCGCCACGCACGATTACCGTCGGATTCACCTTCCGTAAGGACATTCCAACCAGCTGAAACAGCTTGATCTTGGTGCCAGACATGTAGGCCTGAACCCACAGGTTGATGAACTTCAACAGGATCAGGACCAGCACTACGAGCAGGACCAAAAGACCGATCAAGGTCCATTTTATGATCGGGTCTGTGAAAATTGCGGAAATCATCTAGCGAGCCTCCAGGCAGACAGTCGGAAACAAAAATTGGGATAACAAAAGGGCGAGCTTAGCCCGCCTACGAAAGCAGCTTGGCGAACCCATCCGCGGCGGATGAGCCCAAGTTGCGTTGAATAGAGATAAATTGAATAGAGATGAAAAGATCAGCTTAGGTTGCTGCAGCACCCGGATGCTCTTTGACGACAACCCGATTACCCGAGACATCTATAACCACCACCGGGCGATCTTTGTCGACCATTTCGCCACGCGTCACGACATCAACTTTTTGATTGTTCACACGCGCATAGCCCGACGGCCGGAGCGAACTCGTCGTAACACCAAGCTTACCAACCAGCGATCCAAGAGAGCCATCGCCAGCGGCCGCAGCACCATCTGTTGGAGGGCCGCTCAGGATCAAACTCTTACCGAATGGAGTCTTCGGCAGAATCTTAAATGAATACATCAAGACCAATGGTGATGCGATTGCCTCAAACAGTGTAATCGCAATACCAAACTCAATCGAAACCTGGAATGCGACGAATACTGCCGTGAGCAAGGTCCCGCCGGCCATGATGCCAAGCACCCCCATCGAGACGAAGATCACTTCGGCAACGATCAGCGCGAGACCAATCACGGTCATCAACAAGACCACGCCCACACTACCGCTCTCACTTGCACGAGAATCGGGGTCTGCAACAGTTGCCGGACCGTCCTGAGCAACCACGACACGGTTGCCCTCTACATAGAGCACGCGAACGCGCGCTCCTTGCTCAACAAATTCGCCTTCGGTCACCACATCGATGCGATCGCCATCCAGCTCAATGGTGCCCGTCGGCTTCAAGGTAGTAGCTGCCTCGCCGGTCCGCCCGACGAGAGCAACAAGACTATCGTTGTCGATACCCAGGCCACTCGTGACGCTATTACTAGCAGGCTCGTCACCCGATCCTGGCGGCACCAAAAACATTTTGTTGAAGCCTGGGACCTTTGGCATGACACGCCACATCAAAGCCCCCAACGCCAACACCAGAACGAACATCAGAGTCAGCTGGGACAGGTTAGTCACCAACAAACCCTCTTCGACCACATTGCTGGGCAACACGAACGATTGCCGACTCAAGACGAGCGACAAGATCAGGCATAAGAATCCAACCAAGCCAAAAACAACCGTGCCCGGTAACACGAAGATCTCGACAGCAATGGCGATCAGCCCGAGGAAGAACACGATGATCTCGGTCACTTCCGCCAGTCCAACCAAATAGCTGTAGACCATGGCTAGAACGAGGAACCCGACACCGATGACACCAGGCAGGATTGCGCCCGGCATCTTGACCTCAATCAACAAGAACAAAAACCCAGCGATCAGCAGGAACGGCTGCAGCAACTCAAGCCAGCCGACCATTCGCTCTGCCCAGTTCTCAGTCAGTTCACCAATGGTGTTGCTATCGAGATTCTTCCATTCCAGTAATTGCCCGTAGCCAGAAAGCGTGCCACTGGACAACGCGAAGTCTTCCGCTTCCGTCGCTGTCAAGATCAGGGGCCGAACCATCGCTTCATCACCGATGATCGTGGCACCAGCTTTTTGTAAAGCAGCCAGCTCTGCCCGATCCATGATTCGCGGCCGCTCGATACCACCTTCACGAACAGTCGCTGAGACCAATTGGATGCGTGGATCGACCATGGCCATCGCCAGCTTGGCCGCATCTGGCCGCAACTTATTACGACGCTGATCTAGACGCGCCTGCATCATCACAACCATGGCGTCTAAGTTGGCCGACTGCGCAGCTTCGGGATCTTCCGCAATGAGTTCCAGGAAGTCTTTCTCAGGCTTGGCAACCTCACCCCAGACGGCCCCCTTCAGCATGTAGGTTTCCGTCGTGCACAAGGCCAAGGCCGCCGCACCTTGCGTGACGCGCCCACTCAAAACCGCAATCGTCGGAACATCCGTGCTTTGGACCCGATCCATCAAACTCTGAAGATCCGAAACACTTTCACCAGTGGCTCCCGCATCCTCCAAACGGAAGATTACGTAGCTGCAACCATTCGTTTCCGCTTCCCGAATCGATCGGTAGCAGCGAGCCAACTCGGTCGTGCCTAACTTCCCTTTCAGGGTCACGATCAGGACACTTGGCGCTACCTGTTTTGCGGCAGTGCTCGCATCAGGATTCTGCAAATCAACCCTAGCAATAGGACTGCCGCATGCCGTCAGCAGGGCAAAAATCAGGGCAGGCCACAAGTTGCGCAGCAAATTTGGAGTCAACACAGGGAGTTGGTTTATCAGAACGAAAGGGATTAGCACGAGTAACGTCGTCGGACCATGCCTTTAACCATAGGTGGCCACTCGCTGGCCAGATCCTTCGCATGCGTCGCGTCCAGGGTCATAACTAATTAACCGAACTACCTAATTTCAAGATCCTTAGATTCAAGCCAAAAGCGCCCCCAGAGGAACGGCAGAATGCCTAAGTCACGAATCACGAGCGGCCGCTCTACCCCGGCAACGCCATCAAATAATCTGCATTCGACCACAAAGCCGCGCCACGAAAGCTTGCAGCCAGCGGCCAAAACGAAACCGGCCACGCGCCAGTTCCCCTTATTCGCCTGACGCCGCCGGCGATCTCTGACTATCTAACAACGGCTAGACAACACTGGCACGCCCTACAACACACAATGGCGACGTCGCGCAAGCAGGTCGACCAAGATGGTCCAGACACTCAGCAAGGCGTCGCCCAACCATGCACTGACCAGCTCCAGGATGCATGATCCGCCGCCCCTTACCGCGGCCGGCAACTTCGCGAGGTTTCACGACTATTGCCGAGCGCGTGCGAGCACATCAAAACACAGCAGTGCCATAGCCGTCCCGTAACAACGACCGAGTTCATGGCTGTCGACGAAACAACCATCAAACTCCGGCAATGCCATGAGCAGCTTATGTTGAGCTGCCGCAAGCGACCTGCGCTGGGACTCATCCTTTAATTCCGCAATCGCTTCGGCGCGGCCGAGCATATCGAACCAGAAAAAGAAGCCGCCGTAGCCAAGCCGGTCGGCGTGGTCATCGTATTTACGAATCGCGGCTAACAAATGATGGTGGCGCTGCCCTGCCTCCACCGCAAAAAGCAACTTATCTTGGTCTGATGCACCAAATAGGTAGAGAGCCAATTCGCATAGCGGCATACGCCCAGCGGCGGCCTCGAGTTTTGCTCGAGGTTTACGACCCGGGCGCGTATGGCTGTAGCTGAACGCCCCTTCGACAGTGCGGTTGAAGGCGAGCGCCTTAAGACCTCTATCGATATTATCCTGCGGCACATCCATGCCGCGAATTTTGGCACCGTGTAACGCCTGCAGAGCCGTTGCGATGGCAAAGGGGTTGCCATACTCGTGGAACCATGCACCGGTCTCAGGCTGCAGTGCAATCAATGCAGCGACACCGCGACGCAAACCACCCTCAAGCTCTTTCTCATCTTGACTGCGCTGCGCCTGCCACGCCTGCAAGAACCGCAACGCATAGGCTCGCGCCCAAATGATCTCATCGCGATCCGACAACGCTAGCCAATCATCACTGGACGCATTCCTGCGCATCATCAACAAAAGACTCTCAACCCTCCTCGATTGCACATCCGAAAGCGCCAGCTCGCCCTTGCCGACACGGGTCATAGCAGCGAGCAATGCCTCACCGACTAAGCAGGTCACGGCTGCATGCACATTCGGCAGGCCATCGGTGCCGCCGAAGTCGTACGTGCTATCACGATAGACCCCATCGTCATCGGCTGCCGATGACAAGAACGCGACACTTCGCAGCCACAAGTCTTGCTCACTGTAGATCCCTTCAGCTGCACGACTGCCGTCGACCGGATCATCCAGCATCGCTGCTGCAGGAATCACGCCATAGTTTTCGAAGCCATGGACAAATGGACCATGCCCCTCAACCTCGAGTGCTGCCTTCCAGGAAAGTGGCTGCTTGGGCAAATTCTCGACCATGTATTGCCACGCCAACAATGCCTGTTGGCGTTGCCCTGATCGAAACATCCTGACGCCACTAAGCCAAGCATACTCAGCCTTAACGGCGTCCGTCATGTTCACGAAAGACTCCTCCCGCGGGTCGAACGACCCTGCCTTTGATCGATCACCCTGACGATATTCTTGCCACTCGTCGAGCATGACCTGCGAACACGGGAAACGCTCAAGCGGTTGCTGGACCACGCGACGCAATGGCGCCTCAAACCACTCCGGCTGAAATGTTGTTAACTGATCAACTTTCAGCAGTGGTTTGCCATCGCCATCAAGCACGACATAACCCGGTTCAATGAACTTGTTCCGGGACAGCTCTAGCTGCTTGGAAAGCGAATCTCTGCCAGCGATCTGCCTCACCGGGACAAAGTAGGTTTGCAGTAACTCAATTGTCGACGGCCACGAAAAAGGGCCGCCCATCATGTATCGATCGATCTCTGGCTTGCGATCCATTGGCGAGCGCGAAACGGATGGCACATACCAGAATACCGGCTTACCGGTCTTCTTGGACTCCGCCAACGCCGTATCCAGGTCCACTCGCCACGAAACGGCCATACCAGCCCTTGCGGCTATTTCGCCCGGCGCCTTGCGTATCTTTCTATTGGAGTTTTGCGCCTGGGCCGGACTCGACAACAAAAAAACACCGCAGACCACACCCAAGGGAAAGATTGCAGAGGCGAGATTCATGACAACAAGGTGCCGTTTCATGCAGATAACAACAAGTGGCGAGGTGCAACCTGTTCGCACCAAACGCGCAGTTTGCGTATATAGGAGCCCATGTTGCGATCCGTATTGACTGTTCTCGCCGCTGTTTGCCTGCTTCCCGACGAAGGCCAGTGGCTGCCCACCCAAGTCCGAGGAATGGACTGGACCGCGCTAAAAGCGCGCGGCATGGAAATGACCAAAGACGAATTCTGGCACCCCGAGAAGGGCGGAGTCTTGTCTGCAACGGTCCAGATCAATGGCTGCACCGCCTCATTTGTCTCCAAAGAAGGATTGCTGGTAACCAATCACCACTGTGGATTTGGCGCAGTCAGCGCCCTGAGTTCACCTGAATCCAACCATCTGCGCGATGGCTACACCGCTCAAACGCGCGAACAAGAGCTGCCGGCTCCCGGCATGGTCGCCACGGTGCTCAAGCGGATCGAAGACGTAACCGCCAAGGTGCACGCAGCCCAAGCAAAGGCAACTACAGATCTAGAGCGCTGGCAAATCACCCAACAAACGATTGCCGGGCTAGTTTCCGCCGGCGAGCGCTCAGAAGACAACACCAAGTGCTCCGTCGCCTCGTTTCTCGAGGGCAAAGAATACCACCTTTATTACCGCACCCAAATCCGCGATGTGCGCCTCGTCTATGTGCCACCGCGAGCAATCGGTGAGTTCGGAGGCGACGTCGACAACTGGGAATGGCCTCGACATACCGGGGACTTCACATTCTTCCGGGCCTACGTCGGCAAGGATGGCAGCGTGCAGGACTACAGCGCCGACAACGTGCCATTCCAGCCACAGCACTTCCTAAAAACAGCCACTACGCCAATCAAGGAAGACGACATCACAGTCATCATGGGCTACCCAGGCAGCACACAACGCTACAAGACTAGCCGCGGTGTCGCGACCCAAGAAGGCTATGTGTTCCCGGCACGTTTACGGGTGCTAACGCGCGCAATCGACGTGCTCAAGGTCGCATCAAAAGAAAGCGAACAACGTGCGCTCGAACTTGTCAGCGAGATCAAGTCACTCGCGAATGTGAACAAGAACGCGTCGGGCATGATCTTTGGACTCAAGAACAACGCAGTCGTAGAGCGCAAGCTCTTGGAAGAAAGCCAGCTCGGGGCTCACAGCGATGAGAACAAAAACTTGCTTGGGCAGATGCTGCGTGACGCGGAGCAGGAGAGCAATGAAATTGAGCGCGACACCAACATGTGGTTCGTCGCCATGCTGCGTGACCAGATGTCGCTCTTCCAACTTCTGATGCAAGCATGCAACGCTGTCGAAGGTGGCCGCAGCATTAGTGAACGCGGCCTCAAGACGATCGGTAGTGATGGACCGGCAAAGGATTGGGATCTAATCCAGCGTCCGATCATGAATGTTCTGCTCAGCGAATGGGCCAACATCTCTGCGCAACAGCGCCTCGCAGGCACCGATTTCCTGAGTGCCAGCAGTGGCCAAGCTGTCATGGACACGATCTTCGCTACGACCCAGATGCTCGACGGTGAAAAGCGCGCAGCACTATTCGCAAGCGGCAAAGAAGCTGTCGAGAATAGTGAAGACCCGCTGATTGTATTGGCCCGCGGCATCAACAAAGAATACCAACAGTGGCTGAATCGCCGCCGCACTCGCGATGGCCGCCAAATGGATGTCGGTCGCCGCTGGATCGCAGCGCAAGAAGCCTTCCGCGGCAAAAGTTTCTACCCGGACGCCAATAGTACACTGCGCGTCTCGATCGCCAGCGTCAAGAGCTACGATCCGCGCGATGGCGTCCACTACAAACCGCAAACAACAGTTGCTGGCTTGCTGCAAAAAGAAAATGGTGAGACACCATTCGCCAACCCAAAAGCTCTACTCGAAGCTGCCAAGACCCGTCAATCCAGCCGCTGGTTTGTTCCTGCACTAGGCGACGTTCCGGTCTGTTTCTTGACGGACGGCGACACAACTGGTGGCAACTCTGGCTCACCGGTGATCAACGGCCGCGGCGAGCTGATTGGCTTAAACTTTGACCGAGTATTCGAAAACGTAGCTGGCGATTTCGGCTGGAACGCAGAGCGGTCACGTAATGTCGTTTGCGATTTCCGCTACGTATTATGGGTCCTTGAGTCCGTCCAGCCGGCGCCCGACCTGCTCAAAGAACTCGGCGTCTAGAACATGGCCAACGGTCCCAGCCAAGGAGGATTGTTCGGTCCCCTCGATGACAGCCTACCAAAGCAGAGCGCCGCGACCGATGTCGAGCCGCATCCAGCGAAGGGCGACGTGCTCGACCTCGCCAACGCTCTGCCTAAACAACTGCGCCTGGGCACATCCTCCTGGATGTTCCCAGGATGGCGCGGCCTGGTATACGCCGAAAACGCACCCCAAAAGCTACTCTCGCGGCTCGGACTCGGAGCCTACTCCAAGCATCCGCTGCTTGGCTCTGTCGGGGTCGACCGCACGTTCTATGCTCCGATCGCAACACAAGACTTCGCTGGCTACGCGGCACTGGTGCCAACGTCATTTCGCTTCTTAGTGAAAGCATGGAGTGAAGTGACCTCGCCAGTATTGCGCGGTAAGCCAGGCAAAAACGCCAGATACCTAAATGTCGACACAGCAATCGACTCTGTATTAACGCCTGCTTTCGAAGGTCTTGGCGACAAGCTAGGCCCGCTACTATTCCAATTCCCGCCCCAAGGCGCTGCAATAACGAAACGGCCCGAAGCGTTTGCCGACGCCCTCAACCAATTCTTTTCGAAGCTGCCTAAAGGCGTCGACTACGCGGTTGAGTTGCGCGACAGCGCCTTGATGACCGAACGTTATGTGGAGGCAATATCAGCCAGTGGTGCGCGTCATTGCTACTGCGTTCATCCACGCATGCCAGCCATCAAACAGCAGCTCGAAATTGCTCCAATCGACGCCGCCAACAAAGGCCCTATAGCCGTCCGATGGATGCTGCATTCTGGGCTCAGCTATGAGCAGGCTAAGGAGCAATACCAACCGTTCGACAAAATAGTCGACGAGGACTCAAGCAGCCGTTGTGCCATTGCCAGCATTGCAGCCAAGGCCCTCGCCCTTGATGTGCCAATGACTGTAGTCGTCAATAATAAGGCAGAGGGCTCAGCGCCACACAGCGTCATCAAACTAGCCGAGGAAATCGTCGCAACCACCCAAGCACAGCGACTGACGACAGAGTCGCCTTAAGCGAGGCCGCCTTCAGCTGCGACTGCTACTCAGATTCGCCGTGCTCTGCCTGCGTCTTTACGTGGTCGAGTTCGACACTCTCCTCAAACAAGACAATGTCTGGCAGATCGCGATAGCGTTCGTCGAGGTCCATTCCAAATCCGATGACGAACTCATCAGGAATCTCGAAACCGATGTGCTCCACAGCTACATCAATGACGCGACGCGACGGCTTGCTGAGAAGAGAAGCGACGCGCACGCTTCGGGCGCCGAGCCCCATGAAGTGTTCACGCAGAGCAGCAATGGTGCGGCCTGTATCGACGATATCTTCCAGCAGCACCACATCCCGACACTCGACGGTCTTAGCATCAAGACCATCCAGCATGGTAATCTTCACTGTGCCGGAGCTCTGCGTGCCTTTGTATGACTTCGCGCGCACATCGTAAACGGGCAACTGGCCGTGAAGTCCTGCCCGAATCAAGGCAGCGAACGGACGAGCCCCCTGAATCACTTGAACCAAGCACGGCGGCTCATCGCCGAAACATTGCTGAAGTTCGCGAATCAGTTCACGGCTTCGACGCAGAATCTCGTCGTGGGAAAACAGAACACGAAATGGTGGAAACGACTGACTCACAGAATCAAGATACCGTCAATAGCGCGCATAGACACAACCCAAAAGGGAGCGTATGTCGAACTAGGGCAATACAAAGCTAATGGCTGGCGACACGCCTGGCACATCGAGATTTAGGTCGAAAACGATGTGTGCGGCAAACACCGGAATGCCGGGTATCGGATTGGGCTGAGGAATCATGATGTCAAGCGACCGGTAGCCACCAGCCGGCATCAACGCCAACAGATCGCCGATACCAAGTGTGCCCAAGAACAACGCATCCGCATCTAGGGGGATTTGAGCACCTCCAAACGCAAAGCCGTTCGTCGCACTGTTGGCGAGACCGATGATGCTGAAGTAATTGCCGCCGTTGCTCAAAGCCGTGCCATGCAGGGTAAAGCGATCGGGTCGAAAGCTGACTCCAACCTGCACGGGATGACTGGTCACGTCCGAAGAATTTACTTCGCCAGGCGTGCCAAGGTCGCCACTGCCGAAGCCGCTAGTCGCTGCAGCGTAATTCCAGCCACCGGCATTGTGTGGTGCCAGTAAATCCTCGCGCTCGGCAGCAACCCCGTTGCCGCCAGGGAAGCCGCTTGTGTAGCTCAAAGCATCAATTGTTACTGAGCCTTGCTGCACAACCACAGCGTCGGTCGTATTTGCAAAAGCCAGCGAGCTGTATGGCAAAGCGACACCGAGTGGCTGCCCGCCATTACGGTTTGGATTGCCATCCACCTGAAACAGCATAGGTCGGCCTGGAACGAGCATGTAGTTGCTCGCCAGCACCACACTGCCGTTGTTATCACTGAGACTGAGACCCGCCAAAGCAACCGGCTCACTACCAACGTTGACGACCTCGACGTATTCGCCATTCGTATCCGAGACAGCGCTTGGGTTTCGATGCACCTCGCTGACCCGCAAATCACCAGCAGCGATTGGTTCGGGTAGCACTTCGTCGCAATAGAAATCTAGGAAGTCACCACCAACTGCAGTCGCGCGATAACGATAGCCATCGGTGTCGATGCGCAGGTCTCCAGTTACTCCAAAGCCAATCACATTGCCGCTCCCCCTGGTCGTGGAGAGCAATGCTCGAGACGCAAGCGCCTGATTGATTCGGTTGGTGACCGCGGTCGTTGGATGGCCATAGCTATTCCCTACTCCGCAGCTAGCTACAGCCAACTCAGGGTCAAGATGCGCAATCAGATTGATGCTTGTCGACGTATTGGAACCGTGATGATTCAGCTTGTAGACATCAACATCACCACAGGCCAGCGCCGCCGGCCCCTCAACGTTTGCGGTGCTGTTACCGCCACCTGTCAGATCGCCGCCGATCCACATAGAGAAGTCACCGTAATCAAGCCGCATGACCACCGAGCGGGCGTTCTCTTCTTGAGCCTGTGCTGGATTGACGAAGGCCCCGCCCATGATGGATCCATTGGCGCAGATACACGTCATCGTAGCGCCACCGCCAAGCTGATAGGTCGCTCCAACAGTCACCAGCTGACGACGATTGCCGGCCGCGGCAAGGTAAGAATTGATACTATTATTAGACGCCCGGCTTACGTCGCCGCGATCCAACGCTGTAGCAAACGGGAAGGCGTTCAGAACGTCGTCTAAGCCGCCTTGATGATCGGTGTGAAAATGCGACAGCACGGTATAGCCATAGCTCACCGGCTGCAGCGAGTTGATCATGGGGATCATCGTTGCGACCCCCTGACCTTCTGGGCCAGCGTCCAAAACGTGGAGTTGACCATCCGGCGCGCGCACCACCAAACCATCTCCCTGCCCGACGTTTACCATTACCACCGTCAGCCCGACGGGTGCTTCCGCATGACTAGCCTGCGCGGCAGCTTGCGCAACCGACATTATCATCATGAGAATCAGAAATAGCAGAGGAGCCATGACAGATAAGGATAACCAGTTTCCTCGGCAAACGTCACCAGCCCATGAATGATAACTCAATAAGACAGATACCACTGCTTTTCACCCTGACGCAGTATGGTCGCTGACATGGTCGAGTTACTAAAGCATCACTACAGCTCCAACGTGCATCTTCTTGATGATGCATTCCTGTCGACGCTACTGGTCCACATTGGCAGCCCGACCACGGGCACGGCAGAACTACCGGGAATGGTCCGAACTGCATACCAGCGTCTACTCCACGAGATCCTTGCTTTGGAGTTTCCACGAACAATGCAACGCATGCCAACGCGGATGACCGCCCAAGAGCCGCGCGCCTTCGTTGAGGCCCCGTTTCTAAGCCGCGACACCAAACTCGTAATTTGCTCAATCATCCGCGCCGGCATGCTGCCTGCCCAAGCTTGCTACGAGGCAGCAATCGAAGTTCTCCCGCCAGAAAACGTGCGACTCGACGTGATCAACATGTCGCGTGAAGTTGGCAAAGACGGCAAAGTCTGCGGCGTGCGCCTCGACGGCTCCAAAATCGGCGGCCCAGTCGACGGCGCGCTGATCTTGCTGCCAGACCCAATGGGCGCCACTGGAGGGACGATCTGTCGCGTGGCAGAGGTTTATAAAGCACTGGGAGGCACTCCACACGCAATCGCCGCCGCCCACCTAATGGCAACCCCAGAGGCGGTCCACCAAGTGACCACCGAACACCCAGACGTCAAGGTCTACGCCGGACGGCTCGATCGCGGATTATCGACTGACAGGGCCTTAGCGGCAGATCCAGGCCAATTCCCGGAAGAAGAACGAGGACTTAATGACGTGCAGTACATCGTACCAGGAGCCGGAGGCATGGGCGAACTACTGACCAACAGCTGGGTTTAATCAACACAGGTTCTCAACATCACACAAAGCAAGTCTTGCCACACATGAGGCTTGCCCGTTATCCAATTGATACAAATGACCACTATCGTCCACGTGCAAGGCCGCGAAGTTCTCGATTCACGCGGCAATCCAACAGTCGAAGTCGAAGTCCAGCTTGAGTCAGGAGCGACCGGCCGTGCAATTGTGCCTTCGGGCGCAAGCACGGGCGCCCACGAAGCCGTCGAGATGCGTGACAGCGAAGAGAAGCGTTACCTGGGCAAGGGTGTCAACACGGCGGTCAACAACGTCAACACGGCCATTGCAGAGTCTCTGTGCGGCCAGCCTGCCGACGAGCAGTATCTCTGCGATGCACTGCTATGTGAAATCGACGGCACCCCTAACAAGGCCAAGCTGGGCGCCAACGCCATCTTGGGAGCGTCGCTCGCAATCGCGAAGGCATCGGCTCAAGAATATGGATTGCCCCTGTTCCGCTACATCGGCGGCGTACAAGCAAGACGCTTGCCCGTGCCAATGATGAACATCCTCAACGGCGGCGCACACGCAGACAACAACGTGGACTTCCAAGAGTTCATGGTCATGCCAATCGGTGCAGAATCTTTCGCCGAAGGCCTTCGCATGGGCGTTGAGATCTTCCACGCTCTAAAGTCTGAGCTCAAAGCCAAGAAGATGATGACCGCGGTTGGTGACGAAGGCGGGTTCGCGCCAAACCTAAAGAGCAATGTCGCCGCCTTTGAGATCATCATGAAGGCGATCGAAAAAGCTGGCTACAAGCCTGGCGATGATGTCCAACTCGCGCTCGATGCAGCAGCGACGGAAATTTACGCTGACGGCAAGTATACATTCGCTGGCGAAGGCAAGACTTTCGATGCCGACGGCATGGTTGCGCTCTACAAAGACTGGAGCACTCAGTTTCCGATCTACTCAATCGAAGACGGCATGGCCGAAGATGACTGGGAAGGCTGGAACAAGCTGACCGCAGAACTTGGTCAAGACGTGCAGCTTGTTGGCGACGATCTATTCGTCACGAACACGGACCGCTTGGCGAGAGGCATCGAAGAGGCCTCTGCCAATTCGATCCTCATCAAGGTCAACCAAATCGGCACACTAACCGAAACACTAGACGCGATCTCAATGGCCCATGAGCACGGCTTCACTTCAGTGATGTCTCATCGATCTGGCGAAACCGAAGACTCCACGATCGCGGATCTCGCCGTAGCCTGCGGCACAGGCCAAATCAAAACTGGCGCTCCCTGCCGCAGCGACCGCGTTGCCAAATACAATCAGCTTCTTCGAATCGAAGAATTGCTCGGCGACTCTGCCGTCTACGGTCTGTAAGAGCTTGACGGAGGGCCCCACACGGGCCCGCGAGTGCGATGCTTACTTAGTCTGGGTTCGCCATGCGCTCAGGCAGTAACGCCTCGGCAATCTCGTCGGTATAGAGGCCGCGTGATCGCAGCACGTCGGCCAGACTCTTACCACTAGCCAGGGCTTCTGCCGCAACCTCAGTGGCAAGCTGGTAACCGATAACCGGCACTAACGCCGTCACCAAACCGACACTGTTCTTCACGAAAGCGCAGCATTGCTCGACGTTGGCGACAACTCCTTCAATGCAATTGCGTCGCAATGTGACCACTGCATTCGAGAGAATCTTTAATGATTCAAGGACGCTCGCTGCGATCACCGGTTCCATCACATTGAGCTGTAACTGACCTGCTTCTGCTGCAAGCGTCACGGCTAGATCGTTGCCAATAACACGATAGGCTACTTGGTTAACAACCTCGGGAATCACTGGATTGACCTTGCCGGGCATGATCGACGAACCAGGCTGGCGCGGCGGCAATTGAATCTCGCCGAGCCCGGCACGAGGACCTGACGACAAAAGCCGCAAGTCACTGCAGATCTTCGACAATTTCACCGCGAGGCTTTTCAATGAAGAGGAGAACATCACAAAAGCCTGCGTGTCTTGCGTTGCCTCAATCAAGTCCTTGGCCAAGACTACTGGCAAGCCAGTAATCTCGCGTAAACGCCTAATAGCGTGGTCTGGATAGCCCTTGGGAGCATTCAGCCTTGTGCCGATTGCCGTCCCACCGATGTTAAACGTCATCAACTCCGCCCGGGTGCGACCCAATCCAGCAAGCTCTTGTCGCAAGCTCGTCGCCCAGGCACCGAACTCTTGACCAAGCGTCATCGGCACCGCGTCTTGTAACTGCGTCCGCCCCATCTTCACGACCGACGCAAAGTCATCAGCCTTTGAGTCGAGCGCGTTGATCAGCTCTTCGACCACCTCAATCAGTCGCTGACTACTGAGAATCATCCCAAGTTTAAGCGCAGTCGGATACACGTCGTTTGTTGACTGTGAACAATTGACGTGGTTGTTGGGATGAACTTGCTGGTAGTCGCCCTTCTCATACCCCAGAAGCTCAAGAGCGCGATTAGCCAATACCTCATTGGCATTCATGTTCGTCGAGGTTCCGGCTCCACCTTGGAGCATGTCGACAACGAAGTAGTCATGCAACTTACCAACGATGACTTCGTCTGCAGCCTCACACACGGCATTGGCAACGTTCTCAGGCAGGACCCCACAGTCAAGATTGGCGAGGGCACACGCCTTCTTGACCATAGCCAGTGCAGTGATCAGATTTGGATACGCATTCAGACGCACACCACCGATGTCAAAGTTGCTCATCGCCCGGAGTGTCTGCAAACCAAAGTAAGCCTCAGCCTGCACCTCGCCTTCACCTAGCAAGTCATGCTCAATGCGCTTTAAGCCCGTTGAAAATGCATGTGTGGCCCCACTGGTGCGAAACATCAACTGGTCAAGACGGCCCACGACCTCAGCAAGCTGCGTTGCCAGCATACGTTTTTCGAGAGCGTGATCCTCTCCGATAAACTCACAGAGCTTATCGCGATGCAAGAACACAACCTCGGATGGCGCAATCGCAGTTGCAGTCGTTGAGTGCACCGAATCGTTGATCAACATGCCTTCACCGAGCAAGTCGCCACGCACCATCATCGCGACCTGCTGCTGCATGCCAATGACATCCGAGCGGGTCAGCCTAATTCGACCTCGACGGATCAGCATGAGGCGCGCGCGCGGATCTCCCTCGCAAAACAGCGTCTCTCCTTCTTCAAACTTGGCGTGCTCCACCATCGCCAACAGTCGCTCCGCCTCGCTCTCCGTCAAATTGGCGAAGATGTGAGCCTGACGAAACGACTGCCGCCAGTCGGCGCCAAAATTCTGAGGATCTCGAGTCATCGCATTGCAGAGGTCGCGGTCAGTCGATGTGCCTTGCACCCAAATCGACAAAGAATGTGGCGAGGTCATATCGCACTAGCGGCCATGATGCGCTGACCAAGAAGTCGTTTTCCAATCGGTGGCGCTGAACCGACTGACGCCAGCCTCAGTTCCCACCTACCACGCCATCCTATAAATGCCGATTGCAGGCCCGGCCACAATGACTGAATCATATCCATCACCAGCACCCCTGATGAGCCCAACCTCCCACTGCTAACGGCATG
>CBFIIO010000016.1:0-74717 GCA_965662465.1 Planctomycetota bacterium | reverse complement strand
TGACTCCCTGTGACCAAAGAGCCTTATCCGGACTGCGACTTAGCCTTGCTGGGCGCCACCAGCAACCCGCGTAAGCTTCTGTAGCAATTCCATCTTCTTGGCTACGTCGATCTTGGCCTTGCCCAAGGCTGATGCGATCGAGGTCCGCAAACCGATGTCAGAGCTGCCATCGAGGGCAGTTACCAGCGCGTTGAGGACGCTTTCCGGGCAACTATCCATACGGCCTAGCACACTACCAATCGCGGTTGCGGAGGACTTCTTGAGTTCGCTGCTACCAGTTTCGAGGGCACTAACCAGCGCTGTCAGCTGACCTTCGCCACCTGCTAGGCCAATTGCCGTGGCTGCGGGCACCGAAACGTTGTCGGCGCGGTTGAGTTGCAGAGCCATGCTGGCCATGGCGTTGCCGATATCAGCCTTGCGGCCAGCGAGCGACAGGAGCGCTGCGGCAGCCTTACTTGCATATCCTTCGGCACGAGTACCAATCGGATTATCCGCACCCTCTAGGGCTTCACGAACAGCAGCCTGCATGTTCTCTGCCGTCAATGGAGCAGTGATGAAGCTGACATCGTCGCCGAAGTGCTCAGCAGCAGCATCTGCATCCTTGGTCACCACGATGATCTTGGTGTTGTCCATGCGACCATCCTTACGGATGTTGCCAATGACGTCCTCAGGCAGAGCGTCGGGAAGGATCTCGTTGATCACAACGACCTCGATTCCCGGGTTGCTAAGCAAGTTAAGGGTGCCTTGCGTCGCAGTCGCATCGACTCGGGCAACCGTGCCACGCTCAGCGTTTGCAATCTCCGCAACTCCCGTAGAAGCCGCGTCGGGCATGATCATGTGGATACGGTTGATCCGTTCTTCCGTCACCGCTTGTGCCAGCACCTCAACAACCGTTGCGAGACGCGGGACAGCGTTGCCGCGGCTCGATCGAACGATGGCCGCAGCAGCAGCATACTTAATGCGCTTATCGGTGCTGTTCAGAGCGCCGAGCAACGTGCTTTCGTCAACCTTGTCCATCACTTCACCGTCGTCACTCATGACTTCGATGGCAGCGATAGCTACCGGGGACATGCCATCGATGACACTCGACTCGAGTGCTCCACGGACGGCGTCAACACCTGAAGCGAGGGCGGCAATGCGCAATTCGGCCGCAACTGACTCCATGTCAGCAACAGACTCATCACCAGCAGCCATGGATGTCTCGATCAAGTTGGACTGAGCCAGGTTGGCTGCGGCCAAGGCGCTGCGAGCCTCAAGACTCTGCGGTGCGATGCGCGCGGCATCAGCTGCGGCAGCCTTTGCCAATTCAGCCGGATAAAGCAATCCAGGCACGTCCGTAGCGACAAGCTTGTCGTTAACCAACGTCCAAACTACCGCGCTAAATCCACCAACCGGCACCTTGCCCAGCAAGTAGCTGCGGGACTGCGCCAACAACTGACTGACGGCGTCGCCTCGCCCACCCATTTTGGCCACGAACTTCCTGGCAATGGTGCTGATGTTCGCACGATCATCATTCGCGAGATACGTCAACATCGGCAATGCTCGAGCGTCACCAATCAGGTGAAGAGCGGCGCAGGCATTTTGCACAGCCAGATCGTTGCTGCTCTTCAGAGACTCGATCAGGGGCAAGACTGCCACGGAGTGAAGCTGAGACAAAACGCTGACCGCAAAGATTTGGCCTTCCACGTTGTCGGGGTCACCAAGAATTGCAGCGAGCGCTGGAACTGCAAACTCACCGTGGTTTGCAATCAGCTTGTTGACTGCAGCCTGACGAGCTCCGTAATCCAGGCTTGAGTCAGTTGCTGTCGCAACCAACGGATTGATCAAGTCTTCATCACGATCACGCTCACGCTGCGTGGTCTTAGCACGCTCAAGGATCGAGCGAGCGATCTTCGAGACTTCGCCCTGCTCAGTCATGAGCAGATACCACTCGTCCTGTGAGATCGACTGGTAGAGGTCATGCGCCTCTTCGTTCGACGGATCACCCTGAATGATCTCCTGCAGCTTAGCGACTGCTTCCGCCTTATTGTTGAGACGGAGCATGTTGACTGCTTCCTGCAGCGAAGTGCCCTGCGCAAGGGCCGAACCGCCGACAACGAGAGCAACGGCAGCAGCTAGAAGAGACTGATGAAACGAACGGGCCATGAAAGCGGACTCCTTTAGGAGATTCAGATGCAGTAGGGGTCTTGAGAGGGCTCGGACAAGTATACGGCACGCGGGCGTTGGGACGAAACGCGCAGTCGCAACTCCCTCCCCCGCCCGCATGGGCTGGAAAGGTTGGTGGAATGCTATGTGCCGTCGCCGGACCGTCAAGTAGACGAACCCGCACGGTTACTATCTTATATAGGATACACCGATTCCCGAAGCTTGCCGGATGCCGCTATTTGCTTGCCTGCTAGCAGATACGGCGGTCCCAATAGCATCGAACCCTACAAAAACGACAATTCTACAGATACGATCAAAAGTGGTGCCGCGGACGCCCTGGCACCGCCGTATCCAGCCAAATCAAACTGCATCCATGACTGACCAAGCAACCGTCTTGATCGTCGACGACCACCGCGCGGTCAGAGAAGAAATCGCATTTGCCCTCGATTTCGACGGTTGGAAGACCCGTGAGGCAGATAACGGCCTATCAGGACTCGAACTGGCGCAGGATCCGTCCGTCGACCTTGTCCTGCTCGACATCAAGCTACCCGGGATCGATGGGCTCGAGATCTTACAGAAACTAAAGGAACTACGGCCAGACCTGCCAGTCGTCATGATAAGTGGTCATGGCGACCTCGACACAGCCGTATTAGCAGTGCGCAGAGGTGCTTACGACTTTTTACAGAAGCCGTTTGACACGGATCGAGTGGTGCTTTCCCTCAAAAACGCTCTGCGGACCCAACGGCTTGCCAGTGAAAACGAGACCCTGCGAGCGACCATCGAGTCGGACCAGCAGCTACTGGGCGGCAGCCATCGCATGGAGCAGGTGCGGATGATGATCTCCAAAGTAGCTCCGACCGACGTCCCCGTACTCATCACGGGAGATAACGGCACTGGCAAGGAGCTCGTCGCGCGCCAACTGCATGTCCAAAGCCAGCGCAATCACGGCACATTCCGAGCCGTAAACTGCGCCGCCATTCCTGACGACCTGGCCGAGAGTGAGCTTTTCGGCCACGAAAAAGGCGCATTTACCGGAGCGCAGACGGCACGAGCCGGCGCCTTCGAACAAGCAGACGGTGGCACCTTATTTCTCGACGAAGTCGGCGACATGCCCCTGGCGATGCAGGCCAAGCTACTTCGCACGCTGCAAGAGAGCGTCGTGCAGAGACTCGGCAGCCAAACCACCACGAAGATCGACGTCCGTGTTGTCGCTGCCACCAACCAGGATCTGGAAGCGATGGTCAAGGACAAGACGTTCCGCGAAGACCTATACTATCGTCTTCACGTCGTTCGCATTCACCTGCCAGCACTGCGCGAGCGGCCGGATGACGTCGCCCTGCTCGCGGACCATTTCTTAAAAGCTGCAACGAAACGAAATGGACTCGGGCAAAAGCGCCTCGCCAAAACAGCCACGGACTGGCTACGCGGCCAACCATGGCCCGGCAACGTCCGCCAATTGAAGAACGTGCTCGAAGGCACGGCGGTCCTATCGGACAATACGGAGATCGACGTTGCCGACTTGGAGTGCAACGCGCCCCCTCAGCCGGGTCGATCGTCAGAAGGCCAAACCGATTGGTTTGCCTACTCGCGACTCGAAGACTTCCGCGCCGCAACCGAGAAGGAGTTCTTGCGGCGCAAGCTGCTTGAATTCAACGGCAACATCAAACGCACCGCCGAGAACATCGAACTGCAGCGCAGCAATCTCTACAAAAAGCTCGATCGCTACGGACTGAAGTAGCCCAGTTCGCAAGTAGCCCAGTTCGCAAGTAGCCCAGTTCGCAGCGGGGGCCAGTTCGCAGCGGATTTTTGCGCCTCGATCTGGTCCGAGGCGAATCAAACGACCAGCTACTCGCCTTTGGCGGGCAACTTGATTGTTTGCCCGATCTGAATCCTGTCGGTAAGGCCCGGATTCAGCTCCTTCATCTCCAGCACCATCTGGTCAGCGTATCCTTTGCCGTAGATTTTCGCGGCGATCGACCAAAGGTTGTCTTTTGACTTCACTTGGTAGATCTGGCCGACGGGGCTGACAGCTGCGCCACGATCAACCGAAGGGTTGCGCCCGCCCCCAGCAGCAACACCCGGTGAAACCGTGCTGTTAGGCCTATTGCGACCCGGCACGTCAAGGGTGGCACTAGCAGACGGAGTCGGATCGCCAGCAGTAAACGAAGCGCCTTGGTCGCTGCCAAGCGTGCGGCTGGAGTCGATGACGTGGACCACCCGGGTCGCTCGCTCCTCGATCAGCTCGACGAGTTTTTCGTCAGAAACCAACGGAACCATGATTTTAATACCGGCTATGAGGGTTGGCTTGTCCTCGTTGAGACTTTTTGCTTCCGCGACGTAGTCATCGAAACCTTCTTCGCCGCACCAACGGCGGACGAGCCTCTCGTAGCCATCGCCGGTCTTAACAGTGACCCAGCGCACCATCTGATCCGTGCGACTCGGGCCATTGGCGCGCTCGACGATCTCACGATCCCGCTGCGGCTTCGCGATGAGCGGCTGCTGGACGGGTTCCTTGCTAGCTTCGAGTTGCTTGGCCATCGCTTCGACCAACGCATCGTCTTGCGATGCGGGCGCTGCTTTAGGCTCTTTCGGATCCAACAGATCGCTGAGCCCCTTAGCGGAGTTTTCTTGCTGCTTCGCTGGATTGATCTGATCGCCACCAAAGAGAACTGCAATCACCAAGATGAGCGCAAGGAATCCCGTGACCGCGTAGACCAACAACCGTTCGTTCTGCTTCATAGCTACCTCCCGATCGAATGATTTCGACCTCAGCATGCTTGGATCATTGCACGACCTCACGAGCGAACTCGCTTGACCGGACCGTGGAATGACCCCGTTAGTAACCTGCCCAATGCGAACAACAATTCGCACCAGTTATCTGACCTGGCCGCAGCCGGGGCAGAAGTATCGCCGGGATGACCGCCCCGCGACGGCAGCTATGTTACGTCATCAAGCTCCCACCGCCAAGGACTGGCCTGATGAAGTTAGCAACTAGGTTAAGTCTACAGAGTTAACGGCGAGCCTTATGATCCATGATCCGCGTATCGCTCGGCACATCGATTTCCGCAGACGGAGGGTCTTTTGGGTTCTTGCGCACCTTGGCCAGCTCGATCTCAACCAAGTCTCCCGACTGATCACGATAGGAAACCGAGCGCAGCGCTACTTCAGGCTCATTGGCAGCAGTGACATCCAACTGGATCAGCAACTCGCGCAGGCGCTCGCGCATCAGCTTGCTCTTCGGCACTAGCTGGATCGTCGCGCTGCCAGACGAGCCGCGACCAGCCTTTTCCAGCTCTTTTTCTGGCTCTATTTCTGGCTCCGTAGAAGGCTCTGCAGACGAAAAACCTAAGATATCGAAGTCCTTCAGCAACTGCTTGGCATCACCGCCAACCGCCGCAAATAGCCCCTGAGCAAGGTCTAAACCACCCATCGAGAAACGCTCGAGACGCTTACGACGTGGCCGGAAGACCTCATAGCTCTTCGAGGTCAAGCGAACCACCGACTGACGCGGCTTGTCGGCGCGGAAGACAACGCAGGCAGGGTCGCGAACAAATACGAAGCCGCCGCTACTAAGCAACGGCTTCTTGCTGAGCGTGGTGGTGCGCCTCTGAATGTAATCGGCAACCAGCACCTCGACGCCCTGGCTTTGCTTGGCATAACGCGCCAGCAGATTGGTCGCTTCAATCCGCTGCTTATCCGTCAATTTTGCGACAGACTCCTGCGGGATCGCACCTGCGGGAGGCGACACTGCGGGAGGCGACACTGCGGGAGGCGAAACTGGCGGGAGTTCGGCCTGGGCCGCTCCTCCCGCACTGGCGAGAGCCCAGACACAAAGGATCAAAAACGGCCGCATAAACGCACGATCATAGCTCGAATGGAAGGCTTCACCTGCTCCGGTTTGGCGGAATCCACGCACCACTCGAGCGCGATGCAACCTGCCTACAACTACCGAATCACAATCCGACGCCAATTCGGTTAGCCCCCGAGATCCACACTGTTGTCGCGAGCAAACGCTTGCGCGGTCTCGTAGCCGGCGTCTGCGTGACGCATAACGCCAGATCCCGGATCGCAGGTAAACACTCGCTGGATCCGGGCTGCAGCCTCATCCGTGCCGTCGGCCACAGTGACCTGCCCGGAGTGGATCGACTTGCCCATGCCAACTCCACCACCGTGATGGAGCGAGACCCAGGTTGCGCCGGAGGCAACATTGAGCATCGCATTAAGCAGTGGCCAGTCAGCAATCATGTCACTGCCATCCTTCATCGCCTCGGTTTCACGATATGGCGAAGCCACCGAGCCACAATCTAGATGGTCACGACCAAATACGATCGGCGCAGATATCTCGCCCTTCTTGATCAATTCGTTGACCGCAACCCCAAAGCGAGCGCGCTCGCCATAGCCGAGCCACAAGATCCGAGATGGCAAACCCTGCCATGCGATCTGCGCCTGCGCCTTCTTAATCCATGTCGTTAGCGATTCGTTGTCGCCAAACATCTCGAGCGCGAGTTCGTCGGTCCGTGCGATATCCGCAGGATCACCGCTCAGCGCAACCCAACGAAATGGTCCGCGCCCTTCACAGAACAAGGGACGGATGTATTCCGGAATGAATCCCTTGATACGGAATGCCTCAGCAATGCCGTGGTCCCGTGCCTCGGTCCGGATGTTGTTGCCATAGTCAAACGTGATGGCCCCCATCTCCTGCAATTCCAGCATCAGCGACACGTGCTTTGAAACCGTGCGCCTAGACTCTTCGAGATAACCCTTTGGATCGGAGTCACGCAGACTGCTGGACTGCTCAACCGACATGTTGTCCGGCACATAACCAATCAACATGTCATGCGCGGAAGTCTGGTCCGTCAGCATGTCGGGAACAACACGCTCGTCACGCAAGACGGTCAACAACTCGGTAGCGTTGCAGCAAATACCGATCGACCAAGGCACGCCGGCGGCAGCTTTTGCCTGCGCTGCTTTGATCGCAGCAATAGGGTCATCGATACGCTCATCGAGATACTTCGTCTCAAGGCGCTTGTCGATCCGCCACCCCTCAACATCAGCTGCTAAGCAAACACCACCAGCCATCGTAATCGCTAGAGGCTGGGCACCGCCCATCCCACCAAGACCAGCTGTCACAACTAGCCGACCTTTTAGGTCACTCTGAAAGTGCATTTTGGCGGCGGCCACGAAGGTCTCATAGGTCCCCTGCACAATTCCCTGGCTGCCGATGTAGATCCAACTCCCAGCAGTCATCTGGCCATACATCATTAGACCAAGCGCATCGAGGCGGCGGAACTCATCCCAATTCGCCCAATCACCGACGAGATTGCTGTTTGCAATCAAAACGCGCGGGGCATCGGTATGTGTCTTGAAGACACCAACGCACTTGCCGGACTGAACCAACATGGTTTCGTCAGGCTGAAGCCGGCGCAACGTCGCCAAAATCTTCTGCAGCGCCTCAGGGTTGCGCGCGGCCTTGCCGAGACCGCCATAGACGATGAGGTTTTCAGGGTCTTCGGCGACCTCAGGGTCCAAGTTATTTTGGACCATGCGATACGCCCCTTCGATCTGCCAATTCGCACAATTCAATGTTGTGCCGCGCGGTGCCCGATATTCAGTCATGCCGGTAGCGTGGCAAGCGCGACCGGTCAACGCAACATCAGTCCACTGACTTAACCGGCAAGATCGAATTCGATTCGCCAAAGACTGGCAGCGACACCGACTCAACTGTGAACCACATTCCACGCACTGGCAGGACGTTTGCGGGCAACTTGCGCCGCACGAACAGCTGGCTGCCTTCCCATCTGAGATGGCAAATTCACGCTGGCCATACTCCGTGGCTTCGGCAAAAGAACCCGCAACTGACCGAATACTGGCTACCTAGGGAAGGTTACACTGAGAGATTTCTCCTCAGAACCGCGCAAGTAACTCACCTTCTTGGTAGCCGCGCCACCGCGCAGACCCCGACGCAGATCGGCCTGGGACGAAATCTCCTGATCACCGATCTTAACGATCCGGTCGCCAACTTTGAGACCAGCCTTGGCAGCCACACTCTTGGCTACGATTGACCGAATTGTGACCCCATCTTCACCCATTTGCACACCGAGCTGGCGTCGACTACGCCGAGCACCGCCACTGAAACCACGACGAACCTTCATGTTCTCGCGTGACAACAGCTCCGGCAAGTTTGCCAACCCAAGCGCACCAGTAGCAGCGACCACCGAGGAGTGAATTTGATACTCAGGGATCGCAGCGCCGTAGGTGTCGTTTTGCGTGTGATGGGTGAACGTATAGTTGGCACGGCCTGCCTGCCGCCAGAAGAAGCCAGGCACACCAACCGCGGTGAACGCTTCATGGTCACTGCCGATCGGAGTGAATGCTTCGATGTTAGAGATCTTGAATGGCATCTCGTCGGATAGCGATAGGACATGCTCGAACGCAATTTCGAGTTGCGGCCGCATTTCCTTCATGCCTGCAATGCCAGACAGGTAGTTGGTCCCACCATCGTGAACAAGACTGGCGCTGTATTGCACCATCTCGTCTTTGTGTTGCTGCACCCATGCCCTAGATCCGAGCAACCCTTGCTCCTCTCCACTCCAGAGCATGAAGCGGATGCTTCGACGAGGCTTGGCGCCAATGGCCATCAAGATGCGAGCAGCCTCTAATGTGGTTGCCGAGCCGGTGCCGTTATCAGTCGTGCCCGTCGCCCCATCCCAGCTATCGAGATGACCACCTACAACGACAAACTCGTCCGGCTTCTCTGTTCCGACGATATCCGCGATTACGTTATAGAGCGGGATTGGCCCTTTGCGAAAATGGTTACGGATATCAAATTCCAGCTCGACCGGCCCCCTCTCCATCTGATCGGCGACCTCTTCATAGGCGTCATTGCGTAACCGTATCATTGGCAAACTCGGCAAGTCGTCCATGTCGGTGCTCGGCCGACCACCAGTCAGCAAAAGTTCGCCGCGGCGTCCCGCCCGACCAGTCACAAAGCCGAAGCCACCCTCTGCCTCCATCGCCGCGGTCAGACTTTTCAACATCCGGCCACCAGGGTTCAGCATCCAAACGTGATGAAGCTTGCCCTTCATTGCAGCTAATTCTTCGGCATCCTCTGGGGCCGCGACGACGATGCCGCGGGAAGGTCCGCGGGTTCCTGCAGTCCAGGCATTGGTGTTGCACACAAACTCCATCTCAATGGGCTTGGTCATCCGTCCCCACCACGGACCGCGATTGAAGCCAACCGCGTAGTCACCCCATTTTTCGAGCCTAGCATTCTCAATGCCAAAACTCCGGAACGCATCAACGGCCCACTCGCCAGCAACCGTCAGATTCTCCGAGCCAGTTAAGCGCGGACCAATACGATTCACGAGGTGGTCAAGGTGCGCCATCACTTGCGACTGACCAAGGCCCTCCTTCTTAATCGCGGCAAATTGTTCAGGGCTAACTTGAGCAATCAGCGCCGAAGACGAGAAGGCAAAGAGGGCGAGGGATCGTGGGGAGAACATCAAACCTACGATAGACGCTGCGGCCCTGATGCAAGCCAATGGCATGTATCAGACACGTAGTGTTTGCCGATACAACTCAGCAGCCAACATGACCGGGACGTCGAATGATGACGTATTTTAATCGATTGAGGGCTGCGCCAAGACTAGACCGACAGTGGCCCGACCTTCTTCTGAACGGCAGCGACCAGTGAACCGTCAACAATGACCGCTTCTGCCGCAGCTAGATCCGGAGCCAAGAAACGATCTCCATCAAGACCAGCCACGCGCTTGCGCAAGGCCCGATAAGCCACCTGGACGCCATCGCCTGACTTCAATTTCTCGCCGAGGTCTAATCCTTGCGCGCCGCATAAGATTTCGATGCCTAGCACCTTCGCGGTGTTGGATACGACGGTTGCCGCAAAGCGTGCCGCAGTCACCCCCATCGAGACATGGTCTTCGCGATTCGCGCTAGTCGGAATGGTGTCGACACTTGCCGGATGCGCCAGCGTCTTATTTTCGCTCGCAAGTGAGGCTGCAACAACCTGCGGAATCATGAAGCCACTTTCGAGGCCTGGATCCTTGGCCAGAAACGCGGGCAGTCCAGAGATGTCCGGATTGACCATTTGTTCGATGCGACGCTCGCTAATGTTCGCAAGCGTGCTGACCGCGATCTTGACGAAATCCATCGCCTGACTAACTGGCTGGCCATGAAAGTTGCCTGCGCTAATCACTGCGCCGGGAAAGACCAAAGGATTGTCAGTGACTGAATTGGCCTCTGTAACCAACACATCAAGCCCATAGCGCACGCCATCCTTTGCAGCTCCATGAACCTGGGGAGAACAGCGCAGCGAATAGGCATCTTGAACCTTCGAGCACTTCTTGTGACTGGTCATGACCGCGCTGTTAGCAAGCAACGCACGCAAGTTAGACGCGGTTGCCTGCTGACCTCCATGCGGACGTATCTCATGAACACGCGCATCGAATGGCTTTTCACTGGCACGCAATGCCTCCACTGTCATCGCACATGCGATGTCAGCCACCCTGCAAAGTTGCGACGCCTGCTCTACAACCAAGCAACCAATAGCGGTCATGATCTGCGTGCCATTAATCAATGCGAGACCTTCTTTCTCGCACAGTTCCAGTGGCTTCCGCTTGAGCTTCTTAAGGGCCGCGCTACCGCTGATTACCTTGCCGTCATGATGCACTTCCCCAAAGCCAATCAGCGGCAGCGCCATATGACTCAACGGCGCAAGGTCGCCAGATGCACCGACGGACCCCTGGCTAGGAATGACCGGGATCATATTCGCGTTCCACAGAGCAACCGCTTGGTCGATCAACTTGCGACGCACGCCAGAACTACCGAGTGCCAGGTTGTGAATGCGCAAAGCAAACGCCAAGCGGCTCTGCTCGATGGTCAAAGGTTCGCCAACGCCAGTCGCATGACTAAGCAGCAAATTCTTTTGCAGTTGCCCTAATTGATCATCGGGAATGCGAACACCTGCGAGCTTGCCAAACCCGGTATTGATGCCATACATCGTCGCGCCCCTCTTCACGGCCTTGTCGACAATCGCACGGCACTTATCGACGCGCTCTTTGCTCTTATCCGTCAGCGCAATGCGATTCTTAGGGCGGCTCAGCGCAATGAGAGTCGTGAGGGGAAGATTAGGTTCGCCGAGAAGGATCTTTGCCACGCGCGGAGACTAGCGCGAAGCTACCGGGCAAACCAAGCCTGTATACCTTCACCTGGGAGGAACAGGAGATTTGCTGCGAGCTACCCCACCTCCAGCAGGGCAGATGGATCTACTGCTGACCAGCTCCACTACCGGCCTAGGTGTTTTGACGAGCGAAGCACACAGCCCACCCAGACATGCAGCAGGCCAGGCATACAACCGGCCAGTCATACAGCCGGCCAGTCATACAGCCGGCCAATCATGCGACCGGCCAGTCATACAGCCGGGCTAGATCGACGGCTGCTCGAGCTCTAGTGGCGGTGCAGTTGGAACCAAGAAGAAACGGGGTATCGCTGCGACAATCTTCGACCCGTCTTCACGCTCAAATGTGTAGGAGCCTTCCATGGTGCCCCAGGTTGTTGGCAGCGGGCAGTAGCTGATGTAACTGTAGCTCTCACCTGGAGCCAAAGTTGGATACTCACCAACGACGCCGCGCCCTTGCACTTCCTCACGCTTGCCTTCCCCATCTACGATGATCCAGTGTCGTGAGAGTAGACTTGCTGACTCTTCACCGACGTTGGACATCGTGACTTTGTAGCGAAAGACAAAGCTCTCAACCGCGCCCGACTCTTCGGCTTGAGAAGGATCGGAGAACTCATGCGGCAAGACCTCTTGGGGCATAAACTCAGCCGCCGCCGTCACGAGGATGGTGTCAGTCGATTCACTAGGCTGCAAATTGGTCATTGGCTTCTCAAGTCCCGAACTACAAGTTTAACCACATGCGGGTAAGCATATGCAAGCAATGAAGAGTCGATCAATACGAACAAGGATCCACCTACCTGCCTGCAAAATATCCTGCCCGTTAATGGCCGTCGTCGACGCCGCCCTTATCGAACACAAGCTTCGCTTCGCCCGACTGAATATTGAGACTTTCCCCAACAACTGAGCCTTGCCATGCATCACCCTTGCCAAGGCCAAAAAGACTGACTGTCAGAGTCACGGCCTGAGTCTTCCCGTCGTAGGTGTAAGTACCGTGAGCATGATCATGACGACCGTCCTCTAGCGGGATACCGTGCGCATTCAGCTTGTTACTCTCTCCATCAAAAGTGAGTTTCATACCTGATGCCGCAGTCCAATTTCCCGCCATTGGACTCGCGCCAGCACCTTGACCGCCCTGCGATGAGGAGCCTCCGCCACACGCAGCCAAAGTTAAAAGAGCCGCCACTAAAGGTTTGCGCAACATGATCATAATTGACTACTCCTTTCTGCAGACCAGAACAAAAGATGCCATCCCGCTTCTCCAGCGAATCGCAGCCTAATTCTCGACTTTGCGAAACTTCCTCGTGCCAAACACTCCAGGGCCGAGAAATAGCGTCGCGCAATGACCGTCGAACGGAAGTTCCATCACAACGTCATTACCGGCCTTCATATCTTTGCCCGTTAGGATGATTTTATCGCCGCTGAACTCCCAAGTCCCCGAATCAGATGAGGGTGGCTGGCCTGCGCTCGCGTAACTGATCTTGCAGGTGCCATCGGCGTTCAATTCCATGCTGCCCGATGCCGAGCTAATTGCTTCAAGCTGAACCTTCTGCAAAGAGTTTAGCTCTCCTGCTCCAACCTGCTTCAGATAAGCAGTCCGCATCGCCCCGGTGTCTAGCTCGTAGACTCCGACTGCCGGGCTAGTCCCGCCACAGCTACAGACAAACAGGGCTGATATCAGCCCAACTAACGCCTGAATTATACGGATCATCTTGCCAAGCATGCCATTGAGCGACGGTTGAGTCCAACGCTTCCATAAGCCTCATTTGCAACTTCTACACCCCCGCCATGAGCAATCGAGAAGAGGCACCAAATCAAGTCATGCCAACTGCCCAGCCATTTTTGCAATTGGCGAAGCTGCAACGACGTGCCCCAGTTCATTGCGCTGCAAATGACACATTGCGACATCTGGATCATGAGTAAAAAACAATCGCCCAGAACGCTCGACAAGGTCATCGAGCAACGCAGCTTTTTCGTCGATGAGCAGTTCCGGGAATCGATCGTAACCCATCGTTATCGCTCGACGAACCCACGGCACGCCAGGGATTAAGTCGGCACAAAATATGATTGGGCCGTCGTCGCCACAGATCTCTGCGATCATCATGCCCGGCGTGTGACCGTTGCTAACATGCAGTCGGTAATCATCGCCCAGAGTTTCACTGCGTTCTCCAACCACGCGCTCAAGGCGGCCAGTCGCCTCAAGCAGTGGCTGCAACTCTGGGATGAAACTCTTCCGATCACGCGAGTGCGGTTTCACAGCCCGCTGCCATGCTTCCTCGCCAACTACATACCTAGCATTCGGAAACACCAACTCAGACGCGACCTGCTCTTGATGCGCAGACAACACGCCACCAGCATGGTCGAAGTGCAAGTGCGACAACACCACTACATCAACGTCTTCAGGCTGAACATCGACCTTCGCCAAGTTAGCTATCAAGACGTGCTCGCTCTCTTGCACACCAAACCGCTGGCGTAGTGGCGGCGAAAAGAACGCTCCAATGCCCGCCTCAAAGAGGATGGTTCGATCGCCGTCTTTCACCAGCAAACAACGGCACGCCAGATCGATGCGGTTGGCTTCATCAACCTTTGCCCACTGACTCCACATTGCCTTGGGTGCATTCCCAAACATCGAGCCGCCATCGAGCTTCTGAGAGTTTCCTAGAACCGACCAACATAACTTGCTCATTACTTCTGCCTCTCGCTAACCAAGAACGCGATATCTTGCGCCAATCTAACAAGCAGGGTGACCTGAAGGTTACACATGATCACGACCGCTATTTGATCGCCGGGGATCCTACAGAGCATAGTGCTAACCCGTGACTCGGCTTCGGTGTGCTGCACAACTCACCGACCCTTTTTTTTCGCCGCACCCCAAAGCCTAGCCCATAGCCCATAGCCCACAGGCTGCACTGAGCGGGTCGTTTACGCCGCCCACATTTCCTGCAAAGTCAGGGCAGCAGATTCCATACCAACATGCCTAGTCACTGGCTTAGAGATGGACGCCAATCGGTAGACCGTTGCGTCATTTCGTCAATTGCAGCGAAATCGTTCTCCAAATGGGCGAATCCATAACCTGCAGAAGACCCATCTTGCCGTGATGCACCACTCCGCCAGACAAACCGTGGGTCTCATACTCTTGTCCGATGAGCCGCAACCGCGATGCAATGGAAGCGACCTCATTACTTTGCCTAGGAAGGCCCGGAATAAGCGCATTGAGTAGCAGGCCGAAAGCGAAAAAAATCGATGCGATCCGATCATGGCAGGTGACCCCAGGGAACCTGCGACACACGACGTGTGACTGCTTATCAGCCCAATAGGTTTACCTGCTGCTAACTCGATCTAATGGCTTGATCTGGCCGGTCTCGCTGCGACTCGCTCCAATCTCAATCCAGAAAGTTTTCCCAAAGGAAGCTGCCGTTAAGGTCACCGTATGCAGCTAATTGGCCGCGGCCAGTCGCCACCACACCTGCGCTAGTAGCCTTATCGCCATTGCACCGACCACAAAATACCTGCACGCTCCTCTCATGACTTCTTCCGAGACCCTACGCCCACCACAGCGCCTTGCTGCGCGCGTGGTGCCGTATTGGATCCTTGGCGACGGACTCACCGCTTTTATCCTGACCAGCATAGCCTGGTTCCTCGGGCGACCCCTGATTGCCGAAAAATGGGATTCCTGGTCACCCGTCTACGACAACATCCTCCTCGGGATGTGCCTGACTGTGCTGTCACTAGCGATCCTGATTCCGCCGCTTAGCTATGCGCGCTGGCGCTACGGGTTCGTCGACGAGTTGCTACTTATGCGATACGGAATCTTTTTCGTTGAGGAACGTGCTATTCCAGTACGACGCATGCAGCACGTCGACTTAGTTCGCGGCCCGATTGAACGGATCTTTGGGTTAGCGACGCTGGTTGTGTTCACCGCAGGTAACGAAGGCTCCGCATTCCGCGTGCCCGGCCTGCCCATCCAAGAAGCTCAAGAGCTGCGCGATCGTATCGTGCAGATGCGTGGTGACGGACGGCTCTGATATCCCCCCACAGCCTTCGGACATTCCGCCCGATCTAGCAGCCGATCGGTTGCGCGACTTGCCACCGGTCTCGGCCGACAACTTCTCCTCTGGCAGTCAGCCAGAAACGTCGTCAGAAACCGTCGAGCCAGCGGCATCAAGCGGCACGGCAAGTGATCAGTCGATCGTCCTGGCCAATGGTCATCTTCATCCAGCGATCCTACTGCTGCGACTGATCGATGCTTTACGACAAGTCGCGTTCCCCTTGATGCTCGGCATCGCGGCCTACGAATGGTTTTTGGTTGGAGCGCTCGTCCTGTTCGTACTGCAGCTGGGCATCTCGGTAATTCGTTATCTGACTCTTGAATACACCCTAACCGCCGATGAGCTGCGCATCCGTGAAGGTCTGCTGCATCGTCAAGAACGTCGCATACCGCTAGATCGCATTCAGGATCTAGGGTTCGAATCGACTCTGCTTCGCCGCGCTCTTGGACTTTCCGTAGTAATGGTCGAAACGGCATCCGGTCGCGGTGTCGAAGCCAAGCTCGATGCACTTTCAAGGCGTGATGCAGAGCATTTGCGAGAGGTGTTACTAGCTGCGCGTCTATCGAGTATTGAGGACTCGAGAAGGTCGACACCCGAAACCAGCGCTCTAGATAAGGATGAACTGGCTACCGGCCCAGGGCAGCCAAAGGCCCCTGAAACACCAGAAGTCGAGTGGCTTGTTCACCGCAGCACTGCCTGGGAGCTGATCGTACGTGGCGCTACCGACATGCGCCTTGGTGCCTTTGCCGTATCCGCCTACGCCGCTTACGAAGTCACGAATCAACTTGGCATGGTTACGCAGTTGGCAGGCATCGCCAACAGCTTCCGTGAATGGCTGTACTCCTTCTCACCGGTAATCATACTCAGCGTTCTGGCCGGCTTGCTATTCGTTGTGATGGCATTTGGCATCATCACTTCGACCATTGGCAACCTAGTGCAATTCCATGGCTTCCAGATCGTGCTACGGGGCGACGTCCTGCAACGACGCTATGGATTGTTAACGACTCGGCAAAAGACCTTGCCTAGGGCCCGAGTGCAACGCGTGACGATTGAGCAAACATGGTTGCGTCGCCTCTGCGGCTACGCGGTCGTCAAAGCCGACTCTGCTGGCAGCAGTCGCTCTGATGGCCAAGACACAAGTGCTGGCTGGGACGTTGTTGTGCCGTTAACAAGCAACACAACCGCACGCGCGCTGCTACCATCTTTGCTGCCAGGCATCGAAAAGACGCAATTCGAGTGGCGCCGCGGGTCTCCTAAATTGATTGCGCGCACCGCCATGCAAGGCGTCCTGCTGTCCGGCATAGGGATCGCTGCATTTTGGTGGCGAGCCGAATCTCTCAGCTTATTCGCCCTGCTGCTCATTCCCCTTTGGACGATCATGGGAGTGCTTGTCTGGCGCAACCTTGGATGGGCACGAGGCACAGAGTTCTTTGCGCTACAGCACGGCATCATTGGTAAAAACTTCGCCTGTGTTCCGACTGCGAAGATTCAAGCTGTCGTAGTGCGCCAAACGATCATAGGCCAACTACTGGGCGTAGCGGATTTGACAGTCTACGTCGCGGGCGGCAGCCCAACACGTATCCCCGACTTAACGTTGCATGACGCTCGCATGCTATGCCTCGACCTATCGGAACGAGCTAGCGAAGCTGCTGCCAGAGACTGGTAGCTAAGCGGCGCGGTTGATGCGCCAAACATCAGAGATGCAAACAAGGTGGCTGCCCGCCAAGAGCCAACAAACATGCCTCGATGCATGGTCGGGATTCATGGATTGTTCGTAAAGTAGTGTCACCGCGAATGATTCCGACGCACTGAAGACAGTGTGCGGACATCAACAATCACGATCGGTTGCGGCATGGTGCAAGGGGTAGATGCTGTGCCTGTACAAGTCGAAGCCACCTGCCGAAGCGCGGGTGATGGCACCCCCAAATTACTCGGACTGGTCGATGCATGCGTTCGCGAAGCCTACCACCGCGTATTGCAGGCATTTTTCGCACTCGATCTTTCGCCACCACGTGGCGTAACTACGGTCAACTTTGCCCCTGCATCATTAAAGAAGCAGGGGAGCGGCTTCGATCTACCTCTTGCCTTAGCACTAGCCGGGGCCGCAGGCCTCTATCCTCCCGAACGTGCAGTCGGCCTATTCGCATTCGGAGAGATCAGCTTGAGGGGCCACCTTCTGCCGGCACGTGGCGCAGTGAGCGTCGCAATCGCTGCCCGAAAGCACCAAGCTACCGGGCTGCTGTGCTGCCCGACGGATGCTGCTACCTGCTCCATTATCGACCAATTATCACTGCATGGCGCTGAAACGCTCGCCGACGCAATCGACTGGCTAGCCGGCAAACGTCCATTGCCACCAATACCAGCACGATCAAGCACAACTCCGCCCCTGCTACCGGACCTCGGCGATCTACGTGGTCATACGACCCCAAAGCTGGCGCTGACCGTCGCCGCAGCCGGTGGCCACAACCTATTGTTCACAGGCCCACCCGGCACAGGCAAAAGTGCAATGCTACGACGGTTGCCCGGCATTCTGCCGCCACTATCTGCAAGTGAACGCCTCGCAGTCCTACAAGTGCACGCAACCGCGGGGTTGTCACTCGGCAACGGTGCGCAGCGAACCCTGCGTGCGCCGCACCACACAAGCTCTGCAGCTAGCCTGCTAGGCGGAGGTACAGATATTCGTCCTGGTGAAGTCACACTTGCACACCACGGAGTCTTATTCCTAGACGAGTTACCTGAGTTTCGACGCGACGTCCTCGAGGCAATGCGGCAACCGCTGGAAGACGGCACAGTCACCGTTGGTCGCGCACAACGCACGGTAACCATGCCTGCTCAGTTCCTGCTAACAGCAGCGATGAACCCGTGCCCCTGCGGCTACCTAGGCCATCGCCTAAGACCGTGCTTATGCACACCTGCCGCGATCACCCGCTACCGGCGTCGACTTTCTGGACCGCTACTCGACCGCATCGATTTACGAGTTGAAGTGCCTGCATTGACACCCGCCGAATTGCGGCAACCAGAAGAATCAAGCGGCACCACGAAAGCACTACGAGATCGGGTCATGATCGCGCATGAACGACAAAGGCACAGATGCAGACACAGCAATGATCCAACATTCACTCCAAACGCTCGCCTTAGCGGTCGCCACCTTGCCACCGCCTGCGACGCTGACGAAACTGCAATGAACGCACTTGATGAGATGCTTCAACGCCACCACCAAAGCCCTCGTAGTCGCGTCAGAATGCTCCGAATGGCACGCACGCTTGCAGACCTCGATGATCGTCCGTCCGTCAACGAGATAGATGTCTGGCAAGCTGCTTCGCTAAGAGGCTTCGCCATCGACGGCATGAAGATGTAATCCAGCGGCAACTGTCTTCACGAGTTCAGCAGCCGCGATACACCACTAGTGCAGGATAGCTCTACGCCAGTTACGACTCTCAGATCAGCAGCAACTGAGCAGCTAGCATGTTGCACATGCGATGTCTCACGTAGACCGTGTTACTCGGGAATGCGCACGCGATCTAAGCCCTCGGACTTCACGATCCGTGGCGCCGGCGTTGGCGCTGGCACCGGACCACTTGGTTGACGACTAGGGCCACCGCGACTTCGACGAAGCGGACCTTGCAGCGACGGATTCAAACCAGCAGCGTCGAGCTCTACAGTTCGGCGGACAAACTCAAAATCCGGCAGCAATTCGTCCCAAGCGCGCTTTGGAGCATGGCAAATCAACACCAGATAATGATCTTCAAAAGGGATCACATCGATTGTGGCGCGATCGACATTGCGAGTATCTGTAGCAGATATGCGCATAGCTTGACGGCCACGAATCCGCACGTTGTATCGGCTGTCTACTTGTAGCTTCGGATAAAGCAGCAAGAACCAATTGGCAACCGCGTCTGTAGCAGTCTCTAACACAGTGCCTGACGCCAAGTGATCAATCAGCGCTAGTCGCAATTCAGCTTGGTGCACATCACAGCGAAGCATTAAGTGTCCAGCCGGTAGTGGATCAATCCGGGTCCAGGATGGACTTGGAATCCATAAGCCAAATCGACCATCGGCTTCGGCAACAATGGCGCTCTCGATACTGCTAACACCGACGGCGCCACGCGCACTTTCGGCGCTGCTTGGCACAGCAACCAACGCCGGGCCAGCAAGCTCACGACGCACAATCTTAAGATTTACATCCACCCATGCACGATTGATCGGATTGCCGCCCGAGGCATCAGTCTCAGCAACTTCACTAACATGCTGAGGCAGACCAGCCACAGTCATCTTACGTGCACCAGTACCATCAACGCGTCGGATGATGAGCTCTTCACCTTGCGGATCAAACATCGCAACTGGTCCAACAACGGATTTTGCCTGGCGTGCAAGCGCTCTCGCCAACAGCGGAAACGTAGAGTCCGCATGCCAAGGTAGCTGACGCTCGCTACGACCACGACCGTCGATGCGTCTGACCACCAACTGCTCACCTTCGATCACAGCATCCACAATGCGCTCGTCGTCAATTCGGTCACCAGACCCCATGTGATCAACGCCCTGCATCTGGCTAAGCAACTTTGGATGGCTAACGCGTTCACGGTAGTAGCAACGCAGACCGCGACCGCTCTTGTCAGCGGTGCACTGGTTCGTAATCTGATAGCGACGCTTACCGTTGACGAACTCGTATTCTTCGTTAACGGTAAACGTGCCGTTATTCGACGTAGTCACGGATGAATGCAGCCAGCCAACGGATGCCCCGTCGGCGTCATGCAATACGAACCATGCTGTCTCAGGTCGCACAACACTGGCCCTAACCGACACTGCAAAAGACTTCTTCAGGATCTCTTTTACTTGCGCGCGGCTAACTCCAATCGTCGCCCCATCTTCGATCTCGATCTCGACATAGCCATCAAGATCAGCGGTAACCCTACCTATCAGATCATCGCCGTTCTTGAGCTTGACGACATCGAGCCTAGCGCTGGAATCGCTGGCAACTTGCTCAATAGATGGCCGTAAGATTGGTTCGACCGGCACCGAACCCGAGATTTCAGCAGCTTGTGGATCCTGAATGATGCAGGCAAGCAAAGGTAGAAGCAGGTTCATGATGAGCGGAGACTCCGCCCGTCTTATCGAACGCACGGTGCCATCGGCTTTACCCCGCGATCCAATAACCTGCCGACAGGGACTACGAATTGTCCGGCAGCGCCGAAGAATCCGACGGTTTGCCGAGTTGACGCCAACCAAGTAGGGCCAATAGAGCGCCTAAAATTGCGACAGGCAGCACCAGAAACCAGCAATTGACACCGTATAGGTCTCCCCAAAAGCGCCACCAAAGATGTCGTCCACCCCGATCTGCCCAGTGACTAGGAACCGACCCCTGCTTTCCTTCGTCGAATGCCTTCACTCCATAGATCGCAACGATGCCGTTTTCGCTGCCATTTCGCGGCTTCTGATTCTCGTCTTCAAAGAAGTTAGGGCGAGAGCTCAACGCGTAGCGCCAATTAGCAATCAACGGGGTGTAGTCAATATGCCATCCACCACGATCGGCTGGATCGACAACCGCCTCAGCAGCGGTGATACGCCCGTCCTCAAATGCTTGAGTGCGTTCCGCTGTTATTGCCTGCGATGCAAGCTGTAGCTGGCCACGAACTGGAGCCACCACACTCGTGAGGCTTACAAACCAACCCACAACGACGAGCGCACGCCACAACTGTGGCCATGTATGCCACGGCTTTGTCTGCGGCAAAACGATAGCCAGCAGCGCCACGACACCAGGAGTCACATAGCGGATTGCCCAGGCTTGGCCGCCCTGCCAACCTTGTGCCGACATAAAAATGAGTAGCGGTGTCGCAAACATCACCCAAGCCAGCCAGCGCAACTCAACTCTACGTTGCCACTGTATTGCATAAGGCAGAGCCAACCAAAGCAATGGCGAGAACCACATCACACCACGCCCTGCTCCAAACAGCATCTTGCACAGGCCAGCCGTCCAAGGGGCCGAAAACCAATTTGCCTCGGTTGGGTAACCAGTGACCATCGGATTGCCAAACCTCAAATAGTTGGTCAGCAAGAACACAACCAATACCGGCGCTCCACCGAGGGCAAACATGTAGAGATCGCGGAAGTTCTTGCGGCGAACACAAATGATCACCAACAACAGTCCAAACGTCAGAACTGAGAACATGTTCTGGTAGCGAAGCAACATTGCGAGACCAACCATTAAGCCAGCCCAAGCTGCGCTTCGCCTAGATTGCGTTCCTATATGGATGCGAATGATCGGCAGCATTGCTGCAAGCAAAAACATCAAGCCGGGTCCATCGGAGAGCTGCTCGCGTCCCAGCGCAAATGCTTGCGTAGCCATTCCAATAGCCAGAGTCGACCACACAGCATCTCGTTGAGCTGCCCCGAGTTCGCGCGCAATTCGGTAAAGCAATAGCAGCGAAGTTGCGAAACACATCGCCGGCATCAATATCGAAATCGTCGCCTGAGTAACGACTGGACTGCCTTCTAAGTAAGACTGCTGAAAAGGCTGAACTTTGTCCTGCAGCCGAGCATCTGCATCAGGCAGCAGCTTTCCAAACACCTCCGCCATAGGCATGAACAGAGCCATCAAGAAACCGTGACCCATTGGATACCACACGTAGGTGCGGTCGTTGAAGGTCAAGCCGCTCTTACGCGGGCCAACGCTTTCCCAATGACGTATGTATTCAGCAGCGGCAATTTCCCCAATGTGATCGCCACCCTGGGCCGCAGTTAATAGTGCGCTATCGCCACGGTTCCAAAGCGATCGCGCAGAATGCATCGAGAACCCAGCATCGGTGGTTTCAAAGTTGCCATGCGCAACACAAACGAACAGTAAGAATGTCCCAATCCAAGCGAGCAAAGCGCCCTTGTGACCCTTCTCCTCGATACCTGGCACAGACATCTGCTTGCTGATTTTACTTGTCACTTGCTGCCTTTTATCAGAGCACTCGTGTCGACGCCGCAGAGCGGCAACACCCAGAACCATAACACCGGTAACAGCACCAAGGCCGACAACAGATTAAGTCCAACGCCAGCACGCGCCATCTGACCGAATCGGATCTGCCTAGAGGCAAACACAATCGTGTTCGGTGGCGTCGAGATCGGCAACATGAAGCTGCAAGAAGCACCAATCACAACCGGCAGCATTAGCACTAGCGGGTTCATATCCGCAGCAATCGCGCCCTCACGAACAATTGGTAAGGCCAATGTCGCTACCGCTGTATTGCTAGCGATTTCAGATAGCAAAGACACTGCAAGAATGATCGACAGGATCAGCAATACTGGATGCATCGAGCCAATCATTGGCCGCAGCAATTCGCCGAAGGCTGCAGACAATCCAGTAGGCCCAAAAGCCTGCGCCATCGCGATGCCAGCGCCGAGCAGCAACAGTAAATCAAACGGCATCTGCCGTGCTGTCTCCCAATCGCACAAACGCTGCTTAGGGCGCTCGTCCGTTCCCGATGGAATCAAAAAAGCTAAGATCGCGACGAGCACGGCAACTGAGCCATCTGCTAAGAAGCGGTCCCGTTCGCCTGCCGGGACCAAGTAGTGCGCCCAACCATGAATCACCGAGTCGTCACCTAGCTGCAGGTCACCTCGTGTCATCCACAACACGACTGCCGAGGCAAACAACAATGCAGTGCGCACCTCGGCCTTTCTCCAGCGAGGCAGCGAGCGTGCTTCATGAAGCAGTTCGTCGCCACGAGCAAAGCGTTCTCGCGGCAACCTCAATGCAATGCGCGACAAAACCTGACTTGCGCAAAAGGAGAGCAGCAACGCAAAAGGCGCAAAGGCGAGCAGCCACAATAAAAACGAGATCGGCCTCGCACCTTGATCTACGAGCGGCTCATAGTTGGTAAAGAACAATGCATTTGGGGCGGTGCCAATCGGTGACCCCATGCCACCAATGGTCGCGCCAAACGCAATGCCACACATAATTGCGGCGCCAAAATTAGACTGCGACTTTGGGGATAGTTCACCTAATTCCGCAGTGCGCCGCACCAACACTGATCCAATGGGCAACAGCAGCAATGCAACTGCCGTGTTGCTAATCCACATTGAGGCAAAGGTCGCCGACAGACAGAATCCAAGAACTAGCCTCCGAGGATAAGGCCCAAGTGCCGCAACGATTTTGAGCGCCATTCGACGATGCAAGCCACAACGCTCTACTGCTTGCGCCAACACAAAGCCGCCACCAAACAACCACAAAATGGGGTGACCGTAGCCAGTCGTCAAATCAGCTGTGGAGCGCACCCCCAACATTGGCAGCAACGCCAAAGGCAACAAGGACGCAGCCGCGATTGGCATAGCACCCATCAACCATGACGAGGTTGTCAGACCAACGCAGAACAAAAGTCGACATGCAGCTGGCCCAATCTGTTCTTGGTCAGGGGCAAGATCTGCTGCCACCGGAAACGGCAAGTAGTGACCGACCCAAAAACAAACTAGACCAACGCCAATTGCAATCAAGATGCGCCAACCGTGCACCTGGTCGACAGCAACCTCGACAGCTTTGCTCTCAGGCTCTATCGAAGAAGACATCAGAGGCTCCTATGAACGCACTGAGTCGACAACCCAAGACAGGTAGGGCGGTAAACCAGCAGCAACAGGTAAAATGATGACCTCGGGAACATCGTATGGATGCAACTCCACAAGGCGGCCCTGCAACGAACCCGAAGCAGCCAATGTAGTCTTGGCGATCATCAAGTGCTCATCGGCAACATCAACCTTGCCCTGCCAGCGAAAGACAGAACGTACTGCCGGCAGAATATTGACACATGCGCACAGCCGCTCTTCCACGACAGTTTGTGCGATCGACTCAGAGCAGTCAGATGGGACAGTGCATAAGACGACAACAATCTCTTGGCTCTTGTCGTCGGGCATCACTACTTGCCCCGCGCCAAACGTTCGGCAAGTGCCGGATGTAATCCGGCTGCCAAAATCTTTGCTTGAGTACGCCGGAAATCGTAAGCAACACGCTCAATCTGAACCCGATTGCCGCGCACTACAGCGAAACTAGCCCGAGGATCTCCATCGCGCGGCTGCCCGACGCTCCCCACATTGACGATGCACGGCCCATCAATCAAGAACTCGCTCTCTTCGTCAGTAGCCTGCGTAAAGCGAAAGTCCGGCCTGTGCACACCAGGCCAATGAGTGTGGCCGACAAAGCACGGCACTTCGACGAGCGCAAACAACTGCTCCATCTTCTCAGGCTCCAGAAAGCCATCGCTTTTCAGAACGTACTCCATCACCGGATCTCGAGGCGAACCGTGATAAAAGTTGA
Organism: Planctomycetota bacterium; assembly: GCA_965662465.1. GTDB lineage: Bacteria > Planctomycetota > UBA1135 > UBA1135 > UBA2386. The sequence continues at coordinate 50,044 of CBFIIO010000016.1, read as the reverse complement.
AGCCGTAGTCAGACATACGATCCGGCAAATCGCGCAAGAACTCATGCGCCTGACGGCGTCTGGGCCGCAAGAAAAACGGGCGCAGCTGTTGGCGCGTATACATCAAAGCTTCGCGCGCCAAGGGATTGAAGTCGTCCATGGTGTGGAACATGCCCCAATCATGATTGCCTAGAATCGTCCATTTACAGCGCTTCATCACCATCAAGGTAACGGGCAATGGATCAGCGCCATAACCGACGACATCCCCCAAGCAAACGACGTCCTCTACACCAAGCTCTTCGATACGAAGCAAGACAGCCTCAAGCGCCTCGAGGTTGCTATGCACATCAGAGATAATCGCAAACGTCGACAAGTTACCCTGCTTATTGGTTTCCGGCCTGAGCAGCGAAGGCTTGCTTCACCGCGGTTTCAATTGCGGACTCGGCTTCAGTGAGGCTCATCGAAAGACTTGCCCCAGCAGCCTTCTTGTGACCTCCGCCGCCAAAGGGCTTCACGATGGCCTGCACATCAACATCGCCACGAGCGCGCAACGAACATTTAACGATGCCATCGAAACGCTCCTTGAGCAATGCCACGACCTCAACCCCCTCAACCGAACGCAAAGGCTCCATGATGAGATCAGTATCAAAGTTCAATCTAGAGCAACGCTCGAGAAGAGACCTGCCTAGACTAATGCGCGCCATCCGCCCATCGAGGAGTAACTGACTTTCCTCAAGCGCGTCTGACAAGAGTTGCGGTGAGCTTGGATGATTACGCCGGTTGATTGCGTCATACACTTGAGAGCTATCGACACCGAGAGCAACCAACTCGGAGGCCATCGCAAAAACCTCTGCGTCGGAGTTTGAGTATCGAAACCATCCGGTATCAGAAACAAGCGATAAGAAGATACCCTGCGCAGCGGGCATCGTTAGCTCGGCCCCAAAGTCAGCGTATAGGCGCCGCACTAATGCGCCGGTAGCCGCCGCAGTCGGATCAACATAGGAGACACTCCCGTCGCCGTTCTCACAGCCAACGTGATGGTCAATTACAGCGATTGTTTTATTGCGTGCAGCAATGCTCTTGCCTAGCGAACCAACCCGAGAGAGCTGCGAGCAATCAAGCAACACTGCGACATCAAACTCTGGCAGATCAGCCTCATTCTTAGCAGTGCCAAATGAAGTGTGCTCAGCCAAGAACTCATAGCTCTTAGAGAGTGGATCAGGATTGACGATATGAACCGTCTTCCCCATCGAGAGCAGCAATTGCGAGAGAGCTACCTGAGCACCGACACAGTCACCGTCGGGGTTCTCATGACCTGTAAGTAAGAAGCTCTGCTGAGAGCGAAAGAGGTCAAGAAGCGTCGTCACTTGGCTAGAACTTTAGACATGGGCGACGTCTAGCTCAACGCTCGGCGCAGATACGGTGCACCTGCCCAGCCAGAACAACCCATTCAATAGGCACCTGATCATGAACAAATGCGGCTAGAGTATCCTCCCACGAGCCGCTGGCCCGCACGGTGAGGAAATCGGCACGCCGACGACGTCTCAGACCACCAAAAGGGCCACCCAGCGCTCGACCACCAACTGAAGTCGCCATCGAGAGCAGTTGCCGCGGGTGCAACTCAGGCCACATCTCAGCCGCCAGAGCCAGCTCTCGCCGCATCGACAGCCCCTTATTACTTGCGTGGGAGTCCGTTCCCAAGGCGACCGGGATACCGGCCTGCAGCCACTTAAAAATCTGAGGGGGCGTGCGCTGGAAGTAGCGAATAGTCCCCGGGCAAACAACAACCGAGGCGCCCGACGAAGAAATCCGACCGACATCACCCCGCTCAAGCTCCTGGCAATGCACCAGCAGGGTATTTGCCTGCAGCACCTCAAGTTTCTCAAGCCAACGCACAGCACCACAACCAGGTGCACGAAAGCCATCGGGCAACCGACCCAATCTCTCCAAAAGCTCTGCAAACGGCCCACTTCCCGTCCTCAAGAACTGCTGTTCCTCAGGCAACTCAGCACAATGAATGGTTAGGTTACGAGTTCGCTGCGCGGCTGCACGCATCAGATCAGCAGAGACAGAATACGGAGCATGAGGAGACAAGCCAGACCGCATACAACCAGTCTCTTTCGGGAATACGCCACGAACCAAAGCACGGGCATCACGTCGCAAAAGGTGAAAGCCCGTCACTTCGCGATAGCAACGGCCAGCCATCGGTAGACGACGCAGGGCCATACCAGTAGCGCCAGTCGAATCGATCTCACCTACAGCAGTCGTCCCCGACCGCAGCAATTCACGAAGTGAACTAAGCGCAATGCGACGATGATCCTTCGATTGACGCTTGCTGCGAGCTGCGACTACCGCAGACACCCACGGCAAGAAACGGCGCTCCATCCGCGCCAATGGCTCAAGTTGCAAATGCGCATGCGCGTTGACTAAGCCGGGCAACACCGCCAGATCCCGTACAAGCTCCGACTTGCGGACTCGCCGCAGGGCGACGATGCGTCCATTAGCGTCCCATTCGACGCACCCCGGTGAGAGCACGTTATCTGCGTCAAGCGCAACGTGCTGAGCTGCCAGCGTCGTTATCGGCGCACGCCGCAAATCGGCGGCGGCGCTCGATGATCTCGAGATCACGACTGCGCAAACACGCGCAACTCTTTGATCACTGCGTTGGGGAAGAGCGTGCGGTTGTAAATGATCGAGAAGCGGAACCCAGTCACTGCGTCTAGGTTAATACCTTGCCCTGCTCCTGGGCCGATACCATCGCGCCATGGCCCCAATGGGCCAACTGGCTGCGTGCCGGCTTGGTTGAGGTTGGCTCCTTGGAAGCTAATAACCAGCGGCAAGGTGATCGGCCCGTTGGGCTCAGATGCCTTAATCGAACCAACAGCGCCGCTGTCGTCATAAGTTTGATCGACAATGCCATCGCCATCAAAGTCGACGTCGAGTTCGTAGAAACCCCATGACGGCGGGAACACCAAGCCAGTCGTGTAGAACAGTGAGGTATCACCAGACAGGCCATCGCGGTCCGTTAGCTCACCAGACATTGTTGCCGAGTTGAAGACCGGGATGCTCGTGCCACCAAACGAGACATTCGGATTACCCGAAGACGAGTTTGGAGCTTCGGCCCGGAAAAAGCCTGACGCACCATCGCCAGCAGTCGCTTCGACTCTTTGCAGACCGTTGTCGACGAGCCTGTTTCGACTGCCCGTGCCGCCGCGGGCGTTGATGTCGCCAGCGATGGAAACCTGCTGGCCTGACTGAAGAAGCAGCGAGCCCCCAGAGCCACCACCACCAGGGGACGAATTGTTGTTCGCTGGACTACCATTGATGATGACACCATCACCACCGCGAGCCGACAGTTGGGCTGCTGGACCAATGATGAGCGAGCCGCCTGCGCGAATGGCAAACGCGCCGCCACCGCCAGTTCCGGCGTGACCAGCCATGAACCTCTGAGCTGGGCTACCAAGGGCGATCAAACCGTAGCCGTGACTACCGCCACCACCGCCTCCGGAACCAGAAACGGTAAAGTGCTCCAACGAGGAATACCCAGGCGGAGGATTGGCAGGCGGATATGGGGTCACGCTAAAGGGCTGGCCGGCACCTACTGGCGTACTAAAGTTCACCGAGCCAGCGCCCGTGCCCGTGTAAACAGGGTTGCTTGGCGCTCCACCAGAGCCGCTAAAGCCACCACCTGAGCCTCCCGGGCTGAAGTAAGCACAGTAAACAATGCCGCCAACAGTTGGGGTTGGGACAGCCCAAACACCGGTTACTGGGGACACTAAACTGCCTCTACCGCCGGTGCCCGAAGCAGCGCCCGAGTATGCATGACCAGCGCTGACGCTGATGTCGGCTCCAGCCTGCCCCGAATACTGGCCAGCGCCAGTCCCCGTGTTGTCGCCACGGTCACCACCCTTGCCACCAGCACCAGCACCAACTCCACCAGCCGTACCCGGTTGACCAGTCAAGCTAACAACTGCATTGAAGCTAGAGACTTGCTGACCCGTGGCTAAGCCACTGGCAGCAACCGTGCTAGGAGCATCCGTGCCGTTAACCTCAATCGAACCACGAATGTCGGCTTGGCCACGCACGTAAATGACGGGCGGCACTGAGCCAACAAATCGAATCGTCATGCCTTCTGGAATGACAAGGTCCGTAAAGAAGAAACGTCCATCGGTGACGATGTATTCCAAGCCGGTCAGCGATGCAGCCGCTGGAATCGTAGTGTTGTCGACGTTCCAAACAAAGATGCCGCCACCCAAGTTAGTGCCGTAGTTCGCATCGAACGAACCGTGACGACCATCACTACCAATCAGACCTGCGCGCGCGCCAGGACCTTGCGCTCCGCCCCAGACGCCACCAGACACCAAAACTTCTTGCTTGGCGCTGCTAGAAAACGTCTCGGTGATCTCAATCGGAGTCGAGACACCTTGCTCGGTCAAAAAGACGAACTTTGCCGGCACACCCGAGCGACCAGATAGGTCACGAAGGTCTGCGGTCACACGCACCGTGATGCAGGAATTACCCGGCAACTGAACCGCCGGTTGGAAGGTAACCACAGTGACTTCACGCTGCCCGACCAATTCGGTCGAGAGTTGCGGAACGCCTTCAAGAGCGGTGCCGTCGGAATCAGAATCACATTCGCCGGTCGGCAGCGTGCCGCGCAAAACAACCCGAATCGGCGAGGCTTCTCCGAGCGAAACTTGCAGCGGCGTCGTGTCGATCAACTCAGAAAAGCGCAACACAATCGTTGGGTTGACCGGCGCGTTAACTTGCACAGTTGGAGACAGCAACTCGACAGTCGGCGCTTCACCATCTGCGTCGAGGATGCCGCGAGAAGCGATTACCGTGCACGTAAACTCATTCGAAAGACCATCGCCAGACATGTTGGTCACACTCTGCGCAATGGTCGAGCCACCTGCGAGTGAGAGGATATAGCTCTCGTTGCGCAAAAAGCCGAATGTGCTAACTCCGTTTTGAGTGGTAACACGTGGGCGGAAAACCACCTCACTGCCAACAACCTCGAAGTCGCCCTGCGGTGCAACACCGGTTGCCGTGCGAAGAGAAACACTCGAACCATTGACTGTCGCCGGATCCACTTCATCCGAAAACTTGAAACGCAGCGCTTGGTTCTCAGCGATTTCCGTGATGGAGCAGCCAGTCTGCGAACACCCCAAGTCACAACTGATCAGACAGAAGTCTGCCCCGTTTTGACATGGGATCCTGAATCCTCCCGAACCAGAGCCACTGCCACCGCTGCAGCCAACAAGCACCAGCACACTGGCAAAAAGGAAGATAGAAAGGGCGTTGCGCATAATGAGACGAAAAGGATCAGTCGATTACTGAATGCGAAGCAAATACTAAGTGCGGATCAAACGGAGCAGGTGAAGCTGACGTTGACCAGCAATCACTCAAACCAAGAGCAACAATCAGTTACTGTAAACCACAACAAGGCGATCGATGGTGACTGTCGTAGCAAGCGTCTGGTCAACCAATAGCATGAAGCGGTAGCCATTAAGACCATCGGAAGCAATTCCGACCTGCGTCTGACTACTACGAACGGATAGACGCCAAGGCCGAGTGCTTAAGACTTCCCCGGTCACGACGTCTAGATCTGCGGCTTGCCACAAGGTTCTGAGTGCAGAACCTTGACCAGCCTCAACGGGTGAGATCGCTGGATTGTCGCTGTAGACAATTGGCTGGCCATCAACGGTTGCCTCAATCACATAGTGTGAGAACACCGGGCCAAAGATCAGGTTCGTCGAGTAGTAGCGCGAACGCACGCTGACTAGATTGTCAGCCTCCAGCAACGGCCCGACGTTGTCGGGACTAGCAGCAGGCGACATCGAACCCAGAGCAGACAGATCTGGGGTGATTGGCGTTTCGAGGCGAACGAACCCAGGAGAGCCATCTCCCCCATTAATCTTAACCGTTCCAGAAGAAGGGAAGATGCCACTGCCGCCACGCTTCTCGAAACGACCGCCTTCGCCACCCTCGACGTTGATCGCGCCGATGATCTCGGTCAAACCACCGCTTTGAATCACGACAGAGCCACCAGAGCCACCGCCAGCAGGCACAACTTGCGGACCACCAGCAATCCCAACAGGTGCGCTAAAGGCCGAACCGCCGCCAGCTAGAACACTGGCCGTAGGGGCAATGCGAAGTGAACCGCCCGAACGCAACGCGATCGCACCACCACCACCGCCTGCACCTGCACCTGATGCCCATTGACGAGCCAGAGAAATCGACAGGGCACAACCACTCGCAGAACCGCCGCCACCAGAACCACCAACCAAGAAGTGCTGTGAGCTAACCTGCGAGCCAGTCGCCGGAGGGAATGGGAACAAGACCATGCGTTGGCCTGGCGCAGCAGACGGCCCCATGAACGTACTCATGTTTGGCACCGCAACTCCCGCACTAAAGATACCTTCAACAAGCCCCTGAGAGCCTGGATCCCGGAGGCCGCCACCACTGCCGCCAGCGGCAGCCGAGAGGCAGTAAGCCAAGCCAGTCGGGTTAGGAATCCCAAACTGCATACTCGTGTTGAGGCCATCGGCCGGGTAGAGCGCAGAGCCACGCCCGCCAGTGCCTGAGGTGGCACTGAAGTAGCCATGGCCAGCGATCACTCTGACGTCACTACCGTTACGCCCGCTGTAAGACGGAAGCGAATTGAAACCGGAACACTTGTCGCCGCCCTGGCCGCCTTGGCCACCGTAGACACCGCCCAAAGCACCGTCTTGCCCAGTTGGCGAAGTCGGAAGCTGAGCGGTAGTAACCGACTGACCGAGCAGGTCTAGATCGCCCTGAATATCAAGGCGTCCGGCGACCGTAAAGACGGGCGGGGTGGTGCCAACAAAGCGAAGGCGAACATCACCCGGCAGCACCATCTTCGAGAAGAAGAAGCGTCCATCGGTAACCGCAGTCGCGAATCCAGTCGTCGTGTTTTCAGGAGGGATGATCGTGCTGTCACAGTTGAACTCGAACAGCCGCTTACCACTTACGATTTGGTCCTTATCAACCGCTAAGTCCAAAGAGAAGTCACCGTGTCGGCCATCTCCGCCGATGGTCGCGAACGAAGCGACACCGCCAGCCCACGAACCCGCTGATGCGTCGACATCAAGATTTAAGTCGTCATCGAAGTTTTCAACGATTTCGACATCGACGAGCGGCACAACCACCGTCCTGAACACAAAAACTTGCGGCTGCGCAGCGCGGCCAGACAAGTCGGTGACACCATCCGTAACACTGATCTCAACGCAAACGTTACCCGGCAGGTCTTGGGCCGGAACGAAGTTCAGCACCGACACTCCGCGACTGGGATCAAACGTCAACTGCTGCGAACCACCTAAGGTTTGCGGCTGCGACTGCGGGTCACACTCAAACCCACCCATACCGTCGGAACGGGTTCGGCGAACGCTGAATGACACCGGACTTTGCGTACCGGTCAAGAACGGCGTCGCGTCGATCAACTCGTTGAACTCAAGTTGGATCTCCGTGTTGAGCGGCGCAGCCGTCAACTGATTTGCAGTTGGCACGATCAAAGTCGCCGACGGCGGGATTTGATTGAGGTCGACAATGCCTAGAGTCGACTGCAACGTGCACGTGAGCGTGTTGCCAAACGGTCGGCCAGACGTGCCACGAACAACAGATTGCTCGTCGACTCCGCCAAGGATCGTCATCGTGTAGGTCTCGCCGCCAGTAAAGCCAAAGAACGTTTGGCCGCCTGAAATTGAGAGTGTCGGCACAAACTCAACTCGATTGTCATTCACAAAGAACTCGCCCACTGGCTCATCACCAGAGGCAGTGCGAAAACGAATTGACGACTCATCGACTGAGTTCGGATCGAGGTTCTCACTGAAGGTCAGAATGATGATCTCGTTCTGCGCGATGTCGGTGCGCGAGCAACCGGTCGTCGAACAACCGAGGTTGCATTGCTCAAGACAGAGAACACCTGTTGAGTTGCCGTTGCAGTCGAAACCTCCGCCGCCAGTGCTACTGGAACCGCCAGAACAACCAGCCAACACAAGAAAGGACAGGGCAACGAGTAGTGCTAATCCTGTCCGTAAACCAACAGTCATATTTGCTCCGTATCGAGAACTGGCAGAGTCAGACTTTTCAGATGACATTTGATCCACTGATCTGAGCCGACGTATTTCCAAGGGGCCGCAATAACAGCAGTCCCGGTTACCGTGAGAGGTGAACGGTAAAAGGTAGGGTGAAGGCGTAGATTTGACCACAAAATCATACCAGGACAGTTGCTGCAAGACCGGCTTGTCAGGACATCGAGGAGATGCAACAAGACAACCGTACGTGGTGCCGCCGACAATTTCCGTGCCGGGAACTGAGGATCTCTCTTCCAGGGGTGGAATGAGGCATTAAACTAATGCAGTATATGCACTTGCGACTAATCAACCGATCGCAACGACCCTATTTCAGGCTGTTCAAGACTGTTCAAGACCGCTCAAACCTGATGTAAGTGCAGTTCGGCACGTCGTGATGTTCGACATCGAACATGCAGTGACCCCCGCTCGCGGAACCTCTAAACTTCCGAAAGATGACTTTGCCCGCAACCCAACCTCGCCGCTCGACGGTGACCCCACTCCTATCCGTCGCCTTGATCGGCACCCTCGCATTCGCTGGCTACAGCGGAATGAAGGCCGAAAATGCACTCGCCGCCCAGCGCGAACAACTCCAAAAAAATGGGGAGACGCTCTCGGAACTGCTCGGGGAAGTAACCCGAATGCGCCTCGAACAGACATCCGTTGGCAAAGGACCTGACGCACTGCTCGAAAAACTGAAGGTCTACGCGCCGATGACGGCGAACGCCCGCATCACCGAACCCGACTTCCAAAACGCAAAAAAAGAACTCGTAGCAATCGTGCGGGCCTTTGAATCACTGGGGACTTCCGCATGGGAACCGATCACTAAGCGGCTGCGCGAAGTCGATGCACGGAAAGACTTCAACGAGATCAAGGTGCTGATGGAAATCGCGATCCGCCTGAATGGACCAGCAGGCAAGCAAATCGCCAAAGACGTATTACAAGGGCGCCGCCTGCCGTCACCGCGATTGCGCTGGATGGCAGCCGACTTGCTGCTGTCCCACGACAAACCACTTGCAGGTCAATTGCTGCGCCAAATCTTGATGACTGAGTCGAGCCGTGGCATCGACCTCAATCGCGTCCAAGGGAACGGCCAGCCAATCCCTGACAAAGCAGCCTTCGCAACCACCGGCTTCAACAACTATGTGCAGCGCTACATCCTTAGCGACGACCCCAAAATAGAAGAGACGCTACACGTCATGCTCAGTCGAATAGAGCATGATGCGATCACGATTCAGGACTGCATCAAGGAACTCGGACGCCGCAAATCGACGGCAGCTTTAGCCACGATCAAAAAGGTCTACGACAACCCTCCACTCGAGCAACAAAACCCGCTGTTCTTAACAATTTGCATTCGGGCAGTGAATGAAATTGAAGGCAAGCAGGCCGTCGAGTGGTTTGAAGAGAAACTCAAGTCGGCCCCCACAGACACCGTTGCCAACGCAATCCAAGCAGTACTCGAAGAACACAAGTAGGCAGCCAGGTGCAGCAGCGCGCTCATACTGCGGCGCGCGCCTAGTCACAGATTGCTAGCCCAAGAACTCGATGGCGCCGTCAGGCAAGAAGTAGAGGATCAGCATCTGACCGCCAGAAACAGTTGGAATGTGGACACTACCCTTGCCGTAGACGACCCATCCTTCTGGGTGCCGATCGAAGTGAGACTCACCGTCAGTTGCAAAGCATAAATCAATCTCGCCATTCGGATGGCGATGACGAGGGCCTGGACCGTTCATCAAAACACAGTCGACGCTAAAGCCGCACAGTTCCTTTGCAACGCGACCAAAGCGAACTCCGCCAGCCTCCTTTGGCATCAGCCAATCAGAGTCAATACTCGCGATAGCTGCCGTGCGGATACCTGCAATGGCTTGGCCACCAAACGCCACGAGCTTCTCAGCCTGAGCAGCAGCGTCTGCCGCATCCACATCGAGGCTTTTGAGCGTCTCCGCTAATGGGCGCAACATCTCAACGAACTGTTCCTTGCTCGGCTTGTCAGTCATGGTCTCTGTATCTCTAAATCTTCGGTCAATGTGCAGGCTGGCGGCAAACTAAGCAGGTCGTCACTTACCCGGTGGGCGAAACACTTGCACAACTTCCGCGTTGCCCTCAAGCCGGGCGCCGCCAATCAAGTCGATGCAATACGGAATCGCAGGGAAGACCGCATCAAGACACACACGAATAGAGCCCGGCTTCCCTGGCAAAGTAACGACGAGTGCACGATCTAAGATGGCGGCAGTCTGCCGCGACAAAATAGCAGTTGGGACACCGACATCTAGCGACGCGGCCCGCATCTTCTCACCGAATCCAGGGAGTTCCTTATTACATACGTCGCGAATTGCCTCTGGTGTCAGGTCGCGCGGCGATGGCCCTGTTCCGCCAGTAGTGCAAATCAGACAGCAGCCTGCCGCGGCCAACTCGCGCAGCGTGCTACCGATCAACTCACGCTCATCGGCGATTACGCGCTTCTCAAAGACACACTCTGTCGCCAAGTAATCGCTGAGGGCTGACTCGATGGCGGGCCCACTTTTGTCTTCGTAGACGCCAGCGCTTGCCCGGTCACTGATCGTGACGATACCAATTCGCGGCTTGCTCACGTCTTAGGCTCCTTCGCCGAAGTCGTGGATTCAGCGGGCGGCGACGCAATGCCAGCCGCTGCCGCAACCGACTCGCCGGCTGCAGCCTGGTCGTTACCGGATGCAATCAATTGCTTCACGCTGATCCGGAACTCGCCTCGCTCTTCAGGCTCAGCCAATCGCCAGCGGCTTTGCTGACGACGACGCTCAACAGCTGGCCGCTGCATTACAACGGAAGTCACATGCTTTGCTTGGGGCGAGAACACGTGAACTCGTCCCTTTGCACCAAGTACCACGATCGTGCTTTGGTCTATGTCCCAAAGAATCGAGTCATCACTTGCTTCGCCAGCATCTGGATAGGCCTTCGAAGTTGGGCGCTGGCCTTCCTCGCTTCGCTCAATGCCATGCTGAGTACGGCGACCGGTATTGCGGGTCCGGCTTTGCAACTGCTTGGCGAAGTCCTGCAGCAATGGCAATACAAACTCCTCCTCATCGACATCTCCACCCTTGAGCTTGCCTTCCAAGCGCAGTGCTTCGGTATCGAGTTTGCGCTGGAATCGACTAAGGATTTGCATCAATGCAGGATCGGCAAGATCCATTGGATCGACTGCCCCAACTGGATGAAGACGCAAGCGAACACGACCCTCAAGAGTCGCTCCACGCAATAGCTGGAAGCTGAACGCACAGCGACCAGCATCACCAAGGACGCGGAACAAGCCTGCATCGACCTGGCCCAGAATCTTGAAGACTGGGGAGTTACTGCCAAATTCAGCAAGCTGCTGCGTACGCAACACGCGCCCCATAGACACCTGTGTCAACACGATGTCTTCCCCTGAGAGCATGCGCTCAATATTGGGATCCTTGCGCTCAATCGCGAGCGTGACGAAGTCCGTGAACTTTGGCTTGCCAGTCGACGAGTAGCCGTCAAAGACATGGCGGGGCTCGATAGGACGGCACCCCTCATCATGGGAGCTGTCCGAAAAATAGCTGTAGACTGCACCTGGTCGTAGCGCTTGCTCATGCTCGCGCACTTCGCGAACGCGCTTCAAGATCTGCTCGACGGCAGTTCCGGCTGCATGACGCACGTCATTGCCGCCATCCAGAGGGACGCGCAACTGCAGGTCGAGATATCGAGGCATTGCCAACGGATCAACACCTTCTATATGCAACAAGGCTTGCGCCATCTCAGACAGCGCCCGAACAGCAATCGTTGCCGAATGCTGCGAATCCTTGCCCCCACGGCGGCGGTCATTACGTGGCTCGTCGTGTCGAGCACGACCCTTGCTCCCCGTCTTTTGATTGCCACGCTCGTTGTTGCTGGAGCGATCTCGGCCACCACGCTCCTTCTTCGGGCGATTTTTTCTCGCCCGGGCAGGACGACCCTCAGACTCGCCAACTACAGCTGTCGCGCCATCCGCTACGGCTTCATCTGCTGGGCCATTTACTCCAGCGCCACTCTGACCAGAGTCCGGACCCGCGCTCTGTGGATGATCTCCATCAGCCCCTGCCACGACCTCCACTGCAGCCTTGCGGCGACGACGGCGCCGGCGACGACGCTTTTGGCCATCGGAATCTTGCCCCTCGGAATCGCCTGGCGATCGTTCGCCAGGGACAGGAGCAGCCTCAGGTGCACCGCCAACCTGACCGCCAGAAGCGGAATCTGGACTGGCCACAGGAGCAGAGGAATCCGCAGACCCCGATGCCACCGAAGGCTCAGATGCTACCGAAGGCTTAGAAGCCTTCGGTGGCGCCTCAGTCGGCTCGCTCGGTGAGCTGGAATTGGAGGGCGGGACGCTATTGGACTCAGACTCATTCACGGCCCAAAAGACGATGCGGGCAAGAGGTCAGCTGAACAAGCAGCGTATCGAAAGAAAACAAATCCCGACCCGAAGACTGCGATCTGAACAGTCCAGGTCATTCCCTTATTGGCCACATCCTGGTTAGATCTCAGGGTCTCTCGCAGGCACATTATGACGCGCATTCACGATTCGATCCTCTCAACGGTTGGCAATACTCCAATCGTCCGCCTGGCCCGTATTGGCCGCCACCTAGATCAAGAGCTTTACGCTAAGTGTGAGTTCCTGAACCCTGGAGGCTCCGTTAAGGACCGTATTGGCGTCCGAATGCTAATAGACGCTGAGAAATCGGGCCGCATCAAGCCAGGCGACACACTAATTGAGCCGACTTCGGGCAATACCGGCATCGGCCTAGCTTTGGCCGCTGCGGTGCGTGGCTACCGGGTCATCATCACGATGCCTGAGAAGATGTCGCGCGAAAAGCAGGTGGTCCTTGAGGCACTCGGTGCGGAAATTATTCGGACCCCGACCGAAGCCGCATGGGATGCACCAGAAAGCCACATCAGCGTCGCCAAACGATTGCGGGAAGTAATCCCGAACTCGCACATTCTCGACCAGTATGGGAATCCGTCGAACCCAATTGCCCATGAAGAAGGTACTGGCGTCGAAATCTGTGACGCATTTGAAGACAACCTCGACGCGGTAGTCATCACGGCCGGCACCGGCGGAACGCTGACTGGCGTCGCGCGCGTGGTCAAGAAACGCATGCCGAACTGCAAGATCATTGGCGTCGACCCCGAAGGCTCGATCCTGGCAGGTCCTAGCGAGATCAAAAGCTACAAGGTCGAAGGCATTGGCTACGACTTCATCCCTGATGTGTTTGATCGCGACCTAGTCGATCAGTGGGTTCGCTCTAACGACCGCGACAGCTTCCGCACAGCTCGCCAATTGATCAGACAAGAAGGCTTGCTAGTCGGCGGTTCGTGCGGCGCAGCTGCATGGGCAGCAATGCAAGTAGCGAAGGACTTCCCGAAGGGAGCACGCATTGCCTGCATTCTCTCCGACGGTGTTCGCAACTACCTAACCAAGTATGTTGATGACCGCTGGATGCGCGAGAACGGTTTCCTTGAAGAATCCTGGGCAGTGGGCACCGTCGAGGAGCTGTTGCGCTCGATGCCACAGCGCACCGTCCGCAGCGTCGATGTTGCCGACCCGCTTAGTAAAGCGGTGACGATGTTTAAGGAAGCAGGCTTCTCACAAGTCCCTGTCACCGATGATGGCAAGCTGGCCGGCATTCTCACTGAGTCGGACGCCTTACGCGTAATCGTTGAAGGCGCCTCTCCAGCAACCTCGATCGCTGAGATCATGGTTCGCAAAGTTTCGACCATTGCTCCCCATGCGGACGCGAGAGAACTTCCGCATATCTTCGAGCGAGGAGAGGTCGCGCTCGTTGTTGACGAGGATCGCCACGTGAAGGGCATCATTACCAAACTCGACCTCATAGAACGCCTGACCAAGAAACCGTCAGCATGAGCATGAACTTCGGACGTGAGCAGGCGCTACTGCGCCAGCGGTTAACCAAGAAGGGTTCGGAAGAGCTGATTGCGGAGCTAACTGCCCAACATGGCGAAAGCATAAAGTTCTTGGGCGCGGATCAGCGCGAGATCACCGCAGCTGCGAACGATCTAACCCAGCTCTATCCGGAGATGGGTCGCGCACAAATGACTGCGTTCGTCCGCACACTTTGGGCGACCAAGACCTATGAGCTTCGCTGCGTAGGGGTCGAGATCCTCGCAATGCGCGCAGCACTGCTGGAGCCGCAAGACCACCCATTTGTCGAAAGCCTCCTACAAGACGCCTCGATCGAAAGCTTATCAGCACGCATTGCCGACGGCGTTCTCGGGCCACTGACCTGCAAGAACAAGAAGCTCTGGAAGAACCTCGGCCAGCTCGCCAAAAGCGCGGATCAGCAACTACGCCGCGCCGCCGTGCGCGCAGCTAGAATACCCGTCGTCACAGACGCTAAGGTGTTTTCGCGATTCGAAGAGTTGGTTACGCCGCTCTTAAATGAATCTGACGCACTGCTCCAAGAAGTAATTGATGACGTGCTGCAAGCAGCAAACGAGGTCAACACGGAAGCAGTAGCTGCGTTTGCTCAAGAGCATGACCGTCAATTGCGTAGCAAGTAACTGGCCCCGTCCGCGAGACAGCATTGCTGATAGAGCTAAACGCTGACTTGGCTGCGTAGAGGTTTACCGCGCTGCCAAGATTTGCAGCAGTAACGCTGGCTGCTCCAAGCCATCGTCGCGCCGCATCTGGCGTGCGGATTTGCCAGCTTCACATCGGTAGAAAGCCAACGATGCCGGCGATCTTACGGATCTTTCTGGCGTCGCTCTGACGCTTTTCGATGCCCATCTTCAAGAAGGCATCCGTGCTACCTGCGTCCTCAACCATGCCAGGGATCGCAGCCTCAAACGACCTCGTCCAAGCGGGGTAAGGATCATGACGATTGCCCCATAGAGGGTTCGACAATGGATCGGCGTTCTCGGTCACCAACTTCACAACGGCCATCGGATCGAAACCATGCAAAGCTAGCGTCATCAACACCTGCTCGCGTAACGAGTAGCTGCCAGTCAATTTCTCTTCGTAACGCTTCAAGTGCTGCGGCAACGGAACGTCTGGCGGCAAAACTAACGACAGAGCGACAGCCTCGCGGAACGCGCGGTATTGGCGATAGCAAAGAAAGCCCTCGTGCAAAGCATCGTGCGACGCATTGAGGCCCTTCTTTATGTCTTTGGACTTCTTCGCGAAACCGGCAACGAAGTCACCCAACATGACGTCGTAAAAAAACACGCTGTCCTCAGTCCCGGCCGTACGATCCAAAGCTTCGTAGAAGCTCTCGTCACCGTTACGCCATGATTCCAAGAACGCTGCAAACTGATCCGCGGCGCGGTCGCTGTCGAGCTCTCGCTCCAACTCAGCCAGTAAACGATCCGCATCAGGCATGAGTCCGAGCAAGATCAACTCGACGGCAACCCGGCGGGCCAGCTGAAGCCGCTGAGTCTTCGTTCGACCTTCTGGCTCGATCAATCTTCTCCCATACACATAGGTAAGCGTCGTGGGCATCTGCCAACTATCGACGGCTTTCTTGGGAGCACGCTTCTTTGGCTTCTTAAACTTGCCAACCTTGCCTGCCACGTCCTTGCGCTCGTCGGCAGCCGCTAGAACCACGCGCATTGCGTCGTGGTAGTCGCCGCCAATTGCAGACGCCACTTCCCGCAATTCCGAGACTAGCCGCTTTTGTACGGTCGCCGATTTCTTAGCAAACTGCTCGACGCCACGGGCTGCATTGACAACTGGCGCCTGGGCTAGCAACGGCGACAGAAATGCAACACCGACTAAGATCGCTGCTCTATGTATGCTCACTTTCGACTCTTTGATTTCACGCGTAGGCCGCTCGGGGAAGATCACGATGTTTACATGGGGCCCCAGCCTTCGAATAACGAGCGTAAAGGCTTTTGATGTCAATATTTTCTGAATGTGACAGTCGCGAGACCTTCTGCGGCGTAACACGGCTGATCGGTCGCGCCATTTACGGAGTAAAACCATTGAACAGCCCAATAATTACCGACATCGGGAAAGGCATCGCCGACAACGCCAGGAAGCCGCGCACTCTGCCGCCAACCCCGGCTGCAATATAGCGCCCGTCCAAGGGCACCCAAACTTGCGGCCCGCTGCAACCAGAACAGAACCAACCTAGGGTATGAGCCACCGCAGCAACGCGTGTCGACGACGTAAAACGACACTCGCCGTGACACTGGCTTTGGCTACCCTGAGTCCTGAGCAGGACGCTTAGAGAGATAACTTATGCAGGTCTATGACTCCCATTGCCACATTGGCCTCGACGGAAAAGTAGCTCCAGAGGATGACCACTCGCGGGCCGTCGCAGCCTCAGTTGGAGCACTTCTTGTTGTCGGTATTGACGCAGCCACCAGCCAAGCTGCGCGAGAACTATCAAGCTTGCCCGGAGTCCGGTGGAGTGCTGGCTTGCATCCGAATGACAGCGCCAAGTTTGAGGAAGAATGGCCAATCATCAGCCAGCTCGCGCACGACAAGACGTGCGTCGCAGTCGGTGAAACCGGCCTTGATTGCTTCCGCGATCGCACGCCACTTGATCAACAAGAGGCGTCCTTACGAGCGCACCTCGCATTAGCCCGAGAACTGGACAAGCCAGTCATCTTCCACTGCCGCGATGCCTTCGAGCCGCTCTTCAAGCTGCTAGATAATGAAGAACCAGTCCGCGGTGTAATGCACTGTTTCTCTGGCGGCATCCCCGAGGCACAAAAGTCACTCGAACTGGGTCTGCACCTCTCTTTTGCTGGGCCACTCACCTATCCAAAGAATGATGCGTTGCGAGCAGCATGTGCCTTTGCGCCAATCGATCGCATACTCGTCGAAACCGATGCACCGTTCCTACCGCCGCAATCAAAGCGAGGACGCCGCAATGAACCAGCGCTCGTAATCGAGACGCTGACGAAACTCGCAGAAGTTCGAAGCCTATCATTGGAAGAGGCAGCTGCGGCAACTTACAAAAACGCGATCGAACTATTCGGCTAGCGCATATTGGCGCAATACTGCCAGGGCGGCGCTTGGCCAGCAGAGGCTTACATGATGCCTCTGGTCACCGGGATAGCAATCTAACCAACCAAAACCAACAATGCCCGCGCGAGGCCGAAGCCGCACGCAGGCATTGCTCGATGTAGCAGCCGAAAGACAGCTACATACTTAGTAGCCCTTACTGGACTACGACCCAGGTGTTGCCATCATTGGCCGGGACACCGGTGGTTGCTGCGTTGATGCCAACGGCAGTATCCATCGTTGCACCAGTGTAGGCAGCATCGAAAGTCGGAAGCACACTACCGGAGTTGCTGTAGCGACTGGCCATGCCACCAGCTGCAGCGTTCGTCGAGAGAACGTCGCCAGACTGATTGATGAAGAACGTGCGGTTGCCACTGCTGCCAACCGTGGATGGCCATGCGTAGCAGCACCAAAGCACTTCGCTTTGACCCGGATCGACACCGTTGTCGTTGGTCAAGTCACCACCACCTGCATCTTCAGCAAGGCCTGCTGCAGTAACACTTGGGAGGAACATCTGGAAGACGTAGCCCGAACGCGAAACGCGAGACTCTTGTGGCGTGCCAGCAGTTCCAACGTTACCGAAAGCAGCCGAAAGCACTGGTGGGGTAACCACAAGCGTGCTGCCACGAACAGCGATGCGGCCAGACAATTCGCCGAAGAAGCCGTATTCGCCTTGGCCGTTGCCGTTGACGTCGATGGTGCCCGAAGCCTGCAGCTGCGATTGGCCTGATGCGATGTTCTTCAACGTCGCGATTGCGGCCGACTCGTTGGCGTTGAGACGCGCACTGAGAAGGTTCGGAATAGCAATTGATGCAATGATGGCAATGATCGCAACAACGATCATGAGTTCGATGAGCGTAAAGCCCTGTTCCCGCTTAGACATTTGATTCTCCATGAACAACCTTTGATTGATGCAGCCGAATTAGCTGCGTTCGTTTCCCCTATCACTCGACTACTTCAAAGCTGAGATCAGCGCCCAGGGGACGCTGGAACCACCTTCGAGAGCTCTTGGAAGCGCGCATCTGTCAAGACAGCCGACCAGGCGTTCGCTTCATCAAGAAGCATCCGCCTCACCTCGATCGGCCGCGCCTTCGAGACACGCTCCAACAACTCCATGCTGATATCGGTTTGCCCCTGGCACAACTTGAGTTGAGCAAGGTAGTAATCAGCTATGACAAGTTCTTTTCGGGTCCGCATGAGCACATCTTCCGCGGCTTCTAAACAGTGAAGACTCGTATACACACGGCCTGCTTGCAGCAGTGCCATGGGCGATGCGCTCTCGTCGGACCTAATAATGTCAAGGCGAACAACAGCCTCCGCCGACCTGTTCAAGCCACTTAGGATTGTGGCCTCCTCTAGTCGACGCTGATGGCCGTAGCGCGCATCAAGAGCCACTTTATTTGCAGCAAACAATGCCAGCGCCTGATCTGGCTGATCAGCCTGAACCAGCATGCGCGCTTGATTAAAGGTCAGGACATCCCGTTGCTCGTCACTGCAATCACCGCGCGTGCTAGCTTCTTGATAACACGCGGCAGCCGCAGCGAATTCATCCTGCAGCATGTGTGCAAATCCGCGGAACTCGGCAGTAACAGCCAATCCAGGCTCATTGCGCTCAACCTTTACCAGCTGCTCAATCGCACTGACAATCATGACATCGCGTGAATCCAATCGATTCCCTTCCGAGTCGAAAACAGGCATCGCATGCGCCAAACGCAACTGTGAGTCAGCGCTGCTCAGCAGTGTCACTACGTCGGCATCCGTCGACGTTGTAGCCCACGTAATCGCGATCCCAGAAATAGCAAGCGCTGCACTGCCATAGAGCAGCACACGGCTGATTGATTGATTCATGGATTCCCTTTTTGCCTGACTCCAGCGCGTTCAGTTCTGTCGAGCTACACGCAAAAGCTCTAGTGGCGATGCCAATCGCATAATGACGCGATCAACCCGACAGCGTTTCTTGCAGCTTGAAGATGGGTAAGAACACGGCCAACACGATGCCCCCAACGATGATGCCCATAATGGCAATCATGATTGGCTCGATCATCGCGGTAAGCCCCTTAACCTCGGCTTCAACTTGCTGGTCATAGAACTCAGCGATCTTCTCGAGCAAGGCGTCAAGTGCGCCGGAACGCTCACCAATGGCCATCATCTTAACGACCATTGGAGGGAACACTGAAGACGACATAAAGGGGTCAGATAAGCTGTCCCCTTGACGAACACTGTCTCGAGCTCGATCTACGACTCCAGAGATGACTTTGTTGCCTGAGGTATCAGACACAATTTCCATCGCACCCAAAATCGGAACACCACTTTTTATCAGTGTCGAAAATGTGCGAGCGAAGCGTGAAAGGGCAACCTTCTTGAACAGGACTCCAAAGACCGGGATGCGTAGGATGATCACATCCTTCACATAGCAACCCTTCTCAGTCTTAACCGCAGCCATGGTGCCAAAGATCAAAGCTGCCATGCCACCAAAGATCACATACCAGTAGTCGCGCATGAAGAACGCGATGTCCATGATCACAACGGTCAATGCCGGCAACTCAACTTCGAGTGACTCGAACACCGGTTTGAATGACGGCACGATGCCAATCATCAAAAATGATGCGATGCCAATCACCAATATCAGCGAAATCACCGGATAGGTCATCGCCGATTTGATTTCGTTGCGAAGGTGCGCAGCGGCCTCTAGGTAATCAGCCAAACGCTGAAGAATGATGTCGATCTGGCCAGAGACCTCACCAGCCCGAATCATGCTGACATAGATGTGGCTGAAGACCTTCTTGTGCGGCTCCATCGCCTTGGACAAGTCCGAACCATTGCGGATCGACTCAACGACTTTGTCTAGACAAAAGGCGAACCCAGGGCTTTCGGCCTGATCCGCCATTATCTCAAGAGCTTCCAGCATCGGAATACCAGCGCTAAGCATCGTCGCGAGCTGACGCGTAAAGATCTCAAGCTCGCCCTTCTTGGCAGACGCTCTCTTGGCGAGACCTTTCTTTGATTTCGGCCCGACCGACTTCGAAAACAGGCTACCGAGACCCAGTGACTTGTTGATCTCAAGCGGAGTCAATTGACGCCGACGTACTTCGGCCACCACCTCAGATTGAGATGATGCCGTAATGGCTCCCTTAACAACCTTGCCGGTCGCATCGCGTGCCTCAAATTTGAACTTGGTAGCCATTTCCTATTCCCCTAGTTATCTCTCACTGACTTGCTGATCTAGCTGACTGCAATTCGCCTGATCAGTCGGCCATCGTCTGCGCCTCAATTTCCTGCAAACTGGTGACACCACGAGCAGCGTTCAACAAGCCGCAGCGACGAAGAGTCAACATGCCATCGGCGAGAGCCTGCTTCTTGATGTCAGCTAAGTGTGCGCCGTCAACAACCATGCGCTTCACGGCCTCAGTCATGCGCATCGTCTCGAGCAGCGCAAACCGCCCCTTGTATCCCTTGTTGCAACGCGGACACCCAGCAGGCTCAAACAGAGTCATCGGGATGTCTGGATCTTCAAAGTCTTCCTCGCGGTAGCCGAGTTTGAGCAGGGCAGCCTTCGGAATATCCACCGGCTTCTTACAACTCGGACATAACCGCCGTCCAAGTCGCTGAGCACAGATCAGCAATGTCGAACTAGAGACCATGAACGGATCACAGCCCATGTCGACCATACGAGTGATCGTCGAAGGGGCATCGTTTGTATGCAGCGTGCTAAGAACTAGGTGACCCGTCAGCGCAGCCTTCACTGCAATCTCAAGCGTTTCGGCATCACGAACCTCACCGAGCAACACAACGTCAGGGTCTTGACGAAGAATCGATCGCAACGCGCCACTAAAAGTCAGTCCAGCCTTTGGATTAACAGGAACCTGGTTGATGCCTTCTAACTGGTATTCAACTGGATCTTCAACCGTTACCAGATTGATGTCAGGCGATGCAATATGTCGGACCGCGGAGTAGAGAGTCGTAGACTTTCCTGAGCCCGTTGGACCAGTGACAAGAATCATTCCGTAGGGCTGCGAACAGGCCCACAGATAGTCTGCCATTGACTGCTTTTCGAAACCGAGTTCCTTGATGTCAGTTGCAAGGTTGCTTGAGTCAAGAATCCGGAAGACGGTCTTTTCACCCCAGACAACTGGCAAAATCGACACCCGGAAATCGACGGCCTTACGGCCAATCTTCATCTGGAACTTGCCATCTTGGGGCTTTCGCTTCTCGGCGATATCCAGCTTTGACATGATCTTGATGCGCGAAGTGATGTTGTTTTGCATCCGCTTCGGCAAGGTCATCGCCTCCGCCATGGTGCCATCCTTGCGATATCGAACGATCACTTTCTTCTCAAAGGGTTCGATGTGGATGTCTGAAACGCCTTGGTTGCAGGCATCCAGGATCATCTTGTTCACCAACTTGACGACTGGCGAATCTTCATCACTGATGGCAGAGAGGTCCGTGCCGTCATCTTCATCAGCGTCCTCTTTTAGAGAGACGTCAGCATCGTCAAATGAGTCGAGGATGCCATCAACGCTCTCACTTTCTTGCTGGTAGCTCTTACCGCGCGTGCGCTCAATCTCTTCTTCCGTGCTAACGACGAGCCGTAGCGTGCAACCAGTAACGATCCGAATGTCATCGAACTTGAGAACATCGAATGGGTTAGCGACCGCAATCGTAATGATCGAACCGATCTTATCGACCGGAAACACGCCGTAGTCCCGCGCGACGTCTTCTGGAACTGACTCAAGAACCTCTTTGTTCAGGGTCAATTTTGACAAGTCGATCGGCGGGATATTGGCGGCCTTAGCAATCAACGCAACGAGGTCTTGTTCGGTCGCGACCCCCTTCTTAACTAGGATCTCGGTGAACGGACGCTTTTGAGCTCGCGCCTCAGCTAGCAATGTGTCGCCAGCACCGGTTTCAAGCTTGCCTGCCTTCTCGAGAATGCCTCGAAGTTTTTTAGCGAACTGAGTCATGGCTTAGAGCGAACGCCTCCCACTTCCGACCAAGGTAGAACCAGCGTTACTGATTCCTGCCCGCTCCATCAAACGTTGGAAGTCGCCTTCGTCACTGGTGTGCGCAATCGCATCCTCGAACGAAACCGTGCCAGCGCGATAAAGCTCGAACAACGACTGGTTCATGGTCTTCATGCCTAACTGTGCACTGGTCTGAAGAATCGACATGATCTGATGCGATTTGTTATCGCGAACCAAAGCGCGGATTGCCGGATTCGCAATCATCACCTCAGCAGCCAAAGCCCGTCCCTTGCCGTGCTGCTTCGGCACTAGTTGCTGACAAATGATTGCCTGCAATGTGAAAGACAGCATCGTGCGGATCTGTTGCTGCTGATGCGCAGGGAACACATCGACGATGCGATTAACTGTCTGTGTAACGTCGGATGTATGCAGTGTCGCAAACGTCAAGTGACCAGTTTCAGCCAAAGTCAGCGCCGCCTCGATAGTCTCAAGATCACGCATCTCGCCGACCAGGACGACGTCGGGGTCTTGACGTAAGACCGACTTCAGTGCCTTTCCAAATCCGTGCGTATCCCCACCGACTTCACGCTGATTGATGAGGCAGCCCTTATTGCGATGCAAAAACTCGATTGGATCTTCAATCGTGACAATGTGACCCTGCCGCTGCTCGTTGATGTAATTGACCATGGAGGCCAAGGTCGTCGATTTGCCAGAACCGGTTGAGCCTGTGCAAAGAACCAGCCCGCGCGGCAGACTGCAGATTTGCTCGCAAACAGAAACCGGCAATCCGATCGCGTCAAAGTCATGAACCTCGAACGGGATCACGCGCAAGACAGCGGCTACTGTGCTGCGCTGCACGAATGCGTTAGTACGGAAGCGACCAAGATTCGCGACTCCAAATGAGAAGTCGAGTTCGAGATTCTTCTCGAACTTGGCAACTTGGTCGGCGCCGAGCACTGAGTACACGAGTTTCTTCGTCGCCTCCGGCATCAGAGGTTCGTATTCCGTATCGATCAACTTGCCGTCGACACGGATCCGTGGCGGGGAACCAACGGAAAGATGAAGGTCAGAACCACCACGCTGAACCATCAGGTTCAGCAGTTCTTCCATAGAGACCATGCTGTCGCGCTCCTGTGCTCAATCAGCCGACTTGACTGATCGCTATGGGTATCGGCGCACGAGGCCATATGGATTTAGGACCATGATCGACCGTCTTACAAAATGACCCCAGTTCTTGTGCGGGGGTGCCCATTGTCATGGTCGCTGCGCACCAAAATGCCCCACCCCAGCGAGTCGAATGAGACTCTAGCCTGGATGAGCACCACACCCGTAAAGCCCATTAGCAGCAAGAGTTGTGACCCAACAGCTGCGGCTCCAAGCTGCCTGACCCCGTAACCAAACGCGATCCTGTCGAATAAATCGACACATTCGAGGCGGCTACCAAACCCTAGTTTCGTGCACTTGGCGACGAGTAACTATCCGAGACAATCGCCTCGAAATCGCCGGCCAACGACCAACCAATTGGCTGCCGAAGGGCCTCGGCAACCACAGCGGCTAGTCATTCAAACGTGCGGAGCATCATCTGCGGTGCCGAGATCAGCCGGTGCGCCTGGATCGAACTGGACCACTACGCAGCCAGCTACACAGCCCTTATGCCTACAAATGACCATGACCGCTGGATGAACCTACGGCTATCCGGCCCTTGCTATCCAAAGGATATTCACAGCCATGACCGACATGCCGATGCAACCGATCGACAACGCCCGTTTGGTCGGCCCTTTCATCTACGCGAATTGAGTTCGCACACAACGGCACATGAAAGACCTATTGAGGCCTAGAGCATGTCGCCGACGACGATCTCTACACGACGATTAGCTGCCTTCCTTTTGGAGTCCAAAGGATCGAACTCGCCATAACCAACAACAACAATCGCCGACTCAGATACGCCTTGTGACACGAGATATTGAGCTACTGCATCAGCGCGCTTTGACGACAAGTCGCGGTTGCTCGAATACTTGTCCTTCGTTTTGCTAATTGGATCAGTATCGGTGTGGCCCTCAATGAAGAACCGACGGCCTTCAAACTGCGACTTCAACACCGCGGCAACACTGCGCAGCACCTTGTGAGACGAAGCCTTCAAGCGTGTGCTACCAGAGTCAAAGGTGACCCGATTGTTGACGCCGATACTGATGCGACCACGGCGGTAGCTAACATCAGCATCGTCGCCGAGATCACGCCGAAGATCGGTCAGGAGATCGGCTGATTCTGCCATCGGTGCCGGACTCGGCGTCGATACCAGACGGTTTTGCAGCTCTTCGTTCTCACCGCGCATGCGCGCCAGATCGCCACTGAGCGAACGGATCTGATTATCACGATCCCTCAACATGTCCTGGTAACGAGTGGTGCAACTAGTCGCAAGCGACGTAGCTACGAGCGAAAGAATGAGCAATGCCTTACGGAACTTCATGGTGCCTCCCAGACGGATACAGCTGTCGAACACAGACTGTCGAGAACAAGCGAACGAATGAAATACAGAGCAACGAACATGCGCACAATCATGCACAGCGCAACTCGTGGATAGAAAAGATGAATCAACGCCGACCTCGACGGATGATCCATAGAAGAGCAACCAATGCGCACAGGCCAATTCCGAGCACTGCGAACACTGACGATGGGTTGTCGCGCTGCCATGCTGGCCAGTCGACAAATAACCAAGTAAGGATTGGTCCCTGACCAAACAGCGTGACGATCGCCCCCATGGCCAAATAAGGACCAAAGGGGATGCGAGCATTGCCGCTACGCAAGGTCAAGACACTGCCAACAATGGCGCCGAAGACGCAGCCAAGGAACAACGTCAACAAGCTACCCTGCCAACCGACGAACGCACCGATCATTGCCATCAGCTTGACGTCGCCAAAGCCCATTGCCTCTTTTTTAAAGACGGCACTGCCGGCAATGCGCACCCCCCACGTCACACCGCCACCGACCAAAAGACCGCTCACAGTCGCAATCATCGATGGAACCAATTCGGGCGAATCTATCGCGTCGAGTGACATCATGCCGGCAACGCCGGGCCAAACGCCTGCGACTAGGCCAATCACCATGCCTGGTTTGGTTAACGCGTCGGGCAACAGATACGTGTCGAAATCGATGAACGTCAGAGCGACGAGCATCGAGGCAAAGATCACACTCGCGACAAACGCGCCCATCGCGGCGGCGTCAATCGTCACCAAGCCAGTGACCGCATCTGTTACGAGCGCCGAACCGAACGGGGGCCACGCCGCCAACGCGTAGAACAAGGCGGCAGTCAGCAACTCGACGAACGGATAACGAAAGGAAATACGGGTGCCGCAGCATGCAGCTTTGCCGCGCAGGAACAGCCAACCGAACACCGGCACATTGTGGTTCCATCGGATCATCTTGCCACAACCAGGACAATATGACCGACCGCCAAGATTACGACGAGCACGGTCATCCTGAGGCAGCCGCCAAATGACGACATTCAGAAATGAACCGATGCACGCCCCAAGCAGAGCAGCTCCGATTTGGAACACTGCCGTGTTCATGTACAACCTTGCGAAAGCCGCGCGCGCGCGAGCTACTGACTGACCGTTTGCCGATGGGACGCGACCCCTATGGCCGCCACATCATACTGACCTATGATGCGTCTGACCGCCCGTTGGCTGCCAACAGTATACGGTCCCGCCGAACCGATTCCAGCAATCGCTAGTTCTCAACGAGTCGCAATTCACGAATGCTAGGCAGTATCTCGCCCTCACGGACCCTGGCACTCAGCTTCAAACGAACAAATCCACCGCCACCGACGACAAGAACGTCACGGTCTCTGGCCGGCTGCCAGCGACCGATACGGTCAGTTCTTAGGTCTGGAAGCTCCCGACGAATCGCATCAGCCGCCGTAGCCTGCCACTCGACAGCCAACTCACTCGGCACATCACCAATCTGGAGCACGCCACTGTCGAGGTGTGACGGCAACTGACGCCATGGGAGCAGGCCCTGGAACGCGATTTCAGCACCGGCGGCAAGCCCTACGGTAAACGCCGCTGGATACGGCTTGGATTGGCCACGAACCCCCTCAATATGCCACCCACCACGATCGGCTGGGTCGACAACCAACACACTCTGGAACGGCAGTTCGCCGTGAAGCCGCAGCCAACCAGCAGTAGCCAGCAACAAAGGGGTCTCGGATTCGGAAATGCTAGCCGAACTGGTGATATCTCCGTAGACCTGCAGGTCCCCAGCGGCGACCAATGCAACCCTTGCGCTGCTGATCAAATCAGCGACCGGGCGGGATATGAAAGCTCGCGCTGGTAACGCAGTCGCTGGGCCATTCAGACTAAGCGAGCCTGCCAGACGCATGCCGCCGGTCGCAAGCAGGCGCACAGGACCACTGCTTGCATCAACCGTCACAGTGACATCCGCGGGGATATTGATCGATGCAAAGTGGAAATCTGGCCCAGAGCTGACCACTCGAACTCCGTCGCCGCGGTCAAAAGACTCACCGGTTCTGAGCGTGATATCCTTCGTCGGCCAGAATGCTCCTAGACTGCCATTGCCAGCCTCGACGCGCACCTTAGGCACAATATTGGCACCGCGAACCTCGAAGCCCGCGTGCAGCTGATCTTCGCTGGAGTAATACTGCTCACCGTCGGGCCAACTGCAAATGGGCACACTCCGACCTTCGACCACACTCCAATAATGAGTGCCTGGTAACGGCGAACGACCGGCGTAGTCGACCAGCCCGCCTTCGCTGACCAGAACAACGCTGATGAAATCCATTTCTGTAAGAGGACGCGGCGTGCCATCTTCTAACCGCGGCACCGAGCCAAGATCGATTTCAATGGTACTTCCTGGGAAGTCCAATTTGTCGAATGGAGACGGCACTGCCCGAATACCTCGAGGCACCAAAATACCGCCGTCTTGCAGGCGGATTCGAAACGCTTCTGACCGCAAACTCGTCGGCAATATTGGCAATGTGAAATGCAGCAACAACCGCGGCACGTCTGCGGCAACGTGTACTGGGCCGTCCGATGTTCGCATCATCAGCGGCAAATCACTGGCTGGCGGACGCAAGATTGACGGCAACCCAACTGGAGCTTGGTTGCGATCTGCGATGTAGATATCAAATGAATGGAGGTCGGCTAGCGAACGACGGCCATCCTGTGACTTAACGCGATCGACACGCCCCCGTCCGGTAAAGACCAAACGGTAATGAGCTCCCGGTCGAAAGGAGCCGTCATCTAAATCCGCAGCAAGAGGCGGATCTGGGACAAACTGAACCCAATCATTGCCCGCTTTACCGGCTCGAAGTTGCCCTGGAACCTTATGCCCAGACTCATCAATCAATGAGACCGAATCGGAAGTGACGCTCGTCGGCAGAATCGGCTCGCTGAAGTAGATCGTCAGGGCCTCGTTGAGCAGCACTGGCTTCGAAGGATCATCTAGAGCCGGCGAAGTGCGATCAATCGATAGGGACACCCCAACAGACTTCTTCCCCAAACAAGCCGACATCCCTGCGAGAAGGGGCAGAGTCAGGAGCAATAAGAGTTTCGGCCGATGGGAAGCCATGTGTGTTGCTCATGGTATCGGAGAGAGAGTCACATACCCAAAAGCCAACTCATAAACGTGCCGTCTGTCGAAATGCTCCCGGATCGCCCAGTCAACCGGCACCTTGCGTCAGCGACCATTGACACCGAATGCACAATGACAAACGGGCCACCCGTTGGGCGGCCCGAATGGATGTTGCGCACGACGCAATGCCTGTCAGCATTGCCTGTCAGCATTGCCCGACAACATTGCCTGACAACATTGCCTGACAAGCGTGCCTGACAAGCGTCAGGCTAATGGCGGCCTATTGGCCAGGCGCCAAACGATACACAATGCTCATGCTTCGCAACGAAGGCGACAGCGCCGGGCTCACATCAACATTGTTGGTCATTACGATCCGTGGATTCAGGAATCGTGGGTAGAGACCAGTCGAGGAGTTACGGATATCAGTGATTTCATCTTCCGTGACATACTTGGTCAATCCGGTCGCTGTTACGCGCGGTGCAGCCGACACATTAGCGGTCGAGTAGCGGTAAGCCTCACACGCGTAGTTTGCATTGAGCAAGTTACCGCGGCCCGGGTCCGGAGGAACCGCACCCAAGTCTGGCAGCGTGTCGCTCGCATTGGCTCCAAAGATTGGATTGTAGAGTTCTCCGGAGTTGAAGATCGTCTCTGCAGCTCGCAGTTCAACAATCACACCAGTGCCGGCAGGCTGCCGGTTCTGAGGTGGATCGATCTGAACCAATACATCGGAAATGCGAAGTAGCGGGCTAACTCCCAACCAGTTGGGGAAACCGTCTTCGATCTGCACCGATTGGTTTTGATCAACAATCTCAGCGCGTTGCGGCTGCAGCGTGTCAATGAAACCAAATGTCGCAGTCGAAACCTTGCGAACGAAGTCGGCACGTGACCAATGCAACATGCCGTCACCCTCGGGCGCCAAAAACAGCGCTGTCGTAGCCGATCCCAAACCAGCATCCTTAACGATGCTTGCCTGAGCGCTCAGGGCATTGGCTGGATCGACGAGAATCTCCGATCCTGTGATCAAGTCGAAGCCACCCGATGCATGCACGCGAACGCGCGGCCATGCGGGGTAGCCACCACCACAGCCACTTGCGGCTGTGTCGTAGTAACCGCCTGGTGCAGCTGGGAAACCGGCGCTTGGCGGACCGAGCGTCGCTACCTGGAAACCATTGGTCGCGGAAGCGATGCCATTCGACGGGTCCTCAGCAAACAGCTTCATGTCGACAAGCAGCGGCAGAGCGATCGGGTCGTGGTCACGCTGGTTGGTGCCAACAAAGTCGCCTGGATCTTGCACCCAGGTGCCGCTACCGAACTGAGCAAACTCGGGATCGACTACTGAGGTGATCCAAGGCGAATCAATATTTGCCGTAACGTCATCGTTCGGGACGTTGGCATTCGGATTTTGCGCACCACCAAGCCCAATGACGTTCCCCGTCGCATCAATCGTCACAAGACGAGAGTCGCGCCACGTATAGCTGGTGTCGAAGGTCGGGAACGGAACGTATGTCGTGTTCACCTCATCGCGGAATGCTTCGTTCGGATTGATCGTGTAGATCCGATCCTGGAAGACAGGCGTCAATGAGGAACCCTGCAGTGGGTTGTCAGCGAAGTTCGAGGACAAACTCGAACCCATGCTGGCGCAGTCCATGACACACCAGGAAACTTCCGGATCCGCAGGATCAAGAATCAATAGCCAGCGCTCATCTGGACGCGATCGGGCGTGGCCCAACGCCATCGTAAAGCGATCGAACTCGTCATAGAGCACGGTTTCGTCGTTGAACGGACTCCAATACATCTGCTCAACATCAAGCCCGAACTCTGACGGCTGGGTGTAGCTAAGCGTGAAGTCATCTTCAAGGAAGCGCATCTGCATGCGCGAGCCTTGTGGCTTCAACGGCTCAATCACCCGACCAACCGGTTGAGGAACCGTTTGGAATTCCACGTAAACCTGAGGTGCCGGCGAGATCTGGTCACTCATCTGCGGATTCCAGTAGAGGGTGCCAGGGTGCGGCGCGTTCGTCGCCGGATCCACTGGGACAACTCCGACGGGCGGGCCGGCAGCCGGCAGGACCGTCTGATTAGCTGTTGCCGCTGTGCCGATGAATCCAAACGGGTTCTCTACGGGATCAGCTGGATCACCGGAGTCCCAGCATTCTCCCCGGTTAACGCGACTGACGGTTGCCAAGCTGTTGCTGTTGGCCGAACGCTGGAATCGAACACCCGAAGCCCCAAACAAGCGACCGTTCTCAAGTCGGAACTGACCGAACATATCAACGGAGCCCGGCAAGGTTCCGTCTTCGTCCTCTGCGCTGAACATGTAGGTATGCCAGCCGATTGGATTTGGGTCCGCGTTCGGATCGAGAGTGAAGTCTACCGACCACGCTTCTTGCGGGTTGGCGATGTCGTCATAAATCTCAAGACCGTTTCCCGCGAGGTCGGTGACGCCGCCAGCACTCAGTCGCACGTGGAAGCTGTATGTCTCTGCCGGAGCAGAGGGATCAAGCGAGCCAATGTGTGCGAAACCAAGCGGCGGTTGCAGTCGCAAGACCGTGCCGTCACCCGACAAATCTGTCAGGCGCGTCGGAACCACACGCGTGGTTGCACGCTTCGGATCTGTCATCTGCTCTCCAAATGATTCGACAGCAGATGCCACGTTTGTCACGAGAAGGTTGCCAGTGTTGTCGACCTGATCGAGGTCCATTGGCTTCGTGAACTCGATGGCAATCGAGGCGTTCGGATCGACGTTGATGCCACTCAAACCGGGCGACGGTTCAATCCGCAAGAACATGTTTCGCCACGGACGGTCGGTCAGCACGTTGCCACCGCTGGAGAACGGGATTTCCTCAACGTAGATCGCCCGGATCTCGCAGTCCTCGCCTTCTGGGGTCGCATTGGAACGGAAAGCAACCGGGTTGCCATCAGAGTCACGGCCCGGCGCCAAAGTGGCGACGCGCAACTCAGCCGTTTCCCACAACTCACCCTGCCCTGAGTCACCGCTGGGAGCACCCGGTGCGGTGCCTACTGCAGGACTGGTCGCACTCGATTCAACACGCAAGTTCTCCAAGACTTCAGCGCGTAGCGCCACGGTCTCAAACGTTCCATTCGTCAACTGAACGACAACATCCTGCGCGATCAAATCGCCGGAACGCAGCGAGCGTTGCGTCGGAACAGCTAATGGACCGAGCGGCAAACCGGAGCTCGACAACGGTCCATCTACGAAGGGGTAGCGAGCACGGATTGGAATGAAGTTTTGACGCTTCGTGACCGTGATCACACGACTGGCTTGGTTGAGGGCAATGATGCCCATACCCATCTGGCCAACAATCTTCGGAGTCTCTGGCTCGGAAAGGCGACCAGCAATGCCATCGGCAAGGTTGCCAGAACGGAAGTCACGAATGACGGAGTTACGATCTGCACTGTCCTTGCCGTTCAACTCGGCAACACCGTCGGCATCGACGTAGAACGCAGGCTGAACAGTTCCACGGGTAGGAATCGCAATCCGAATGTTCGCGGTGACGTTGTCAGCAGACAGGGGCAAACCAGGAGAAGTGATCCCACCGCCTGCTTCGCCGCCAAGAATCGTCGTGTCCAAGATGATCGTGTCACCTTGCGGAATGACGCGATACGGCAAGATCCGGAATGCGTCGGCCGGATTCACAAGATTTGGGTCACCCTTAAACTCGAGCAACTGGATCGCAGCTGGATTCGACACGAAGAAATCAGTCGGCACATCCAGCGGGGCACTGAAGCTCAGTCGGATTGCTGCGTTGCGCGGCACAATCGGGATCGGACGAGTCTGCGTGTTTTGACCTCGGTAAGAGGCTGGCAACTGTGACAACCCTGACTGAGCGTTCGCGAATGCAGCATCGAAGTTCTGCTGCTCGTCACCTGGACGGTTATCCCACAGGATGACCAACTGCTCATGACCGACTTCCTTGCTGAACGGCAGGAACTCGTAGTTTGCGTTCTCGGCAGGGCTGCCCGCTGCATTGAACAACGACTGAGACTCGATATTCGCGTTGATGACCAAGTTCGTCGCGACCAATTCAAGCTCACGATTCACGCGCAAACGCCTGTCGCTAATACTCGGGTCAATCCGGCGGAAGGAGTACACGTCGACCAAACGGCCTATGTCGACGCTAAGGAGCGAAGGAGATGATCCGCCTTGGCCCGAGTTTCCACCTGTAGTCCGTCCATCGCAGGCCGACAGTGCGGCGAGGGCAACGGCGAGGAGCCATGCACGGGAATGGTTGTTGGTTTGCATCATGTCAGGTGCCTTGGTTGCTATGTCCTGCCGCAGGCGCTGGAGCTGGTTGTTCCCGGAGTTCTAGTTGAGGTTCCAGGGACAGGTATCAAGTATCAGAAGGGATTGTTTGTGGGTTTGATCCGCAAGCTGAGATGCCCGAGGGCAAAACAGCGACTAAAAGCGGAAAGGTAGACGGAGGAACCGCAGTTCGGGACGAGGTGTCTCCGGGTTGAGAGCCGGTGGTTCATCCTGAGGGACCGTCTTAAATCCGGTATCAAACAAGATGTCCCACTGCACAAAGGTCGCGCCGAGAGCACGAATCTGCTCCTGCACCGCCGGGTCCGTCAGGTCGTAAGCAAAGGTATTTGGGGCCGCCGGGTAGCGGTCAGCATTTGCATCCTGAGGATTTTGGTGGAATGCAAACCCGAAGCGAATGTTCGCGACTGGGATACGAGCGCCGGCAGTGCCGATGTAGCTACCGCCAAGGCCTGGCAGGCCATCGGTCACCACATCGAAGAACTTTGCAACGACACGCACATCAACGGCACTCAAGTCGAGGGCACCATTCTCTGGTGACAACACCAACTCGTTCGCGGTGTGCGAGAGGATTCGATAGCTAGCTGCAACCGAGCCATCACCAGCCAGCATCTCTGCCTCGTATTGCACATAGCGATCATTGGTCGAGCCAAGCGAGGACTGCGCCAACAGCAAGCGATATGCAGGACGACCCAGGAACGTCGAGTTCGCATTCCTTGTCAAGATCGATGTCGCCGTGACGACCGTCGGATAGAGCACCGATGCGCGCCCTTGCGCGACGACATGATCAGCATAACCGAGAGCCAATCCAGGGCTCGCCTCAACACCAGACCACTCGTAAGTGGGCCCCGACTGGACGCCACCACTGGTGACGATTCCTCGCGGCAGTTCGTCCGGAACAACCAATTCACGACGAGCAGTTGCGCCAGTGTCAATCCACTTTGAGCGCAAGCGAGACTTGCGGGCGAATGCCGTTGGCAACAACGTCGGAGCTGGCCGAATGTCACCTTGCGAGTCAATTGGCGCCGTGATTAGTGCACCCGAGTCATCTACGCCTTGTCCAAATTCGTTAGGGAAGCCGCGCCAAGCAAGAACAGCTTGCTTCTGCGCTCCACTGACGTTGGCACCGTTGAAAACAACCTGAATGTTGTCGTCGAGGATCGTGTTCGTGCCATCCGTTGTGGTTGCAGGATCTCCGGGAGGCGCCATCAATTGCACGATTCCCATGCCTCCAAAGCCGCCAAGCGGAACAGAGTCGTAGTTCGTCCGGAACGATGTCCCAATGATCTGGCCACTGGCAGGATACTTGCCCTGAATGATCGGCGGCTGGGACCCAGTAACGCAAACGCCACCATCGGCAGAGATCGAGAAGTCGTAGTCGTTAGCCGCGTAGGTGTTGCCGCGAGCATTGATCTCGATGCTGTCGGCAGACATCAGCACAACCATGCCGCCGGCACCGCCGCCACCACCGCCACCAGCGGTTGAAGAACTCGACGGCTCCCCACCACCACCACTACCACCGTCGGCAGAGATCGTGCCAGTTTCACGAATGATGATCGGACCAAGCGCCTTAACAATGAGGACACCACCGCCACCACCACCGCCGCCGCCGGAACTATCGTTCTCGAAGTTGGGGTCTTCGACTCCACAGTTAGAGTTATAGGAGAGGTCACCGCCACCGCCGCCGCCGCCGCCGCCCGTGGGCACGGCAAGTTCACCGGTAATCCGGAGGCTTTGGTCAAAGCGCACGCCAATCCCCCAGAAGTTATTGTCGTTACGGGCATCGACGAACACCGTTGGACCGGGCACACCACCCTCGAGGTTTCGCGTCACCGATCCGGCAATGCCGGCACAGCCATTACCACCAGTGCCGTTTTGCTGCTGGAAGATCGCAAACGGGTTTAGAGGAGTAGCAGTACCCGATGCGGCAATCTTCTGCTTGTAGTTAGGATCACCCTGAGTCGCCAAGGAACCGCCACCGCCGCCGGCACCGCGGGCACAACCAGCCGAGCACGACAAAACGCCACCAGCGCCACCTAAGCCAACAACCTGCTGCGGGCCTTTACCGGTGCTGCCAGCCAGGTCACGCGCAACGCTACTCGGGGAACCATCTCCACCATCGCCGCCGCCACAAACACCAGCGCCGCCGGCCTTGGCGACATTGGCATTACCCGAGGTGTTGACCCTCTGGCCATCTCCGCCGCGCACTGACAATACGCCAGCAACATCGAACGTGCCTGCAACCAGCCACACCATCGGGTTGGTGCCCTGACCACGGACGACCTTGCCGGCCGGGATGGTCACTCTGTTGAAGTTGAAGACTCCCCCAGAGACGTTGAACGGAGAACCGTTCTGCGGGTTCACGAGCGTGAAGTTCGTATTCAGAATCGTCTCTGGTGCCGTCGGCTCGAAGACTGCACCAGTCACAGTGCCCTCGAAGTCGAAACCAGCCTTCAAGTAACCTGGACCAACCTCGCCAAGCGGCTCAGAGAATGCCGCGTTCAGGTCAACATTCGACGTCGCTAGGAAGTTATCAACGATGCCGTCGAACTGCTGCTCGTAAGCCCGCTTCGTCTCGAAGGAGCCAAAGACACGCTCATAAGCAACGTTAGCGACGTTCGACTCGCCCGAGATGTCTTCGAGAGTTCGCTCGACGACCACGCGGACCAACGCGTTGTTTGGCATGACTCCGAGCGGCCGGAGCACCAGCGTGGAACCATCGATGCCGTTGAACTCGAGTTCGACGTCTGCTGGGATCCAAATGTTGTTACCCAACTCCGGATCGTCGTATTCGACGAAGACGCGACCACGGCTATTGCTGTTACGCAACAACGGGTCGGTCACGATCGCGACCGGCACGTTGGAACTCGAAGGGTTCAGCGGCTGGTCAAACTTCAGACGCAACTCGACCGGCGGATTACCGAGTTTGTTCAGGACGACACCGGTTGTGTCGGGTGTCGGAGTGATCTCAAAGCCAGTGCGCTTCGGACCGCCACCCGCGGTGTTGCGGAAAAGCTGACCAGGGGCGGTGCCGTCGGCCGTCGAAAACTGGAAGCTTTGCGGCAGATCCAAGCCTCGTCCGGAGGCATCCCGAATGACCGTGTTGTTGACTTGGCTACCGCCGACCAGCTGAACCATGTAGGTGCGGCCAGGACGGAAACCGCCGTTCGTGAAAAGGTCGTTAGTCGGCAATACTGGCACAAACTCAAGGCGGCGACCCACCTCAGTATCGCCAGGACTAACTCCTAAGCGGAAGGAGCCAGCGACAGGTTCGGCTACCGAGTTTCCGATTTGGTCGAACACCTGGAAACTAAAGGTCGTCAAGTCGACCGAGCTCAGATCCACAGGATTACTGAAGTCGATCCGGATCGGATCATTCAGAAAGAGCTGGGCGTTGTCGCTCGGCTCCGTGCTGAGAACAATAAAGTCCCCGCCTGTGCTCGACCCATCGGACGAACTGCCGCCTGAACAAGCAGCAAATACAGCCAGAGCTGCTAAAGAAGACAACCGGATCGAGGACTTTCGAATCATGGCGCTAGTTTTCAGGCCCGCTTAGCCGCGAAGTCGACGCTCGTCGATAGATCTTCGCTATTCAGGGCTATCTGGTGAACGATTCCAAACGCGTGGCAGATAGCCAAGTGATTGAAAGAAGACACCATTTGAGTTCGGGAGAAGGTTTCCAAAAGCATTGTCTGCCGCAGCCTTTCCAGTCTCAGGTCAGGAATGAGCATCCTCGGAGATGCCCGCTCGCAACTGAGGGATGGTTGGAATCGTAATCACCAGTTGTCACATGGTGAAACTCGATACTGGGAAGTTGCAGAAGGAAAAGGCGGAAGCCTTCGGGGGTTCGGGATTTGGAGGGGTTGAAACGATCAAACCGAAAGCGTTACGGACGCACGCGATCGGTGGGGAATGGTCGAAATGATTACAGAGAACATTGCCAGCGGTTGGTTGCCGCGGGCGCCGAACCAAAGCCCGGCTGTTGTGGAATGAATCCTTGCAGCAACGCCGATTACTGCCAGCGGAACGACAAGGAGAAGGTCTCGATAGAAGGCGAGACTGGCGGGTTGGCACTCGTGTTGTTGCTAGTGATGAAGCGCCAGTTCACGTAACGGATGTCCTGCGGGTTGAACGTCTCGTTCGGCCCCGCAAACTGCAACGTGTAGGTCGGGTCCATCAAGTCGTTCGGGTTCTCTACGTAGGTCGTTACCGTGCGGTTATATAGGTAAGTCCACCAGTTGCGTGCTTGCCCTGAACCCGGGATCGGACGCGTGTCCCACTTGCGCATATGCGCGTCGCCAGCCTTGTAAGGATCGAGCGCAAAGTTGTCAGCGGTAGGCTTCAACTGCTCACGCATGCTGGTATCAAACCCTGGATTCACCGGCAGGTTCGGATTTGGGAACAACGGCGTCACAGAGTTGATCCAGGCGTTCCAGTAGAACGGCGTGCTGTCAACAGCACTCGCGCCCCGGAATTGCGGCACCAGAGAAGTGCCTGACGGCAACTGCGACAGCGGTGGATCAAACTCGTAGGCAAACGTCGGCAGCACGTCCTGCGGAGCACTAGGCACGCCACCGACGATGTAGAACGGCCCAAGGCGTGGATCCACAAAGCCTTCCGGCACACGGTGAGGGTTGTAAAGATCGACGAAGCCGTTGGTGATGACACTCTGACGCTTCAGCACGTCCATCATGATCCAATAAAACGTATTGTCAGCAGCTGACGTCGCCTGACCTGTCGGGGTGAAGCCGCCAGATGCCTGATTCCACTGGGGATCGCCTGGTGAGCGGCACAGCGCTGGCTGAGTCTGCGTAGCCGAGCGACCGGCACTCAGGATTCGGAAAGCTGGCCGCGGATCCGACTGGACCGTGACCGCTGTCTGCCAGCCGTTGGTGCCCAGAGCAACATACCCTCCGCCGGCTGGCAATTCGGACGAATCGCAGTAGGTCCAGAAGTCAGCGAGCAAAGGCAAAGCGACATTGCCAACAAGGCCACCCGTATAGTTGTCGAGGGATCCAGCGCTGCTGAGTTGGCGGTTACGAGAATCGTTCCAGAACGAACTGACGAAGCGGACGTTGCCTGGCTGGCCATCAGGATCAACCCAACGACGCCCCTGCCCCATACTGAATGGCGACAGGACATATGGAGAAGAAACCTGGCCGCTCAAGTCCGAGCCGGAACTTGCGTCCGCACGCCCACCTTGCTCGACCACCGTTTCATCGCGGTAAACAAAGTAGGGTTCCTGGAACTCAGGCAGCGGCAAGAAGCGATTGACGCCGTTGATTTCAAAGACAACGTCCGAAGGATCGATCGTCATCGCCTTATCTATGTAGGCAGCACTACGAGGTGACTGACTCTCAGCCGTGTTGCCGGTGCCCGTTGGCAACGGGTTCCATGCAAAGTTGCCCTCGAATTGGTTTTGCAGGCCCGATCCTGGCAGCGACGGCAGCGAGCTAAAGTCACCGACACAAGGGATCGGCCGGTATTCACTGTGGCCAAGGTAAAGGGAAACACGGTCAAACTCGTCAAAGGAGAGGTTGGTTCCCGTGTAGGGAGCCCAATACATCTGCTCAATATCGAGATTGAAATCAAACGGGTCAGAACGGGAGAGACTTAGGTCAACTTCGCGCCATAGCGTCTGCAAACGACACCCATATGGGTTGAGCGGGTTTTGAATCCCGGCGTTGACCAAGTTATTGGCACTGTTAGATCCCACCTGCAATTCGCCACCAACCGACTGCGGGCACCATGCCAGGGTGCCAATCGGATTTGGTGGTGCTAGCTGCTGCTGCACCGGTGACTGGTTGAGGTTATCGCCCGTGACCCGAATACGCGTTGTCGGACGAGCCAGGAGTTTGCCATCTACGTAGATGAAACCACCAAACAAGTCTTCGAGAGGGTATGCGGCAGCGACCGAACCAGTGCTCGCTGGCTGCACTTCAGACGGCAAGAAGTAGCTAGGGTTCGCATCTTCATCCCGCGACGCAAAGCGACGAACAATGGACACGGACAAGTTGTCCGCAAAAACGGGCTCGTTGCCATTCATGCGGGTATCAACGGTGAACGGGATCACAACGCTGTTGCTGCGATCCGAAGTGAGTCCCTGCAGATCAAGCCGGTTACCGGCCAAGTCGCGGATCCCGCCGTCATCGGAATCGGAAATCAGATGCAAGAAGTAGCTGTAGTCTGCGCCAGCCGGAGCATTCCGCATCGTGTCATCGAGATAGAAGCCCGTCGTCGGCTGTAGCCGCAACGACGTTTGCGACCCATCTTCATCAAACACGCGAGCCGTAATCAGGTAAGGCGTACGGTATTTGGCAAGATCGAAAGTCGCCGGATTCATCCCGACGCCGAGCGCCGTCGGCCGATTCGCGATAAACTCTTCAATGCTGTCCTCAGTGCTGAGGTCACGCATCGCAAAGAAGAACGTGTCGGCCCACTTGACGGTCTCCATGTCGACCGGCTTGGTGAAGCGAACGATCGAGCCAGCGAACGGTGATACGAACTCGTTTTGCTGTGGCTTGTAACCGTTGAGCTCAAGTGGCCCCGGTGTGAAGGACAAGAAGTTGCGCGGGTCATCACGCCCAGCGACACCACCGGCAGTGAACTCTGCGAGCACGACGGCACGCGGAGCATTTTGCACCAACCATGCTTCACGCTCCGTCAAGGACGCTGGGTATCCCGGCAAATTGCTAGGGTCGATATTCTCAAGATTCTCAACGCGACGAATGCGGACGCGAACATGCTGAATCGTCGGATTGTCGCGGTCATCTTCTGGGTCGGCAACGACCTCAGAGCTACCAAACGGCACGCCAGAACTGTCGGAGATAAAGCGCAACACATCGCCACGGTCGATCTCGTGAGAAAGCGAGTTCTTGTAGACCGTGACTTCTTGCGTGAAGGCATTGATGTTCTCGACTCGCTCGAGATACATGGGAATCTCGCCGACAACCCGTAACGGCAATGGGTCACGAACGAATCCGCGGGCGATATCAGAGGAGTCATCTGACTCGTTACCTGAGCGGAAGTCGCGCACGACCGAACTACGACCGCTGTTGTTCAGGCCGGTCAGGCCGCCAGTGGTCTGGGCGCGCAAGCCAGGAATGGCGAGGGGCCCTTCCAGCGCAATCGCAACGCGAATATTGGCACCTAGTTGATCTGGTGAGGCAGGCAGTCCGGCAGCGTTGTTGGAAGTCTGGTATTGCAGACCTTCCGTACCCAACAAGACTGGATCGAGAATGAGTTGATCCCCCCCCACTACGACGCGCACTGCTAGCGGCACGAAACCATTTGGCTGCGTCGGATCATCGACGATACGCAACAGCTGCACGGCTTCCGTGTTCCGTAGCGAAACCACCGAACCGTTTGCGTCGCGCTCAACAAAGAACGAGTCATCGATTCCTAGTGGTGCAGAGAACGACAACCGAACCGCTGCATTGCGCGGAACAACCGAGAACGGAACCCCAGGACCACCTTCACCGAAGAGCATCGGAGAAACCGAACGAAGTTGATCATCCAGTGCATCGAAAGCATCCTGGAACTCGCTACTTGTCACCTCACGTGGAATGAACAAACGCGGCTGCAGAGTGTCCGGATCGGCAGCGATGAAGTCGTAGAGGATTTCGGCATCGGTCAGATTCGACTCAGTCGGCCGCTGATCCTGGATGTCACCGCCAACCATCACATCATCACGGAACAACGTGATTGCAGAACCTTCGGGCGTCACTTGGAGACCGTAGACATCCACGAGCCGTCCATATTCGACCAAGCTCAACTCCGGCTGAACGGTGCCGCCAGGTGTAGCGTCAGCAACCCCGCCACCGCTTCCGCTACATCCCGTAAAGACGAGCAAAGCCAGCGCAGTCACTAGTGCGAATACTGATACCGAACGAGTCGAGTTTGTGGGGTCTACAATCATCAGGTTCTTGTCTGCCATCATAGGAATCAGCGATTGGGAATCAGGCGACATGTGTAGTTCTTGGATCACCAACATGGGCGCGGGACGATTGCGCCACTGACAAGCGATCGGGGTTACTGACGAGGATCCGTTCAAACTCTCGCGACAACCACAAGCAAAGTGGCAATCACAGGGATTCGAGCGGTGCTACATCGGGTGAAGCCTCGCGCCGGGGTTAGCGCCAGAACACCTGAAGTCTCGTACCGAGGACAACAAACATCATGCCGCGAGATCCATCAGCTTCAAGCATCCCCAACCACCGATCATACCGTGACTTGTGAAACGGCCTCCCAATCCAATGATGGACAAAGCGAGCGCCATTAGCAGTTTACCCGTGCGATTCCGCTCAACCGACCGGGGAGCGCCAGATCAAGCGGCGCTGGATCGCCGTTGCCAACCTAAGAATGCCGCCATTTGAAGCCGGCCGCTTCCGCCTGAGCCTCGGACTCAAAGTAGACGCGATTCGCTGCCTTAATTCGCCGAACCTCCGCCGCATTATAACGATACACAATGCGACTATTGGCGTTGCCAACGAAACGAGCCTCGAGTTCCCGCTCACAAAACGCGCAAGACAAAGTCGGTGGCGACTCAACATCTCGGACCCGGAAGTCGCGATTCAAATACCGAACACCTTCATTGTTGGTGATGCAGCGCTCGTTACAGCAGCGCAAACCAGCACCGGCGGAAATCCCAGGCATGACAGACAACAAATCTGGCTTCGGCGCACGCAACTGGATCTTGCCAAGCAGGTAGGCCATCAGCGCCATTCGCATCGGCACACCAAGCTCTGCTTGGCGAAAGTAAATAGAGCGAGGATCGTCATCGAGATCGTAGCTGATCTCATCGACCCGAGGCATCGGGTGCATGACACTGGCATCCTTCGTAGACGCTGCCCCCATCGTCGAACGAGTCACCCTCGGATAATCGCTAGTGTCTTGCCCTTCATGTCGCTCGCGCTGCGCGCGCGTCATGTAGATCGCGTCGATGCGAGAAACCTCAAAACTGCCGAGCTTCGTAAAGAGTGCAAGTTGATGCGGCTTGCTGGACGTCAGGTAAGCGGCCGAGTTCGCGCTGCTCGCCAACCCAGGCAAGTCGCCGACTGATGCGCTGACCGCCTGAACGCCGAAATCGCGGCGCAATCGATGCAACACGTAGTCAGGCAACTCAAAGCCCGGATACGGCATCGTGACGATATTGGCACCGAACCGCGCCAACGCATAGCAAAACGAATGGATGGTCCGCGAGTAGCGAAGGTCACCACACAAGACAACCTCAAGCCCCTGCAGGCGCCCCTTCTCTTTCCACAGCGTATAGAGATCGCAGAGT
Organism: Planctomycetota bacterium; assembly: GCA_965662465.1. Lineage (GTDB taxonomy): Bacteria > Planctomycetota > UBA1135 > UBA1135 > UBA2386. The sequence continues at coordinate 8,853 of CBFIIO010000016.1, read as the reverse complement.
GTTTGCGTAGGGTGCTCGTGAGCACCATCGCCACCATTGATGACTGGCACCGTCGCATACTGCGCTGCAACCCGGGCAGCGCCATCCTCAGGATGACGCACCACAAGGATGTCAGCATAGCTACCGCCGACAACCCGCACGGTGTCGGCTAACGATTCACCTTTACTCCTGCTGGTGGAACCAGTCTCTGCTGCACTGATGACTCCCCCGCCCAGTCTCAGCATGGCCGACTCGAAGCTCAAACGCGTTCGAGTGCTAGGCTCGAAGAACAGCGTCGCCATGATGGCACCGCGACACAGGTCAGACCACGCATGCAAGTTCGCACGGAATTCATCAGCGTGGCGAAAGAGTTCGAGGATCTCAGCAGTGCTTAGGTCCTCGATGGAAACCAGGTCACGCTTGACGTGTTCGGTCATCGAGATAAGAGATCATGCCGACGACGGCCCCGCGGAGCAATCCGCATCGAGGGCGATCAGCTGCTGTCGGTCAACTTCATTGAGCGCAGCGAAGCCTCCAAGCCGCCCAAAAGCATGGCCAGCATCCACTCCTGCGGCTGATTTAGAGCCTGTAACGGGCAATCCGCGAAACCTAGCTAACAGGCTTCCGAGCGTAGACCGGGCTGCCTCGGCAGAATCATGATGGGCTGAGATTTCAGCATCACGAGCCAGCCCGACCGGCCACGCAGCCTGCCCAAGATCTGACTTACTGCTGACCACAAGGTCACTAATAGCAGCCAATTCTCGATCGCTGCCCTGTGGACCAAGCGACCCATCGACAACCAAAACCAGCAAAGCTCCAGACCGCCAAGAACGACCACTTTCAATCGCAGCAGCATCCAACGTCGACTCCGCCTGCCCCTCGCCTGCGGTATCAACCAACTCGTAGGGATAGCCAGACAAGGTTGTGACTTCGGCGATAGCGTCTCGAGTCAATCCAGGCGTCGCACCAGTTAGCGCCCGTTCCCGAAACAATAGCCGGTTGAATAACGAGGACTTGCCAGCATTTTGCTGACCAATCAAGGCCACACGAACGGGTTCAACCAAGGCCTGCGCAACACGACTACGCTCTCTTGCGGCAGCAACCTCGCGAGCACGATCGGCGACTGGAAGCGCGCGAAGAGCAGCGAGCTCCGCTGCAAAATCAAACTGCAATTGCTCAACGGCTAGCGCGAATTGTTCGGGACATAAAGCCTCGCGGAGCAAGAGTTCTGCTGGCGAATACGCAGCGACAACCGCAACCCCAAAATGCTGATCGAGCTGCTCCAAAACTGCTGGAGCACCGTGCACGTGTAGCTCAAGACGTTCCTCCGAACGCGCAACCACCAAGACGTCATCAACAACATGACCATCGATTCGCATCAAGGCCCGGATCGGCGCCTTCCCCGGAAGCACGCGACACGGCTTGCCGGACGGAGTCTCGAGACAAGCGATTACCGCAATGCGCTCACTGGGCTGCACTGCAAGAATGGCAATGCCAGCTAGGCCAGGAGCAGACAACAGTTCCATGACAGCTCAGCTCCGCCGCATCGCAGCCAATTCTGCGAGACCATCGTGCAGCAATTCGGGAACACGATGGCAACTACTGCGCTCGGAACCAAGCTCACTAAGACGCAATAGACGCCCGGCGTTACCACCGGTAACAACCAGCTGCGCATCGCCGTAGTGCTTGCGAGCGTCGCCAACCAACCGCTCGACAAGACCAACCCAACCAAGCAGCACGCCGGCATCGACACAGTCTTGAGTACTCTTTGCAGGCATTACTGGCGATGCATCAAGGTTTGCAGGAGGCAAAGCCTTGGCCTTCACTTGTAGACCGGCAACGAAAGCCGCGAGTCCCGGAGCAATCGCCCCTCCGTGAAAGACTCCATCGCGATCAACCACATTGATGGTCGTCGCAGTCCCACAATCAATTGTGATTGCCCCACCAAAACGCCGGTAAGCAGCAAATGCACCGAGCCAACGATCGCCACCCAGAGTCGCAATGCCGTCATAGGCAAGCGTCAAAGGACATTTGAGGTCGACATCAACAACGGCAAGGTCCGCCTTTGGCAATGCTGCCCGCACTGCTGCCAGAGCTTCCGGAACAACGCTGACCACAACAACCCGCAATCCCGACCTTGCTGCAAACGACGATAGTCCGGTGAAGTCCGGATCTTCGCTACTCGTCGACCAGAGGGCACCATCAGGAAGCCGACAGCTAATGGTGCTGTTGCCGCAATCAATCGTCAGCAATTCGTCCGGCGCAGTCACGGAAGCGCCCAGCAACCTACTTCTTCGCGGGCGCCAAATAGACGCGATTGACAACTTGGCCGTTGGACAACCACTTCGTCGAGAACGAACGAACGCCGCGACCGTAGTCCTTTTTGACCATATTGACTGCCTGGGCCTTGGAAGAGACTGGGCGGTTGTTGACCTCAATCAACACATCGCCGGTCTGCACACCATACTTCTGCGCGACATCTGGCTTGACGTTGCGCACCGACAAGCCGCGCATGCTGCTCGACTTGCTTACGTAAGTATCAACGTGAACGCTTGAGAAGAACTCATCGGTGTCTCGGAAACTGCGTTCATCCTTACGGCCAATATGGAACTGATCGCCGTAGCGAGTCGTGTTCTCAACTTCACGCCACTGGTTCGGCTTAGCCGCTAGCAATCCATTCTTCTTTGACTCGCTGCCTGCATCATTCTCGGTGCCCTGCAAACGGCGCAATGCCAACAGCACGTCTTGCGGAATCTCGGCAGAAGTCTTTAGCAACTCCTCTTCCTTGGACGCAGCTACTGGCTCGCCTTCGTTGGCGGGAGTTGCTCGAGAAAAGAATGCTGACTCAGCACTCGAATCGACCCTGACCAAACTAATGTGGCTGTACTTGCCCCACAGCTTGCGCGAGCGACGCGCATTGCCACCGTCGTCAGCCCAAATCTTCTGGAGGATCTCTCGGCCAGCAACGGAAGTCGGCATGGCCGTAGGCCTTGGTCTTGGCCTGGCCTGATTGCCACGGCCGCCTCTTCTTGAGCGATTCGTAGTCGCAGTAGCTGGCGCTGCTGCTAGGTCACGCGGACCACGCATGCCGGCGCCACTTGACGCTGCTGGCGTATTTTCGCGCACCCACCACTCAGGCGGTTCGACTCCTGCTTCTGGCTTGTAGCGGATGATGACATGGCTGTTCTCACCCTTACCACCTCCCTTGCCGTCATAAACGAGGGACACCAATTCGAAGATGTCTTCGAGCGGGGTCACGTCTACCACCACCTCTGCGGGCTTGGCAGAAAGCGCTATCTCCGCAGCTGTAGGCTTCCGCTCAGGCAGCTTGCCAATCAAATTGACTTCTTTGACTTGTGGCCACCAAGCAGCAGCGGCGTAGTTCCAGGAACTACTTTGTGGTCCCTTGCCCTTTCCGTTTGCGATGAACCGCAAGGCATCGTCATGACCTTTGAGGCTGGCTGCGTTTTGGGTCTCAGCAGTCCACAGGTCGAGCGAGTTGAATACGATCCAACCAGCACAGCCGAATAGGCTGATGGCCGTGATGTAGAGAAGGAGAGGAATTGGCAATCTCATCGGCGTTGGCTCACGGTAGCGGAATCCTGGACGTCCGGAAACGATCTGCTGCGAGATTCCGACTACTAGGTGAGACGGCGGCCAGACGTGCGTATTCCCTTTTCCGAGGGGGATTTCCCAGCAGAACCATCCAAGCGAGTCAATCTGCCGTAGTAACAGCCAAGACCCCCTTCTCACCGCAGGGAGGTCAAGCCGAAACACTTGGCAAGGAAGCAGGCGCTTTGCCCGCAGAGGAAGTCACCAGATGGACCCGAATGGCACAGAATGCGATCTGCATCGCAAACGGCGACTGGCGAGGCGACCTCCATCCCAAGAGAAAAAGAGAAACCGACTGACAAGCGGCGCCGAGGCAACCAAATACGTGGCGACACCAAAGCCAACCGTTTCGATCAAGCAAATCGCTTGATGATGCTAGCAGCTACCCCTTAGCAAAGGGCTTTAGGCTGCTGGTAGGCAAAGGGCCTGTGACCGCTAACACCTGAGGTAAAGGTAGATACCGCAAGCAGAGTAGCCTGCCTAACAACGTGGCTAGCCGAGCAATGCGGCCTGCCGAACAAAGCGGCTAGCCGAGCAAAGCGGCCCGCCGAACAAAGCGGCTGGGCCGACCGAGCAAAGCGGCCGACCGAGCAAAGCGGCCCGCCGAGCAAAGCGGCTGGGTCTACCAAGCAAAGTGGCTGTAGGCGCTGTTCGCCTCGGCCATTTTGTGGACGTTTTCTTTCTTGGTGACGGCTGCGCCCTGGTTGTTGAACGCGTCAAACAATTCTTCGGCCAGGCACTTAGCCATTGGCTTGCCGCGCTTGGCACGAGCTGCGTCGACCATCCAGCGAATCGCAAGACTCTGCTGGCGACGCTTGGTGACTTCGCGTGGGACTTGGTAAGTAGCACCGCCAACTCGCTTCGAACGAACTTCGACGCGCGGCTTGATGTTGTCGATAGCCTTGGTGAAGACATCAACTGGCTCGGCACCCTCGACTTTACTGACGACGAAATCAATTGCGTCGTAGAAGAGCGCTTGGGCGGTGGTCTTTTTCCCGTCCAGCATGATCTTGTTGATGATCTTGCTGGCCAACTTGTTGTTGTAGCGCGGGTCGCCCTGCAGATGGACTTCGGTGGACTTGTAGGAACGAGGCATCAGTTCAGTGAATGGTCAGGTTTAGGCAGCTTGCAAGCTCATGAACGAGCGATTACTTGCTCTTAGGACGCTTAGCGCCGTATTTGCTTCGGCTACGACGTCGACTTTCAACACCGGAAGCATCTAGGCAGCCACGAAGAACGTGGTAGCGCACACCCGGAAGGTCACGAACACGACCGCCGCGGATGAGCACAATCGAGTGCTCTTGCAGGTTGTGGCCTTCGCCCGGGATGTAAACGGTCGTCTCTTTTCCATTGCTGAGACGCACGCGAGCAATTTTGCGAAGGGCCGAGTTCGGCTTCTTCGGCGTCATCGTCTTGACCTGAAGGCAAACACCACGTTTGTGTGGGCAGCTATCCAGAATCGGTGACTTGCTCTTCTCTTTGATCGTCTTGCGTCCCTTGCGGACGAGTTGGTTGATCGTAGGCATTTCAGTGTGTTCGACAGTCAGTAATCGAGGCGCCCTTAGGAACGAGCGCGACAGGCTTCAGCGGCTGGGTTCCAACCGAGAATGGGGCGAGAGAGAATACGGAAAGCAATCTCGAAAACAAGCCCGGCGCAGCTCCATCGTGTCAGGAGCCACGTCAAACTTACATTTACGGGGGCTAATCAACCCCCTGACCAGCATCCGTCGGGGAATCGCTGGCTGGGTCAGTGCTGGCTGGGCCGTCGCCGACAGGGCCATCGCCGGTCGGGCTGTCGCCAGCCTCGGCAGGGCTATCGCCGACAGGAGCCTCAGCTACCGGCGCTTCAACTACCGGAGCTTCAACTACCGGAGCCTCAGCAACAACAGGAGCTTCGACACTGGAGGCCTCAACAACCGGATCAGCGCTCGGTCCGGTGCCATCGCCACCAGAGCCTACTGGCTGGTCGTCACCGGAGTCATCGCCGTCGTTCGGGCCGATGTCCATCGGATCGTCCCCCAGCGGCGAACGCGGAAGGTCATCAAACGGATCACCGCCAGGAAGCACAGTGGCTGGAGCCTCATCGATTCCGTCGAGGCGAATTACAGGGCCACCTTCATCCAGGAATCCTTGCTTGCTCAAACGACCAATCTCTTCGGCTGCAGCCTGGAGGTCGACGTTCTTGAGCACGCGAGTTTTCTGGAAGTTGCGGAAGCCTGTTCCGGTCGGCACCAAGTGGCCAAGGATGACGTTCTCCTTTAGACCAACAAGATCGTCTTGCTTGCCTGCCAGCGCAGCTTCGGTCAAGACCTTGGTTGTCTCCTGGAAGGAGGCCGCAGAGATGAACGAATCGGATTGCAACGAGGCCTTGGTGATTCCGAGCAATAGCGGCGAAGCCGTTGCTGGCTTCTTGCGTTGCTCACCCAGAAGCTGGTTGGCTTCGCGGAAGCGGAACTTATCGACAACCGCTCCTGGCAAGAACTCACTGTCACCCGGATCCTCGACCTGCACCTTGCGCATCATCTGCGCCAGGATGATCTCGATGTGCTTGTCGTCGATTGCCACGCCCTGAGCGCGGTAAACCGTCTGCACTTCGCGGAGGAGGTAGTTCTGCACCGACTTCTCACCCTGAATGGCAAGCATATCGTGCGGAACGACAGGACCGTCAACAAGTGCTTCGCCAGCCTTCACGTGGTCGCCACGGTGAACGCGAAGGTTCTTACCCTGCGGCACTAGGTGTTCACGCTCAACGCCACCGTCCTCGCCCTTGACGAGGATTGTGCGCTTGCCGCGACGCTTGTCACCGAGTTCGACGATGCCGTCAATCTCAGACAACACAGCAGGATCCTTCGGGCGACGAGCTTCAAACAGCTCGGTAACACGCGGCAGACCACCAGTGATGTCCTGCGTTCCTTGCACTTCACGCGGTGTCTTGGCGAGCATCATACCAGCCGAGACGGTCTGACCGTTTTCGACTTCGATGTATGCCTTTTCCGGAACCGGTGTGATAGCGAGGCGGTTACCACCTTCGTCTTCGATGATCAGGTGCGGGTGCAAGTCACCCTTGTGCTCGATCATCACCTTACGTTGGACCTTAGTGTCCGCGTCGCGCTCAATGCGGAACGTCTTGCCTTCGAGGATATCCTCGTAGCGGACCTTACCGCTGACCTCAGCGAGAATTGGATTGTGGTGGGGATCCCAGCCACAGAGCGACTGGTGTTCCTTGATGTCGTCGCCTTCCTTGACGTGCACAACAGCGCCGAGCGGCACAGCGTGACGCTCAAGTTCGCGCTCCTTCTGGTCAACAATGAGGATCTCACCACGACGCTTCAGCGCGATGATTTCCTTGCCGCCATTATCGCTATCGACGTCCACTTCGACGGTCTCAAGGTTGGCAAACTGGACGCGACCAGCGCGCTTGTTGCGAACTTCGGAGTCCTCGACCTTCTTCGAAGCCGTGCCACCGATGTGGAACGTCCGCATCGTCAGCTGCGTGCCTGGCTCACCAATCGACTGAGCGCCGATGATGCCGATCGCCAAACCTGGCTCAGCCATCGCGCTGCGCGACAGGTCCATACCGTAGCACTTAGCACATGCGCCGATACCTGCTTCGCAGGTGAGCGGCGAGCGAACGCGAATCGTTTCGCTGCTGACAACCAGCTCGATCTTCTTGGCGATGTCGACGGTGATCAGCTCGTTCTTTTCGACGATGACTTCATCAGTCATCGGGTCGACGATCGAGTAAAGCGCGACGCGGCCGCGAACAGCATCCACAAACGTCACGGCGACCTTATCGCCCTGGTAGACAGTGCCCTTATCGACGCCGTTCTCGGTTCCACAATCGATGATCGAGACGACAATGTTTTGGGCAACGTCAGCGAGCTTACGCGTCAGATATCCAGAGTCTGCCGTCTTGAGCGCCGTATCGGCTAGACCCTTACGGGCACCGTGCGTCGACGAGAAGTATTCGAGAACGCGCAGACCTTCGAGGAAGTTAGCCTTAATCGGCTGCTCAATGATCTTGCCAGACGGCTTCGCCATCAGACCACGCATGCCGGCTAGCTGACGAATCTGCTCAACCGAACCACGCGCCTTCGACATGACCATGCAGTAAACAGGGTTAACGTAAAGACGCCCATCGCGGGTGTCGTTACGCAACTCGTTGAGCATGTCCTCACCGATCTTTTCGCGAGCGTGCGTCCAAGAGTCGATGACCTTCAAGTAGCGCTCACCCTCGGTGATGATGCCGCGAGCGTGCGCCATGTGGATCTTCTCCACCTCGCCAGCCGTCTTCTTGATGATCACTTCCTTACTCGGCGGGATGATCATGTCATCCTTACCGAAGGAGAGTCCGGCGCGCGTTGCGGCCTTGAAACCAGTCTCTTTGAGACGGTCAAGCAAGCGCAGCGTAGCATCGCGATCCATCAGGAGATGGCAGTCGGCGATGATGTTCGAGAGCGCCTTCTTGTCCAGGTCATGGTTGTAGTACGGCATCCCCTCTTCGAGGATTTCGTTGAACATGATCCGGCCTGGCGTCGTCTCGACGAGCGTGACACCATCGGTGATGACCGTGTCGCCCTGGTTGCGGATTTCCACGCCAGCAGGGAACTGCACCTTGATGCGAGCGTGGATGTGGATCTTGTCGCTGGAGTAGGACATCCAGACTTCATCGCGAGTCGCGAAGGTCTTGCCTTCACCGAGTTCGCCTGGGCGCTGGAGGCTCTGCCAGTAACAGCCGAGCACAATGTCCTGGTTAGGAGCAATGATCGGGCCGCCATGTGCAGGCGAGAAGATGTTGTTGATCGACAACATCAACGTGCAGGCCTCGATCTGGGCTTCGAACGACAGTGGTAAGTGCACTGCCATCTGGTCGCCGTCGAAGTCCGCGTTATAGGCCGAACAAACGAGCGGGTGGACGCGGATCGCGTTGCCTTCAACCAATACCGGCTCAAACGCTTGGATGCCAATCCGGTGAAGGGTCGGCGCACGGTTGAGCAGAACCGGGTGGTCCTGAATCACCTCTTCGAGGATGTCCCAGACTTCTTCATCCTTGCGCTCCAACATCTTCTTCGCGGACTTGATGGTGTCGGCGTGGCCGAGCTCCTTCAAACGGCGGATGATGAACGGCTGGAACAGCTCGAGCGCAATGATCTTCGGCAAGCCACACTGGTGCAGACGCAGGTCTGGACCAACGACAATGACCGAACGTGCCGAGTAGTCGACGCGCTTACCGAGCAAGTTTTCGCGGAAACGACCTTGCTT